>DBFOME010000087.1:0-9089 GCA_048430645.1 Collinsella sp. | reverse complement strand
GCATCACGAGAACGAGTGCGCCCAGGCCACCTGCGCCTGGCACCAGGGCTTCTCCAACACCTGGATGCACACGGGCATGCTGCTGGTAGACGGCGAGAAGATGTCCAAGTCGCTCGGCAACTTCTTTACGCTGGCCGAGGTCCTCGAGCAGCACTCCGCTGCCGCCCTGCGCCTGCTGATGCTGCAGACGAGCTATCGCTCGCCGCTCGACTTTTCTTGGGAGCGCCTGGAGGGTGCCGAGAACTCGCTCACGCGTATCGCCGGTACGGTCGAGAACCTGCGCTGGGCCGCGAACCATGCGACGGCCGATGCCGATGCGGCTGCCGCCGAGGCGTTTGCCGCCAAGGCCGCCGAGACTCGTGCCACCTTTAAGGAGTGCATGGACGACGACTTTAACACCGCTGGTGCCATGGGTGCCGTCTTTGGCTTTGTGACCGAGTGCAACCAGTACCTGGAGCAGGCGGGCGACGCTGCCGACAAGGCCGCCGCGCTTGCCGCCGCCGACACGCTGGCCGAGCTGCTCGATACGCTTGGCGTTGAGCTCCCCGAGCCCAAGGTCGAGTTGCCGCTGGGCCTGCTGGGCGTTGCCGCCGGTTTGGTTGCCTACACGGGTGACGACGTGGACGAGGCCGCTGCCAAGATTCTCGAGGCCCGCGCCGAGGCCCGCGCCGCCAAGAACTGGGATCTGGCCGACGCCATCCGCGACCAGCTCAAGGACCTGGGCCTGACGATTGAAGATACCGCCGCCGGCACTCGTATCAAATCTCTCTAATCCCCGCGGGTTTCCCAAGCACCCGACCTTGCCGTTCAAACCGTCGCTCGCGTACTCAAGTACGCGTCGCTCCTCTTTCACGGCAATCTCGGGCACTTGGAAAACCCGTACCGACCGCCCGAATTAATATTCATGGGCGGTCGTTTATTTTGTTTCGTTTGATAGTTGTATTTAGGAGGTCGCTTTATGGCCGACAATCGCAAGCGTGCGCCTCGTGGCGGCAAGCAGGCTGCTTCTGGCTCGCGTCCGATTCGCCGCAATGACCGCGCTGCCGCTCCCAAGGGCCAGCGCGATCGCGCCCAGGCCGCACGTCCGCAGCGCGATCGCAACCGCGACGCTGTCCAGGCTCCCAAGGGCGAGTTTATCGAAGGTCGTCGTGCTGCCGCCGAGGCGCTACGCACTGGTTTTCCCATCAAGTGCGCGCTCATTGTCGAGGGTGGAGAGCGCGATGCCGCCTTGTCGCGCCTGGTCGACGACCTCAATGCCGCGGGCGTCCGCATTAAGTATGTGCCGCGTGCGCAGCTCGACGCACTGTCGAGCCATGGCGCTCATCAGGGCATCGCACTCGAGGTTGGCAACTTCCCCTATGCTGATGTCGCCGATATTCTCGACCGCGCAGGCGACGGTCCGGCGCTTGTCGTCGTGCTCGACCATGTGACCGACGACGGCAACTTTGGCGCCATTGTGCGCTCCGCCGAGGTCGTGGGCGCGGCCGGCGTCGTCATCGCCAACAAGCGTGCCGCCGGCGTGACCGTGGGCAGCTACAAGACCTCGGCCGGTGCTGTCATGCATCTGCCTATCGCGCAGGTTCCCAATATTGCCCGTGCACTCGATGACCTCAAGGCCGCTGGTTTTTGGGTGGGCGGCGCCTCCGAGCACGCCGAGGGCAGCTGCTGGGATGCTCCCTTCGAGGGCCGCGTGGCGCTCGTCATGGGCTCCGAGGGCGACGGCATCTCGCGCCTGGTGCTCGAGAAATGCGACTTTATGACCAAGCTTCCCCAGCGCGGCATGACCGAGAGCCTCAATGTTGCCCAGGCGACCACGGCGCTGTGCTTTGAGTGGCTGCGCCGCAACGTCGGCGAGCTCATGGGGGAGGAGTAGCGCATGTCCAAAAAGAACCGTGCCAAGTCCAAGGCCAAGCGCTTTGGCGAGGGCTCGGCCAAGCCGATTGTTTCGGCCGCGACCTACGGCGTGGGCGGCAATGCGTTTGCGCAGGCCATCGCCGACCCGGTCTCGACGGTGCACTCCAATAAGCCCGAGCTGCTGGTGGTCGACGGCTACAACGTGATCCACTGCACGCCGCGCTACGAAAAGCTCGTGTACGACCATTCAGACGATCCGTATTCCAGCGACGTTCACGATATGGCACGCACCGCCCTCATCAACGACGTCGCCGCCTTTGCCCAGGGCCGCTACGAGGCCGTGATCGTGTTCGACGGCGCGGGCAATATCTCCAACGAGCGCCCCAACCTGCCGGCCCGCGGCGTGCGCATCGAGTTTTCGCCGACGGGCGTTTCTGCCGATACCGTGGTGCAAAAGCTCTGCATCGAGGCGCGCGAGGAAGGCCGCGCGTGCTCCGTGGTATCGAGCGACGGCACGATCCAGGCCGTCGTCATGGGCAAGGGCGTCACGCGCATCTCGAGCCGTATGCTGGTGGACGAGATCAAACAGATCGACAACGACGTGCACGAGGCCGAGGAGGCCCCGCAGATCAAGATGACCCTGGGCAGCCGTCTAAGCCCCGAGGCCCTGGCCAAGCTCAAAGCTCTGCGCGGGAGGTAGGGGAGTTGGCGGGGCGATGCTGTCTCGCTAACTCCATTCAGCGATGTCGATCATTCTTTCGAGGCGCCATGTTAGCGCCTCTTTTAGATAAGGCAGTCTCGCTGTAAGAGCGTCGTTTTTGGATAGGATTTCGATTGCCTCGTCAACGAAACCCTCGAGTTTGTCGCCGTCAAACCAGCCCATGTCCTCGACGAGCAACATTTGTTTGGCGGGGCTTGAATGAAATTGTGCGCTGGTAAAACTGTGCTCTCCCGCCCTAAGCTCCTCTAGTGATATGTTGCACCAGAGTGATGAGCCCGAATCGAAGATAGGGGCAGGTCTGCAGGCTAGCGTGTTTACGTTTCGCACAAGGCCAAAGTTGCGCCAATGGCGATCATAGTTGGCAATGATGTCATCGCATACGATCATGCGGTCAAGGGCGTCTTTTATATCCGTCGCTCCAAGCTCCTCGCAGTTTGCTACATACCGTTCGTAATCGGTTAGTCGCTCGTCTGCATTTGCATGCTGGTTTACATAGAACGCAGGGACATACTCTTCTTCATCAGTTAAGAAGACATCGCATATGCTCAGGGCGGAAGTGCCCGTGCCCTCGAGCGAGTAAGGCACATAATCGCAAGCGTTTAGGATGCGACGGTGAAGTGCAGTCGCCACCAGCTCGTTATAAGGTTCCTGGTTTAGATGTGCACCTGCCTTGTGGAGGATTCGACGGTCATCCTCGCATGTCCAGTACTTTTGAAGATTGCCGTCCGAGGTGTTATCGGGCTTTGCGGCAGCCGCTTTTCCCTCTGGGGCAAAGGGCGCAATGGACAGCGAGACGTCATCAAAGGCGTTATTGAAGAAGTTGATATCCTCCCAGGCGAGACCGGAGTCTTGGGGCCTAATCCAATACTGGTCGGATAAGGAGAGGCCAAGATTTCGCTGGACGAGTTCATCGGGAACATCGACTGCGGCTTCTGCAAGCAGGGAGGCTAGTCCAATGCGTGCGAGCGGGATACCGCGGCCGCGCCACCAGATGCGGAAGGAGTCGAGCGATATGGGGCTATTAGGGCCAAATACTCCAATAGGGGCGTGGGCGTAATCGACGTCGGCGCCGATGTGGGTGAAGTCTTTTCGCGATGTGCTGTAGACCAGTTGGGCTACTTCGTGCGTGCGGTTCATGAGGGTAAATGCGACTTCGCTTTTCCCATGCCCACGACGAGGTCGTCCCCCTCTTTTGGTTGCGGAGCGGAGTCGCGCGTCTACGCTGTCTTTGTCGATGAGCCACACGCCAGAAGCCTTGCGGGCGGTCAGCGCGCCGTTCTTAATGAGCTCCTGCACCCTGCGCGGGCTGATGCCGAGCAGCTCGGCTGCTTCCTTGGTAGTCAACATCGCGAAACCCTTCGCCAGAACGAATAGTTTTATATAGCCAATTGTAATTAAAACTATTCGTTCTGGCGAATGGTTTTAAGATTGAGGGCGCACTGACAGAAATGAACGGGCCTGGTACGCGCTGTTGCTGGATTTTGCATATTTATATAACGCCGTGCGGCCTGTTGCGCCCCGTCCGCAATTCCATTATTCTTAACAGGCTTCGCGCGAAAGCGCCAAGTGTGCCAGTGTGGCGCAACGGTAGCGCAACTGATTTGTAATCAGTGGGTTGCAGGTTCGATTCCTGTCACTGGCTCCATGAGAGTTTCGGGCTCTGTCTCTATATGGGACAGAGCCCGTTTCTATTTAGGTGGCGCGCCATCAGGTTAGCGCCCATCCCGTTTTTGGTTTGTCTCGTCCTCCAGTTTGTCTAAATCTGTAACACCAAGACCGATATTTGGCATCTAACTGTTACAGATTGAGATGAAACTTAGGGTGTTTTAGGAATATCTTGATCTGTAACATGTAGAAGCGGAATAGGCCTCTTGCTGTTACAGATCGAGACAAGGGCGGGTGCGGACCTGGATGTTCTGCTCGAGCGTGGATTTCTGGACACGCGAGCGAAGAAAATCTTCCGACCGGAGAACGAGCGTGGATAATTAACTTGGATAGGGAGCTAAGGTAAACACCGATTGTCTATCGAAGGCTTTAGAAACGACGACCCCGATTTCATTGTGGAATCGGGGTCGTTTGTGCCTGAGGAATCCGAATGGATTAATCGAGCTCCTAAGGGACTTCTTGGGTTCTTGCTAATGGTCTGCCGAGGATGTCCCCAATGCAAGCAGCGGGCATCTACTCAATATAGTTGGGATTCTTCTTGATGATCACGCGTGCAGCGATGAACGAGACGACGATGGCGATGACGGCGACAACGCACGCCAGTACGAAGTTGCCCATGGATCCATCGGGAGCGATAAAGATCAGCGCAGAAAGAAGACCGGGGCATGCTCCCGCAACATACTCCTTCAGGACGAAGATACCTGCAGGGAGTCCCGCGCAGAGGGCGCCGATTGCCGTGCCGACAAGCAGGCGGGGACGCTCGATGAGGCAGCCATAAAATGCGGGCTCAGTTACGCCACAGAGTGCGGTGACGGCAACCGTGGTGACCATACCTCTCTTCTCCTTGTTGCCTTTCATTGCAGTTGCCAAGGCGAGACTCGTGCCGCCAATGCAGAGGTTTGAGATGAAGCCAAAGATGATGGGCGCCCAGCCGAGCTGCGCCAAGCTCGTAACTTCGATCGCGATGTAGGCCTTATCAAGACCGAGCATGACAAAATAGGGGTTAAGGGCTGCAAGGATTGGAGTAGCGATAAATGCCACGTTATCCATGAGCCACGTGGCGGCATCACTCAGCGCGTAGCCCATCATGCTGCCGGCGGGGCCGAGGATAATCAGCTCAACAGGCACGACGATGAACATGGTGAGCAGCGGCTTCAAGAACAGTTTGGTAATGTCGGGGATGATTTTCTGAAGACCGCGATCAACAAAGTACATGAACACAACGCCCAGTACGATTGGCACCACCGTGCTCGAGTAGTCATTCGTCGGGATGGGGATGCCAAGAAAGTCGAGACCCTCAGCACCGCTAATAGACGAGCTAATCATGATTGCGCCCAGCAGTGCGCCCATGATAGGCTGCATCTTCATGACGGCGGCGAGCTGATAGCCGAGGTAAACGGGCAGGAAGCTAAATGAGGCGCTGAAGATCGCCAGCAGAACCTGGGCGGTTCCGCTATCGGTGCTCAATCCACAATAATTGACCAGGAGATTCTTGATCGAAAGAATGAGTCCGCCAACGATGAGCGCCGGGACGATGGGCATGAATACCTGTGCAGAGACGTTCCCGAATTTCTCAATCAAGCCCATGGCGGTGTTACCGCTTTTAATGCCTTCTGCAAGGTCTTTGGCGGTTTGGGCATCGTCGGCAACCGTGCCACCGCCGACTTCGATTCCCGCGAAGTCGAGGAAGTCGTTGTAAGCCTCGGTGACGTTGGGGCCGATGATCACCTGAAGCTGGCCACCGCTGACTACTGCCCCGAGCGCCTGGTCGGCCGATTTGGCGAGCTGGAGATCGATGATCGAGGTGTCTCGTGCGTCGATGCGAAGGCGCGTCGCACAATGAGTTACCGATGTAATGTTCTCTTTGCCGCCAACAGCCTTTAGGACTGTTTCGGACATTGCCTGATATTTCATCTCTTTCTCCTAACCTTCCTGCTCCTGATACTTCGAGATAAGGTCTCGGTACCAATACCAGCTCTTTTTGGGGGTGCGCTCCAGATTGTTCTCGAAGTCGATATGGACAAGTCCGTATCGTTTTTCGTAGCCGTTGATCCAGCTATACAGATCCATCGTCGACCAGAGGTAGTAGCCCTCAACGCGCGCGCCGTCGCGCTTAGCCCTCATCATGTGCTCGATGAACTGGCCCAGAAGCTCGATGCGGTCATCATCGTGGATCATTCCGTCTGCGTCTGGTTGCTCATAGGCGCCATGTCCGTTTTCCGTAATAAAGATGCGGGGCGCGTCATAGCGCTCGTGGACATCCATGATGGTTGAATACATGCAACTTGGGAGTATTTCGCGGCCCCATTTATTGCGGGGAACATTGCTGTCGCGGGCGCTTTCAAACAAGGGCGCAATGCATTTTCCTTCGACCTTTTTGCTCGAACCGCCCTTATTGTTCGCCGAAACGGCAAGCTCTCCACCGTGCCAGTCGGTTACATACTCTCGGCAATACACGTTGAGTCCAATAAAATCGACTTTACCGTCGCTGAATTCTTCTACGTCATTTGGGGATCGATAGAGCGAGACGCCAAGTTTTTCAAGGATTTCGTCCATTTCTGGCGGCAGTTGACCCTGAAGCGCTGGTGCCAGAATCATGCGATTGGCGAAAAAGTCTGCGTATCGAAATACGTCATCGGGGTGCTCGGTTGCCGGGTCGAGTTCGACAACGCCGCCATCGTGGACGGCGCCGATGATGCCGTCGTAGCCCATTTGACGATATGCTCGGACTGCGAGTGCGCTTGCGCGCATCAGGTTGTACTGAAACTGCATGTACGACTGAACATCGAGCGATCGATTGGGGGGATAGTTGCCCAACATGTTTACGCAGTAGCTGTAGAAATGCGGCTCGTTAACGGTAGCCCAGATTTTGACGCGGTCTCCAAAGCGCTCAAAGCAAATCTTGGCGTATTTGCAGAACCACTCTGCCATGTCGTTGTTCAGCCATCCGCCTTTGCAAGCAAGCGTGAATGGCAGATCGTAATGGAACAGCGTAACGTTGGGCTCTATGCCATTTTCGAGGCAGCAATCAATGACCCGATTATAAAAATCGATACCCTCTTCATTCACTTTGCCGATACCGGTGGGGATGATTCGACTCCATGAAAGAGAGAAGCGATAGGTGTTTTGTCCGCCTTCTTTCATCATGCGGATATCTTCTTCATAGCGATGGTAGAAGTCGCAAGATACATCACCGTCAACATGGTTGATGTTCTTATTGCTTGTGTGGCTAAAGAAATCCCACTCACCAAGGCCTTTGCCGTCTTCGTTCCAGGCACCCTCGCACTGATAAGACGCCGTGGCGGAACCCCAGAGAAACGGCATGTTGTTCACGTTGCCCATGAATCCCCTTTCCATCATTCAACACGGTGGATACGTGTGGCGGAATTATGATTAAGATGACGTCAACTGATTTGAATCATAGGAGAACGACCAAAGCTGTTTGATTCAATAAATGAATCATGATTTCGAGGAGAGCGGAAAGAGGGATCACGTGAATATCAATGACTTCGATGTGCTCAATCGCATTAGCTCCATCATCAACAGCGAGTTTGGGTCAAACGATGCCGCCATCGCTCGATATCTCATCGCTCACATTAGGCGTTCGAGCGAAATCAATGTTGCCGCAATAACCCGCGATGCATTCGTGACCCGTTCCGCTGTTCGTCGTTTCTGCAATCGATTGGGCTACCAGTCTCTTAGCGATTTGAAAGAATCATTTACTCAGTCAGTCTTTCCAAGCGACTTAAGCCATCGAGAGGAGGAATTTGGCTACGAGGAGTACAGGGCAGAGCTCGACGTTCGCATGATCGAGATGTTCGCTGAGGTTGAAAGCGGCGTGTCCGATATCGCTATTAAGCATCTTGTCGACGAAATTGATGGCCATAAAAACGTTGAAATCTGGTGCACCAATAATGTGAGCGCCAATCTCGTACGATTTCAGCAGGAAATGTTTTATGCGGGCAAGATAGTTCGCATAGTTGCTGGGGCTAACGTCGCGGAATTGAAAAACATGGGAGACGCTTCGCAGTCATTGATAATTCTCGTATCGGTCTCCGGGCTATTTGCGTCACAGGCGCGTGAGTATCTTGATTGCCGTTCGGGCAGGAAGATTCTAATTACTGCGTTTAGCAACGATGACAAATCGAGGTCTTTTGACCGTGTATATCGTCTTGGTAATGCGGGAAACGGAATTGACCGACTCGGCGTTTATTCGAAATACGCCATGACTTATTTTTTCGACTTGCTATCGTCGTGTTACTTGAGTCGCTACCCCTGCACCAAGGGGGAGCCGCTCTATGGGTCTACTTTGGCCTGGCCCGAGTAGTTGCGGCTTTACAGTTCTCTCGCCTGGAGAATGAACGTGGATAATCTGCCACTTTGGCCTTAGAGCCGCGCTAAAAGTGGGAGATAATCCACGCTCGATCGTGGCGTGGAAGCCCGATCTCGACCTATATATAGGTGCAAATAAGCCGTTATCGAAGTTCGATCCTGAAGGTGTACTCCACTACACCAAAGTGTTACCTCGGGAAACGTCACCTCAGTATCCAAAACCACCGTCCTTCATATCCAAACTCAACAAAACCGCAGGTCACGGCTATATAGATACGCCCGGCACCGTGTATCTAGAGGTTTTCGTTGACAGCCCCCAAGGTGGCATCGTATTATCTTCTTCGTTCGCGGGGGCGGCGGTCCAAAAGACCAAAGGACCTGCGGATACTTGAACGATTGGGAGTTTGCCCGAGTGGTTAATGGGGACGGGCTGTAAACCCGTTGGCTCTGCCTACATAGGTTCGAATCCTATAGCTCCCACCCGTCAAGTGCCTGTATAGCTCAGTCGGTAGAGCAC
>DBFOME010000086.1:0-92087 GCA_048430645.1 Collinsella sp. | reverse complement strand
CCTCGACGACTTCGTGGTCCATTGGAACACGAGGAGGCGCCAGGTTAAACTGAAGGGACTGACCCCGGAGGAGTTCCGGAGACAGTCCCTTGCGGTGTAGTTCTTATTTAAGCCGTCCAAGTTTTGGGGTGCAGTTCATTCGTGCGGCGGGGGTTCTTTCGTCCTGCGGAATGCGCTGGGAAGTTACCCCATACGGCCAGCTGCGGGGTCTTTGCTGCGCTCGAGCAAGCAATCCAACATATAAATCTTAATTTGGATTTGGATGGGAGGGGCTTGTTGCTGTTGGGGGGGGCATTGAAGCGCGAGTGGCACTTTGGGATGCGTGGCGCTCTGGGTTGAGGCGTTGCTTTGGGATGAGCTTCTTACTTAGGTGAAGAGGGGCTTTATGGCTGAGAGGTAGTCTTTGGCTACGTCGGCTTTATCTGCTTGGAAATTGTGCCAGGCCCACCATTGGACCATTCCTACAAAGCTTGAGGCTATGTGGTGTAGTAGGAAGCTTCGGTCCATGGTGCCGGCGGGGCCTGAGGGGTCGACGGGCACGGTTTCGGCTGCTCGTGACATGATGGTCTTGCGTAAGCAGTCGGCGAAGACGCGTGAGCCGGCGCCGGCTACCAGTGCCCGTACACCCTGCCGACGATTCCAGAGGTTGTTGAGGATATGCTCGACCTGTACGAGTGGGTCATCGAGGGGCGTACCGTCATCGTCGAGGGCATGGGTGCAGATATCGCGCACGAGCTCAGCGAGCAGGTCATCTTTGCTCTTGAAGAGCCCGTAGAACGTGGCCCGACCTACGTGGGCACGAGCGATGATGTCGCCGACGGTGATCTTGCCGTAGTCTTTCTCGCACAGGAGCTCGGAGAACGCCGTAACGATGGCAGCGCGGCTTTTTGCCTTGCGGGCATCCATGGCTATGCGTCCGCGTGAACGAGTAGGCAGCGGAGCGTACCGGAGCAACCTTCGTAGGGGCGTTTGCCGGCGCCGTAGCCGACGGCTTCGATGCGGTAGCGTGAGGGCAGTTGGTCGGACGTGCGCAGCGCGGTGACGATGGCGGCGCCCGTCGGCGTCACGAGCTCGCCGGCGACCGGTGCAGGCGTGAGGGCGATATTGCCCGCCTGGCACAGGTTGACGACAGCGGGGACGGGAATGGGCGTGAGGCCGTGGGCACAGTGGATGGTGCCGTGACCCTCGGAGAGCGACTCGACCACGATGTCCTCAATACCAAGGTCGTCGAGGCAGATGGCGACAGAGCAGACGTCGACGATGGAGTCGACGGCGCCCACCTCGTGAAACAGGACGGTGTCGGGCGTTTTGCCGTGAGCCTTTGCCTCGGCATCGGCGAGTACGGAAAAAATGGCGAGGGCACGACGCTTGGCACCATCGCTTAGCCGTGAGCCATCGATGATGGCGGTGACATCCGCCAAAGAACGGTGGTGATGGTGGTGGGCGTGATGGTGACCCTCATGGTCATGCTCGTGGCAGTGCTCGTGTTCGTGCTCGTCATGGTCATGATGGTGGTGCTCATGCTCGTGCATGTGCTCGGTGCCCGCTTCGTTGCCGTAGAGCCAGGCCATATCGTGATCATGGTTCTCGAGCTCCTCTGCCAGCTGAACGTCAAAGTCGCAGGCGTCGATGCCATGCTTGTTTACGCGTGTAACGGCAATCTCAAAGCCGTCGACCGGCAGCGTGGCGAGCTGTTCGCGCAGGTGCTCCTCGCTGGCGCCCAGGTCGAGCAGGGCCGCGACGGTCATATCGCCGCTGATGCCCGAGGTGCCGTCGATGATAAGCGTATGCTGATGGTTGGACATGGAATGCTCCTTAACGGGCGCGGGATGTACCGGCGCTCAGATGATTGATAAGACTTGCCTGGTAGGCGGCACCAAAGCCGTTGTCGATATTGACGACCGAAACGCCACTGGCACAGGAGTTGAGCATGGCGAGCAGCGCGGCTACGCCACCAAAGCTCGCGCCGTAGCCCACGCTGGTGGGAACGGCAATGACCGGACAGCTCACCAGACCGCCGATAACGCTCGCCAGGGCGCCTTCCATGCCGGCGATGGCGATGACCACCTGCGCCTGGGCAAGTTCCTCGGCATGAGCGAGCAGGCGGTGCAGGCCGGCGACACCCACGTCGTAGAGGCGGTCGACCTCGTTGCCATAGAACTCGGCCGTCAACGCGGCTTCCTCGGCGACGGGCAGGTCGCTCGTGCCGGCGCAGGCGACGACGATGCGTCCGTTGCCGGTAGGGGAGGGCTTGCCGCCCACGAGGGCGAGCTGCGCGTCCGGGACATATCCCAGGTCGATGCCGTTGCCGAGGAGCTCCGAGGTGCGGGCTGCCTTTTCGGCATCCAGGCGCGTGACCAGGATGCGCTCCTGACCGGCATCGCGCAGCGCTTCGATAATGGCGGCAATTTGCTCGGCGGTTTTACCGGCGCCGTAGACAACCTCGCCGGCTCCCTGGCGCACCCCGCGCGAAAGATCGAGCTGCGCAAAACCCAGATCGGCGGTTGGCGCCGTCTGGAGGCGCGTGAGGGCGACTGCCGGGGTGACTACTCCGCCGGCAACATCGCTCAGCAATTGCTCAAGATCTCGCTTATCCATATATGTTCCCTTCGACGGCGCAAAGTCTAGCACTCAAAGGGTATGTTTCCGAACACTAAGACAAAATTGTTCGGAAACTATAGGACAGACTGATTCTCTTGTTAGAAGGATCGACTAGTCGCGCAGGATGATGTCCATGGCGAGCATCAGGTTGCGCTCATCGATGGCAAACGGGGCGGCTTCGCGCGTCTTGGGCTTGGCGCAAAACGCGATGCCCGTGCCCGCGGCCTGAATCATGGGGATGTCGTTGGCGCCGTCACCGATCGCGACGGTGTGGGCCATGTCGACACCGCACTCAACCGCCCAATCCAGCAGCTGGATGAGCTTGGATTCCTTGGTCACGATGTCTGCCGCCAGCTTACCGGTGAGCTTGCCGTCCACGACCTCTAGGCGGTTAGCCAGGCAAAAATCGATGCCCGCGGCGGCCACGATCTTGTCGGCCACCTCATGGAAGCCGCCGCTTACCACGCCGACCTTCCAGCCCTTGCTGTGCGCTGAGCGCACAAGCTCCAGCGCGCCAGGAGTAAACGTCACGCGCTCAAAGGTACGCTCGAACACACTCTCGTCCAAGCCGGCAAGCAGCCCCACGCGCTCCTCGAGCGCCTGCTTAAAGTCCAGTTCGCCGCGCATGGCGCGCTCAGTGATCTTCGCCACTTGCTCGCCTACGCCGGCCTCCTCGCCCAACAGGTCGATGACCTCCTGGTTGATGAGCGTGGAGTCGATATCCATAACAATGAGCCGTGCAGTCATGACGGGCCTTTCCAAGTGCTGTTTTATTGGGGCATATTGTCGCACGTGACGCGTGCAGACGGGTGCCGCGACGCATCAATTGTTTCGTCTCCGTCAAGTCTTTGGGCAGGAGCCACTTTTCCGCGGCACATCGACACAGGTGCGATAAGATAGAACGCCATGTCTGGCTGCGCGGTTTACGCAGGCTGGGCAAATCTGTACGACGCCGCCCGGAACGACACGGGGCGGCACAGATCCATAAAGGAGGATCACTGGTATGAGCCAGACCCGTCCCATCGATGAGCATTCCATGCACACCCGTACCTGCGGCGAGCTTCGCTTCGAGAACGTGGGCGAAGAGGTCACCCTCACCGGTTGGGTGAGTCGTCGCCGCGACCACGGCGGCCTTATCTTCTGCGACCTTCGTGACCGCGAGGGCATCACGCAGCTCACCTTCGACCCCGAGCACTCCGACGGCGATGCCTTTAAGATCGCCGAGACCATGCGTCCCGAGTGGCCCATCAAGATCCACGGCGTCGTGCGCGCTCGTGGTGAGGAGACCACCAACACCAAGCTCGCGACCGGCGAGATCGAGGTCCTGACCGACCACGCCGAGGTGCTCAACACGTCCGTCACCCCGCCGTTCCAGATCGAGGACGGCATCGAGACGAGCGAGGACACCCGCCTGCGCTATCGCTATCTGGACCTCCGTCGTCCCGAGATGATGGCCAACCTCAAGCTGCGCTCCGACTTTACCTTTGCCATTCGGGAGGCGCTGCACAACCGTGAGTTCATGGAGGTCGAGACGCCCTCCCTGTTCAAGTCCACGCCCGAGGGCGCTCGCGACTTCATCGTTCCCAGCCGTATTCAGCCGGGTAACTTCTACGCCCTGCCGCAGTCCCCGCAGCTCCTGAAGCAGCTGCTCATGGTCGGTGGCGTCGAGCGCTACTACCAGGTTGCCAAGTGCTTCCGCGACGAGGACCTGCGTGCCGACCGTCAGCCCGAGTTCACCCAGGTCGATATCGAGATGTCCTTCGTGGACCAGAATGACGTCATGAGCGCGCTCGAGGAGGTCCTGGCCGACGCCTTCGGCCGCATGGGCGTCGAGATGCCCACGCCGCTGCGTCGCATGGACTACTGGGAGGCCATGGACACCTATGGCTCCGACAAGCCCGATACCCGCTATGGCATGCACCTGGTCGACCTGACCGACATCTTTGCCAACTCCAAGTTCAAGGTCTTTGCGACTGCCGCAAACGAGGAGGGCTCTGTCGTCAAGGCCATCAACGCCAAGGGCGCCGGTGCCTGGGCACGTGCCAAGATCGATAAGCTTGCCGGCGTGGCCTCCACGTTTGGCGCCAAGGGCCTGGCCTGGATTGCTTTCCGCGAGGACGGCTCTATCAACAGCCCCATCGTCAAGTTCTTCTCGGACGAGGAGATGGCGGCTCTGCGCGAGCGCATGGATGTCGAGCCCGGCGACCTTGTGATGTTCGCCGCCGGCCCGCGCTTGCTCTCCGACGAGATCCTGGGCGGCATGCGTTCGCACATGGCCAATGCGCTCGAGATCAAGCGCGAGGGCCACGACTTCCTGTGGGTCGTCAACTTCCCGCTGTTCCACTGGGACGAGGATCGCAAGGCCTATGCTGCCGAGCACCAGCCCTTTACCCTGCCGACCGAGACCGACATCGCCAAGATCGAGGCCGACCCGTTGGCAGCCGGTTCTTGCACCTACGACTTTGTCATGGACGGCTTTGAGGCCGGCGGTGGCGGTATGCGTATCCACAACGCCGAGATGCAGATGTCCATGCTCAAGCTCCTGGGCTTTACCGAGGAGCGCGCCGAGTCTCAGTTTGGCTTCCTCATGGAGGCCCTCAAGTTTGGTGCGCCCCCGATGGGCGGTTTCGCTCTGGGCCTGGACCGCGTGTGCATGCTGCTCACCGGTTCCGACTCCATCCGCGACGTCATGGCGTTCCCTAAGACGGCCAGCGGCTCCGACCTTATGTCGGGCGCTCCGAGTGCCGTTAGCGGCGCCCAGCTCAAGGACGTCAGTCTGCGCCTGATGTAGGGAAGCGGCTACATATTGCCTGTAACGAGGGAAGGACACGTGCCTTCCCTCGTTTTTTATGTCGTGACGTCATGGTTTGGAGGCTTGCCGTCGTGCGCCGGGAAACTACAACCCGGAATTTGCGTCCAGAACGGGTCGCGCTTTCCCAAGGGGGGTCCTCTGGGAAAGCGCGACCCAGAATTCGGCAAAATAATGGGGCACAGTTTCCGGTTGAGCTGTCTAACGGAAACTGTGCCCCAGAATGAGCGCTCAAAACGGGGCAGGCTTTCCGCAACAACTGTCTGGCAGAAAGCCTGCCCCAGTTTCTTATAGCGAGTCTCTCTGGATCAGCTGCATGTGCATCACGGAGGTGGTAGGCTCGGCACCCTTGATCATGTCGAGCGCAATGTTGGCGGCCATGTGGCCTTCTTCGCGCAGGGGCTGGCGGACGGTCGTGAGCGCGGGGACGCAGCGCGTCGCAATCTCGTGATCGTCGAAGCCGACGACAGAAACGTCCGCAGGAACGGATAGGCCTGCCTCGTTGAGTGCGGTGATGACGCCAGCCGCGATACGGTCCGATCCGCAGAGCACGCCATCGAAAGCAATCTTGCGCGCGAGAATCAGGTGCATGGCCTGATAGCCGTCTCCGCTGTTCCAGCCGGTATAGATAACGTTTGCGTCTGGGAGGTCTTCGCCCAAGACGGCGCGGTAGCCGCGCAGGCGGTCGACAACAGCGGGGTTGTCTTGCGGTCCCAACACGGCGACGATATCTTTGCGGCCGCGCCCCTTCATGGCGAGTGCCGCAAAGCGTCCGCCCTCTTCGTCGTCAGAGTAGACCGTCGAGAACACATCGCGATAGGGGTGGCCCTCGAGCTGGCCGCACAACACGGTGGGTACGCCCAGCTCGCGCAGCACCTCGAGCAGCTCGCTGCCTTTGTAGGGAGAGACGTCGATCACGGCGTCGAACGAGCGGCGCTCAAAGTGCTCGCGTGCGCGGTTGCGCTCATGCGTAGAAGACGCCTGCAAGATAACGGGCAGATAGGACGACTCCGACAGTTCCTCGGTAATGCCGCTCAAAAACTCGCTATAGGTGGGGTCGCTGAAGAGTTCACTCAGAGGCTCGGTCACGAGCACGGCGATGATTTCCGTGCGCCCGACAGCGAGCGCTCGGCCACGAGCGTTGGGGACAAAATTGACTTCCTTGGCCGCCGCGCGGACGCGCTTTTTGGTTTCCTCGCTAATGCGGGGCGAATCGTTGAGGGCGCGCGATGCCGTGGAGCGCGACACGCCGGCAGCTGCGGCAACCTCGGCAAGCGTAGGTGCGGTGCGAACTGGTTGTGTCATGGCGTCTCCTGGAAAATGCGGTCGATGTTGTCACTGATACGGGCTAGTGCGGATACAGCTTACTATAGTGCGCCTGAACAACGTTCATGATATCCGGTGACCGGTGTCGTTTTGCAACCAAGCCGAAATCGAATACGTCTCGTGTGGGTGAGATATCAGCGGGCGTGGAGGTTGCCTACGAGCTTAAGAACGATGTCTTGTGCTGAGTTTCGATACTCAGGGTGACATAAGTGCTGCGATTGTACAACCGGTTGCACCGTTAACCCGGCCAAATCGACCGTTCAGCGGACAACCGGTTGCACAGTATTTTGCATCGCCCGTAAGATAAGGACAACCGGTTGCACAAGAATCACTACGATGATGAAGGAGCATCACCATGGACGCCATTAACGATTGGGAAAACCAAGCGCTCACCCACAGGAACCGCCTGGCACCCCATGCGTACTTTATGGGTTACGAGACCGCCGATCTCGCTGCAACGTACAGCCGCGAGCTGTCGCGCGGGTTTGTCCAGCTGTCCGGCTCGTGGCAGTTCCGCCTCTTTGAGGGCCCCGCTGCCGTCTCCAACGAGGAACTCTCCACGTACAAGCCCGAGTGGGATCACGTGGAGGTTCCGCACCTGTGGCAGGTGGACGGCTATGGCAACCTTGCCTACACCGACGAGGGTTTCCCGTTCCCGGTTGATCAGCCGTTCGTTCCCTCCGACGACCCCACGGGCGTCTACCAGCGCATCGTCAACCTTCCCGCCGTTCCTGCCGGCGCTCGCGAGATCATTCGCTTCGACGGCATCGAGAGCTATGGCGAGCTGTACGTCAACGGTCAGTATATCGGCATGACCAAGGGTTCGCGCCTGTCTGCCGAGTTCGACGTGACCGACGCGCTCGTCGAGGGCGACAACCTGTTTGCGGTCAAGGTCCTGCAGTACAGCGATGGCAGCTACATCGAGGATCAGGACATGTGGTGGGCCTCGGGCATCTTCCGCGATGTGTACCTTATGCAGCGTCCCGCCGCGCACCTGGTCGACTTTAGGTTCCGCACGCACCGCGAGGGCGATGCCGCTCTGATCACGCTCGATACGGTTGCCGAGGGCGCTTCCCGCGTTGTGTTTACGCTCAGCGATGGCGAGAACGTGGTGGCTACGGGTGAGTGCGTCGACAGCCATGCCGAGTGCAGCGTGACCGATGCCCACTTCTGGAATCCCGAGGACCCCTTCCTCTACGATCTTACGTTTGAGGTCTACGACGACGACAAGGTGAGCGAGTACGTCCCGCATCGCCAGGGTCTTGCCGAGGTGACGGTCGAGGGCAATCATATCTACCTCAACGGCACTTACTTTAAAATGCATGGCGTCAACCGCCACGATCACGACGATCACAAGGGCCGCGCCGTGGGCCTCGATCGCATACGCCGCGACCTGGAGCTCATGAAGCAGCACAACATCAACGCAGTGCGCACCTCTCACTATGCCAATGACCCGCGCTTCTACGAGCTGTGTGATGAGTATGGCATCATGCTGGTCGCCGAGACCGATATGGAGAGCCACGGCTTCGAGAATATCGGCAACATCGCCCTGGTTACCGACGACCCGGCATGGGAGCCGGCCTACGTCGACCGTATTGAGCGCCTGGTGATGCAGGAGCGCAACCACGCGTGCATCATCATGTGGTCGCTGGGCAACGAGAGCGGCTATGGCTGCAACATCCGCGCGATGTACGCCAAGGCTCACGAGCTCGATGGTCGTCCGGTCCACTACGAGGAGGACCGCAACGCCGATACCGTCGACGTCATTTCCACGATGTACTCCCGTGTGTCGCAGATGAACGACTTTGGTGAGCATCCGTTTCCCAAGCCGCGCATCAATTGCGAGTACGGTCACTCCATGGGCAACGGCCCCGGAGGCCTGTCCGAGTATCAGGAGGTCTTCGATCGCTGGGATTGCATCCAAGGCCAGTTTATCTGGGAATGGTGCGACCACGGTCTGGCTGCTGTGACCGAGGACGGCATTGCCTACGATATGTATGGCGGCGACAACGGCGATTACCCCAACAACAGCAACTTCTGCATCGATGGCATGGTGTTCCCCTGGCAGCAGCCGAGCCCGGGCCTTACCGAGTACGGCCAGGTCATCTGCCCGGTTCGCATGGCTTATGACGCCGAGGCGGGCGAGCTGACTGTCACCAACAAGCGCTGGTTTACCACCCTCGAGGATGTTTGCCTGTCGGCGGAGACCCTGGTGGACGGCGACGTGGTCTGCCGCAAGACGCTCATGCCCGGTGCGGTTGCCCCCGGTGAGTCCGTCCAGCTTCCGCTGGTGATTCACGAGGCCGCGGTAGGCGAGACCCTGCTGACTGTGCGCGCCTACACCATGGCCGCTCACGTCTGGTGCGAGCCGATGTTCCAACTGGGCGCAAACCAGTTTGCCATCGCAAACCATCCGGCGCCGGCCATTGCGGCTCCCACTCGTCCTGAGCTTACGGTCGAGGAGACCGAGCAGGAGATTCGCATTCACTCCCTCAACGGCGAGCTGACCTTCAGCAAGGTAAACGGCACCGTGAGCGAGTGGAAGGCATCCGGCCGTGACGTCATGGCCTCTGGTCCCCAGGTTGGTTTTTGGCATCCGCTCGTCGACAACCACGCCCAGGAGTACGACTCCCTGTGGAAGGACAACTTCATTGATGTAATGCAGACGTCCACCCGCAAGGTTTTTTGGAAGCAGGACGGCAATGCGGTCGTCGTTACCGTGAGCCAACGTATTGCTCCTCCCGTCCGCGCGTTCGGCATGTGCGTCGAGCTTGTCTACACCGTGCTTCCGAGCGGTCGCGTCGACCTCAAGGTTTCCGGCGAGCCCTACGGCGACTATTCGGACATTATCCCGCGCATCGGCATCTCCTTTGAGGTTCCCGGTTGCGATCGTGCCGTCGAGTGGTATGGCCACGGCCCGGGCGAGAACTATCCGGACTCGCTGCGTGCCAACCCGGTCGGTCATTACCGCACTACGGTCGACGACATGTTCACGCCCTACGTTATGCCTCAGGACTGTGCCAACCGCGAGGGTACCCGCTGGGTTGCCCTACGCTCTAGCCACGGTGATGGCGTGCTGGTGACTCGTCCGGCCGACGCCGCTTCCAACCCGTTCTCGTTCTCGGCATGGCCCTATAGCTGCGAGGCTATTGATAATGCCAAGCACGTCTACGACCTTGTTCCGGGCGACACGGTCACGGTTAACATCAACGACCAGCTGCTCGGCCTTGGCTCGAACTCTTGGGGTTCCGAGGTGCTCGATTCCTATCGCACCCGTTTTGAGAGCTTCAGCTTTGAGGTGTCCCTGCGACCGCTGACGTCTGCCGATTTGGCTCAGGCGCTGGCACCCATTAAGGAGGCATAAGCCATGCATGTCTTTAACTCGCGCGCCGATTTCGACGCTCAGATGAAGTCCGTCAAGAAGTGGATGCGTACCGGCCAGGCGCTCGACGGCGTTTCTGAACTGCAGCACGATGTGGCGTACTCCATCGGCGACTCGCTGGTGTACTGGTGGGTCTATGCCCGCGAGGCCGCAACCGCCGACCTGGTCGGTCACCGTCGCTACCATGCCGTGCTCGCTCCGCTCGACGGCGACCTGACCGTCGAGGTTGCCCCCAAGGCAGGCCTCACCTGCACCCGCGCTTACAGCGATATCGATGATCGCGAGCGCTTTGAGGGGGCGGGGGAGACCGTGACGATTCCCGCCGGCGGCGTTGCCGTCGTCGAAATTGACGAGGCCTACCGTGTCGTGGCCGATGCCGCGGATCCCCGCGTCGTGGTACTGCACGTGACGGTCGAAGGTTATTCCTTCCCCAACAAGTAGTATTCGTCCGCCTGGACGTTTGCTTCGCGCCGTTAAGGGGGGATGGCTTTGTTGACTCCCTTTTCCCCATTCCCCTTAGCAGGTGCGCCGTCCGTGTTTGCACTTGCAGCTCGGACGGGTTTAGATGACATTTAATAGATGATTGGGAGGGCTTATGAGCTCTGAAAAACGAGGAACGATTGGTTCGTTCGCTCTGCTGGGCATGACGGTCGCCGCCGTGTTCGGTATCAAGAACATCATCAACAACAACGCGGCCATCGGCTTAGCAGCCGCGCCGTCGTTCTTCTTCGCCACGCTTTTGTACTTTGTCCCCTATACCCTGGTTACCGCCGAGTTCGTCGGCCTTAACAAGGACTCCGAGTCGGGCGTGTACGCATGGGTTAAGACCTCGATGGGTGGTCGCTGCGCGTTCCTGACGGCATTTAGCTACTGGTTCGTTAACCTGTTCTTCTTTGCGTCCGTCCTGCCCAACGTCATCATCTACGCGAGCTACGTGTTCTTTGGTGCCAACGCCGAGCTTTCGCAGCTGTGGATCACCATTATCGAGATCGTTGTCTTTGCTATCGCCACGTGGGTTTCGACCAAGGGCGCTAAGTGGATCGGCTCCATTTCCTCCTTCGGTTCGACCGCGGCTCTCGGCCTGACCGCCGTGTTCATCCTGCTGTCCCTGGCTGCTGCCTTTGGCGGCGTTGAGTTCGCTACGGCTCCTACTCCCGCTAACATGGCTCCCGACATGAGCAACTTCGCAACTGCGTGGGGCTTCTTCGGTACGCTTGCCTGGATCATCCAGGGCGTTGGCGGCGCTGAGTCTGTCGGCGTGTTCCTTAACGACCTTAAGGGTGGCGTCAAGGCCTTCGTGCGCACCGTCGTTATCGCCGGTCTGACCATCGGCCTTCTGTATGCAGGCGCTTCGCTGCTGGTTAACCTGTTCATCCCCGAGGGCGGCGTTGCCATCTCCACCGGTATCTTCGACGTATTCGGCGCTGTCTTTGCCCACTTTGGCATTCCCATGGAAGTGTCTACGCGCGCCATCGGCTTGATCCTTCTCGCCGCCACGCTGGGCTCCCTCATGATGTGGACCTCTGCTCCCATCAAGGTTTTCTTCACCGAGATCCCCAAGGGTGTCTTTGGTAGCAAGATCGTCGAGCTCAACGAGCACGGCATTCCCGCCCGCGCTGCCTGGCTGCAGTTCGCCATCGTCGTCCCCATCCTGATCATCCCGGCCCTGGGCTCCGGTAACCTCGACGACCTGCTCATGATCGTCACCAACATGACGGCTGCCACCGCTCTGCTCCCGCCGCTGCTGATCCTGCTTGCCTACTTTATGTTGCGCAAGAACTTCGACGCTGCTCCCCGTGGCTTCCGCATGGGTTCGCGCACCTTTGGCCTGGTCATTGCTGCATTCCTGCTTGTGGTCTTCTGCTTCGTGCTTATCTGCGGCACCATTCCGCTCGATCAGCCGCTGTGGCTGACGCTGGTCTACAACGTCGGCGGCGTGGTTGTCTTCCTGGGCCTTGCCGTGATGTGGTACAACCGCTACATCAACCGCCTGCGCGAAACCGATCCCGAGGCTGCTGAGAACGAGCTTCGCCCCTCCGTCCTCGACATGATGGAGTAGCGGCTAGGATTAATCTACGGCTGTGGAATAAATCGATTCCCTTTCCTAAGGAGGGGCCTTACGAGGCCCCTCCTTTTGTGTTTTGGAGCATGGTTTTGGACCCTGTGGGCAAAAAATGCCAAATATGAGTACTGTTGCAAAAGAGGTGTCATATTTTTCGGCCTGTTCTGAGCGAAAATGGGCTCAAAATCAATTTATCTAACCCCCTATAGACGCGATTCGATGGCTTCCAAAACATTAAAATCGGCCAAATCGGCCAATTTGCTCTCAATTCTGCTGCTACTAAATTTGTGACAGTACTCATATTTGCCACTTTTTGTCCACGGGGTGTCCGAAAGGGTCCTCGACAAGCATCTAACGCTACAATAACTACCACATGGCTGGGTTTGCCAGCCGAATGTACGATGTCGTGGGAGGGGACATGGTCGAGTTTACAAAGACGATTAAAGATCCGTTGGGATTACATGCCCGCCCGGTTGCGCTGCTCTATGACATCATTGCCAAGCATCGTTGCGACGTGTCAGTCAGTATCGGCGATCGCCACACGAATGGCCGCGATGTCATGGGACTCATGGCTCTCTACGGCGAGTGCGGCGAGGACATCATCTTCCGCGTTTCGGGCGTAGACGAGGCTTCCTGCGTTACGTCGATCAGAAATCTCTCACTCTAAGCATGATAGGGCGTGGTAAAGGATGGTCCTTTGCCGTGCCCTTTTGTTTCGTATAGGAAACTTTTTCGAAATCTGAATGGGGACCCTTTCCAAAAAGTTAACCACGTGTTAGTTTACTAAAGCGAACATAGGCGTGGTTAACTTTTACCGCGTCGATGTTGAGGATGAACTGACGTTAGGAGCCACTCATGTCTTGCGGACCGCAGATGCCGGCAATGCCGCTTTCGATGGTAAAAGCGGGCGAAACCGTGCGCGTGTCTCGTGTAAAGGGCAATGAGGATATGAAGCACCACCTCAAGGACCTCGGCTTTGTCGAGGGCAGCGAAATCCACGTGGTGAGCTCGAGTGGCGCCAATATTATCGTCACCGTGCTGGGCGCACGCTTTGGTATCGATTCCAAGGTTGCCATGCACATCATGACCGTCGGTTAGTCTGCAGCATTTCATAAAAACCGAAAGGGGGACAAGAGGATGAAGACGTTGGGTGACGTTAAGGTGGGCGAGAGCTCCACCATCGTCAAGCTTCACGGTGAGGGTGCGCTTCGCCGCCACCTTATGGACCTGGGGCTCATCAAGGGCACTTCGTTCAAGGTCGTGAAGGTTGCACCGCTCGGTGATCCGGTCGAGATCAACGTGCGCGGCTACGAGCTTTCCATCCGCAAGGAGGAGGCCGCCGTCGTCGAGGTCCAGTAAGGACTCGGGGCGCATATTTCTGCAGATAAAGTTAGGTTTTTCTAACTTAATGCAGCATCTTTGAAGTACATTATCCAGCCTGCGCGGAGAAAGCAGCGCAGGCACACAAGGAAGAAGGATTGAATGGCGGATTCTCAGATCCATGTCGCGTTGGCGGGTAACCCCAACTGCGGCAAGACCACGCTTTTCAACCTGATCACCGGCGCCAACGGCTACGTTGGCAACTGGCCCGGCGTCACGGTTGAGAAAAAGGAGGCCAAGCTCCTAAGCGACAAGAACGTTACCATCACGGACCTCCCTGGCATCTACTCGCTTTCCCCCTACAGCCCCGAGGAGCAATGCTCGCGCGATTACCTCATGAGCGGCGAGCCCGATGTTGTCGTCCAAGTCGTCGATGCCACCAACTTGGAGCGCAACCTGTACCTGGCACTTCAGGTCATCGAGACCGGCCTGCCCGTGGTCGTTGCCCTCAACATGGCCGACCTGGTCGAGAAGAACGGCGACAAGATCGACACCGACAAGCTTTCCAAGAAGCTCGGCTGCCCGGTTATGATGATCTCCGCTCTTAAGAACAAGGGCATCAAGGAGCTCTTCGAGCAGGTAAAGAAGTCTGCTGCTTCCAAGGGCCAGGTGCCGGAGCACAAGTTTGATTCCTCCATCGAGGACGTTCTGGACCACATCGAGAACAACCTGCCAGCCAGCGTTCCTGCTAACAAGCGTCGCTACTACGCCGTCAAACTGTTCGAGCGCGACGCGGACGCCTGCAAGCTCATCAACCTCACCAAGGAGAAGGCCGCTCGCGTGGAGCAGCTGGTCGCCCAGTGCGAGCAGGACTGCGACGATGACGCTGAGTCCATCATCACCGGTGAGCGCTACGGCGTGATCGCGCACATCATCGACGAGTGCCTCACCAAGGCCCCGGCCAAGATGAGCACCTCCGAGAAGATCGACCGCGTGGTTACCAACCGTATCCTGGGTCTGCCGATCTTCGTGGTCATCATGTTCTGCGTGTACTACATCGCCGTTTCCACCCTGGGCGGCACGGTGACCGACTTCACCAACGACCAGCTCTTCGGTACCGACGGCTGGTATGTGCTCGGTCAGGGCCGCGATGCATACGATGAGGCTGTCGAGGCCGCGGGTGACGACGCCGACTCGGTCGACCCTGCGCAGTATGGCCCGTATGTTCCGGGTATTACCACCATGGTCCACGACGCACTTGTGGCGGGTGGCACCGAGGACGGTGGCCTGGTCGATTCGCTGGTCTGTGACGGTATCGTCGGCGGCCTGGGCGCCATCTTCGGCTTTGTGCCGCAGATGTTCCTGCTCTTTGTGATGCTGTCCTTCCTGGAGGACTGTGGCTATATGGCCCGCGTCGCCTTCATCATGGACCGCGTGTTCCGCCGCTTCGGCCTGTCCGGTAAGTCCTTCATTCCTATGCTCGTGTCCTCGGGCTGCGGCGTCCCCGGCGTCATGGCCACCAAGACCATCGAGAACGAGAAGGACCGCCGCATGACGGTCATGACCACCACGTTCATCCCCTGCGGCGCCAAGCTGCCGATCATCGCCCTGCTCATGGGCTCCATCATTGGCGATTCTTCCACCACGGCCGCATGGATCAGCCCGCTCTTCTACTTCCTGGGCGTCTTTGCCGTCATCGCCTCGGGCCTCATGCTCAAGAAGACCAAGCTCTTCGCCGGCCGTCCGACCCCGTTTGTCATGGAGCTTCCTGCCTACCACTTCCCGGCGATCCGTTCCTGGGCGCTGCACGTGTGGGAGCGCTGCTGGGCCTTTATCAAGAAGGCCGGCACGGTCATCTTTGCGTCCACCGTCGTCGTTTGGTTCCTCTCCAACTTTGGTAGCTATAACGGTTCCTTTGGCTTCCTGCCTGCGATGGACGGCATCCCCGAGGAGTTTATGGACTACTCCGTGCTTGCCATGCTGGGCAACCTGGTCGCTTGGATCTTCGCCCCGCTCGGCTTTAGCACCTGGCAGGCAACCGCACTGACCGTCTCTGGCCTTGTCGCCAAGGAGAACGTCGTCGCCACCGCCGGCTCGCTGCTCTCCGTTGCCGACGCGGGCGAAACCGACCCGAGCCTGTGGACCGCGTTTGCCGGCATGTTCCCCACCATGGGCGCCTGCGTTGCCTTCGGCGCCTTCAACCTGCTGTGCGCTCCGTGCTTTGCCGCCATTGGCACCATCCGCAACCAGATGGACTCCGGCAAGTGGACTGCGATTGCCATCGGCTACGAGTGCGCCTTTGCTTGGGTTATCGGCCTGTTCATCAACCAGTTCTACAACCTGCTTGTTCTGGGTCAGTTTGGCTTCTGGACGGTTGTGGCTATCGTGCTGCTGGTCGCGATGCTCTTCCAGATCTTCCGTCCCATGCCCAAACATGCATGGACCGATGAGGACGAGACCAACACTGCTTCCGCCGCAGTTTCCGCTTAAGTCCGAATAAGGATCAACCCCTTTCCGAAAGCCCGGGTGTCCCAGCGACACTCGGGCTTTTTGGTAGGGGAGATGTGGCGTTTCCGCAGATAAAACCGACCAAAATAAACCTGTCCCTTTTTGGTAGGTGGAGAATGGGGTAAAGTAAGTGGTGGTTAACTAGAGGAGGCTTGCTATGGCACCTATCGATATTGTTGTACTGGCTGTTATCGGTATTGCGTTTGTCGCGGTATGCGTGCGCATCTACCGCAAGGGCACCTGCGCCGACTGCGCTCAGGGTGGCGTTTGCACGGGGCATTGCTCCAACAAAAAGACGTGCGCCGCACTTAAGGGCGTGGACAAAATCGCCGAAGACTTGGGCCGCGGTATTAAATAAGGTCTAGGCATCCAAGCGCCTCGCGAGCATCCGTTCGCGAGGCGCTTTGCACATTTGGGGGCGAGCGCGGCGAGTTGAAGAGTGATTTTGGGGTATCGTTACCTGTACTGTTAATTGGCAACTTATCTATAACGGAGTATCCCCATGAGCGCTCGCGTAACCATGAAGGACATAGCCGCCGAGCTTGGCGTTTCCATCAATACCGTGCACAAGGCCCTGACGGGTAAAGCCGGCGTGAGCGAATCCGTGCGCTCCAAAGTGAATGCTAAGGCCGAGGCCATGGGTTACCATCGCAATACGAGTGCCTCGAGCCTGCGCCGCAAGGATATCAACCTGGTGTTTTGCCTGCCCCGCGCATCGCGCGAGGGAGCGTACTTTTTCCGTTACCTTTGGGAAGGCTGCAACCGCTTTGAGCAGGAGGTCATCGACCGGGGCATTACGGTTGAACGTGTTGAATTTGGCGTGGGTGGCTACGCCGATGCGCTCGAGCAGATTGATGAGCGCCTGCAGGTAGGCGAGAAGATTGATGGCCTGCTTGCCTATGTTCCGAGCGATGACCGCGCAACCGAGCTTTTGAGGCAGATTGCCGAGGCGGGTGTGGCGATCGAGCTCGTCGATGGCGACCGACCGCACCTCGATCGCCTGGGTGCCAGTCTGGCAGACTATTCCGCGGCGGGCAGTCTTATGGCAGAGCAGGCGGCAAACCTGGTTCACGCTTCTGGGGCTGACGCCCGCGTGCTCCTGTTGGCGGGCGACCCCTATACCGATTCACACTATCTGACCGCCCGCGCCTTCCATAATTACCTGCGCGAACGTGATATTCCATGGCAGGTTGAGGATCTTGCCGGCGCCCATGCGCAAGTCAAACAGCTCGAGCGCGAGCTTGAGCAGCGCTTGAGTGCGCCGGATGCTCCCGAGCTCATCTGTAGCGTTTTTGCCGTTGGTTCCGAGGTAGTCGCCAACGCGCTTGTTTCGAGCGGCAAGGCCGGCAAGGTCATGGTAATCGGCAACGACCTGTTCCCCGAGAGCGCCTTGGCCTTGCGTCGTGGCATCTTTACCAATATTGTCTATAAAGACCCGGTGAGCCTGGCCTACCGCGGTGCCAAGACCTTGGGCGAGTATTTGCTGTGGGGTAAAACTCCGGCGGAGCCCGTGCAGAAGGGTGCTGTGGAGATGGTGTTTGCCAGCAACGTTGACCGTTACTGCGAGCTTGCGGGAATTTAGCCGTTTGGTCTGGTACCCCCTCTTGCGACGTGCATTTTTTGGAGTATTCAGCAATGGCGTGTCCCGAAAGAGGCTCAGAACGACTGTTTTAAGTGCCGTCGATGGCGTAATTCGCCATCGGCGGCACTTATTTATGCCGATTGGGCGCAATATGAGCATCAAATAGGGCATTGAGGACGGTGCGTGGTGCGCTTCGATGCTGAATACTCCCAAAAATGCACGGCGGAACATGACCCACCTGGCCAAAAGCGCTCAAGTTCGGCATTCGGGGACGCCTGCCAATTCACAATACATACAAGTCACGGCTCTAGTAACCGTTGAACGGGCAAAATCGACCGTTCACCCCATGGTGGTTAGGTGAACGTTCACCTTTTAAGTCGCAATGAATTAGCATAGTGAACGTTCACCTAGAGGATAACGAGCGCATCGTGCGCCCGCTCCGCCAACAAAGGGGTTGTTTGATGAAAAACTTCATGGACGATCAGGATTTCCTGCTGAGCACCAAGACCGGCGAGGAGCTGTTCCACAACTTTGCCGAGGGCATGCCCATCGTCGACTACCACTGCCACATTTCTCCCAAGGAGATTTGGGACGACAAGCGTTTTGAGAACATCACCGAGGTTTGGCTGGGCGGTGACCACTACAAGTGGCGCCTGATGCGTGCAAACGGCGTTGATGAGCGCTTCATTACCGGCGATGCCCCTGCTCGTGAGAAGTTCCAGAAGTGGGCCGAGACCCTGGGCCGTTGTGTGGGCAACCCCGTCTTTGAGTGGAGCCACCTGGAGCTTAAGCGTTACTTTGGCTACGAGGGCGTCCTAAACGGCAAAACCGCTCAGGAGGTCTGGGACCTTGCCAACGCCAAGCTCGCTGAGGCCAGCTTTACCTGCCGTAACCTGATCAAGCAGTCCAACGTCCGCATGATCTGCACTACCGACGACCCCGCCGACAGCTTTGAGTGGCACAAGAAGATTGCCGCCGACGACAGTTTTGACGTTCAGGTCGTTCCCGCCATGCGCCCCGATGCCGCCCTGCGTATCGAGCGTGGCCAGGAGTTTGCCGACTACTGCAAGCACCTCTCCGAGGTTGCCGGCGTTGAGGTCAGCGACTTCGAGGGCATGAAGGCCGCCATCTCCAAACGCTACGATGTCGCCCACGAGCTGGGCTGCCGCGCTTCCGACCACGCACTCGACTACGTTATGTACGTTCCGGCTACCGCCGACGAGATCGAGGCTATCTTTGCCAAGGGCCTTGCCGCCGAGCCGCTTACCGAGGACGAGGTCCTCAAGTACAAGACCGCCTTCATGCAGTTCGTCGCCGGCGAGTACGTGCGCCTTGGCTGGGCCATGCAGCTGCACTTTGGCTGCAAGCGTGACAACAACCGCGCTATGTTCGCCAAGCTCGGTCCCGACACCGGCTACGATTGCATCTCCAACTACACGCCGTCCGACCAGCTGGCCGATTTCCTCAACTCCATCCAGGAGTCCACGGGTCTGCCCAAGACCATTCTGTACAGCCTGAACCCCATCGACAACACCATGATCGATACCGTGATGGGCTGCTTCCAGGAGGCTCCGACCGCAGGCAAGATCCAGAACGGCAGTGCCTGGTGGTTCAACGACAACGAGGTCGGTATGCGTGAGCAGCTCACGGCTCTGGCTAACGAGGGCGTGCTGGGCAACTTTGTGGGCATGCTTACCGATTCCCGCTCCTTCCTATCCTACCCGCGTCACGAGTACTTCCGTCGCGTGCTGTGCGGCGTGATCGGCGAGTGGGTCGAGCAGGGCAAGTATCCGGCCGACATGGAGCTGCTGGGAGCCATCGTGCGCGACATCAGCTACAACAACGCGGTCCGTTACTTTGGCTTTGACCTGGATACCGTCGAGGCCTAAACCCGCATCGAATCACACCGAACTCGGGAGTGCCGTTGCCACACGCGGCGCCCCCGTTTTGCTTGCACGCTAACAGCTATCTAAGGAGAGACACAGATGGAGAACATCAGCTACGATGCGCTCGAGAAGATCGGCTACAAGGGCTATCTGCTGCCCAAGGACGCTCCCGAGAAGGTTCTACAGTTTGGCGAGGGCAATTTCCTGCGCGCCTTCGTCGACCGTTTCTTTGACATGGGCAACGAGGCCACCGGCTGGAACGGCAAGGTCGTCATGGTGCAGCCCATCAGCGGTGCCTTTGGCTTTGCCGACGGCATCAATGCCCAGGACGACCTGTACACCGTGCTGGTGCGCGGCAAGGAGAACGGCAACACGGTTGACGAGTCCCGCGTGATCAGCGCCTGCAGCCGCTGCCTTAACCCGTATCGTGAGGACGACTACCGCGCCATGATGGAGGTCGCTGTCTCCGACGACCTGGAGATCATCGTCTCCAACACCACCGAGGCCGGTATCGCCTATGACCCGTCCTGCAAGGCCGACGACATGCCACCTGCGAGCTTCCCCGCCAAGCTTGCCCAGGTGCTCCACACCCGCTGGGCTGCCGGTAAGCCGGGCGTCATCGTCCTCGCCTGCGAGCTCATCGATCACAACGGCGAGGAGTTGCTGCGCATCATGAACCAGTATGTGAGCGACTGGGGCTGGGAGGACGAGTTTGCGCAGTGGATGGCTAACGACTGCACCGTCTGCACCACGCTTGTCGACACCATCGTTCCGGGCCGTATCCGCGACGCATCCGAGGCCGCCGCGGTGGCTGAGCGTCTGGGCTACGAGGATCCCTTCCTGGCTGTGCGCGAGCCCTTCCAGATGTGGGGCATCCAGGGCGACGAGTCGCTTGCCGAGAAGCTTCCCTTTGTGAAGGCTGGTCTTCCGGGTGTCTTTGTGACTCCCGACGTCACCCCGTACAAAAAGCGCAAGGTCCGCATCCTCAACGGTGCCCACACCGCCTTCGTTCCGGGTTCCTGGGTTGCCGGCTTTGATATCGTGCGCGACTGCATGCATGACGAGACCATTCGCGGCTTCATGAACACCATGCTCTACGACGAGGTCATTCCGACGCTTGCCGCCGACTTGGATGTCGAGGACTGCAAGGCCTTTGCCGCCGCTGTCGAGAACCGCTTCGACAACCCGTTTATTGATCATGCGCTGCTCTCCATCTGCCTCAACTCCACGGCTAAGTGGCGCGCTCGCGACCTGCCCACGCTCAAGGACTACGTTGCCGAGACCGGCAACCTGCCCAAGTGCCTGGCGACGAGCCTCGCTACGCTCATCTCCTTCTACACGCAGGAGCTCGTGTCCCGCGAGGGCGACGGCCTGCACCTGCGTCGCTCCGACGGCACCGAGTACACCGCTCAGGACGACGCCTTCGTACTCGATTTCTACGCCGCCCACGCCGGTGCCGACGATGCCCAGCTGGTGCACGACGTGCTCACCAACGAGCAGATGTGGGGCGAGGACCTTACGCAGATCGCCGGTCTTGAGGAGTTTGTCGTCAGTGCGCTCGCCGTCGTGCGCACCGAGGGTGCCAAGCAGGCCTTCGCCAACGCTCAGGCGTAAATTTCCGGCGCAGACGCGGGCGCGGGACGGCGTGCCCGCGTCTCGACTTCTGCTCAACCTGTAGGGTTAGGACCATTTGCAATGAACACTATCCAGATCAATCCGGCCGACAACGTGATCGTCGCGCTGTCGCCGCTTGCCAAGGGCACCGCCGTCGCGGTTCCCGGGGTGGGCGAGGTCGTGGCCGCGGAGGATATTCCGCAAGGCCACAAGATGGCTGTGCGCTCGATTGCCGCCGGCGAGGACGTCATTAAGTACGGCCTTCCTATCGGACACGTGACGGGCGATGTCCAGCCCGGTCAGTGGCTCCACACGCACAATGTGAAGACCAACCTTTCGGGCGAGGTCGAGTACACCTACAACCCCACGCATCCGGTCGTTGAGTCGGTTGAGCCCGAGACCTTTATGGGGTTCCGCCGCGCCGACGGTCGTGCCGCGACGCGCAACGAGCTGTGGATCATCCCCACGGTCGGCTGTGTCAACGAAGTCGCCCGTGCCATGTGCGAGCAGGCCCAGGATCTGGTCGATGGCTCGCTGGAGGGCGTCTACTACTTCCCGCATCCGTTCGGTTGCTCGCAGACCGGCGCCGACCATGTCCAGACGCGTCGTCTGCTGGTGGCGCTCTCGCGTCACCCTAATGCGGCCGGCGTGCTGTTCCTGTCGCTCGGTTGCGAGAATTGCACACACCAGCAGGTGCTCGACGAGCTCGGTGACTTCGATCACGAGCGCGTTCGCTTTCTCACCTGCCAGGATGTAGCCGACGAGCAAATCGAGGGTCACAAGATTCTGGCCGAGCTGGCAGACCTGGCAAAGCAGTCCAAGCGCGAGCCCATTCCGGCCTCCGAGCTGGTCATTGGTCTTAAGTGTGGCGGCTCCGACGGTCTTTCGGGCATTACCGCCAACCCCACGATCGGTCGCGTGAGCGATATGGTCGTCGCCCGTGGCGGCACGTCGGTGCTTACCGAGGTGCCCGAGATGTTTGGCGCGGAGAGCATCCTGCTCGACCGTTGCGAGAACGAGCAGGTCTTTAACGCCGCTTCCGACATGCTCAATGGATTTAAGGACTACTTTATTAGCCACGGCGAGGTCGTTTATGAGAACCCGAGTCCCGGCAACAAGGACGGCGGTATTACCACGCTCGAGGACAAGAGCTGCGGCTGCGTGCAAAAGGGCGGATCTGCCCCCATCGTCGACGTGCTGCCGTATGCCGGCCAGGCAAATAAACACGGCCTGAACATGCTGTGCGGTCCGGGCAACGACATGGTATCCACCACGGCGTTGACGGCTGCCGGCTGCCACGTGATTCTGTTCTCGACCGGCCGCGGCACACCGTTTGGCGCGCCGGCGCCTACCCTCAAGGTGTTCACCAATCAGCGTCTGTGCGACCACAAGGCCAACTGGATGGACTTTAACGCTGGCGTGATTGCCACGGGTGAGCGCACGCTCGACGAGGCTGCCCACGATCTGTACCAGCTGGTGCTACAGACGGCGAGCGGTAAGCTCACGAGTGCCGAGCGCCGTGGCTGTCACGAGATCAGTATCTGGAAGGATGGCGTCTGCTTGTAGCGGCAAGTGCGCCCAAGCATAGCGCGATGTCATCGGCCCCGTCGGGAGTGTTCCCGGCGGGGCTTTTTCGTTTCGTGGTTAAGTGAATATGTTGGAAAATCTGATAAACGTTCACCTATCTCATGGCTGTCCAGCATGGCACCTTTACCAGCAGAAAATAGGTGTGAGGATCTCAATTGTGTCCGTTCAGCGGTAAAAATCGACCGTTCAAGGATATTATTCAAGTGAACGTTCACCTCTCGTAAGGAATCGCGCATAATCTAGCTAAACGTTCACCCTGAACGCTGGGCAGACAGATGTCAGTGTGGACTCAACTGTCTTGTTACAAGACAATCGAGAAAAGAGAGGGAGCTCGATGACTAATAAGATCGGAAAAAAGCGCAAGATCACATTCTGGACGCGCTTGGGCTTTGGTATGGGCGGCATGCTCAATTCCGGTGCCCTGACCTTTACGCACAGTTACATGGTGCTGTTCCTGTCCACGGAGTGTGGCCTGTCCGCAGGCGAGGCTGCACTGATCAGCTCGTTTGCCATCTATGTCAACGCCATTCTTTGCCCGCTGATGGGCTTTGTGGCCGATAACTTCTATGCCACCAAGATTGGCCGCATCTTTGGTCGTCGTCGTTTCTGGATCTTGCTGGCCATCCCGATGATGATCGCCGAGCCGCTCATCTTCGTGGCTACGCCGTTTGGCTTCCCGTACTACTTTGTGCTGTACCTGATCTACAACGTCGCGTACACGTTCTGCACCGCCAACCTGTCGCCGCTTACCATCGAGATGACCGACGACTTTAAGGAGCGTACGTACCTCACCGGCTACAAGCATCTCTTTGGTAACGCCGCCGGCTTCCTGATGGCTGCACTTGTGGGCTTCGGCTTTGGCACCTTCGGCGAGACCAACCCGTTCAGCTACTTCATCATTGCTACGGTCAACGCTTCGGTCATGGCAATCTCGCTGCTTTGTGTGTACCTGTCCACGTGGGAGCACACCCCCGAGGAGGTCGCTCAGGAGAAGATCGAGAGCGTCGGCGAGGGTATCAAGAAGTTCTTCATCGACGTTATCTCCACCTTCCGCAACAAGTCCTTCCGCAAGGTCCTGTACGCACAGGTCTCCACGAAGCTCGCTGCTGCCTGCTGGTCTGCCTGCCTGTCCTTCTTCATCGTCTACTGCCTGCAGATTCCTAAGTCCTACGAGTCCGTGATGGAGATGCCCGGCAAGGTCGTCGCTATCGTCTGCACCGCCATCTGGGTCGCCCTCATGGCCAAGAAGGGCTTCCACAAGTCTTGGTACCTCGCAAATGTCGGTTGCGCTGCGTGCATCATCGCCTACAACTACTTCGCCTTTGGTCAGATCAATGGCACCTCCACGGTCGCCATCGCCATGATCGCCTACCCCATCATCTTCGCTATCTGGAAGTTCTTCTACGTCGGCTTCCAGTACCTGCCCGATGTTCTGCTCAACTACATCCCCGACGTCGATGAGCTCATCACCCTGCGTCGTCGCGAGGGCATCTACAGCTCCGCGCAGCAGCTCTGCCAGCAGATCGCCCAGGCTATTGCCGTCAACGTATGGGCTATCGTCCTTGCTGCCTCCGGCTTCATTCAGACCGCCGGCAATAGCGACGCCGTGACCCAGCCCGCTACCGTGCCTCTGTATATCTGCGGCTACATGATCATCGGCTGTGCCGGCTTCTTCCTGCTTGCGGCCGTCCTTGCCCGCGGCATCAAGATCGACAAGGAGCAGTGCGACGTCCTTTGCGACGAGATTCACCGAGTCAAGGAGGGTGGCAAGATGGCCGACGTCAAGCCCGAGGTCAAGGCGCTTTGCGAGGAGCTCTCCGGCTTTAAGTACGAGGACTGCTTTGCCCACAACAACGTTGGCTTCCAGGACGGTAGCGTAACTCCCGCCGAGTAAGGCCGACATATCGTCCAAATCACAGGGCCGTGCCACCGGAATTCCGCCGGCAGGCACGGCCCTTTTTCAACAGCGTACAATTTGCCTTTAGAGCATCTTTTTGAGGGAGAAACCCATGGAGACGAACGTTATCTGGCGCAACGCGCGCGCGGCGGTTATCGAGCTTGACGACGGCGGTTACTTTACCTGCGCCGATACGTGGGAGATCTTTGTCAACGACGAGCCCGCCGGTACCACGAATACGGTCGAGACCTATGTCGACGGCCTGACCCCCGGCAAGCGCAACCTGGTCCGTTTTGTCTGTGGCGAGCGTGAGCTGAGCGTAGGTGTCACCACGCCGGCTGAGCCCTTTACCATCAACGTTCGCGACTGTGGCGCCAAGGGCGATGCCGAGCATGATGACACCACCAACATCCAGGCTGCCATCATGGCCTGCCCCAAGGGTGGCCGCGTGCTGATTCCCGCCGGCAGCTACCGCATCAAGTCGCTCTTCCTTAAGAGCAATATCAACATCGAGCTCGCCGAGGGAGCGGTGCTGCTGGCCCGCCACGATCGTGCCTCGCTTGCCTACATTCCGGGCACGGTCACGGGCAACGAGGGCGCCGGGTATGCCGGCACCGATATGCTGCCCCTGGGCCGCTGGGAGGGCGAGAGCTTCTCGACCTACTGCTCTACCTTTACGGGTCTGAGCGTGCACGATGTGTGCATCTATGGTCGCGGCGCGATCGACGGTCAGACTGATTTTGCCGAGGACAACTGGTGGAACAAGGACTTTAAGAACATCTTTCGCCCGGAGGAGGGCCGCGAGGTCGCCCGCCCGCGCATGATCTTCCTATCCGAGTGTGAGAACGTGAGCTTGGCCGGCTTCACCGTCCGCAACAGCCCGGCGTGGAACATCCACCCCATCCTGTGCGAGCACGTCGATGCGCTCTGCCTGTCCATCGAGGGCCCCAAGAACTCCCACAACACCGACGGCTTCGATCCCGAGAGCTGCGGCTTTGTCCGCATCTTGGGCTGCCAGTTCTCGGTGGGCGACGACTGCATCGCCGTCAAGAGCGGCAAGCTGGGCATTGAGCCCGAGCTTCGCCCCGCTACGCACGACGTGCTGATCTCGCACTGCTACATGCACGATGGCCACGGCGCCGTGGTCCTGGGTTCAGAGGCTGCCGGCGGCATCAAGGACCTTACCGTGAGCAAGTGCCTCTTTGAGCGCACCGACCGCGGCCTGCGCGTCAAGACCCGCCGCGGGCGCGGCAAGGACGCCGTCAACGAGGGCATTACCTTTGAGCACATTCGCATGGACGAGGTGCTCACGCCCTTCGTGGTCAACTCCTTCTACTTCTGTGACAAGGATGGCAAGACCGATTACGTGCAGTCTCGCGAGGCGCTGCCTGTCGACGACCGCACACCCGGCTTTGGTGCCACGACGTTTTGTGATATCGAGGCTACTAACTGCCACGCGGCTGCTGCTTACATCACGGGCCTGCCCGAGAGCAAAGTAACGCGCCTGACGTTCCAGGATGTCCACGTGACCTTTGCCGACGATGCTGAGCCCTTTGTTCCGGCCATGGCCTGCGGCGTTGAGCCCATGGTGCGTCAGGGCATCATTGCGCAAAACGTCAAGGTGCTCGACCTGCAAAATGTGGTGATCGAGGGCCAGGACGGCGAGGAGCTGCAGCTCCAGAACGTCGACAAGGTTGTTCGTTCCTAACTCGGGTTGATGACCAGGGCTGTATTGTCGGATAAATCGGCAATGCAGCCCTTGTGCGATACGGCCGTGTGCGCTGCGCTACGCATCATGGTGAAAGGGAATACATGCTCAATAAAACGATTCCTGTCGGGGTCGATGGCTCGTCTGCCACGATTACGTCTTATGTTTTTGCCCCGACCGAAGATGCTTATGCTTTAAAACCGCTGCCTGCAGTTGTGGTCGTGCCAGGAGGCGGCTACGATCACGTTTCGCCGCGCGAAGGCGAGCCGGTAGCGCTCCGTTTGTTGGCGATGGGCTACCAAGCGTTTGTACTGAACTATTCGGTTGCTCCGGCTGTCTATCCGCTGGCATTGCAAGAACTCGCGCGGGCGGTCGATACCGTCCGAAGCCATGCGGCAGAGTACTGTGTCGATCCTGATCGGATTACGGTCATGGGTTTTTCGGCCGGTGGGCATCTAGTTGGCTTGCTCGGGGCGCTTTGGGACCAACCCTGGCTTGCAGAGTCGATTTCGGCATCGCCTGAGTCGATTCGGCCTGACACACTTTGCTTGGGCTATCCGGTCGTAAGCTCGGGGGCCTATGCTCATCGTGGTTCGTTTGAACACCTAACGGGTGCCGATGGCGCTTTGGCTCAAAATTTGTCGATCGAGAATATGGTGGGCGATGGCTTCCCCCGTACGTTCTTGTGGGATACCGCCGAGGATGCATCGGTACCAGTTCAAAATAGCCTCCTTCTTGCGCAGGCTCTTGCCGACCACGGGATTGGCTTTAGCCTACATGTCTTTCCGCATGGAAAGCATGGGGCATCGCTCGCCACGGCCCAAACGGCATTTAAGGGCTGCGCCGAGCATATTCAGCCACAGGTTCAGGGCTGGCCTGAACAGTTCGTTGCATGGGAGCGTGATGGACGATGAGCGAAAGTATCTATACGCTGCGCGTTTCGAGGGCTGCGGCAGGAGCGTATCCAACGATTTCCGATGCCTTGGCGGCAGCCGATCAGCTCTATCCGGATGCCGAGCAACCGGTGATGATTCGCGTCGATCCGGGCGAGTATTGCGAGCGGGTCGAGATTCATCGCTCGCATGTGACGATTGAGGGAGAGACGGCCGACAGCGTGCGTATCGTGGGCAGCCTGGGTGCCAAGATGCCTTCGGAGGACGGCTCGGGCGTCGACGGCACGCTCGGCACGTTTAGGACCTATACCGTTTTGGTCGATGCCGACGACGTACGGCTCGAGAACCTCACGATCGAAAACGATGCGGGCGATGGGCGCGAGGTCGGTCAAGCGATTGCCCTGTATGCTGATGGCGACCGTCTGGTTGTCGATGCCTGCTGCATTAAGGGACACCAAGACACGCTGTTTTTGGGTCCGCTGCCGCCGCATGAGGCCAAACCGGGCGGGTTTATAGGACCCAAACAGTATGCGCCGCGCCGGGTGGGGCGCCAGTATTTTCGACGTTGCCGGATCGAGGGCGATGTCGACTTTATCTTTGGCGGCGCGCGTGCCTACTTTGAGGGGTGCGAGATTCGCTCGCTCAACCGCGATATGGACGTGAACGGCTACGTGACGGCGGCGTCGACGCCCGAAGGCGAGTCGCACGGCTTTGTGTTCCACGGCTGTTCGTTTACAGCTCCGGATGGCGTGGCGCCGGATTCGGTCTACCTGGGTCGTCCTTGGCGCGAATGGGCGCAAACTGTGCTGATCGATTGCTGGCTGGGGCGACATATCAAGCGCGAAGGCTGGTGGGATTGGAATAAGCCGGCGGCACACAACTGCGTGCAGTATGCTGGCGCGATTCTGCATGGGCCGGCGGGTGATACTACCGGCTGGGTGCCGTGGGCGAATGAACTCGATGTGATGGCTGCCGCCGGGTACGCTCGCGAGCAGGTGCTTGCCGGTGGGGATGGCTGGGATCCCGAGGGCGGCGACGGTGATGCGGTTGAGACGGCTGAACTGTCTGCCAACGGTCGCACCGTGCACATCGAGACGTACTGCGAAGACGAACCTGCGCTGCGTGCCCGGCTGAAGCGCGAGGGGCGTTCGGCTGCTTTTACGGGCAAGACTCCTGCAGATTTTGAGGCATGGAAGATTGCGACCAGGACTCGTCTGTACGATGTTTTGGGCCTTTCGCTTATGGACCGCGTCCCGATTGAGATTCGTGAGCTCAGCCGCGTGCGGGTTGCCGGCGGCATCGTGCGCACCCATGCGATGTTGCAGGTCGAGCGCGATGTTTGGATGCCGTTCTACCTGTTGGAACCGTCTCATCCTAAGCTTGATGAGCGGGGACTCAAACGCTGTTATATCTGCCCGCATGGCCATCAGGGAGCGGGTGCTGCAAGCGTAGCCGGTGTTGCGGGCGTGCCGGCGGTCGATGATGCCGTGCGTAAGTTCAATTACGACTACGGTCTGCGTTTGGCACGCATGGGTTACGTGACCGTCTGCCCCGACGCACGCGGTTGGGGATACCGTCGTGACTGGAAGGGCCAGGGCGATGACGAGAACAGCTTTCTGCGCGGCACGTGCCTAAACCAGGCGCGCATGGCCGAGCCGCTGGGACTTACCGTTGCGGGTCTCAACGCCTGGGATAACATGCGTCTGATCGATTACCTAGAGGCGCGCGGCGACATTGCCATGGACGACCTGGGCTGTTTTGGCTTTTCGGGCGGCGGATACATGACGCTGTATCTGGCGGCGCTCGACCCACGCGTATGCAAGACGTTTGTCTCGGGCTACCTGTACGGTGTCGATGATTCGCTGCTGCACCTCAACGGCAATTGCAGCTGCAACTACACACCCGGACTTTGGCGCTTGCTCGACATGGGCGATATTGCCTCGCTTATTGCGCCACGCCCGCTGTTGGTGCAGAGCTGCGAAGAGGATCATCTGAACGGTTCGCGCGGGCTGAAAAATGTTGACGAGCAGCTCGAGATCGTGCGCGATGCCTACAAGTTACTGGGTCGCAGAGATGGCCTGCGGCACGAGGTGTGTCCGGGTGAACACCATCTGGGCGTGACACATCTTGCCGAGGATATCGAATGGCTCGATTCGCACGTTGCGGAATGCGCCCGTGCATAGCCCCTCGGCATGCTGCGAATAAACGGTACGTTCCTGTATGACCGCCGATGGGCGGATGAGGAGAAGATTATGGAAACGAAGAGTTTGAGTGAATCGACCATTTGCTGCTTTGGCGACTCAACGACCTGGGGCGACAACGGCTGCGGTGGGGGAGGCAACGACATCTCGTGGACCTCGCATTTGGGCGCGTTGCTGGGAGGCGCGGTCGTCGAGAACTTTGGCATCAAGGGTTCGCGTATCGCCATCAAGGCCGACCGTACCGATTCGTTTGTCGAGCGCCTTGACGGTATCGACGATGCGGCCGATATCTACATCGTCTTTGGCGGCGTCAACGACTTTAGCCGCAACGTGCCGCTTGGAGAGCTCGGCAGCACGGACGTGCATGAGTTCTATGGTGCACTCGATTACCTGATCCGTACCATCACGGCGCGCTCGCCTCGGGCAAAGCTCGTGTTTATGACGCCGTGCAAGACGAGCGGCAAGCACGAGAAGGATATCCCGGCAAGCGACGAGCTCAACCACCTGGGGTTGACGCAGGTCGCCTACGTGCGAGCGATGCTCGAGGTCTGCGACCGCTACTCCGTGCCGGTGATTGACCTGTATGCGCAAAGCGGTATCAGCCCGTTTTTGCCGGAGCACCGCGAGCTCTATATGCCGGACGGTCTGCATTACAGTCCTGCCGGCTATGAGCGCCTGGCGCATCGCATCGCCGCGGGTCTCACCGCCGTTTGCCGCTAAAAGTCTGCCGTTCGCGAGGAATATAGGGTTAACGTTCACCCTATATTCCTCGTTCGCGTTACACTAGGGGTAACGTTCACCTATCGTTTATGTCAGAGGGGACAGCAATGGGTTGCAATCAAATCCTGGACCGTTATATCGAGCAGTTGATCGAAACCTCTACGCCGCAGGCGCCGGCTTGGAATATCGAAAAGATTCGCGCCGGCAAGGAGAACACCTGGAACTATATTGACGGCTGCATGATCAAGGCGCTCATCGAACTGTACGAGATCACGGGTGAGCAGCGCTACCTGACTTTCGCCGATGACTACATCGATTTCTTTGTCCAGGACGACGGTACCATAAAGCATTACAACCCCGAGGAGTACAACCTCGATAACGTCAATGCGGGCAAGACCCTCTACAAGCTCTATGACCTGGTGGGCAAGCCCAAGTACCGTGCCGCCATGGACACCATCTACCGCCAGCTCGAGACCCAGCCGCGCACCAAAGAAGGCGTGTTCTGGCACAAGGCCGTCTATCCCAACCAGATTTGGCTCGATGGCATGTACATGGCGCAGCCGTTCTACATGCAGTACGAGCTGAGCTTCCACAACCGTCGTGCCTGCTCGGACAGCTTCCATATGTTCCAGGTCGTGCATGACCTGATGCGCAACCCCCTCAACGGTCTGTACTATCACGCTTACGACGCGAGCCGCAAACAGTTCTGGTGCGACCCGGTCACCGGCCTTTCGGCTAACTTCTGGCTGCGCGCCGAGGGCTGGTTTGCCATGGCGCTCATCGACACCTGGGAGCTTATGCCGCCTTCGATGTCGGCCGAGAAGGACGAGATCCGCAAGATGTTCCACGATCTGATCGACGCCATGCTGCCGTATCAGGACGAGAAGACCGGCATGTGGCACCAGGTTATCAACCTGCCCAATATCGCCCCCAACTACCTGGAGGAGTCGGGCAGCGCCATCTTTGCCAACGCCATCATGAAGGGCGTGCGTCTGGGCGTGCTGGGCGAGCGTTACTACCAGTACGGCCGTCGCGCCTTCGACGGCATCTGCGAGACCTGCCTGTCCGAGTATGACGGGCAGCTGGCGCTCGACAACATCTGCCTGGTTGCGGGCTTGGGAAACACCGCGCACCGCGAGGGCACGTTTGATTACTACATGAGCGAGCCCGTGGTCAAAAATGATGCAAAGGGTGTGGCGCCGCTGGTGCTTGCCTATATCGAGACCATGCATCACGACAAGCTGGCCGGTAAGCGCGATCCGCTCGCCCCCTCGGGCGTGTGCTCCATCGAGGACCCGTTTGGCGGATACACCCCGGGCATCAACGCTCATAAGGGATGTGAATAACGTGGGGGCTATTACTCCGGGCGTACGTTTGCACGACCTTCCGCAGGGGACCGTCGAGGAACGCATTCGCATGGCGGGAGAGCTGGGCTTTTCGTGCATTCAACTGCCGAGCAAGGTGCTCTACGCATCGATGGGGATCGATCGAGGCGGCCTGACCCACGAGCTTGCCGACCATTTGCGTGCGGTGCTCGACGAGGCGGGCGTTTCGGTCACCGTGCTCGGCTGTTATAAGAATCTGGCGACGCCCGATCGCCAACAGCTCATGGATAACTTTGCCGAGTACGAGGCATGCTTGAACTTTGCCCAGATGCTCGGCGGATGCCCGGTTGGCACCGAGACCGGTCGCCCCAATGCACAGAACCGCGTTGCTGACGACCGCATGACCGATGAGGCACTCGATGCGTTTGCAGACGGGCTTGCACACGTCTGCGATCGGGCCGAGGCCGTGGGTGGGCAAATTTTGATCGAGCCTGGTTGGAACGAAACGGTCAACACGCCGGATCGCTGCCGTGAGGTGCTAGAGCGCGTCTCGAGTCCGTCGCTCGGCGTGATCTATGACCCGGTATCACTGCTGCACCCCAGTGTTGTTGACGAAGCGCAGGAAATCACCGCGCGCATGCTCTACTTATGCGGCAGTAAGATCCGCGCGCTGCACGCCAAGGATTTTGAGGTCGTTGATAACGAGGACGAAGCCGGTTGGTGCGACGGTACGGGTTCGCGCCTGGTGTGTCATGGCGTGGGCGAGACGGGACGATATGACTTTGAGCCCGTGGTGGCCTGGGCGGCTGCCGCCTGCCCTGGGATTCCCTGCGTGGTCGAGAACAGCGTGCCGGCGACGGCGGCTGACTGCCTGGCGACACTCGAGCACATGTCCGCTCGCTGCGGGGCTTCGCATCGCGAGTTATAGCATTGGCTTTTGCCGTGTCGGCAGATTGAGATTACCTGTATGGGGGCGGCGGTGAAGGGTCTTTATCGTCGCCCCATTGGATTGCATTAAAAAGGGGAGTTGCGTGGCTATCCACATTGTCGAAGAGGCGAATCGTTGCCTGGGTTGTAAAAGGGCGTTCTGCCAGATTAAGGGCTGCCCGGTTCAGACGCCTATTCCACAGGTCATTGACCTGTTCAAACAGCGTCGTCTAGAAGAGGCGGGCGAGCTACTGTTCCAGAACAATCCCATGAGCGCGGTCTGCTCCATGGTTTGCAACCATTCGGGCCAGTGCGAGGGCGCGTGCATCCAGGGCCGCAAGGGCGCGCCGGTGCATTTCTCGAGCATCGAGAACTATATCTCCACGGCATATTTGGATCGTAAGGAGTGGAAGCCCGCACCGTCGTGCGGTAAACAGATTGCTGTGGTCGGTTCCGGTCCCGCTGGTATTACCGTGGCCATTAAGATGACCCAGCTGGGCTGTGCCGTCACGGTATTTGAGCAGCGGCCCGAGATCGGCGGTGTGCTGGAGTACGGTATCCCCGAGTTCCGCCTGCCCCGTGCGCTCGTGCAAAAGTATCGCCACGTGATGTGCTCGCTTGGCGTGCGCGTGCGCCCCTCGACCACCATCGGTGGCGCGCTGCATATCGACGACCTGCTGCGCGACGGCTACGATGCGGTCTTTGTCGGTACTGGTACCTGGCGAGCTCGAAAGCTGGGTATTCCCGGCGAGTCGCGCGGCAACGTGCTGTTTGGTATCGATTATCTGGTCGATCCCACGAGCGTGGCAATCGGGCAGAACGTGGCGGTTATCGGCGCCGGCAATGTGGCCATGGATGTTGCCCGCACGGCGCTGCGTTCGGGTGCTCGCAAGGTCACTGTGTATGCACGCTCGCGCCATATCTCGGCCATCGACGACGAGGTCGAGCTGACCGAGCTTGACGGTGCCGAGATTGTGCGCGGCAAGGCGATCTGCGCCATCGATGATAACGGTCCGGTGTTCGAGACGGCTATCTTTGACGAGGACAACAATGTGGTGGGCTACGAGGAAGAGCTCGACCATGCGTCTGCCGACACAGTTGTGATTGCGGCTTCGCAGGTGCCCAAGGACAAGCTTGTGCTTACGACGGGCGGTCTGGAGACCGACCATCGCGGCCTTCTTTCGGTCGATGAATGCGGTATGACCACCGTGCCTGGCGTCTTTGCCGCCGGCGACGTGGTTAACGGCCCGCTCACCGTGGTTCATGCCGTGGCAGGCGCCAAGCTCGCCGTCGAAGGCATGACTGCCTATTTGGGTCTCTAACATATCCCATCCATTAGTTGCGGTGAAATACGGACTGTTTTGGCTGTCAAAAGCCTCGATTGCTCCGTATTTCACCGCAACTTTTTGGGGTTGAGCAGAGGCTGGAGGAACGCGCACGGTCGGGTGCTGCGCGGTTGCTGGTACGATAGGTACGTCAGCAACTGCCGCCGAGCGGCTCAAATGAAAGGAACCCTGTATGGAGTCCTCCGCCTACCCGATGCTCTTTAGCCCGATCAAGGTCGGTACGACCGAGGTCAAGAACCGCGTCTTTATGCCGCCGGTGTCCACGAACCTGGCCGATCATGGCTATGTGACCGACGACTTGGTCGATCATTACCGTGCCCGTGCCAAGGGCGGCGTCGGCCTGATCATCACCGAGGTCGTGACGGTCGAGCCTACCTATACCTATCTGCCGGGTGACATGTGCTGCTACGACGACACGTTTATCCCTGGCTGGGAAAAGCTCGCCGCGGCCGTCCACGAGTATGGCTGCAAGATCATGCCGCAGCTCTTTCACCCCGCCTACATGGCCTTTAACATTCCGGGCACGCCGCGCCTGATCGCTCCGTCCTTCGTGGGACCGTCCTATGCCCGTGAGGCACCGCGTCCTATCACGGTCGACGAGATTCACGAGCTCACGCATCAGTTTGGCGACGCTGCCGTGCGTATGCAGAAGGCCGGTGTCGATGGCGTCGAGGTCCATGCGGCGCACGCCCACGGCATGCTCGGCGGTTTCTTGACCCCGCTCTATAACAAGCGTACCGATGAGTACGGCGGCTCGCTCGACGCCCGCATGCGTTTCCTGCTCGAAGTCATCGCCGAGATTCGCGAGCGCTGCGGCAAGGACTTTATCATCGACGTCCGCATCTCGGGCGATGAGTACACCGATGGCGGCCTGACCCTCAACGACATGATCTACGTCTCGCGTCGCCTGGAGAAGGCCGGCGTCGACATGATTCATGTGTCGGGCGGCACCACCATCAAGCGCGGTTCCGCGATTCCCGCCGCCGGTACCCAGCAGGCCTCGCATGCCGCCTGCTCGCGCGAGATCAAAAAGCACGTCAACATTCCCGTTGCCACCGTCGGACGCATTAACGAGGCTTGGATCGCCGAGGAGCTGATCGAGGACGGTGCCGCCGACATCTGCATGATGGGCCGCGCCAATCTGTGTGATGCCGAGTTCTGCAACAAGGCCGCTGCCGGCAACGCCGACGACATCCGCCCCTGCATTGGCTGCCTGCGCTGCCTGAACGGCATTATGTTTGGCAAACGCATCTCCTGCACCGTTAATCCGGACGTGGAGCGCGACGAGGCCGGCTACGAGCCTGCCGCCGAGGCTAAGAACGTGCTGGTTGTGGGCGCTGGTCCTGCGGGCATGGAGGCAGCCTACATTGCTGCCAAGCGCGGCCACAACGTAGTGCTCGTGGATAAGCAGGACGAGCCGGGTGGCGAGATGCGCATCGCGGCCGTTCCGCCGGCAAAGCAGGAACTCACCCGCGTGATCAAGTATCAGTACCGTCGCCTGGCCGAGGTCGGCGTGAAGTGCGTATTTGGCACCGAGCTTACTGCCGAGGACATTCAGCGTGACTACGCCGGCTACGAGGTCGTCCTGGCCTATGGCGCCGAGCCCATCGCCCCGGCCTTCATGCAGGGATTTAAGCAGGTCATGACGGCTGACGACCTGTTGGGCGGCAAGGCTTTCCCGGGCAAGAAGATTGTCATCGTGGGCGGCGGCACCGTCGGTTGCGAGACGGCCGACTACCTGGCCCCGTTGGTCAACGATCTGTCGCCGGCCAATCGCGACGTCACCGTCATCGAGATGACCAAGACGCTCGCCGCCAACGAGGGCGGCGCCGGTCGCGCGGTGCTCATCACGCGCATGCTTTCCAAGGGCGTTCACGTGCTGACCGAGGCCAAGGTAACCGAGATTACCGAGGACACCATCAGCTACGAAAAAGATGGCGAGATCCACACTATCGCCGATGCCGATACGCTGGTGCTTGCCATGGGCTATCGTCCCAATACCAAGCTGGCCGACGACCTTGCTGCAGCCGGCGTTACCACCCACGTGTTGGGCGATGCCAACAAGTGCGGCAACATCCGCGACGCCATCGGCGATGGCTACAAGGTTGCTTGCGAGCTCTAGTCAACCCCTTGGTGCATGTGAGGCCTATCCCCGCGGCGTCAGTCGGTAGATAGCAAAAAGCGGCGGTCGTCCCGTACATGGGACGACCGCCGCTTGCGTTAGCTGCAATGAGTCGTGCGATTAGAGGCCCAGGATCTCCTTGACCTTGGCGATGATGGCCTCGTCGGTTGCGTTGGCAAAGAAGTACTCCTGGAAGTGCTCGCCGGCAAGTGCGCCCTTCACCAGGTCCTGATCGATCTCGCCCAGAACGTCGACGAGCGGACGCATAGTCACAGCGCGGACGCCGTCGAGGATCTTCTTGTTGCGCTGCTCGGGCTCAACACGCTCGGCAGGATAGCCGTTGCCCGAACCAAAGCCAAAGAGCTTCTCAAAGGTGTACTCGAGGTTGAGCTCCTGGCCCCAGCCGTTCTTAAGGGCGAAGGGCATGGCGACAGCGTTACCGTCGTTGACCTGGGCAAAGGTGTAGGCATCGAGCGGGTCGGCAACATGGCCGCACAGCACGCCGGGGAAGGAGTTGCAGGCGAGCATGGCGCCCTCGCCGGTGCCACAGCCGGTTACGACGTAGTCGGCAGCGCCGGAGTTCAGCAGCACGGCGGCAAGGATGCCGTTCTGCACGTAGGTGAGGGGCTTGGAGTCGGCGTCGGCATACATGCCATAATTAAAGACGGTGTGGCCCATGGGCTCGACAACCTTCTTAAGGGCAGCCTCGATCATAGGGTTCTTGGAGTTCTGAGAGTTCTCATTGATCAGAGCGATCTTCATTGCGAATTACCTTTCTATTTCTAACTTGCGGTGAAATACGGACTGTTTTGCCTGATAGAAGCCAAAACCAATCCTTATCTCACCGCAACTCAAATGAAAAACGAGTGGATGAAACCTGATATGGGCAGTTGCGGCGACGCTTATTGAGGCTGCTTTCCAATGTATGCGAGGATTCCACCGTCGACGTAGAGGATGTGGCCGTTGACGAAGTTCGATGCATCGGAAGCCAAGAACACGGCGGGGCCCTTCAGATCCTCGGGCGTGCCCCAACGGGCGGCCGGCGTCTTGGCAATGATGAACTGGTCAAACGGGTGACGGCTGCCGTCGGGCTGCGTCTCGCGCAGCGGCGCGGTCTGCGGCGTGGCGATGTAGCCGGGCCCAATGCCGTTGCACTGGATGTTGGCCTCGCCAAACTCGGAGCAGATGTTCTTGGTGAGCATCTTCAGGCCGCCCTTGGCCGCGGCATAGCCGGCGATGGTCTCGCGGCCCAGCTCACTCATCATCGAGCAGATGTTGATGATCTTGCCGTGGCCCTTGGCGATCATGCCGGGCAGGCAGGCCTTGGACACGATAAACGGTGCGTTGAGGTCAATATCGACGACGCGGCGGAAGTCCTCGGCGCTCATGTCGAGCATCGGGGTACGCTGGATGACGCCGGCGTTGTTGACCAGGATGTCGGGTGTGGTGCCAAAGTCGGCCTCGATCTTGGCGATGAGCTCGGCAACGACGGCCTCGTCGGTGACGTCGGCAACATAGCCGTGAGCGTCAAAACCCAGCTCACGGTAGTGCTTCTCGGCCTCGGCTACTTTGTCGGCGTGACGGGCGTTAAAGGCGATTTTGGCGCCGGCCTCTCCGAGCGCCTCGGCAATGGCCATGCCAATGCCGTAGGTGGCGCCGGTCACGAGCGCGACCTTGCCATCCAGGCGGAAGCTGTCCATAAGATCAGACATAGCGATCCTTTCAAAAGAAACGTTCATCTATAAAAGTCATGCTTCTCATACAAGGTCAGTATAGGTGAAGCGGCGTAATAGCCACCCCTTATTTCCTAAAATCAGGTGAACGTTCACTTTTAAAAGGCGAACGGCAGTCTTGTCCTTGCCGCACGGACGTTTATTCGCCCTGTTCCTGCGTGCCCTCTGCGATCATGTTGCGGTTATACACCAGGTGCAGATACATCGCGTCGTGCGCGGCGGTGGGATTGCGCGAGGCGATGGCGTCGGCCACATCGCGGTGCGTGCGGATAGTTTCCTCGACGAGCTTTTTGCCGGTCACGTCGATAAAGAGGGGGACGGATGCCTTGAGCACGCCCATCAGGCGGGGAACGACGAGGTTTCCGGAGCTCTCGGCAATGGCATTGTGGAACGCGGTGTCGGCGGCGGAGTAATCCTCACCGGCCTCGGCCAGGCGCTCGGATTCGTCGCAGAGCTCTTTGATACAGACGACCTGGTCGTTGGTTGCGTGCTCGGCTGCCATGCGTGCCATCTGCGGCTCGACCATAAAGCGCACCTCGAGTAGGTCCCGCGCCAGACGCTGCTTGTCGTCGATAAAGGTAAAGCCCAGCGGGTCGTCGGCAACGCCGGGGTTTGACGCCACATAGGTGCCCGAACCCTGCTTAATGCGCACGATATTGCGCGACTGCAGCAACTTCATGGCCTCGCGCACGGTGCTCCTGCCGGCGCCCAAGCGCTCGACCAGCACGGTTTCCTTAGGCAGGCGATCGCCTTGCTCAAGGTGTTCATCCAGAATCAATTGAATGATTTTCTCCGATATTTGCTCGGGGAGTCCCGATTCGGCGCGGGCCATAGCTATACCTTTCATTACAAAATTCATCTGAGCTATTTTAGCGCACCACGGATGCGATATTGGCCGCTGGATTTGAGTCGGGCGGCTTAGATATACCGTTCGCAGCGCAAATACGACCGTTTACCAAATACATCAGATGTATTTCGAACAAATTTCAAAATGAAACATCAGACCTTTCCAAAACACGCTATAGTCATCAGACGAATTCAAAAGGTCTGATGAATTGGAGGAAAGATGTCAGACCCAACGTTTATGGCTGACCCCACCAGGTTGGTCATCGCCGCCATCGTGGGCATCGCGCTGCTGCTTGCGCTCATCATCAAGTTCAAGCTGCACCCCGTGCTGTCGATGATGGTCTCGGCGCTCGTGATCGGTATCGGAGCCGGCATGCCGCTCGACATGGTGGCAGACACCGTCACCAAGGGCGTGGGCACCACGCTGCAAAACATCGCCCTGCTCATTGGCCTGGGATCGATGTTTGGCCAGATTTTGGAGGAGAGCGGCGGCGCCAAGAAGATCGCCCAGACCTTCATTAACACCTTTGGCCAGGGCCACTCCAGCTGGGCGCTGGGCATCACCGGTCTGGTCATCGGCACCACGGTGTTCTTTGAGGCCGGCGTGGTCGTTTTGATTCCGCTTGCGTTTAGCGTGGCATCGCAGACCAAAAAGTCGACGCTCTACTACGGCATCGCGCTGCTCGCGGGACTTGCCGCTGGCTATGCGTTTGTGCCGCCATCGGCCGGGTCGGTTTTGGTCGCCGGCACGCTCAGTGTCGACCTGGGCACCATGATTCTCGTCGGTATCCCCACTGCCTTCATCGCCATGGCGATTGCCGGCGTCATCTGGGGCCGCAATGTGGGCGGTCGCATCTTTACCGATGTTCCGGAACACTTTACCTCTGCCGAGGGCGCGAGCGACGAAAAGGAGCTTCCCTCCTTTGGCATGGTGCTTGCCATCGTGCTCACGCCGCTTTGTCTGATTTTGCTGGGCACGTTGTCCTCTTATATCCCCATGCCCGCCGAGCTCGCCTCGATTTTTGCCTTCCTGGGTAAGCCGTTCGTCGCTTTGACGCTCGCCACGCTCGTCGCGATGTATCTGCTGGGCGCGCGCCGCGGCTACTCCGGCGCCGAGCTCAAGGCCTTGCTCGACCGCTCTCTTAAGCCCGTCGGCATGATCTTGCTGGTTATCGCTTGCGGCGGCGTCATTCGCTGGATGCTGCAGGACTGCGGCTTGGGCCAGGTTATTGGGCCCATGCTCGAGGCTTCACCGCTGCCCTTGGTGGTCGTTGCCTTTTTGATCGCCGTCATGGTGCGTGCCTCTGTCGGCAGCTCCATCGTCGCTATGACCATGGCATCGGGCATTATGGCCGCCATGCCCGCGGTTGCCGGAGCCTCAGTGCTCATGCGTGCCGCTATCTGTCTTGCCATCTGCGGCGGTGCCACGGCCCTCTCGCACGTCAACGATGCCGGTTTTTGGATGTGCTCCTCGTTCCTGGAGATTGACGAGAAGACCACCCTCAAGTCCTGGACCATTATGGAGACGCTCATCGGCCTTTCGGGTCTTGCCTGCGCCCTGGTGATTTCGTTCTTCGCCTAGTTCGCGTAGCTAAGCATCTTTTGCCGAGGGCATCGCTCGGTACCCATTTACACCTGATTCATTAACCAACGATTGGTACAACCGTTCAAATCAAAAGAGGAGAGCATCATGGACGAGAAGATCAAGGCACAGATTCAGCAGGAGGCAGCCGACTTGGTTGCCAAGCTGCAGCCGCGTTCCGGCAAGTTTCGCACCATCAGCCCCGAGATGGACCCGCTGCGTCTGGGCTCTGGCTGGTCCATCGAAGATCTGGACAAGCCGCAGGTCATTATCGAGTCGACGTTCGGCGACTCGCACCCGGGTTCTGCCGGTCTGTTTGAGTTGGTCGAGGAGGTCCGTGCCGGCGTTGCCGAGGCTGGCGGTCACGGTGCCCGTTACTTCTGCACCGATATCTGCGACGGCGAGGCCCAGGGCCACGACGGCATTAACTACTCGCTGCCCAGCCGCGACATGATCGCCAACATGATCGAGATTCATGCCAAGGCCACCCCGTTCGACGCCGGCGTCTTTGTCGCCAGCTGCGATAAGGGCCTGCCTGCGAACCTCATGGCCATGGGCCGCATCAACATCCCCTCCATCGTCGTTACCGGCGGCGTCATGGATGCCGGCCCCGACCTGCTGACCCTGGAGCAGCTCGGCGCCATCTCGGCCCGCTATGAGCGCGGCGAGATCTCCCGCGAGGAGCTCGAGTTCGCCAAGCATAACGCCTGCCCCAGCTGCGGCGCCTGCTCCTTTATGGGTACCGCCTCGACCATGCAGGTCACGGCCGAGGCCCTGGGCCTTATGCTTCCCGGTACCGCCCTGCTGCCCGCTACCAGCTCCGACCTGCGCGAGTTTGCCCGCGAGGCCGGCCGCCAGTCCGTGTGGCTCTCCGAGCACAACCTGTGTCCGCGTGACATCGTGACCAAGGAGTCCTTCGAGAACCTCATCATGGTCCACGGCGCCATCTCCGGTTCCACCAACTCGCTGCTGCACATCCCCGCGATTGCCCGCGAGTTTGGCATCGAGATGTCCGCCGACGACTTCGATCGCCTGCACCGTGGTGCCCACTACCTGCTCAACGTCCGTCCCGCAGGTGAGTGGCCGGCGCAGTTCTTCTACTATGCGGGCGGCGTGCCGCGCATCATGGAGGAGATCAAGTCGATGCTCCACCTCGACGTCATGACCGTCACCGGCAAGACTCTCGGCGAGAACCTCGAGGACCTCAAGAACAACGGTTACTACGAGAAGTGCGGTCGTTACCTTGAGAAGTGGAATCTCAAGCGCGAGGACATCATCCGTCCGTTTGACCAGGCCTTCGGCACCGACGGTTCCATCGCCATCCTCCACGGCAATCTTGCTCCCGAGGGCGCGGTCGTCAAGCACACCGTCGTTCCGCGCGAGATGTTCCAGGCTACGCTCAAGGCCCGTCCGTTCGACTGCGAGGAGGACGCCATTCACGCCGTCCTGACGCACGAGGTCAAGCCCGGCGATGCCGTTATCATTCGCTATGAGGGACCCAAGGGTTCCGGTATGCCCGAGATGTTCTACACCACCGAAGCTATCGCCAGCGACCCCGAGCTGGGCGCGAGCATTGCCCTGATCACTGACGGCCGCTTCTCCGGCGCCTCCAAGGGTCCGGCTATCGGTCACGTTTCGCCCGAGGCTGCCGTGGGCGGCCCGATTGCCCTGATCGAGGAAGGCGACCTTATCCGAATCAACATCCCCGAGCGCTCGCTGTCCATCGTGGGCATCGCCGGTAAGGAGATGGAGCCGGCCGAGGTCGACGCCGTCCTGGCCGAGCGTCGAGCCGCTTGGAAGCCCAAGGCTAATCGCTATACCTCCGGCACGCTCAAGTTCTTTACTGAGCATGCAGTTTCCGCCATTCAGGGTGGCTACATGGAGTAGCGCCCATGCGCATCAAATATCTCCTCTCATAGATGCGCGGCACAAAGAGCCCCGAGCCACGTCACCGGGGCGCGTTGTTCAGCGCCGCCGGGGCGCTCCACTCAAACGACAAGAGACGTCTTACGCAAGCGCCCGCGTCCGTGGATAAAACCACGGGCGTGGGCGCTTCACTTTATTCCCAGCCCTTCCACACGTCAGGCTCGTAGCCAACGGTTGCCTGGCGGCCGTTGCGAACGATGGGCTCACGAAGAATCTGCTGGTTATCGAGCACCTTTTCGAACTTCTGGTCGGCAGCAAGATACTGTACGAGCGCAACCGTGTCGGCATCTTTCGCCTTTGGATCGATCACAGCGTCGATCCCGCCGACGGCGCGCGCCACGCTTTCGAGCTCGCCTTTGCTCATCCCCTTTTCCTTCAAGTCGATGAACTGGAACTTCACACGACGTTCCTTGAAATAGCGCTGCGCTTCTTAGTATCGAAGCTTTTCTTCGTGCCGAATATCTGGATGTTCATACGTACCGCCTTCGCTCAATTCTCGTCCGTCCATGATACGACAAGGGAGCCGAGCAAAAACAGAGCAGGCGGAGATGGAGGAGGACGGCGACCGACCGTCGGCAAGAGTCGGCCGGATCGGACTGGCGCCCAGCGCGCGCCGGCGACACGCTCGCAGCTGCACACATAGCCGATGTACAAGCTCGCCGCGGCGTTCCCTCGCCCCGCGGTGTGGCGATAGAGAAGCACGCCACCCGTCAACGATGGCGCCTCGGTAAAGAAAATCAACGTCTGGGTTACATCCCTTGAAAGGGGCGAAGACGGCTGCTAGAATACCTCCCCGCTATGAAGGATTTGACCAAAGCATACATCGCAATTCGGCGGCCCCTGGTATACGGGGCCTCTCCTGTTGTTCCCCAAGTGCGCTCTGAGCAGCCGCTTTCTTCCTGTCGTATCTGATGCACGCATAGCACGTGCATGTTATTTCGCCCGTGGGCCGGCGCGCCTTCGGCGAAGAATCGAATAGATACGAAGGAAGCTTATGTCTGATAATTGTACGGTCGCGCCCGCCAATGGGCGCATTACCGGTACCCAGATCCGCATCGTCGCGGTCGTCGTCCTGGGTGCCTTCTTGGCGCTACTGAACCAAACGGTGATGTCGCCTGCGCTGCCGGTCATCATGTCCGATTTCGCCATCGATGCCTCGACTGCCCAGTGGATCATGTCCATATACCCGCTGGTGAGCGGCATCATGGTCCCCGTTTCGGCGTTCCTTATCGACAAGTTCAGCACCCGCGCGCTATTCTTCGGGGCGACGCTGGTGTTCGCGCTGGGCACGCTGCTGTGCGCCGCAGCCCCTGATTTCCTGTTCCTCATCATCGGTCGCGTGTTGCAAGCGGCGGGCTCAGGCGTGCTCATGCCGCTTGTCTCGGTGGTTCCCATGCTGGTGTTCCCCGTCGAGAAACGAGGAACGGCTATGGGCATGGCGGGCATCGTCATGTCGGCGGGTCCCGCGGTCGGCCCCGTCGTAGGCGGTGCGGTGATCGACACGTACGGCTGGCGCACCATGATCGGCGCCATCGTCCCCCTCGCAATTCTCGTGCTGGTGCTGGGCGTGTTCATGCTGAAAAACGTGGGCGAGCTGAAGAACCCCAAGCTCGACCTGCCCTCGGTCGTCCTCTCCACCATCGCCTTCGGCGGACTTCTCTACGGGTTCTCGAGCGCCTCGTCGATGGGTTGGGGCAACCCCGTGGTGCTCGGCTCGATCGTCGCGGGTGTCGTGTGCTTGGTGCTGTTCGTCGTACGCCAGGGCAAAATCGAGGACCCGCTGCTTCAACTGGGCACGCTCAAGACGCGCGAGTTCCGCGTGGCCGCCATCATCGTCACGCTCATCAACGCCGCATGCCTGGTCACCAACACGCTGTTGCCGTTGCTGCTGCAAACCTCGCTTGGCGCTTCGGCCTTCGAAACCGGCATGGCCATGCTTCCCGCCGCGGCGGTGGGCATCATCATCAGCCCTATCTCCGGCGTGGTGTTCGACAAGTTCGGTCCGCGTGCCATCTCGATCGTCGGCCTGGCCCTCATGACCGGCGCCCTGTTCCTGCTCTCGCTTTCGACGGTAAACACGCCCATCTTGGTGGTTGCGCTGTTCTGCATGCTGCAGTCCGCCGGCCAGTCGCTCGCGAACATGCCGGTGAACACATGGGGTGTCAATGCCTTGAAAAATGACATGATCGCCCACGGCAACGCCATCGCGAACACCGGCCGCCAGGTCGCCGGCGGTTTGTGCACGGCGCTCATCATCACGGTCATGACAAGCGTCACCGCGTCGGCCGGCGTCGATGCGAGCATCCAAGTAGCCACCGCCGTGGGCGCGGGCGTCGCTTACAAGGTGTGCGCGGCAATCGGCCTCGTTTCCCTTATCTGCGCCATATTCAGCGTGCGCACCAAGAAAACCGCACCGAAAACGAAGGAGGCATAAGCGATGTCCGAGATTCTGTCCGAGCGCATCCCGCTCGAGCTCGAGGGGACGCCCGTTTCGAGCATCATGATTGAAGAGCCGTTCACCTGCACGCAGGATTGCACGATTTCCGACGTGGTGCGCATGCTCGCCGAAAACGAGGTGAGCAGCATGCCCGTAATCGATGAGCGCAACCAGGTGGTCGGGTTCATCTCCGACGGCGATGTCATGGGAGCCATCGCGCAGCATCGCGCTCACACCATCTTCACGGGCGGCGACGCGTCCATGCTGTACTTCGACGATCAGAGCCTTGAGCAGCGCATCGAAGCCCTGAAGGATCGCTGCGTCATGGATTTCGCGACGCGCCAGGTAGTGTGTGCCCGTCCCGAGCAGAGCATCGCCCGCGTCGCCGCGCTGCTGGCGAAGAAGAATTTCAAGAAGCTTCCTGTGGTTGATGACGAGGGCAAACTCGTGGGGGTCATCCGCCGCTCCGCCATCACCAAATACATCTTCGGCATCCTTTTCCAATAGGGGCAGGTCGCACTTGAGGCGAACATCTCGAGGCATCGAGCCAGCAACTGGACCAGACAACCTTGACACGCACGCGCTTTCCCTCGATGCTTCGGTAAGGGGAGCTGCGAAAATCGCAGCACGGGTGATCGGCGCCGCGCCCCCGAAGGCAAAAGCGAACACGGGAGCGATACGATGGGAAAAGTCCTGGACGAAGATTTGGTTTATGAGATTCTCTCCGTCGTGGCAGAGATTCCGGCGGGATGCGTCGCCTCGTACGGTCAGATAGCGCGCCTCATCGGCAGGGAGAAAAACTCTCGCCTGGTCGGAGCGGTGCTGAGCGAGGCGGATCGCTACGGCGATTATCCCTGCCACCGCGTCGTCAACCACGCGGGACGCCTCGCGCCAAACTTCCCCGACCAGCGAGCACTACTGACGGAGGAAGGAGTCGCCTTCCGAGACAACGGCTGCGTCGACATGAAAAAGCACCAGTGGAACGAGTAGCCAGGCAGCGTAGCGTCGAAAGGAGCGACGCCACGGGGAACGACCTGCGCCCCGCCGCCGGACAACCTATGGCAAAGTGACACGTCCCACAAAGAGCGGCGCACCAGTACGAGACACGACCGCGACGTAAAAAGACCCTATGATACTCGTAAGCATCTATCTGATTGCCCGCCTCGAGGTACCCAAAGAACGAGAGATGCCGAAACCCCTAGACAAAGAAAAAGGTCGGGAGCTTTTATGCTTCCGACCTGAAGTTTCATGGTCGCGGGGGGCGGATTTGAACCACCGACCTTCGGGTTATGAGGTCGCTACGACGTTGTTTCATTCAGACATTTCGACCCAAATTCGACCCACAACGAGCTTGAAAGCGGTCAGGCGGAGCATTACCCTTGGGGTGTGACCCCACGCAGGGCCCACCACCAAGGGTAATGCCCACCCGCCCCAGCCCTTTGCGCCATTCCGCGCAACCGAGCGCGATTCTCAGGCACTTCAGGCAAGGAACACGGTGAACGACCGACCTCTCGTCATAGGCAAAGGAACGAAGCAACGCCGCGACAAATACAGGTGGCGCTACCGTCACAGCCTCGGCAAGGATCCGGTCACGGGCAAATACCGCTATTCGCCGTGGCAGACCATACATACCACCAAAAGCCGAGAGGTCGACGCCGCACTCGAAGCCTACAAGGCAGAACTCAACAGCGGCACCTACGTCCAAAAATCGAGGGACACCGTCGGCTCGTACGCAAAAAAGTTCCACGACAACCGCGAAGGAACCATCACGCCGCTCGCCTACTCGACATCCTACTCAATCGAGAACCGGACGCGCACATCACATGCGTGATGCTCATGCTCGACACCGACATGAGAAGGGCAGAAGCCCTCGGGATGACGTGGTCCGATGTCTCCGTCGAGAACAGAAGCATCCTCATTGAGCAGCAGTTCGCGGCCGATCGAAGCGTTCGCTCGCCCAAAAGCAAGAAAAGCGTGCGGAGGATCTCGATAAGCGAGACGCTGACGTCGTATCTCGAATTCTGGAAAAAGGAGCAGGCCCGCGAAATGGAAGCCTTCGGCCTGGAACAAGTCAAAGGCACTCCGCTCGTCCACTCATTCGAACGAACGAAAGACAGGCATCCCCAAGTCAACTTCATGGACCTGAATGGGTTTTCGCGCTGGTTCAGAAACTTCAGCGTCGAGAACGGGTTCGGCAAGTTCGAAGGCGTTCGAACATACCATTATGTGAAGGAAACTGTCGACGGGGAAACGATTTCGAAGCGTTATGAGCATAAAGAGTGGCTCGAATTGAGGGATTACCTCAGGAAGCATCCCAAGGTTCGCGAGGCGAGGCATATCAGCACATATGAGAGCGAGCACCTTCCTTACGGATATTCGGGCCTATCGAGCCACACCGCTACTGCCGCTACTGCCCGCTACTGCCCGCTACTGCCCGCCAGCTTCCGAACCAGCGGGCGGTAGCAGCACCCCGAACATCTCGCCGACAGCGCAGAGAGTCGTCGACCTGGCGGCCAAGGCCGACATCGAGGACGTGATGCTGTGCGACCTGCCCGGCGTCCTGTCCTTCCTAGGGCTGCCACCTGAGACGGAGATGCCGCCGGGCAACAAGGGGAAGACGAAGCTCAAGAAGCTCTACAGGAAGGTGGCGCCGAACAAGGCATACCACTCCGGCGAGCGCGCCAAGGATTTGATCTCGCACCTCGACATGGCAGAGATCAGGGCATCGGCGCCCGTCCCGCTCGGAGAGATAGACAGAGCGGTCGTAAGCGGCTGATGTAACTTCTGACACCCTAGAACTTACATCGAGCCCCGATTCGAGCTCGGGGCTCTTTTCGTCTAGATTGGGGACGCATGGCCGGACGAAAACAATTTGCGTCTGGTAATAAGCGTACGAAAGCGCAATTTACGTCTTAATTCCGTACGCAAATCAAGACGAAAATCGTTTACGTCTGCTTTAATCCGTACGAAAACGGTTTTCGTCTTGCAGGGCAGTTGCCGTTTCTACAGTTCAACTTCCAGTTCGGCTTTGTGCTCGTAGAGGTAGTCGCGCATGTAGGGGATGGCAAATGAGACCTTGCCGTACGAGGAAGCCTCGATAATCGATTCTCTTAACAGGCGGCTGCGGACGGAACTCACCTGTTGAGGCGTTTTGTTTAGGGCATCGGCAACCATGCTGGTCGAGCTCGTCTGCCCCAAAGACGCCATGCTCAGCAGATAAGCGATGCACGTGGGCGGAATGCGCTGCAGCGCGGGCTCAATCACCATGGCGCAGAAGCGTTCGCGTGCCGTTGCAATGCCACGCTCGGCTTCTTCTTCTCCAATAATCGTTGTATGTGCGCGTCTTGCCAACTGCCATGCGTAGTATCCAACGAGTTGGATCATGAAAGGATAGCCCTGCGTTGCCTCGGCAAGTTGGCCGGCAATACCTGGCTGCAACTCCATGCCAGACGCTTCAATGGTTTCCTCGAGGGAGTACGACACTTCGGTTACTGCCACAGCCTTCAGGTCAAAGGGGAGGGCGCGGCGCAAAAACGCAAGTGTCTTTCCGTTGATGATGCTTTCAATCATCGAAGGCAGCCCAGCAAAAACAAAGGCTATATCAAGGTCTTCGCCGATAACCTGCTGAATCGCAATGGAGAGCGTTCGGACCTCATCGAGCTCTGCGTCTTGAACCTCGTCGAGAGTGATGAGCAGGCCATTTCCATTCTTGGATATTGTCTGTCTCATGGCGTCGCGTAGCGATGGACCGATTCGCTCAATGTCTATGCTGCCGATGGATATGCCAGCTACGGTGGGCTCAAATCTGGCGTGTTTGGCCTGGAATTTGGGCTGCAGCTGTTCGAGAATGCGTTGGCAAAGTCCCTCGGTTGCGACCTCTTTTATGACCGTCCAGCCACGGCTTTGCGCCAAACGTGAGCACTCGTCAAGGAGGACCGTCTTGCCCGTTCCACGGACGCCGGCTATGCGCATTAGGCGCCCCGGGGCACCAGGCCCGTTGACGAGGCCCTCATTGAATTCTTCGAGCACATCTTCGCGGCCGATAATCGTGGGAGGTGTTTTACCTGCTGTGGGCTTAAAAGGGTTTGTTTGCATGTGAGCCACCTTTGCTCAAGATATAGCAAGATATAGCAAAGTATAGCAAGATATAGCAAAGTATAGTGAGATATAGCAAAGTAAGCGCTACTCGCGGGTTTTGCGGTGGTGCTATTTTCCAAATGCCGCGCGGATAAAGCGCTGGTCGAACAGCTTGTTGGCAACTCACGAGGGCTCGGGGTGCCAATTTGGGATGGAGTGGTGCTGTGCCACGAATAGGGCCTATCTACTACGTTTAAGCCTCAGAGGTCAACCATAGCCGGCTTTTTCGAAAATCGACAAGCTGCCTACCTGCGGTTTTGTTTTCACGGTTTTCGGTATGGCCGAGGCTGTCCGTGTTAACGTAGTAGATGGGCCACTTTTGTGGCAAGGGGGCCGATCTGCGGGCCAGGGTAGCTAAAAGAGCCCCGTCCCAAAAAGACTGATTGGGAGCTGGGGCGTGTCGATGCGATAGTATTGCATGGTGGTATTCGACTAACCGAGGGTTTATCCGAGGGCTTTATGGAACAGCACCAGCATTATCAGAGCCTGCAAGATCAGGCATACAACGCATTACGCTCCAAGATTATCTATGCCGAGCTCAAGCCCGGCACGCGCCTTTCGGCGATTGGTCTGGAAAAGGAGACGGGAATCGGGCGCACGCCCATTCGCGAGTCCTTTGTGCGCCTGCGTGAGCAGGAGCTGGTGGAAACGCGTCCCAAAAGCGGCACCTATGTCTCAAAAATCAGCATGGAGCGCGCCGAGAACGCCTGTTTCTTGCGCGAAAAGCTCGAGAGAAGCGTGCTTATTAAATGCTGTTCGGCTGCTACGCCCGAGCAAAAGCAGCGGCTCGAGCAGATTCTTGCCGAGTCCGAGTCGCTCGACCATAGCGAAACGCGTCGCTTTTTCGATCTGGACAACCTGTTCCATGAGACGTGTTTTGAGATTGCCGGCCGTCACATGTTGTGGGATTGGATGAAGAGCGTCAACACACATTTTGAGCGATACAACTGGTTGCGTATGGTGTCGCAGGACCTGGATTGGGAGCCGATTCGTCGGCAGCATCGCCGGATTCTCGAGGCAATTAAGAGGGGCGATACCGATGCGGCGAGCTATCTGGCAGAGACGCACTTGCACCTGATGCCCGAGGAGCAGGGCCCGGTTATCGCCTTGCATCCCGACTATTTTGAGCTGTCCAAAGACTCGGCCATCTAATCAATCCCCATATAAGTTGCGGTGAAATAGGGACTGTTTTGCGGCCTAGGTGGCGCAAACAGTCCCTATTTCACCGCAACTGCGTTGGGGCGTAACCGGGGCACAAAGCTGCGGCGCCGCTTGGAGGAAAAGACCGGAAGCAAGGGTCCATTCCTCCAGACGGCGCCGCAGCTGTTTTGGTGGCTCGGCTTTTGTCGAGGTGGCTTAGTTGAGCGCGACGGCCAGCCGAGTAGGCAAAGCGGCTTGGAGGCGTGTCGCTTCCGTCACGTTCTATCAGCATACAAGACGGTTTTGGTTCTTGTTCGTGACGGAAACGGCGCGCTTCCGAGCCGCTTTAAAAGAAAGGGGGCGAGGTCTAGGGCACGCCCCCCTTCACGATAGAGAGCTAAACCTAGCCGCGGACCTTCTTGACGACGTCCATGGCCTCGTGGGCGATCTGCTCGACCTTGGAGAAGTCGCCGTCGGCAAACAGGGCCGGCTTGACCATCCAGGTGCCACCGCAGGCGATGATGGCGGAGGAGCTCAGGTACTCCTCGACGTTGGCGGTGCTCACGCCGCCGGTAGGCATAAAGCGGTGACCGACAAACGGAGCGGCGAGGGCCTTGATGGTGTTCAGGCCGCCATACTGGGACGCGGGGAAGAACTTGGTGACCTTGAGGCCCAGGTTCTCGGCTGCGGTGACCTCGGAGGGGGTCACGGTGCCGGGAAGGACGGGCAGGTTGATGTCGATGCAGTGCTTCACGACGTCCTCGTTGTAACCCGGGGAGACGATGAACTTGGCACCGGCTGCGCGGGCCTGCTCAACCTGCTCGACGGTCAGGACAGTGCCGGCGCCAACGCACATCTCGGGCTCGGCCTCGGCCATAGCGGCGATGCACTCGGCGGCGCAGGCGGTGCGGAAGGTGACCTCGGCGGACTTCATGCCAGCTGCCATAAGGGCGTGGGCGAGCGGAGTGGCGTCCTCGACCTTGTCGAGCACAACGACCGGCACGATGCCCAGGGACTCAAGCGTGGTGTAGAACTGATCGAACATGATGTTCCTTTCGATGTGTGGCGCGCATGGGCGCGTGATTGCCAAATGTGCTGGTCAGGAGCCGATTTTGGATTGGTTATCGGAGGCACTGCTTGGGGTTCAAGCAATTCCAAAACCGGCTGCTCGACCAGTCATGTAGGGAATGCCAGGCAAAACCGGAATGGGACTGGTGGTTTTGCCCGGCCGGAGGAATCGGGGAGCGGGCCGCAGGGGTATGGGATTGGAAAGCTGCGGCCCGCGGAATGGGGAACGAATTAACGGGCGACGCGGGTGCCACCGTCGGCGGCGGATGCCGCGGCTGCGATCTCGTCTGCGGTCACCAAGTTGGAATCGCCCTTGATAGTGAGCTTGAGGATCGAGGCTGCAATCGCGTAGTTGACAGCGTCCTGCGGGTCAAAGTCGTTGATGAGGGCATGGACGAGGCCGGCGTTGAAAGCGTCGCCGGCGGCAACGCCCTCGAGTACGTGCACGTCGTGAGCAGGGGAGAACCAGTGCTCGCCGCTCTCGGCCTCAAAGAGCATTCCCATCCAGATGGAGCGCTCGACGCAGGAGATGTTGCGGACGACCGAGGCGACCTTCTTGCAGCCGTACTCGGCGCAGATCTGACGGGCCATCTCGACATAGGTGTCGCGCTCCTCTATGCCGTGGGCAAGGGAGCCAGAGACGCAGGTCATACCGAGGCCAGCAGGCGCATCCTCGTCGTTGGCGATGCAGATGTCGACGAGCGGCAGGAGTTCCCTCATGGTGGCCTGCGACTTCTCGGGCGACCACATCTTGCCGCGATAGTTCACGTCACACACGGTGGTGATGCCCTTGGCGCGGCAGGCGGCGAGCGCATCCTTGCAGGCGGCGGCCATCTCATCGGAGACGGCGGGGGTCACGCCGGAGAAATAGAAGACATCGATGCCCTTGAGGATCTCGTCCCAGTCAAAGACGTCGCGCTTGGCCATGTTGATGGCAGAGTACTTGCGGTCGTAGACGCAACCGTTGCCGCGCTGCGAGGCACCGACCTCAAACACATAGGAGCCAAGGCGGTCGCCCTGACGCACGACGCGCGTGGTGTCGACGCCGTAGGCCTTCAGCGAACGCAGGGCGCACTCGCCCAGACGGTTGGCCGGGACAACGGAGACGTAAGCGGCCTTGTCGCCCTGGTAGGCCAGGGAAAGCGCAGTGTTGGCCTCGGCGCCGCCGTAGCGGACGTCAAACTCGGTTGCCTGCTCAATACGCAGGTGGTCTTTGGGTGAGAGTCTCATCATGATCTCGCCGAAGGTAAGAACCGTTTTACCCATGGTCGCGCAGCTCCTTTTACTCGTGCGTACACCTTTGATATGGCGTTGGCACGCAGGTGCCAAGACGGTAGGGTGCGTCTTTGCACCTGTGTGCCAACGCTCACCGAAATCGGTTTACGAAATCGGTTTCGTTTCGAGTTGTAGTATACTCACCTACAGCGTTTTGCAACCGAGATTTTTAAAAAATGCCTAAAATGGCTCAGACTGCCGACATTGGGAAACGGGGTGCGCTATGGCGCAGATGAGAATCAAGGACATTGCCGCCGAGGCGGGCGTGAGCCCGGCCACGGTCTCGCGCTATCTCAACAACCGCCCCGGGCAAATGACCGAGGAGACCCGTGCTCGCATCGCGGCAGTTATCGAGCGCACTGGCTATCGCCCACGTGCCGCCGCGCGCAATCTGCGCAGCTCGCGTACGAACCTCATCGGTGTGATTCTGGCTGACATCGCCAACCCGTTCTCGAGCGCCATGCTCGAGGGCCTTTCCGCCAGCGCCGCGGCGCGCGGCTGCTCGCTCATGACGGCCATTAGCGGCAACGACCCCGCTAAGGAAGCGGAGTCGCTCACCAGACTTATCGATGCCGGCGTGGACGGCCTGGTCGTCAACACCTGCGGAGGCAACGACAAGGCGATCGCCGCGGCAGCGGGACGTCTGCCCGTCGTGCTGCTCGACCGCGACGTTGCCGACGGCGGTGCTGACCTGGTGACATCTAACAACCGTGAGCTGGTCGCCGGCTTGGTAGACGCCTTGGCAGCTGCGGGCAGCGAGCGTCTGTGCCTGCTCACCGAGGCAAGCGACGACAGTCCCGTGCGTCGAGAGCGCGCCGAGGCCTTTGCCGACGAGCTTTCGCGACGCGGCCTTGCGGGCGAGGTCGTCACCCTGGCCGACGGTGGCGCCGCGGGCGTTGGCCGTTTGGACGAGACCATCCGCGGCTATGCGGGCAAAAAACTCGGCCTCATTGCCGTCAACGGCCTGGTTTTCCTGCGTCTGACCGAGGCGCTGGCGCAGCTTGGTCCCTCGCTGCCGGCGGGGCTCAAGATCGCGACGTTTGACGACTACCCCTGGAACCATGTGCTCTTTGGCGGCGTCACCACGGCAGCGCAAGACACCCTCACCATTGCCGAGCGCGTGGTCGAGCGTCTCTCCGAGCGTATCGACGTTGTTACCACCACCGTGGGCGAGGCCGCGAAGCTGGCGCCTAAACGCATCGAGATCCCCGGTCACATCGAACATCGCGCATCAACTTCGCGCTAGCCGCTCGTTCGTAACTGCCTGTTCGCACACGTTTTTTGAGCGCTTGATACGCTTTAACCCTGCGGAAACATTTTTCTGCGATAGTATCTGCGATATAGACCAGTCGAAACCCGCCCGAAAGAAAGGGGAGCGACATGAACCAGCAGAACATCGATTACGTACTCCGCTCCGTAGAGCAGCGTGACATCCGCTTTGTGCGTCTGTGGTTTGTCGACATTCTCGGCCGCCTCAAGAACTTTGCCATTAGCCCCGAGGACCTCGAGGTCGCTTTTGAGGAGGGTATTGGCTTTGACGGCTCCGCCATCGAGGGCTTTGCCACGCCCGAGGAAGCCGACATGCTGGCGTTTCCCGATGCTTCGACCTTCCAGATTCTGCCGTGGCGCCCGAGCCACAACGGCGTCGCCCGCGTGTTCTGCGACGTGTGCACTCCCGATCGCAAGCCGTTTGCCGGCGACCCGCGCGACGCCCTGCGCCGCATGTTCTATAAGGCCGAGAAGGCCGGCTACCTGCTCAACGTGGGCGCCGAGCTGGAGTATTACTACTTCCCCGACGAGCATACCCCCGAGCCGCTCGACAACGTGGGCTACTTCGATCTTTCGGTAAGCGATGCCGCTCGCGACCTGCGCCGCAACACGGTCCTCACGCTCGAGAAGATGTCCGTGCCCGTGGAGTACACCTTCCACGCCGCCGGCCGCTCGCAGCACGGTATGAGCCTGCGCCACGCCGAGGCCCTGAGCATGTCCGACGCCATCACCACGGCCAAACTCATCATTAAGCAGCAGGCCTACGAGAGCGGCTGCCACGCCTCCTTTATGCCCAAGCCGTTGGCGGGCGAGGACGGCAGCGCTATGTTCCTGTGCCAGTCGCTATTCGACCACGACGGCAACAACGTCTTTTGGGGCGAGGACGACGAGAAGTACCACCTCTCCGATATCGCCAAGCACTACATGGCCGGCATCTTGGCGCACGCGCGCGAGATCAGCGCCATCACTAACCCCACGGTCAACTCGTACAAGCGCATCACCACGGGCGGCGACTCCGTGCCGCAGTACGCCACGTGGGGCCTGCGCAACCGCGCGAGTATGGTCCGCATTCCGGTCTACAAGCCCGGCAAGCAGCTGTCCACGCGCATCGAGCTTCGCAGCCCCGACCCCATGGCCAACCCGTACCTGGTCAACGCCGTCACGCTGGCGGCTGGTCTGGACGGCATCGAGCGCAAGCTGGAACTCCCGCCCGAGGCCACGGCCGAGACGCTCAAGCTCACCGACCGCCAGATGCTCGAGGCCGGCTACACGCCGCTGCCGCGTTCGCTCAAAGAGGCGCTCGACGTGTTTGAGGACTCGCAGTTTATGAAGGATGCCCTCGGCGAGCACATCCACAGTTTCTTCCTCAAAAAGAAGCGCGACGAGTGGCATAAGTTTGAGTCTACGATCACCGAGTGGGAGATCAAGCACTACCTGGCGAACTCCTAATCGCGCTGGCTTGTTCCAGTACGATTGAGCTCATTTCTTTGGAGGTCGATATGTCCGAAAAGAGTGCCCTGTTCATGGCGCGCACGACGCGCTTCCACGAGTTTGCCCGCAGCTTGACGACCACCCTGGGTGTCGAGGTGAGCCTGGCAACCCCCGATTCGCCGACTGCGGCGCACGACTTTGACCTGCTGATTCTCGATACCGACGGCATCCGCAGCGACCGTATCGATCAGATTGCCAAGTGGCTTGACGATCGTGGCGGCGTCCCCATGTTGGTGATCGTCGACGACGAGGCGCTCGGTACCTTGCGCCTGCCCAATCACGCGCATGCCGACTTTGTATGCCCCACGGCGACACCCAACGAGCTCAAGGCTCGTGCGCAGCGCCTGATGGGCGAGGAGGAGACCGTCACCGCCGACGATGTGCTCAACATCGATAACCTCGAGATTAACCTGGCTACCTACCAGGTGACGCTCGATGATGAGCCCATCGACCTGACGCTGATGGAGTACTCGCTGCTGAGCTTTTTGGCGACGCACCCCAACCGCGCCTACAGCCGCGAGGTGCTGCTGCACCGCGTGTGGGGCTTTGAGTACTGCGGTGGCACGCGCACCGTCGATGTGCACATTCGACGCATCCGCTCCAAGGTAGGCCCGCAGATCGCGGCACACATCACCACCGTCCGCGGCGTGGGCTATCTGTTTAAGGACTAGATTTCCACCACAAAGGGGACAGGCACCTTTGTGGTGGTTTTGCCGTAGGCCGGGTCCTTTCGGGTCTGCAGCAGAACTTAAGCCTTCCTAAAAGATTGCGTTCTCATACACGTACGCCCGCATATTGGGGTACAACTCAACGTGAACAATGATGGCCCGCCACATGTTTGGCGGGCCTTTGGTTATTTGACGAAAGGATCGCAGCCATGAGCGAGAACGATTCCCAGCGTCCCCAGGATGCGGGCAACGCCGGCGAGACCCAGCAGCAGCCGCGTGTGCAGGTGGAGTCGACGCCTGCCGGCAGTAACATTCCCTACGTGCAGGCCTACGACACGCAGACCGGCAAGCCGCTGGGTGGCCAGCAGGTCGTGAACAAGCACACGGTGGTCAAGACCAAGACCAAAAAGCTGCCGATCTTTATTACGGCGCTTGCCGGCTGTGCCTGCGGAGCCCTGCTGGTCATTGCGCTCATTATGAGCGGCACGCTCGATATCGGCGGCGGCAAGAATGCCGTGACGGCGGGTGCTTCGGGTTCGTCGACGCAAAAGATCACGATCGACTCCGAGGACACCACGCTGGCCGAGGCCGTTTCTGCCAAGGCCCTGCCCTCCGTGGTTTCCATTACCGCCACTTCGAGCGGCAGCCAGAATGGCTCGCTTTCGCAGTCTGCCGACGAGTCGGATAACTCAGGCAGCGTCGGTTCGGGCGTGGTGCTCGATACCGAGGGCCATATTCTCACCAACAACCACGTGGTCGATGGCTATGACCAGTACGTGGTTACCATGGACGACGGCACCACCTACGAGGCCGAGTTCGTGGGCAACGATGCCTCGAGCGACCTGGCCGTCATCAAGCTCAAGGATGCTGACGCCTCCAAGCTCACCCCGATCGAGATGGGTGATTCCTCCAAGCTCAACGTGGGCGAGTGGGTCATGGCGATCGGCTCGCCGTTCGGTAACGAACAGTCTGTCTCTACGGGCATTGTGTCGGCGCTGTATCGCTCCACGGCCATGAGCTCTACCAGCGGTAACACCATCTATGCCAACATGATTCAGACCGATGCCGCCATCAACCCAGGCAACTCCGGCGGCGCGCTCGTCAACGACAACGGTGAGCTGGTGGGCATCAACTCGCTCATCGAGAGCTACTCGGGCTCCAGCTCGGGCGTGGGCTTTGCTATTCCCGTTAACTACGCCAAGAACATTGCCGACCAGATCATCGGCGGCAAGACGCCGGTGCATCCGTACATGGGCGCTACGCTTTCGAGCGTCAACGCGCTCAACGCCCGCACCAACAAGCTGAGCACCGATAGCGGCGCGTATGTGGCGAGCGTCGTTGAGGACGGTCCTGCCGCCAAGGCCGGCATTCAGGAGGGCGACGTCATCACCAAGTTGGGCGACGACGAGATCACGAGCGCCGATGGCCTTATCATCGCGCTGCGCAGCCACGAGGTGGGCGAGAAGGTCGAGATCACGCTCGTGCGCGGCAAGGAAGAGAAAAAGGTCACCGTCGAGCTGGGCTCCGACGAGGAGCTGCAGAACCAGCAGCAGGACGACAGTTCGACCGACACCGGCAACGGCGGTATTACCGACGAGCAGCTGCGCCAGTACCTGGAGGAGCTGTTAGGCCAACGGGGCCAGGGTCAGGGCTACGGCCAGGGCTACTAGCGAGCCGTTTCGCTCATACCGATGCCAGAGGGGCTGTCCCACCAACGCGGGACAGCCCCTCTTTTCTTATTGATCCGTTGGGGACGGAGGAAAACGGATCACTTGGGGCTGACAAGAGGCCTGGTTCGTAATGGTCTGGACAGTTAGTTCAGATACGTATAAATCTGGGGCAGCTTGGGATGCGTTTTGAGCAATTTTTGATTGGGATGGGGCTCGAATGGGTGTTTGGAAGGGAGAGCGGGACGTTTACATGGTCTCGAGGAGCCCAAATTAGTTGAAACAGGGGTGTTCGTGCCTGATTCAGCTCTAGGATTTATACGTATCTGAACTAACTGTCCACCCCAGTCTGGCGGCTGCCGATTCGGTGCGGTTTGAGACCGCTATTCGGCCCCGTTACGACCGGTGGTACTCTTGTATCCGTTTGAAATCGAGCGAAGGAGTGCCGCTATGGAGCAATCGAGCCTGTTTGGTGACGGCGTGGACATCGATACCGAAACGCCCGCGAGCGCGGATGCCGCCGCACCGGCCGATGCCCGTGCCCAGGCGGCAGCGCGCGCGGCCGAGCTGCGCCACGAGCTCGATTACCACGCCTATCGCTACTACATGCTCGACGCGCCCGAGATCACGGACGCCGCCTTTGACAAAATGCTCGTTGAGCTGCAGAAAATCGAGGCCACCTACCCCGACCTGGTGACGCCCGACAGCTATACCCAGCGCGTGGGCGGCTACGTGAGCGAGCAGTTTACGCCGGTCACGCATATGGCGCGCATGTATTCCATGGACGATGCCATGGACCTGGACGAACTCGACGCGTGGCTCCAGCGCACTGAGGATGCCCTCGGTGCCGGTAGCGTCACCTATACCTGCGAGCTTAAGATCGACGGTCTGGGCGTGGCCCTTACTTACCAAAACGGCACCTTCGTACGCGCAGCCACACGTGGCGATGGCACCACGGGCGAGGACGTGTCGCTCAACGTCCGTACTATCAAGGATGTGCCCATGCACCTGTCCGAGCCGGCGCTCGCCCACATGGGCGCCGACCGCGAGCGCACCATTGAGGTACGCGGCGAGGTCTACATGCCCAAGGGCAGCTTTGTTCGTCTGAACGACGAGGCCGATGCCGAGGGCCGCGATCCCTTCGCCAACCCGCGCAACGCCGCCGCCGGCAGCCTGCGTCAGAAGGATCCCAAGGTCACGGCGCGCCGCGACCTGGCCACCTTTATCTATGCCATCGCCGATACCGACCCGCTGCACGTCCACAGCCAGCGTGAGTTCCTCGATTGGCTGCGCAGCGCCGGCTTTAGCGTCAACCCCAACGTGGCCCGTTGTGCCACGCCCACCGAGGTCCACGAGTTCTGTGCCCAGGCGCTCGAGCACCGCGGCGACCTGGACTACGACATCGATGGCGTGGTCGTAAAGGTCGATAGCTTCCAGCAGCAGCTCGACCTGGGCTTTACCGCCCGCGCGCCGCGCTGGGCCATTGCCTTTAAGTTCCCGCCCGAGGAAAAGCAGACCGTCCTGCGCGAAATTCGCATCCAGGTGGGCCGCACCGGTGTGCTCACGCCGGTCGCCGAGTTCGACCCGGTGACGGTTGCCGGCTCCACCATCGCGCGCGCCACGCTGCACAATATCGACGAGATCCGTCGCAAAAACGTGCGCGAGGGCGACACCATCATCGTGCACAAGGCAGGCGACGTAATCCCCGAGGTCGTGGGCCCGGTACTCGATAAGCGCCCGGCCGATTCGGTCGACTGGCACATGCCCGAGGTCTGCCCCGTGTGCGGCAGCCCCGTGGTCCACGAGGACGGCGAGGTTGCCTACCGCTGCGTCTCCATCGACTGCCCCGCGCAGCTCAAGGAGCGCCTGCTCCACTGGGTGAGCCGCGGCTGCATGGACGTCGACGGCCTAGGCGACGAGATTGTCGACAAGATGATCGCCGCCGGCCTGATTCACGACGTCGCAGACTTCTACCAGCTCACGGTCGACGACATCGCCGGCCTGGACACGGGGCGCACCTATGCCAGCTCCAACAGCAAAAAGGGCGTCAAGAAGGGCGACCCCATTCCGGTGGGCCTCAAGACGGCCGAGAAAATCATCGCCGAGCTCAACAAGTCCAAGAGCCAGCCGCTCGGTCGCGTGCTGTTTGCCCTGGGTATCCGCCACGTGGGCAAGAGCGTGGGCGAGGTTATCGCCGAGCGATTCCTGTCGATTGACAAGCTCATCTTGGCGAGCGAAGAGGACATCGCCGAGTGCGAGGGCATCGGTCCCAAGATTGCGGCGAGCGTCAAGCAGTTCCTGGCCGTGCCCGAAAACCTTGCCGTGCTGGAACGTCTGCGCCAAGCGGGCCTTTCGCTCGAGGTCGACCTGGGCGCCGCGCATGCGCAAGCCGCAGCCGACGCTGGCGTGGCGGGCGAGCTCGCCGACGCACAGCCGCTCGCGGGTCTGACCTTCGTGCTCACCGGCACGCTCGTCAACCGCACCCGCGACGAGGCAGGTGCGGCGCTCAAGGTACTCGGTGCCAAGGTTTCGGGCAGTGTTTCAAAGAAGACGAGCTACCTGGTCGCCGGCCCCAAAGCGGGCTCCAAGCTCACCAAGGCCGAGCAGCTGGGTGTGCCCGTGTTGGATGAGGCGGCACTTGAACAGATTTTGGCGACGGGTAGGGTCCCGGAGGCATAATGATTTGTTGAGGAGCTGCGCAGAGGCTCAGTTCCTCAACATCTCCTTATAGTGTTTGCCTGTTCAATTTCGATATCGTTTCCCTCGTATGATCCAGATGCGTCTACCGACTCAAAGCGTGAGTAGGAAACTCTTGTCCCAACTTTGATTTGGGAAAGCTTGTCTTTGATTCGGCCAGATGAGGGGAATGTAATCCGGGTTTGCTTTCCAGCGTCGGTGTAGCGGGGACTGTTGTCTGTTTGGATTACGAGTTCCGTTCCCTCAATAGAATGAACGCTGCCGGCTCCAAAGACAAGGTAATCATCTCCTCCGCTATAGCGGGCTCTATCTGTGCATGAAGAAACGGATGCAAACATAGCGAAAATCACCAATATCGTAACCAGGGCAAAGGCCGTGGTGCCATAGCATTTTGATGGTGCCATCCGGTCTACCAAAAGACTGTTCCGTTCAATTTGACCATATTGGGCGTTGCATAGTTAATCGCTCGGGGATAAGTGTTCCATCCGTCGAATACTTCGAGCCACTGCAGTTCGATGCCAGAGCTTCCATTATGCCCAGTAAAATAGCCAGTTACCGTGACTGTATGACCTGATAGCTCGACGGATCCTTCACTGTTTCGGCTGTTGATCCACATATGATACAAGCCGATATTCCCTTGATCGATAGTTGCTCTGTACTGAGCGAATTGAGGCTGATAACCGAAAAATTGAGTATTAAGTGCTCTACCCTTTTGAGCGGCAAGACTTTTAAACGGAACAATTCCATCTGGGATGATCGTGCTTCCGTACTCGACGCCCTGATCATTGGTCTTATACGTTGTTGTGCCAGTGACGTTCCATATTTCTTTATAATAATCGGGATTAAATTGATTAGCGTTTGAACTGGTGAGACCGTAATGCATTGATACAGCGTACAAGGCAGAAACGACGCATGCATACTTATTAGTGCGGGCTTCAACTAATGATTCCGAGACTCCTCGGAACGGTATTCCGTTTAAATCGTCTATTTGGAAATGCAACATCAAGTCATCTTCATTGATAATGACTGCATTCCATGAAGTTGGGTTATTGCTTTGAGGTGCTATACCCTTTTCGGTGACAATCGGGACAGACCGTATATTGTTATAGTTGGTTACACAGTCTCTAGTTCCTGGCACCAAAGTTCCATATTCAATATCGTTGTACGAAATTAGTACGGTTGGGTTTGTGGCCTGTTGGCCGGAATAAGTTGAAATGGCGTTTGATAGAGAAGCTGAAATCGGAAGAATGGTATCGCCGAGGGTTATCTCCTTCAGAAGCCCAGGATATGATGCGTCAAGTATTAAATAACCGTAAGGGCTTCCTTCCCTTGTGACACTGATTTCATAGCCACAGATAAGGCCGATTTGTTGGCATACGGGAACGATTTGCTCGATCTCTAAGTTCGCGGATCCGTCGACGATGGGCAACAGGGAAAGCGCGTAGTCTTGTGCTAGGTCTGATGTAAAAGCGACGGATGAGTTTGAGTCGGCAGCGAATACTCTTGTTGGGCGTGACGCGGATAAGCCGATGATCGAGGCTAGGCCGAGAAGAAACGAGCGACGTGATTGAACTCTGGGCATAATGTCTCCTGCCTATGGGGGGCAATATGCTGTCATTTTATTTGCTACATAATACAATCTAATTCGGATTAAGGTAAATGGATGGAATTGCTCGATAAATGGTAGTGATTAGCGGACCGGTATCGCGATCCTCGTCACATACGCCCCTGGGTCGTCGCTGATGATGTCGTCGATGAGGGCGATTTCGCGCGAGGGACCGGCGGGGGACAGGTCGCGCTCGTGCATGTAATCGAGTAAGCGCTCATAGCGCGGGGCCGCCTGACCGTGCGTGCCGCGGAAGCTGACCGTCAGACACCGCGCGGCGGGACGTACTTCGACATCGCCCAGGTAATCGTCCGTGTCATCGAGCAGCATAAAGACCTCGTCGTAGCCGTCAAAGTCGCCGGCGGCGAGGCGCACGGCGCTAATCCCGACGCCTAAGTTGCCCAGAAAGACAAAGGTCTCGTGCTGGCCCTTCTGCAGCTGACGAATCTGCCACTCCAGCGCATAGGCGTCGGTAGGCTTGACGCGTTCGCGCAATACGGCGCAGCGAAGCTCGGGCGCATCGATTGTGCAAATGGTATCGAGCTCGGTGTTCAGGGCATCGTGAAGCAGGGCAAGCCGGTTGTCGATCTTGCGCGACACGCGCTCCAGCTCGCGGCGCTTGCGCTCGATGAGCTCCTGCTGCTGCGCCAGCTGCCGCTGCATGAGGTCCACATCGCGCGTGGTCACAAACTCACGGATTTGTGTGAGCGGCAAGTCGAGAACACGCAGATGACTGATGGTGTTGAGGGTGGAGAGCTGCCGCGATCCGTAGTAGCGGTATCCACTTGCCGGATCGATGTGCGCCGGATCCAGCAAGCCCATCTGCTCGTAATGACGTAGCGTGCCCACGCTCAGGTTAAACAGGCGCGCAATCTCGCCAATGCGGAGCAGGCCCTCAGTATGTTCACTTGGCGTGTCGGTCACAGGATCGCTCCTTTCGGTAAAAAGCAGGGGAGAGGTGCCAGCCTGTGTCGCCCCGCTACGCCACCAACTTGTCAAAAGCCCCGCGCCGGTTGAGCACGGTAAACGCGACAACACAGATGACCGCCGACAAAATCGATCCGCACGGCGAGGCGATGCCCATGGGAAACAACGTATCGGAATAGGCGTTCGACAGCAGCCACGCGCCTGGCACGCGAATGAGCGCCACGGCCAGCACGTTGTGCGCAAAGCCGATATAGCTCTTGCCGTATGCAGCGAAAAAGCCGCTAAAGCAAATGTGGATGCCGGCAAAAATCGCGTCGAAAATATAACTGCGCATATAGCCGGTGCCGGCGGCGACCACCGCGGCGTCCTTGGCAAAAAAGCCAATAAACGCCGGTGCCACCAGCCACATCAGCGCCGTGATCAGGCAGCCGTACACCACCGAGATCGTCATGGCATCTTTGAGTACCTGACGCGCGCGGTCACCCTTGCCCGCGCCGACGTTTTGCGCCGTGAGTGCGCTGACGGTGGCGCCCATGGAGCTCGGCACAATGAACAAGAAGCTGATCATCTTCTCGACCAGGCCCACGGCGGCGGCGTCGACCAAGCCGCGGTGGTTGGCGATGACGGTGATAAACATAAACGCCACCTGGATGCAGCCGTCCTGCACGGCCACGGGCACGCCGATCTTAAGAATACTGCCGAGCACCTCGGGCTGGGGGCGCAGGTCGCTGCGCTTAACGTGGATGTTCGTGCGGCGGCTCTTAAGCCACACGAGCGCGAGGGCAACGCTGGCCGTCTGCGCGGTCACCGTGCCGAGTGCCGCGCCCACGGGGCCGAGCCCCATGTGCCCGATAAACAGAAAATCGAGCGCGATGTTGATGATGCATGCCACGCCGATCACGTACATAGGCGAGCGCGAATCGCCCAGCCCGCGAAAGATGGCCGAGAGGATGTTGTATGCGGCGATAAACGGAATGCCGACAAAGCAGATGCGCAGGTAGGCGGCGGTTCCTTCGACCGCCTCGGCCGGCGTGCCAATGAGTGCGACGATTTGCGGGCACAGCGCGAGCAGGACAGCGGCCAGCACCACCGAGACGCCCATAAAGAGCGTGATGGTATTGCCGATGGCGGTCTCGGCGCGGTCGAAGCGGCGCGAGCCCACGGCGAGACCGACGATCACCGTCGTTCCCATGGCCAGGCCCACGAGTGCCACGGTAATCATATAGAGCGTCTGAGCGCCATTTGCCACGGCGGTGATGCCGGCGGCGCCGCTAAACTGCCCCATCATGTACAGGTCGGCCATGCCGTAGAGCATCTGCAAAAAGTACGAGAGCATATAGGGCAGGGCAAAGACCGCGATGGTCTTAAGGACATTGCCGCGTGTGAGGTCGTGTTCCATGGGCGGGGCTTTCTGGCTGGGTTCGTTTACGTACCAGTGTAGTGAAAACCCTACAACGATTGTAGAGTCAAGGTTTGTGTTGACGCCGAAGCGAAAAAGTCTCGCGCACCATTATTCCGAGTGAATATGGACACACATCACGAGAACTCGCCGCCGGCGCTAACCTTGCAGAAAACGATTTCGGAATACTTGACACCATTATTCGGCGCGCAATAATACGTGCATTTGCGAACAACGTTTGATGGGGGTTGAACCTGCGTGCGCAATCTCAAAATACTGTTTTCCTATCTAGGGGCATACCGTCGCGATGCCATCCTCGGCGTGTTCTTTGTGTCGGTCGAGACGGTGCTCGAGCTGTTTATCCCGGTCATCATGGCCAACATCATCGATGTGGGCGTGCCTGCGGGTGATATCAACTACATGCTGCTACAGGGTGCGTACATGTTGGTGTGCGCTGCGCTTTCGCTGGTACTGGGCTTGGGTTATGCCCGCACGTCCGCCCGCGTTGCCTCGGGCCTAGGCGCTAACCTGCGCGAGGCCGAGTACAAAAAGATTCAAACGCTCGCCTTTGGCAACCTGGACAACTACGACGCCAGCTCGCTCGTCACCCGCATGACCACGGACATCACCGTTATCCAAAATGCTGTGGGCAACGGCTTTCGCCCTATGGTGCGCGGCCCGGTGACGCTTATCGTCGGCCTTATCTACGCGCTGATGCTGTCGCGCCCGCTCGCCACCGTCTTTGCGATCATCTTGCCCGTGCTGGCAATCGTGCTGGGCGTCATCACCTATCGCGTGAGCCCGCTCTACCGCCAACTCCAGACCTCGATGGACCACCTCAACGGCGTGGTACAGGAAGACCTCACCGCCGTGCGTGCCGTCAAGGCCTACGTTCGTACCGAGCACGAGGAGGCCAAGTTCGACACCGTCAATACCGAGCTCGCGCGCACTGCGACAAAGACCTTTGGCAGCGCGGTGCTCAACCTGCCGGTGTTTCAGCTGTCGATGTACGTGGCTGCGCTCTCCATCCTGTGGATTGGCGGCCGCATGATTCTCGCCGGCAAGCTGGGCGTGGGCTCGCTCACGGGCTTTATGAGCTACGTGCTGCTGATCATGAATTCGCTCATGATGATTTCCAACGTGTTTTTGCTGCTCACGCGCGCTCTTACGAGTGTGGGCCGTATCGCCGAGGTGCTCGATGAGGAGCCCTTTATCGCCAACCCCGCGGGAGACCTCGCGATTGCGGCGCCAGCGGACGGCAGTATCGAGTTTCGCGACGTTTCCTTTAAATACCGCACGGATGCAGCCGAGGATGTGCTCGAGCATATCGACCTTCGCATCGAGAGCGGCTCGACGGTGGGCATCCTCGGCGGCACGGGCTCGGGCAAGAGCTCACTTGTGCAGCTGATTGCGCGCCTGTACGACGCTACCGAGGGCGCCGTGCTTGTGGGCGGACGTGACGTGCGTGACTACGACCTCGCGACCCTACGCGACGCCGTGGGCATTGTGCTGCAAAAGAACGTGCTGTTTACGGGCACCGTGCGCGAGAATCTGCAGTGGGGCAATCCGCAGGCGTCGGACGATGAGCTCCTCGCGGCTTGCCGCGCGGCGTGCGTGGACGAGTTCCTTGATCGCATCGGCGGGCTGGACGGCGAGTTGGGCCAAGGCGGCGCCGGTGTCTCGGGTGGCCAGAAGCAACGCCTGTGCATCGCGCGCACGCTGCTCAAGCATCCGCGCGTGCTCATTTTTGATGACTCCACCAGCGCGGTCGATATGGCGACCGACGCAAAGATTCGCGAGCACATCGCTCGGATTCCCGATGCGACCGTGCTCATCATCGCCCAGCGCATCGCGAGTGTCATGGATGCCGATCGCATTGTGGTATTGGACGACGGTCGTGTCCACGGCGTGGGCACGCACGAGGAACTGCTAGCGGGCGACAACATATACCAGGAGATTTATGCCTCGCAGATGGAGTTTGCGAGGAACGCGGACGCCGGCGACGGCAGCGACGATGGTTGCGCGAATGATCCGTTTTCCTCCGTCGTATGCGGATCACCCTTGGAAGGGGGTGAGCGCCATGCCTAAGACCGCAGCCCAAGCACGCCCGGCCGACCTCAAGCGCACTGTACGCCGCTTGCTCTCCTACATGGGGCATGCCAAGTTCTCGTTGCTCGCGGTGGGCGTGCTCGCCTCCGTTGCCGCCATCGCGAGCCTCGCCGGCACCTACATGGTGCGCCCCATCGTTAACGGTTTGGCCACGGGCGGGGAGGAACTGCTCGCCAAGCAGGTCATCCTGACGGCGATCATCTACGCTGCGGGCGTGCTCTCGGCCCTGGGCTACTCGCAGATTATGGTGCGCGCGGCCCAACACGTGGTGTCCGATATTCGCCGCGACCTGTTCGCGCACATCCAGACGCTGCCGCTCAGTTATTTTGACAGCACGCGCTCGGGCGACATCATGAGTTTTTTCACCAACGACGTCGACACCGTCTCCGAGGCGCTCAACAACAGCTTTGCCAACGTGATTCAGGCCGCCATTCAGGTTGTGGGCACCACGGCTATGCTCATCATCCTTAACTGGCAGCTCACGATTATCACACTCGTGTGCGATGCGGCCATTGTGCTGTATGCGCGCTACTCGGGCGCGCGCTCTAAGCGTTTCTTTGCCGCCCAGCAGGCATCGCTTGGCGACCTGGACGGATATATCGAAGAAATGGTCTCGGGCCAAAAGGTCATCAAGGTCTTTAACCGTGAGGCAGCGAATGTCGTCGGCTTCACCTGCCGCAACGACGAGCTTCGCCGCACCGGCACCGCCGCCGTGAGCTATGCCAACTCCATGGTGCCCATGACCGTCGTGATTGGCTACGTCAACTATGCCATCGTCGCCGTGGCGGGCGGCATGCTCTGCATCAAGGGGCTCGCCGATGTGGGCGCACTTGCAAGCTACCTGGTCTTTGTGCGCCAGGCCGCCATGCCCATCAACCAGTTTACGCAGCTCGGCAACTTCTTGCTCAACGCGTTGGCCGGTGCCGAGCGCCTGTTTGCGGCTATGGACCTTGAGCCCGAGGTGGACGAGGGCTGCGTGGAGCTGGTGCAGACGGGCGACGCCGCGTGGGCGTGGAAGATTCCCGAGGGCCAGGGCGTGGGCGCGTACGGGCACTTGCATGACGTGGCAGCCGTTGATGAGTCGGGCCGCGCGGTGGCCGCCGACGGCACCGAGCTCACGTGCGGCTTGGTCCCGCTTGCCGGCGACGTGCGCTTCCATGCCGTGGACTTTTCCTACGTGCCGGGCGCCCGCGTGCTCACGGACCTCAACCTGTTTGCCAAGCCGGGGCAAAAGATTGCGTTTGTGGGCTCCACGGGCGCCGGCAAGACGACCATCACCAACCTCATCAACCGCTTCTACGAGGTCGATGACGGCGAGATCACGTACGACGGCATCGACGTCAAGCACATTGCCAAGGCCAGCCTGCGCGGGTCGCTCGGCATTGTGCTGCAGGACACGCACCTGTTTAGCGGCACCATTGCGCAGAACATCCGCTTTGGCAAGCTCGACGCGACCGACGAGGAGGTGCGCGCCGCTGCCGAGGCCGCCTGCGCCGACTCGTTTATCCGCCGCCTGCCGCGGGGCTACGACACACCGGTCACGGCCGACGGCGCCAACCTGTCGCAGGGTCAGCGTCAGCTGCTCGCCATCGCGCGCGTGGCCGTCGCCGATCCGCCGGTGCTCATCCTGGACGAGGCCACGAGCTCCATTGACACGCGTACCGAAAAGCTCATCGAGCGCGGTATGGACCGCATCATGCGCGGTCGCACCACGTTTATGATCGCGCACCGCCTGTCCACTGTCCGCGACGCCGACGCCATCATGGTCCTCGAACACGGCCGCATCATCGAGCGCGGCACGCACGAAGAGCTGCTCGCCCAGCACGGCGAGTACTGGCAGCTGGCGCATGGCTTAAAAGAGTTGGATTAACCCGTTCGAGCACGATGCTTTGACCCCTCCGTGCCTCTCACCTCGCCTCAAACCATCACAACATTCGACGTTTTTTGCCAAAATCGGGAAAAGCGTCGAATGTTGTGATGGTTTTTCTGCCACTCGACCGGGCGGAATCGCTTTCTTGCGCGCGAAGGTGTGCGGACCCGTGGGCAGGGGAATAAGGTTGGTTATCCGACTCCATTGGAGGGCTCATGGACCTGCCGATCGTCCTGTCCCATAAGACTGCCTGGCTGTACCACAACGTGGAGCGTCCGTTTGAGCCGCTCTCGCGAGCAAGCAGCCTATACGATGAGGACTCGCTTGCTAACGAGGCGGAGCCGACCGCGGGCCTGCCCAAATTGGGACTCGATGCCAAGGGGCTGAGGGCTTCAACGGCAGTTGGGATCGTTACCGACTATCTGGTCTCACTTGGTATTCCACGAGAAGAGCTCGATCATATCGACACGCTCGTCAACTTCGATTTTGAGCGCTCGACGCCGGCTGGATTTAGGTGCCACGTGTTTGGGGCGCCGGTACCTCCAGGCCATCTTATCGAGGTGGCAGAGGGCCTTCTGGTGGTTGATGAGGCCATGTGCTTTGTCCAAGCGGGTTCGTGGATGAGCGAGCCCGAGCAGCTGGAATATGGCTACGAAATCTGCGCCCGATACCATTTGAATCATCTGTCGACAGGCGATTATGTCGAGATGGGGCAGAGGTACACCGTTGCCGACTTGATTGCCTATTGCAATGAGAACCGATCTCGTCAGGGGGCTATACGCGCGGCCGCCGTGCTCAAGCGCGTGCACGATGGCGCGCGTTCGCCCATGGAGACGGCCACCGCAATCATGGTCGTAGCAAAACGTTCCCAGGGCGGGCTGGGATACGCCAAGATCGAGCTCAACCATCGGGTCGATGTTCCCAACGAGTTCAAGTATCTCGCAAAGGCCGGGTATTTCGAGATCGACGTATACGCGCCTGCGAGCGGTACGGGGATTGAATACAACGGCTCGGACCATCTTGATAAACAGCGCAGCGCGTCGGACGCGGAGCGTATGACCGTGCTGAGCGCGCTGGGCTTTAGGATGATCGTCCTCACCGGGACTCAGTTTGCCCACCAGCTGCAATTGCATCGGGCGATGAACGCCATCGCGCTCGCTATGGGCCTCAAGTGCGACCGAAGCGAGGTGTTCCAGAAACGGCAGAACGACCTGCGAGAATTCGTGATTCGACACTGGGATGGCGGCCTTTAGGGGCGCTTTGGTCCTTCTACGGGGTGCCGTGGGCAGGCAGACCATCACAACATTCGACGTTTTTTGCCAAAAACGAGAAAAGCATCGAATGTTGTGATGGTATGCGTGTTGAGGATGGGCTTGGAAAGTCCGTTTTGCTCGAAGCGACCTGTCCTGTCGTACGGGTGTCGGCATGATTCTCGCATGGGGTATTATGTTTTCCGAAGAATAAAACGCCGCGTGAGGGGAGGGTTGCGTGGACGGGCACGTGCAACATGACGGCTTTGGCCGCGATATCAACTACCTGCGCATTGCCGTTACCGACAAGTGCAATTTCCGCTGCATTTACTGCATGCCGGCCGATGGCGTGGCGCCCCGTGCACACGACGAGCTGCTCAGCGCCGAGGAAATCGCCCGCTTTGTGCGCATGGTGGCGGGGGAGGGCATTCGCCGCGTACGCCTGACGGGTGGCGAGCCGCTGGTCAGCCGCCGTATTATTCCGCTCATTCGTGATATCCGCGCGATTCCGCAGATCGAGGACATTTCGCTCACCACCAATGGCGCCCTGCTGCCCAAGCTGGCGCCGCAGCTCAAAGACGCCGGTCTTAACCGCGTCAACATTTCGCTCGACACGCTCGACCCTACGCTCTTTGGAAAGATCACGCGCCTGGGTCGACTCGAGCAGACCATGGCCGGCATCGACGCGGCGCTGGCTTGGGGCTTTGAGCCCGTTAAGGTCAACTGCGTTGTGGTGCGCCGACTCAACCAGGATGTGGCGGCCCTTGCGCGGCTCACGCTCGACCGACCCATCCACCTGCGCTTTATCGAATACATGCCCATCGGTGACGAGCGCACGAGCTCGCATTGCGCCGTAGACCCTCACGCGCCCGCGCTCAATCCCGAGCTGTGGGACGCGAGCGACACCGTGCCGAGCGACGAGCTGCGGGCGCGCATCAATGCCGGGGCCGCGGCGGCGGGACTGGGCGAGCTCGAGCTCGAGCCGCTCGACATCAACGACGCTCCTGCCGGCGCGGGCCCTGCGCGCTACTGGCACTTTCCGGGCGCGGCGGGAACGGTTGGCTTCATCAGCGCCATGTCCAACCATTTTTGCGCGAATTGCAACCGTCTGCGCCTGACGGCCGATGGCAACGTGCGTCCGTGCCTGTTCAGCGATGCCGAGTATTCGGTGCGTGAGGCGTTGCGCCGTGGTGATGATATGCAGGTACTTTCGATTTGGCGCGATGCCGTGGCCCACAAACCGCAGGAACACGCGATAATTGAGGGCACGCAACGATTTATGTCCCAAATCGGAGGATGATCATATGGCCAAGAGCAGGTACGCCGATGCCACCAAGGCCGCTCGCAGGGCCGCGATGTCTGCCCACAAAGCCACGGCTGCGGCCAGCGATGCCGTTGCAGGCGCGCAGCCGTCTGCCGGTGCTGCCACTGAGCCCGCCCGTGACGCCCGTCGTGACGAGCTGACGCACGTGGACGCCAAGGGCGAGGTGCGCATGGTCGACGTGTCCGACAAGGCCGAGACCCATCGCATTGCTATCGCCGAGGGCACTATCCTCATGCATCCTGAGACGCAGGCTATGGTGCTGCAGGACCGCGCCAAAAAGGGCGACGTGCTTGCCTGCGCGCGCGTGGCGGGCATTATGGCCATCAAACGCACAAGCGACATCATCCCCATGTGCCATCCGTTGCTCATTACCAAGAGCAAGTGCGACATTGCGCCCATTGCTTCGGCGGGGACGCCGGCCGAGGACGTGCCCGAGGGCTGGGCGCCGGCGCGCGTTGACGGGCAGGTTGGCTTTCATGTATTGGTTACGGCCGGCGTGACGGGTAAGACGGGTATCGAGATGGAGGCCCTGACTGGAGCGAGTGCTGCGTGCTTAACAATCTATGACATGTGCAAGGCGGTCGATCGCGGCATGGAGATCGTCGACGTGCGCCTGCTGCACAAGGAGGGCGGCCGCTCGGGCGTGTGGGACCGCGCAGAGCGTCAGGCCGCTGCTGTTGAGGCCGTGGCCGCTGACGGTGCCGCGCCCGCGGGCGCACCCGTCGCCGTCGCGCCCGCAGCTCCGACACCGGCCGTCCCCGCGATCGCGTTTATCGGCTACCAAAACTCGGGCAAGACCACACTCGTCGAGAAGGTTATCGCCGAGCTCACCCGCCGCGGCCTGCGCGTGGGTTCTCTCAAGCATCACGGGCACCACGGCTTTGATATCGACGTGCCCGCTAAGGACACCTGGCGCCATCACCAGGCCGGATCAAAGCACGTGGGCCTCATCTGTGCCACGCGCTGGGCGGAGTACGCCGACACGCGCGAGGAGGACGAGATGCCCGCGCGCGAGCTGCTGTCGCGTTACAACGATGTCGACGTGGTGATCATCGAGGGTTACAAGACCGAGGGCTTCGACAACATCGTCGTCGCGCGCTCCGGTGTCGACCGTCTGCGCGGCAAGAGCTCGCCCGACCTGGTCGATGGCCACACGCTGGCCCTTGCCTGCAACGAGGCCCTGGCGCGTCAGGCCTTCGACGCCGGCTTTGCGACCCGAGCCATCAACATCAACGACGCCCGAGCCATCTGTGATCTTATCCAAGATCACCTTCAGGCTTGACGCTGCGCCGGCCCCAAGCACCCCATCTCGCCCCTCAAGCCGTCGCTCGCGTACCAAAGTACGCGTCGCTCCTCTTTCGGGGCGACCTGGGGCACTTGGAACCGGCTCGCTGCGTTGCCATAACATGCCAAATAGGAACAGGTTTATTTCGGCAGGTTTTATCTGGGCAAACGCCATTTCCACCACAAAGGGGTCAGGCACCTTTGTGGTGGTTTTTGCTTTGGTAGATGTGTGGGACATGTCTTACAATCTACCAAGTAGTTCATGACGGGCGAAAAACGGAGAGAAGGGGCTTGATGCGTCCTTAATGTTTCATGCGGATAGATTGATTTGACAGACGGTGGCGAATGCCCACCGTCCGCATTCGTATGAAACAAGGAGTCTCTATGCTCGCCCCTCTTTTCTCAAAGCCTCAATCATCGTTGTCCGTGCAGGCCAAGCGCCTGGTGGCGATGCGCTTTCTCATCTACACCGGTTTTCAGACCAGCTACTTTATCGGCGTCATCGGAACGCTCACCTATGCAGACGATGCCTCGGTTGTGGCGACATCGCTGGCCGTTCTGTTTATGAACGTATTCGTGATCTTGGGATCCTTTGCGGGTGGCGCTGCGCTCGACGCCTGGGGTCCGCGCCGTCATTTCCGGGCGAGTATCGTCGGCACGTTGGCAACCGGCGCGGCAATTCTCGCCTTTGGCAGCGCGACCGAAACAGTCCTTGCCGGCGCGGTACTCCTGGGCTTTGTGATGGGATTTGCCCAGCCCATTGCCACGTCCTATCCGGCGTATCTCACCGACGACCCTGTCGAGCTCAAAGACATCAACTCCGCCATCGCCATGTTCTCAAACGTGAGTATCATCGTTGGCCCCACGCTGGGCGGCTTTGTCGCAGCTGCTGCGTCGTCGCGTGCGGTGTTTTTGCTCATGATGCTCTTTACCGTACAGGCGCTCGTTGCCGGTTGGGACTTTAGGCCGCAGACCAGCCATGCCGCCGGGCATACGGATGCCGATTCGGCAGAGGAAGGGGAGCGTGCGGGACAAAGCCCCGACCCCAACACATCTTCCCGCGCCACCTTCGCGACCAGCATCAAGACGGTCTTTACCAATAGCGTCCTCGCGCTACTTTTCTGCATTATTTTCCTTTCGAACTTTGGCTACGGTGCCTTCGACCCGCTGGAGTCGTTCTTCTACCGTGATGTCCTGCACGTCGGTGTCGAATGGATGGGCTGGCTCTCGTCGGCCAGCGGTGTCGGCGCGGTGCTGGGCGCCGTCCTCGCGCTCCGCTTGCCGCCGCACCTGGTCAACCTTAAAACCCTGCTCGTGGCGCTCATGTCCGTGGGCCTGGGAAGTTTGCTCTATGTGGGGACACCGTACGTGGGTGTAGCCCTCGTCGGCCAGATTGCACTGGGCATAGCTTGGGGCATCGTCAACCCGCTCCACAACACGATCGTGCAAACGACGGCCCCGCTCGAGCAGCTCGGTCGCGTCAACTCGGTCATGGGTTTTGGCAACATGTTTGCCGGCGTAGCCCCGCTGGCGATTGCCCCGTGGCTGGCGGCGACATTTGGCGTGCAGCAGACGCTCGTAGGGGCGGGTATGGTCGTGACGGCAGTTCCCGCGGCGTTGCTGCTGTTTGGACGCCGGTATTTTGATCGTGCCGCAAGGCAGTAAAAACCATCACAACATTCAGCGAAATTTGCGATTTTGCCGAAAAACGTCGAATGTTGTGATGCTTTGCGCCCCGGGCCAGGTCACCCTGCGGGTTCGGCCACCACAAAGGGGGGCAGGCACCTTTGTGGCGATCGGGCCCCAACGGCCCGTGCCTTGGTATACCATGTACGCCGTTCACGAATACACCCCACACCGCCGCACAACCCAGAAAGGCCCCCATGGACACCACCTTCAGCCATATCAAAGCCGTGTTCTGCGATATCGACGGCACACTGCTCACGAGCCAGCACACGGTGTCTCCGCGCACCGTGGCGGCGATCCGCGCCCTGCGCGAGCGCGGCGTGCTCTTTGGCCTGTGCACCGGGCGCGACGCCCACGCGACCGAGGCCATGTACGAGCTCTGGGGCATCGAAGGTCTGGTGGACGTGCTCGTGGGCTGCGGTGGCGCCGAGGTCATCGATCGCGCGCACGACATCAACGAGCTGAGCTATCCGCTGCCGGGCGAGACCATCGCGCGCATCTGCGAGCACATGGCGGACCTTCCGGCAACGCCCGTCTGCCCCCGAGACGGCGTGTTCTACGTGCCCGAGAGCAACGCGTGCGTCGAGCACCTGTCGCGCGTCGACGGCGTGCCCTACCAGGTGGTCGATTTTGCCGAGTTCTTGCGCGAGCCGCAGCCCAAGGTGATGTTTACCATGGCGCCCGAGGTAATGCCGCGGGTGATTGAGCGGGCGTCGACGTTTGCCGATGACACTGTTAAGGCGGCGGCTCTGCAAACCACGCAGCGGCTCTACGAGTTCATGGATCCGCGCGTGTCCAAGACGCGCGGCCTTGTGCGCGTGGCGGAGCTCAACGACATGGAGCTCCAGAACATCTGCGTGTTTGGCGATGCGGACAACGACACCTGCATGGTGGCCGACGCCGGCGTGGGCGTGGCCATGGCAAACGGCAGCGACGCCACCCGTGCCGCCGCCGACTTTGTGACCGCGAGCAACGACAAAGACGGCATCGCGATCTTTATCGAGGAACATCTGCTGTAGCGCCGGGGGAGAGTCACCGCAAAGGGAACAGACGCCTTGCGGTGTCCTCAGGCGATTTGGGCGAATTGATGCCTAAAATCTGCGCGAAAATTCAGATATGGTTGTCTGAACATTACGCTTCTAACTACCGATGAAATAAAGATATTCCCATCAATTTGGTAGTCTATTCCTCCCGGTTAATGACCTACCGTTCACGGTCGATTTTCGACCGTTCGCAGGATGCATGCTCTTGAGCAAAATGTTGTGCAAATAAATAAAATGCTATTAAAAAACTGATAACTAACTTAATTACCAGTAGAAACAGATATTTCAGAGCGAATAAACGAAGGCAAATCTGAGTAAATGTCAAGAGAATTGAGAACTGGCTACAAAAATGTCGGTTTTGTTGCTCGGATGTTTAAACAATAGTTACAATAGTATTACTAAGCGTGCACAATCACAGGTTGCGCAGATACGTTTGATAGTGAAAGAGCAAGATCGCGGTCTCTTGGGGAGGAGACATCGATGAAAGCGAATTCAGAAAAAACTAAGCAGAGTAAAAAAGCGACGCGCCGCGTACTGGCAGGCGTTTTGTGCGGAGCCTCCGTGTTGAGCCTGGTACTGTCGCTCGTCATGCCTCCGATCTCGCAGGCCATTGCCAACGATGCCCAGACAGATTCTGCCGAGGCGACCGTTGCAGACGCGAGCGCTTTGGGCGAGGACGCCGGTGCAGACGAGAACGTTTTGGGCGAGGAGGCCGGTGCAGGCAATTCCACGGGCAAAGACGCCGAAAACCGGAAAAGTGACGACGCTGAGGGTGGCGAGGGAGAAGACGCTGCTGCGGCGGATCCGGCTGCCGATGGCGCGGGAGCCGGGAGCGCTGCGCAGCCCGCGGATGATGGACAGTCTGTCGATAAGGTCGCTACTGTTGCAAATGAAGGTGAGGTTCCGGGACTTAAAACAGATAAGGATGGGTTCGCGCTGCTGGAGGGAGATAAAGACCTGTCTACGTACCTTGACCTTCCCGCGGCGAAAAAGCCCGCAAAGCTGCGTCTGACTGCTGATATTAGTTCGAGCGATCCGATCTTAATCAATCACGACACTACGATCGACCTTGCGAATCACAAGCTTTATTACAGCAACGGTAACCCTATGCAGGAAACCAAAGAGCCTGTTCGTGCATTTATCACAATTTCAAAGGGCTATACGCTAACTGTCAAAGGTGAGGCGAATGACTCGAAGACTGAAGCTACCAGTGGTGAACCTGGTCAGCCAGCAGAGATGCAGTTCATTGATGAAAGTGTTCCACAATCACTTACATACTACGTAACTGAAAGCACGCCTAACGGTTTTGGTACTAGGGAAACGACCTACCAGCACACTGTTGCCAATTTCGGCGCTATCGTTGCATGCAAAAAGGGCTATGTAAATCAAGTCATTTCCGTTGAGGATGGGGGCACGCTCAACCTTCAGGGTGGCATGATCACAACGCCTCGTGCCCTGGGCAACGACGGCCACGTTATTTTCTCTCAGGGCGCTGTTTATATTTCTGGCGGTTACGTCACCAACGGCAACGGCGGTGGCTGGGGCGGTGGTCTGTGCATAACGGGCGCGAATGCCAGCCTCGAAATGACAGGCGGCGTGGTCGCGGGAAACAAGGCAGCTTCTGGCGGTGGCATCTTTGCTAACAATAGAGCGGCGCTGAACCTCTCCGGCGGTGTCATCTCGGGTAATGCAACATATGGCAACGATATCACCGATGGTTATAGCGTCAACGCCGGCGGCTACGGTGGCGGTGTTTATACCCAGAGTGCAATCGTAACCATCAGTGATTCTGCCAATATAACTAACAACCGAGCTGAAGCCCGCCTCGCTAATAACGAGCTTTACAACAAAGGTCTCCTCGGTGGCGGCGGAATTGCATCGCACGGTGGAACGCTGTCCATGACGGGTGGCTCCGTTACTGCCAATTACTCCCATGAGGCCGGCGGTGGAATCTACGCTGGCCTCCCCGGGCAGGGAGTTGGATTTACCATGTCCAGCGGTTTTATTGCGGGCAATATGTCCGATAATGCCGAGGGCGGTGGCCTCCGTATTTCTGGCGATACTACCGGCTATATTAATACCGGCGATATTAATGCGGAAAATGCATCAAACAGGGTTTACATCACCAACAACAAGACGATGACGGGTGAGAAACGTGGCGGCGACTGGGGCGGTGGCGGTGTCTTTATCCAGAAGGGCGGCAGGCTCAATATTTTCAAGACGCTGATCACTAAAAATCGCGCCGGTGGCTGGGGCGGTGGCGTCGGTGCTTGTCCTACGGGCGAGACAATCGTTTCGCACTCAAGTGGCGCTGCTATCTATGACAACGCAGATAACGTTGATCAAGATGGCAATAAGCTGACAACCGTTGATCAAAATGGCAATAAGGTACCAACGTATCATTATTCCGCTGGCGGCGACGGCAAAAAAGAAGACCACGATGAAGATAATTACGTTACTTCTACCTTCCAAACATCCGGCCATAAGGATTTCTTCTTGGTCCGTAATAAGAATGGCGCGGATAAGACAATCGCTGTCGTTCTTGGCAAGATGCTGGGCGGCGAATCGGCTGGCTGGCAGGGCACTCGCGATGGTAAGAAGATAACCATCGATGCCAATGGCGGTGCCGAGGCTAAGTGGATGTTCGGTTTGGAGGCCCATCCGAATGGAGAGGCCGAAAAAAAGGCGCAGGCAGAGGCTACGACCATCATCAGTGGCAACTACTCCTACACCCACGGTGGCGGCATCATGACCAACGGCGATCTCATCGTCGGTGAGGTTACTTCCCTGGACGTGTATCCTGCAATCAAAGTCAAGGCAAATAAAGTCCTTATGAAGGACGGCAAAGAGCAAGGTCTTTCGGGTCACAACTATCAGTTTAAGCTGTTGGGCGCACCTGCCGATCCAACCAAGGCACCATACTGGAATGAGAACGGCACGCTTAACGAAAACGGATGCAAGGCTATGCCCGCGGTCAACGTCGATGCAAACGGAGATATTCTCATTGACACGGGCGCGAACTACCAGTCGGGCGATTACGACCTCTACCTTGTTGAAGTTCCCCCTGACCCTGTTAACGTTCCTGTCAACGAAAAAGGAACAAAGTTTGATAAGTCTATTTACAAAATACATATAAAGGTTGGTACGACCCCAGTTAAATGGACCGACCTCTTGGGAATCCATATTAATCGTTATGCAGTTGATGGGGGTGCTTCCACAGTATCCGTAAAAAAGGAGGACGCGGCGGACTTCGCTCCCTGTGACGATGACTTCTATGAGTGGAGCTGGGCTGAGGATTCGCATGGCGACGTCGTTTCGACCGTAACAATCGGCAAAGACTCCAACCCTGCGTTTTCGAATAGGCAGGCCTCGGGCTCTTGGACGCCTCAGGTGACCAAGAAGGTTGATGGCGGCGAGATGAAGGCGTTCAAATTCGAACTCGCGAACGAGAACGACCCGAACTTCACCAATTCGGAAACGGTAACAATTAATCCTGATCCTGCGAATGCCAAAACTGACAAAAACGGTAATGCGACGAGCACGGTCAATTTCAAGCCGAAGAACTATGAGCTCACGGACCTTAAAAATGGTTCCAAGACCTTCACGTACTATGTGCGCGAGAAGAACGATCACTCGACCTATCCGCATTGCAAGTTTGATCAGTCGGTCTATAAGTTCACGGTTGTGGCAACGGATTGCACAAAAGAAGGAAAGATCAATTGTGATGTGACCTACAAGCAGATTCAGGATCGTGATGGCAAGCCAGTGACCACCGACACGCCCCACGACCTCACCGACACCTCCACCCCCACCTTCACCAACACCTACTCAACCTCTTTGCCCCTTTCTGGTATGTCGGGCGTCACTCTGACGTACCTTGCCGGCGCGGCGGTGCTTTGCGCTGCTGCGGCCTGGATGCACATTCGTCGCAAGGCGAATGCGAAGGGAGGTAAGCGTCGTGAATAAGAAAGTTTGCTCCTTCCCGATCTTGTTTGCGCTGCTTACCCTCCTGATCGGCACCTGCGCGGTTGTGTTCCCCGCTTCCGCGCAGGCCGCGCCGACCTCGACCGGTTCCATCACGGTGAGCGGCACCGTGGCGCGCAGCTACGACGCCTACCAGATCTTTAGCGCCAACGTCGTCGACGGCGACAGCGACGCCAAGACCGCCACCGATCTCGCCTGGGCAAGCGACGCCGTGCGCGACGCCGCGCTGCCCGTGCTGCACAGCGCTGGCATGCCCAAATCCCAGACCACCGCGCAGGAAGCTTCCGAGTGGCTCAACGCCGATTCCCACCTTACGAGCGCGCTGAGCGCACAGCTCGCTCGTTCCCTCCAGAGCTCTGACGCTGAGTCCGTGGCCCTTAACGCGGGCACGACGGCCGAGCTGTCCTGTGGCTACTGGCTCATCGTCGCGGACGACGCCACCATTTCCCAGGACGAGGCCGGCACCGCGCCGATCATGGCGCTGGTCGGCGGCAGCGCCGTCACCGTCAAGCCCAAGGCGGCGACGCCCAAGGTCCAAAAGCACGTGCTGGAGGACAGCACCGCCGCATGGCAGAAGGCCGCCGACGCCACGGTCGCCGACGACCTGTACTGGCGCCTCTCTGCCACGGTCCCGGCGGGCCTCACGGCCTACGACGCCTATACGGTGCGGTTCGTTGACACCATGAGCGCGGGGCTCGACCCCTCCAAGGTGGCCGCGAGCATGCGCGTGTACGTGGCGGCGGGCGCGGACGGCGGCTTTGACGCCGTCTCGACCGGCAAGGACGGGCGCGTCGGCACCGAGCCCGCGAAGGGCTGGACCGACATCACGGCCCAGTGCGCTACCAAGGTAGCGGCCGACGGTAAGACCTTCACCGTGCGCACCGGCGACCTCATCGCCGCGCTCGGCGGGGCCGACGCCTTCACCGCGGGCGCCCGCGTGGTCGCCGTGTACAATGCGCCGCTCAACAGCGCATGCAGCCACGGCATCGCGAAGGGCAACCCCAACGAGGCCTACCTGCGCTACCCGCGCTCTCCCTTTGCCGACCAGTCCGGCGATGCCGGCTTTACCCGCACGCCGAGCGATGACGCGTGCGCCTACACCTGGGATCTCGCGCTCACCAAGCGCGGCAGCGACGGCGACAAGCCGCTTGCCGGGGCGGTCCTGAGCATCGCCGACGACCGCGGTCGCACACTGGCGGCCGACGGCACGTGGGATGCGGAGGGCAAGGCCACCGTCACCACGGGCGAGGACGGTCGCGTGACCGTCTCGGGCGTGGACTCGGGCAAGCTGGAGGTCCGCGAGCTCAAGGCGCCCATGGGCTACACCGCCTTTGAGGGCACGCGTTCCGTGACGGTCAAGGCCGAGGGTCTGGACGTCGACCAGGTGGCCGCCGCCAAACCCAAGCTCACCATCACGGCCGAGTCGCCCCTGCGCGCCGACAGCGCGGACGGGTCGACGGGCAGCCTGGAGGCGTCGCTCATCAACACGCCCACCGGCACACCCCCTAGCATTACCACCGGAGGCTTTATGCCCTCGACTGGCGATATGGCAATGTACGCCGCGGCCGCCGCAGCGGTCGCCGGAGCCGTGCTCATCGTGGTCGCGCTCCTGGTCAAGCGGGGAGGTGGCAGCCATAAAGAGTAGCTGGCAGCCCCACAGAGAGCGGGGCGAGACATAGCGAAGCAGATGCTAAGACACAGACAGACGATGACCGATCGAATGAGAACCAACCGGAAAACGGAGGAAAAGAAGATGAGCATGAGCAAGAACATCGCACGCCTGGCAGTAACCGCCGGCCTCACAGCAGCGTTGAGCTTCGGCGGAGTTATGGCCCCGGTGACCATGGCGTTTGCTGATGGTGCGACTACTACGCCCAATAGCATCAAGATCAAGGGTAACGAGAGCAATACGTTTAAGGCGTACCAGATCTTTAAGGCCACGGTTACCGACACGGGTAGTGGCAAGACCGCGCAGGACATTACGTGGGCAGTGGGCGAGAAAGCTCAAAAAGACATTGTTAAGATCATTAGGGATAGCGCTGGATATAAGACGTCTGAAAATCCGCTGCCTAACGTGGATAGCGCAACCGGAAAAGATCCTGCAACCGCCCAAAATGTGGCAGATTGGCTTTCGGCGAATGTGCAGAAAAAAAACAACTGCCAGCGCGAACGACAATAAGGGGACGCGAGTTGCTCCTGGCGACGTGCTGTACTCGATTGCTAAAGCAGTGATTAATGACGAAACTGCTGTTGACGATTCCATTAAGGCGGGCAATTCGTGGACGCGTCCGGGCACTAGTGGCGATGGCTATTATCTCTTCGTGTCTGATGGTCTTACGGATCAGACCAAGCCGAATACCGGCACCTCTCCGATTTTTGCCATTGTTGGCGGTGGTCCCGTGGTCGTTACCGAGAAGACCAGCATCCCGACGATCAATAAGGAGATCCTTAACGACCGCAATGAGAATAAACGAGACGGCTACACCGCTCAACAGGGGTGGAGTAAGTTTGCTGACTCCCAGATGGGTCAGGAAGTAAGCTATAAGCTCACCGGCTCGATTGCGGACAACTACGCCACCTATGATTCCTATGCATACAAGTTTACGGATACCCTTTCGCAGGGCCTTACTTATGATAAGGAGTCGCTCGAGGTTTATGCGCTGAATGGTCAGAGCTATACCATGATAAGTCCGAAAAGCTACACAGTGAATAATCCTACTGAGGACAATAATAATACTCTGACGGTGAGTTTTAATGATAAGGGATTGAAGTCGGCTACCGCGGCTAAAGAAAGCGACACCCTTAATATCGATGCCAACACTTATATCGTTGTCTTTTACAAGGCCAAACTCAATAGCAAGGCTAACTATGATACTGCCGGTAATACAAACAACGTCTATCTCGAGTACTCCAATAACCCCATGGCCGAAGGCACCGGCAAATCCGAGATCAAGGGCGTGACGGACCACGTCTTCCGTCTCGATGTTACCAAGACCGATAAGGGCTCCGGGGACGTACTCAAGGGAGAAGGTCTCCAGGCGGGCTTTAAGGTTAAGGTTCTCGAAGGTGACGAGGGCACTTTGGATAACAAGTGGCTTGGTGAAAACGGCGAGATTGTCGACGAGGGCCAGGCATATGAGTTCATGACGAGACTCAATGACGGCAAGGTCTATATTCCCGGCCTTGACACCGGTAAGTACCAGATTACTGAGACCACTACACCCACTGGCTATAACACCGTCGCCCCATTTGAAATCACGGTAACTCCGACATACAAGAAAACTGGTGAGTTGGATACGCTTACGGTCAGCTCCAACAATGAGGAGATGACCACCATTGGGGATGCAAATGGCGCAACCATGTCCCTCACGATTAAGAACAAGAAGGGCTCTGGCCTCCCGCTCACCGGTCTCAACGGCGTGACCTTCACTTGGATTGCTGGTGGCGCGGTGCTGTGCATCGGCGTGGCTCACCTCATCCGCAGCCGTAAGCAGGCCGAGGAGTCCGAGCAGGAGTAACGCTCGCTCACCCATCCCTTTGGCAGGTGGGATGTGATGACCATGAGACTTGCGGACACTTTTCTCGTCCATCCACGTTCTTGCTTTGCCATTCTCTTTTCGGGGCAGACTCCGCACTGGAGTCTGTCCCGTTTTTTTGGACAACGCAGCCAGCCTCCATCGTCCGATGGATCAAGCGTATGAATATCGAACAGATGTTTGCAATTATTGCGTTTACCAGCTGTAAGTGCGAGTGCTCGCAGTAAAATATCCTTGCGACGCATCCCGTGCGCGGGCGGCCGACGACTCGATCGGAGGTCCCCAAATGCTGAAATTCCTTAACGCGCTCGCCGCCCTCGCGGCGGTGGGCACGTTCGTCATCGCGTTTCTTGACTCGTATGAGGTTCGGTTTAAGGTCCGTAGGCGCACGCGCGGTGCGGACGGTAGAAGGCATTTGCGCCGCGCGTGCAAATTAAAATGCCCGGGGTTAGAGGCCCGGGCATTTAACAAAACCAGAAAACTAGGCCGCCCGCGCTCTCTTTCATTTACGCGGGATGCGTCGTTTCCTATTGACATTGTATCCCGAACTGCTCTGCTGATTCGCGATATTTTGAAAACTCAAATACGGGCCTATGCCCGGCGGGGGAGCCTTCCAATCGGCTATTATTTGTTCAGACAACCTGAGCTGTAGAGGAGTGACCGGCGATGGTGCAGGGCGCCAAACATATGAAGAGCAATAACGCCGCGGCCAACGGTGGCTCAAGCCCTCAGCCCAAACCTCAACCAAAGCCCAAACGCCGTCGCAAGCGGCTGCCGCGCTGGGCCGACCGGCTCATCACCATCGTCATCATCCTTATTGGCGTGGGCCTTATGACCTGGCCGTGGATCTTGGACCGGCTCGAGGCCTCGGGCGTGTTCAACCAGATCAGCACCGTGTCCAGCACCGTGGACGCGCTGTCTGCCGAGGAGCGCGAGCGCATCCTGCTCCAGGCTCGTTCCTTTAACGAGCAACTTGCCGGCGAGGCCACCGAGCTTCCCGCCGACCAGATCGAGCCCTACGCTCAGCAGCTCATCTTTGACCGCGACCCCATGATGAGCTGGGTCGAAATCCCTTCCATCGACGTGAGTATGCCCATCTACCACGGCACGAGCGAAGAAGTTCTTATGGCGGGCGTCGGCCACCTGGAGGGCACGAGCCTGCCGGTGGGCGGCACCTCGACGCATTGCGTGCTCACCGCGCACTCGGGCATGCGCAACCTGAGCATGTTCGACGACATTCACTCGCTGGAACCCGGCGACCTGGTGCTGCTGCACACCATGAGCAAGACGCTTGCCTATAAGATGGTGGACTCCGAGGTGGTGCTGCCCGAGGAGATGGAGTCGCTGACTATCGAGCCCGGCGCCGACAAGGTGACGCTTGTCACCTGCACGCCCTACGGCGTGAACGACCATCGCCTGTTGGTGCATTGCGTACGCACCAAGTACAACAAGAAGGACGTTGACAAGCAAAAATCGCTGGCCGGCCGCCACTGGGGCAAGCGCGAGTTCGCCGTGCTCATCGTGGTCGTAGCCATTGTGCTGTTGCTGCTGGATATCGTGATCCACGCGGTCCGTAGGCGCCGCAAGGCCAGGGCCTCGGCATAGGGCATCGTTCAGAACCACCACAATGGGGACAGGCACCTTTGTGGTGGTCGGGACTTCCAAACCATCACAACATTCGATGAAAATCTCGATTTTGGCGAAAGGCGTCGAATGTTGTGATGGTTTTCGTTGTGGGCGAGACGGTTTTCGCTATGGACGGTGCGGTTTCGCTGCAGAACCGCCAGTCCGCCGCCTGTCAACCGCCGCCCTCGTTACGTTTTCGCTGCATTTGGGTAAAGCACCTGCTCCAAGCGGCGTTGGCTTGTATACTAGAGCGGTTTATCTGTTATGCGGAAGGGAGCGCCTATGGCACTCAGCGAGAAAGACGTGCGCGACATCGCCGAGTACGCAAAGATCGCACTGACCGATGACGAGCTCACCCAGATGACGTCCTACATGAACGATGCCGTCCAGATGCTCGAGCCCGTCCTGCAATATGACTTGCCCGACGTGGAGCCCACGTTCCATCCTATCGGAAGCCTGTCCAACGTGATGGGCGATGACCTGCGCGAGCCCGAGCGCGACCTGCCGCTCGACGTTGCGCTCGAAAACGCCGGCAGCGCGCGCGACCGCTACTTCCGCGTGCCGTCCATTTTGGGAGAGGGGGAGAGCGAGTAATGGCGCAGAGCTTCGATTCCCTTACCGCCGCCCAGATCGCCGCGGGCGTTGCCGCCGGCGACTTTACCGCTACCGAGGTGGCTCAGGCCTCCCTTGCCGCCATCGAGGCGCGCGAGGGCGGGGTCCAGGCATTCCTGCAGGTGGCGCCCGAGCTTGCGCTCGATGCCGCTGCGCGCGTGGATGCCGACCGTGCTGCAGGCAAGCCGCTGCCCCCGCTCGCGGGCGTGCCGCTGGCCATCAAGGACAACATGAACCTCGTGGGCACGCGCACCACCTGCGCTTCCCGCATGCTCGAGAACTACCAGAGCGTCTACACCGCTACCTGCGTCCAGCGGATGCTCGATGCCGGCTGCCTGCCCATGGGCAAGGCCAACATGGACGAGTTCGCTTTTGGTAGTTCCACCGAGAGCTCGGCGTTCCACCGCACCAACAACCCCTGGGATACCGAGCGCGTGCCTGGCGGCTCCTCGGGCGGCTCCGCTGCCGCCGTCGCCGCGGGCGAGGTCGCTCTCTCGCTGGGTTCGGACACCGGCGGCTCCATCCGTCAGCCGGCGTCGCTGTGCGGCGTGGTGGGCTTTAAGCCCACGTACGGCGCCGTGAGCCGTTACGGCGTGGTTGCCTTTGGCTCGTCGCTCGACCAGGTGGGACCCTTCGGCCGCACGGTCGAGGATGTCGCGCTAGCCATGAACGCGCTTACCGGCGCGGGCCACGATCCGTACGACTGCACCAGCCAGGATTGCGCCGTCGACTTTACCGAGCATCTTAACGACAGCATCGAGGGCAAGCGCGTGGGCATTATCCCCGCGTTCATGGAGGCCGAGGGCCTGACGCCCGAGGTCAAGGCCGCTGTTCAGCGCGCCGCCCAGGAGCTGCAGAACCAGGGTGCCGAGCTGGTCGAGGTCGACCTGCCGCACCTGGACGCCGCCATCGCCGCATACTACGTCATCGGCCCGGCCGAGGCGTTCTCCAATCTGGCCCGCTTCGACGGCATTCGCTACGGCTATCAGGAGGAGGGCTGCGCCAACCTGTCCGACCAGAGCTCGCTTTCGCGTGCCCACGGCTTTGGCGCCGAGGCCAAGCGCCGTCAGATGCTCGGTGCCTACCTGCTGAGCTCGGGCGTGTACGACAAGTATTACTACGCAGCGCAAAAGGCCCGCACACTCATCACGCAGGACTACGACGCCGCGTATGCCAAGGTGGACACCATCCTCATGCCCGCCTCGCCGCGCACGGCCTTTAAGTTTGGCGAGATCAGCGACCCCACACAGATGTACCTTTCGGACCTGTACACCATCTCGCTCAACATTTGCGGCAACGGTGGTATCTCGGTGCCGCTGGGCCTGGGCGAGGATACTCAGCTGCCCGTTTCTGCCCAGCTGGTGGGCCCGGCGTTTAAGGACCGTCAGCTGCTCACGTTTGCCCGCGCCCTGGAGCGCGGCTTTGCCGATGCCGCCACGGGTGCGCCCGCGCTTTCCGTCGCGCCCGATTTTGCCGGGAAGGGAGGCGAGCTGTAATGAAGGAGCTTTCCGAGGTCCTACAGGATTGGGAGGCCGTGATCGGCCTGGAGATCCATACCGAGCTCACCGCACTCGATACCAAGATGTTCTGCAACTGCAAGCTCAGCCACGATGACGAGCCCAACGCCAACGTGTGCCCGGTATGCCTGGGCCTGCCCGGTGCCCTGCCGGTGCCCAACAAGCGCGCCATCGAGAGCATCGTCAAGGCGGGTCTAGCCACCAACTGCGAGATTCAGCGCCACTCGATGTTCTACCGCAAGCACTATTTCTATCCCGATATGGCCAAGAACTTCCAGACTACGCAGGGTCCGGTTGCTTTTGCCATGTACGGTCACCTGGATCTGGACGTGACCGGTCGCGGTGCCGCCGAGCGCCCCGACTGCGCGTTTGGCGAGGCCGAGGCCCAGAGCCTGGCGAGCGCCTCGGCCAACGCCGAGGGCCTGTCCACGTCCATGACGTCGACCATGCGCGAGGGCAACCAGCGCGCCGGCCATCTGGCCAGCTATGACGCGTCCAACCTGCAGATGCCCGAGCGTCGCGAGGACGGTTCCTACACGGTGCCCATCCGCATTCTGCGCATCCACATGGAGGAGGATGCCGCCAAGATGGTGCACGTGGGCGGTGCCGAGGGCCGCATTACCGCTGCTGCCGAGTCGCTCGTCGACTACAACCGCTGCGGCACGCCGCTGATTGAGCTCGTCACCGAGCCCGACCTGCGCACGCCTGAGGAGGCTCGCCTGTTTATGGAGAAGCTCCGTCGCATTTTTGTGACGCTGGGCATTTCGGACTGCTCCATGGAGAAGGGTTCCATGCGCTGCGACGGCAATGTGTCGCTGCGCCGCCGCGGCGAGACCAAGCTGGGCACCAAGACCGAGCTCAAGAACCTCAACTCGTTTAAGAGTCTGCATGACGGCCTTGCCTACGAGATCTGCCGCCAGGCCGAGGTGCTCGAGGAAGGCGGCATCATCTATCAGGAGACCCGCCACTGGGAGCCCAGCCGCAAGCGCACCGTGGTCATGCGTGTGAAGGAGACGGCCGACGACTATCGCCTGTTCCCCGATCCCGACCTGGCGCCCTTCGATCTGGACGACGAGTTCATCGACCGCTGCCGAGGCGAGATCCCCGAGCTGCCCGATGCCAAGCGCGCCCGTTTTGAGGCCGACTTTGGCATTAAGGCGGCCGATGCCGAGCAGATCGCCGGTGACCCCGAGTTTGCCGAGTTCTTTGAGGCTGCCGCTGCCGGTATGGCTGGCAAGGAGGCCCAGACGGTCGCAAACCTGCTGGTGAACGAGATGATCGCCTACCTTAAGGGTGCGGGTGTGTCGCTGACCGAGTCCGGTATTGCACCGGCTCAGGTGGCAGCGCTTGCCAAGTTGCTCGCGACCGATGCCATTAGCTCCAACCAGGCACACGAGGTCTTTGAGGCCATGGCCCAGACCGGCGACGATCCCAACAAGATCGTCGACGAGCGCGGTATGCGTCAGGTGAGCGATGCCGGTGCGCTGCAGCCGATTGTGGACGAGGTGCTGGCAAACTGTGCCGATCAGGCGCAGCAGTATCGTGACGGCAACCAGAAGGTCATCGGCTTTCTGGTGGGCCAGTGCATGAAGGCAAGCCGCGGCAAGGGCAACCCGAAGCTCTTCAACGAGTTGCTGAGAACGTCGCTCTCGTAAGCGGGAACTCGGGAGCCCCGGCAGGGCGGGTGCTTCCTCAAAATTTCGAACAGTCCTGCGCAAGACGAAGGCCACATTAAGTGGCCTTCTTTGCGTGCGGAACTCATTTTGAGCAAGCACACGCCCTGCCGGGGCTCCCGGGTTCTGCAACGACTCGGCCGTTCGGGTCGGGCGGGCTGAATGGAATTTGGTGAATGAGGGCGCCGATGGCGCCCTCATTCTTTATGGATGTGGCAAAGGGGCTGTCCCTTTGCCACATTGTGGGAGTGACGGAAATCGGGGTCTAATACTTTTCCGCGAAGTGAACGACCTTATTTGGACCCCTGAAGCATCGACACTTTTTGGGCTCTGTTTCCTGCGGTTTTGTCGAGTTTTTCCTGCGGTTTTGCTGGCGAAAAATGCAGATGTTTCGGGGGTCCGATTTTGCTCGTTCACTTCTCGGGAAAAGTATTAGACCTCAATTCATTAGGTCGGTGGAGAGTCTTTCTTGGATGCCGGAGATGTGCGTCGCGGCGGGCGGATTGTCGGAAGTCGGCTGATCCGCGCCCTAAGATTTCCAAAAAGTTAACCTTTGTTGACCTCAATAGTTAGATAAACTAAACTATTTTCCAAAAGTGTGCTCGAGCAAACTTGTTTACTCGGGTGCTGAGGCACCGTGCCGCGTCCAATGCGGCAAAAGGGAGAAGCAACATGAAGAAGTCGACGTTTAACACCCTGCTTGTCGGTGGCGGTTTTCTGCTTGGTACGGCCGGCATCAAGCTGCTCACCAGCGCTCCGGTCAAGAATGCCTGCGTGCAGGGTATCGCGTGCGGCATGCGCATCAAGAACGGCTACCAGGACATGGTCGAGCAGGCCAAGGCTAATGTCGACGACATGGTTGCCGAGGCGGCCTACATCACCCAGAGCGAGGCCGCTGCTGACGAGGCAGCTGAGTAACGCTCCCAGGCACAAACTATGAGATTCTCGATTATTAGCGAGATCCCCGGCAGGACCCGTCTTCAATTGGCGGGTCCTGTGCCAGAGAGCGATCTCGATGCACTTCTTAAGCTCAGCGGCGATATCGACGGCGTGCACAAGGTGCGCGTTTATGGCCGTATTGGCCAGATGGCGCTCGAATATGACGAGCAGTGTCGTGCGGGCGTGCTCGACGCCTTGGGTGCGCTCGATGCCCAGGCCATTGCCGACGCAAAGACGGGTTACGTGATGCAGCTTGAGCCACGCAAGCACAAACTCGTCATGGATCTTGCCACACTTATCGGCGCCCACTACGCGCGCCGCTGGTTCCTGCCTACGCCGCTGCGTGCCATCTTTGTTGTGGCCGGTTACATGACCTTTTTGCGCGCTGCCCTTCATGAGCTGGCGCAGCCGCGCCTGACCGTTCCAGTGCTCGACGCTTCGGCCATCGGCATTTCGTTCGTCAAACGTGATGTCGACACCGCGGGCCAGACAATGTTCCTGCTCAACGTGGGCGAGCTGCTCGAGGACTACACACGCGCCATGAGCGAAAACGAGCTCATCAACTCGCTGCTTGATGTGCCCGACAAGGCGCAAAAGCTCGTCGGCGACACCGAGGTAAGCGTTGCCGCGACCGAGCTTGAGCCCGGCGACTTGGTCGCCGTTCGCACCGGCATGTCCATCTGCATCGACGGCGTGGTCGAGCAGGGAAGCGCCATGGTTAACCAGGCGACCCTGACCGGCGAGCCGCTTGCCGTCGAGCGCAGCGCGGGCGACGATGTATTCGCCGGCACCGTCGTGGAAGACGGCAGTATCTTGGTGCGTGTGCGCGCCAACACGGCTCAGACCAAGCTCCGCTCGATCGTCTCGCTCGTGCAGGCGGCCGACTCGCTCAAGTCCGAGGGCCAGTCGCACATGGAAGACCTCGCCAACAAGATCGTCCCGTGGAACTTCCTGCTCGCGGGCCTGGTTGCGCTTACCACCCGCAGCCTCATCAAGACCTCAGCGGCGCTGATGGTCGACTACTCGTGCGCACTTAAACTCACGGGTTCGGTCGCCGTCATGACCGCTATGAGCGATGCCGCCAAGATGGGCGTCATGGTCAAGGGCGCGAAGTACTTTGAGTCGTTTGCCAAGGCCGATACCATCGTGTTTGATAAGACCGGCACGCTCACCGAGGCGCAGCCGCGTCTTGCCTGCGTGCTCACCACCGATGGCTGGAGCGAGGACGAGGTTCTGCGCCTTTCCGCCTGCTTGGAGGAGCATTTCCCGCATCCGGTGGCGCGTGCCGTGGTCAACGCCGCCCGCGAGCGCGGGCTCGAGCACCGCGAGCGTCACGCTGCGGTCGAGTACATCGTGGCGCACGGCATCGCTTCGTCCATTGAAGGGCGTCGCGCCATCATCGGTTCCGCGCACTTTGTGTTTGAGGACGAGGGTGCGCAGCTCGAGTCCGACATCAAGGAGCAAATCGACCTCAAGATGCAGGGCCTGTCGCCGCTGTATCTGGCGGTCGATGGCAAGGTCGTCGGCGTACTCGGCATCGAGGATCCGCTCAAGCCCGGGGTCCGCGAGGCCATCGCCGACCTGCATGCGCTGGGCGTCAAGCATGTCGTTATGCTCACGGGCGACTCCGAGCGCACAGCCGAGCGCATTGCGCGAGAGGCGGGGGTCGACGAGTTTAAGGCCGAGCTGCTGCCCGAGGACAAGTACGCCTATGTGGAGCGAATTAAGAGCGAGGGGCGCCACGTTGCCATGGTGGGCGACGGCGTCAACGATTCGCCGGCGCTCGGTTTGGCCGACGTGGGCCTGGCGATGGGTGGCGGAAGCGACATCGCCAAGGAGGTCGCCGACATCATCCTGACCGATACGGATCTGGCCGCGATCGTGCGCCTGCGCCGCATGAGTCAGGGGCTTATCGACCGTCTGACGAGTTCGTATTCCAAGGTGATGCTCACCAACTCGGCGCTGTTGGCATTGGGTATTACCGGCATGATCACTCCGCAGACGTCGTCACTGCTGCACAACGGCTCAACGATCGCCTACAGCTTGGGCAACGCGAAGGCGTACCTGCGTTAGCGTTTTCGATTGAGTATATGGCCTGCATTCGGGCGGCACCGCAGCCGCCAGGGTGCAGGCCTTCTTTTGTTTGACGAGATGTTAGCTCAGATATATGCTCATGCTAGCACGGCTAGCAAACGCTGAAGGTGAGGTTGAGATGGCTACCGTTGGCAGCATGGCGCAGGTGAACGTTCGCGTGGATCGCCAGGTCAAGAACCGTGCCGAGGAAGCGCTGCGGCTTTCGGGCGGGTCACTGCCCGAGCTCATCAAAAAGGTCGTGGCCAAGGTCGCACAGGGTGGCGGGCAGTGTGAGGAAGTACTGTCTGCCGTTGATGGCCGGCAACAGACCGTCGCGCACGATACTCCGTTCACCGCGTCGTGGGCAGCGGCAGACCGGCTTTATGCAGATTTGGGCATCGCTATGTCGCCCGTATCCGACGATCGCGGTTGGGACACAATCTATTCCGAAGCCATGGATGAGCATTATCGCCAAAAGGGGATGATCCAGTGAGTGGGGCGCCTCTCAAGATCATGGTGGACGCCAACGTATGGGTCGACTCGTTTTGCGTCGACCATGCCGAGTCGCTTGCCGCGCGTGCGTTTATTGGGCAGGCGACGGAGGCGGGGGCATTACTGTTCTTTCCGGTGCATATTGCCAAGGACGTGCTGTACGTTGTCCAACACGAGCTGAAGCGTAGCGTTCTTGCCAGCGGGGGAGCGCTCGACGAGGCGTCTGCCCGCGCGATTGGCGATGCGGCGCTGGCGTTTGTTCGGAACATGACCGAAAACGCCACGGCCGTGGGCGCTGATGCGTCGGACCTTTGGCTGGCCGACAAATACTTAGCGCTCCATCGCGATTACGAGGACAACTTGGTGCTCGCCGCGTGCAAGCGCGCGCAGGTCGATTACTTGGTGACCAACAATCGTAAGCTGCTCGAACATGCCGATCTTGCAGCAAAGACCCCGCGCCAAATGATGCCGATTCTGGCTTTGACCGAACGTGGCGGCGCGGCTATCGGTTGACGCGAACTGTTTGCGGGCCTCTTGGACGACGATGCGCCAAGGGACCCGCGTCTGCTATTTACAAAAGCTCGGCCTTAATGGCGGGACTTTCTGCGAGCTGCTCGGCAGCCTTTTCGTCGGAGCTGTCGAGTGCTGCCAGACTGCGGTAGACCCACTCGTTGACCTGGGTGTTCTTGACGCCTGCGGTCTGCATAAGGGCGCCTACCTCGCGGATTGCTGCGAACAGATCGGCTTTGGGACCCGTAAGCTCGACCTCGATGCCGTGGTAGGCGGTTACGCCGCGGTTCTCACTCACGTGGTCGATAAAGCCCTCGACGGTCTCAAGCTGCTGGGCGAGAGCCGCATCATCGTCAGCGTCCAGCGCGACGAGTGCGTTCGATACCGCGAGGGCGGGATGTCCGCAGGGGACAAAGCCTTCGATGACATCCATAGCTTCGGTAATGGTTGAGCCCAGGCCTGCGAGGGCATTGACGAGTTGCTGCTTGGTATCCATAACGGTCCTTTCGACGGGTCAATTTTGCTTGGCGAAAATATACGTGACGCGATCGGTAGCAAAAGTGCGAAGTGCGGCGCACATTGGGGTCTTCACAGCTCGTGCATAGAACAGCTGTCCGCTTTCAGAACGTGGTAAGATAACACTCCACAAGCGGGGCTCGCCCCGCATGTTCCTTGAAAAGTCGACGGGTGTTGGGTACTCGTGCCCAATCCCATCCAGACTTTCCCAACATCCGGGGGCGACTGGTTTCGACACGATAGCTCTGAGAGAGGAAGCAAGCCGAGGTCTCCTCGCCTCGTTAAACAGGGGTACCGTCAAATTGAATTGACAACAACTCTTCTTTTGAGCCTATGGCTCTCGCTGCTTAGTTTATAGC
>DBFOME010000085.1:0-1834 GCA_048430645.1 Collinsella sp. | reverse complement strand
GTCGCGGTCGCCGAACTTGTTCATGAGGTACTCGAGCTGCATGAGCTCGTCCCAGGTGCCGCCGACGCCCATCAGGAACACGGCGTCGTAGCCCTCGTCGGCGACCTTGTCGGCGAGCGCGGTCATCTTCTTGCCGGTCTCGTAGACGTTCTTGCCGTCCTCGAGGTAGCCCTCCTGGCTAAAGTGCATGATCTCGATCTTCTCGGTTTCCTTCATGGCTTTTCCTTTCTGTCCTGCACGCAACTCTATACATCGCGTTTCTTTTCGATACCAATTATAGACATACACCTAACATGTTTTTAATACCACTTATCAATCTGTTCCAATCCTCGGTGAACGGTCGAAATTCTCTGGTGAGTGGTATTAAATTAGAATTGAATGTATAGCTAACGCCTCTGGCGCCTCCCTTGTGTGACAAAGAACAGCGTTCCTACCAGCGCAATAATGGTCGATGCCCCAAACAGCACCGCCTGGACGCCCAAAGCCTCCGCCAAAAACGGAGCCGCCAGCAGCGGCAGCACGCCGGCGCTCATCAGGCCAAAACGCACAAAGCCGGTAATGCGCCCCAGGTATTTGATGTCAGCGCGCTCCTGAATCAAGATCATCTGCAGCGGTTCCAGGAATCCCCAGGCCAGACCGTTAATCGCCTGACCGATAATCGCGACCCCCAGCATATCGGTGCCCACGTACACCATGGACCCAATGCCCACGGCCATGAGCGCGCCGAGCAGCAATCGCAGGTTGACATGGCGGGCAGAAAGCTTGGTCAGGATGAACGCGCCCACCGAGGAAGTGAGGCCCACGACCGAGGACAGCCAGCCCAGCCAGACGATATCCACGTTGAGCACATCGCGATAGAACAACGACTCCAGCGAATCGAACGCGCCAAACGCAAAGAAACCCAAAAAGCCCGAGATAAAGATGAGGCGCAGGTCGTGGTCGCGAAACGTAAGTCGCGCGCCCTCGGCCATGCCGCCCAGAATACCGCCCTTCGGCTTCCCCCCTTTTGCGGGAGCAACACACTCGTGACAGCCCAAGGAGAGCATGGCCGCCATGCCCATCATGCCAGCCATGAGCAGGTAAACAGACTGCGTGGCAAAACAACTCACGATGGCGCCACCGAGCAGCGGGCCGGCGGTATAGGCGATATTGCTATAGAAGACCATGAGGCCGTTCACGCGGGTACGGCCCTCGGTGGTCGACTCCAGGTATCCCGGAAACGCATGCGTGCAGGTGTTGATAAAGCCGCCCGCAAGTCCCAAGACGCACGCGGCAAACACAAGCCCGGGGACAGACAACGGCGCTAACCCCACGCCAAGCGATAGCACTGCCGTAATCACGCACGTCACAAACGACGTCCGGCGCGGTCCAAAGCGATCGATGACCGAGCCCGACACCATATTGCCCACCGACGTCATAAGATTGCGCGCGAGCGTAATGGCGGCAACCAAAAAGGCCGTGCCGGCCAGATCATACGTGGCCGCACCGATAAGCCCCAAAAAGTAGACCGCGTTGTTGGCGCACCACTGCAGGGACTCAATAAGAATCAGCCTGACCTCTGCCGGCGTCAGGCGCATTGCTTCGCGACCCTTCGCGAACATACGAACTCCTTCTATACAAAAAGGGGATGGAGAGCATAGGCCTGCTCCATCCCCTTTCCAGGTTGCAACGAAAATCTATGCAGCCGGGCCCTTACGCCAGCACGCCGAAGAACGCGCCGATGATGCCCACGACCATGGTGGCCACGATCAGCACCATGGGGTTGATCTTCTTGGACAGCAGCCAGTAGTACAGCCAGAAGGCGATCATGCCGAGCATGCCGGGCATGATGCCG
>DBFOME010000084.1:0-13541 GCA_048430645.1 Collinsella sp. | reverse complement strand
TCAATTGGTGCGGCGTATAGGATTCGAACCTATGACGTTCTGATTCGTAGTCAGACCCTCTATCCAGCTGAGGTAACGCCGCAACGCACGGATTATTATGCACGTGACCCCTCGATGGGTCAAGCGACAATTTGGAAAAATTTTACGAAGTGATGATTAAGACGCTCGCGCCTCGACCGAGGTTCGAATCCATGCAGTGGCGGCATAAAAGAAAAGCCCCCGTTGCCGGAGGCTTTCGATTTCAATTGGTGCGGCGTATAGGATTCCGCGCATCCACTGCGCGGATCCGCACCGGCTTCGCCCGCCTGCCGGCGTCCTCGCCCGCTCGCTAAAAACGCTCCGCGTTTTCTTGGCGCTCGCGCCTCAACCGAGGTTCGAATCCATGCAGCGGCGGCATAAAAGAAAAGCCCCCGTTGCCGGAGGCTTCAAGTTCAATTGGTGCGGCGTATAGGATTCGAACCTATGACGTTCTGATTCGTAGTCAGACCCTCTATCCAGCTGAGGTAACGCCGCAGCGCAAGACATATAAAACCACTTTAGCTTATTGGAGTCAAGCACAATCTCAAACTTTTTTGTGGAACGCAGTTTTGTCATGCTGCTCCGCATATACCGCCGTTCCCCGTACGATCGATTGGCTTTTCGATCACGTCAAACTTAGCATCAAGTTCCCTCAGGAGCGATCTCACCCGCTGGGCACAATCATAATCGGCAAACGAGATGCTCAGCATGCGCGCGACCTGGTTGGAAGTCCCAACTCCATAGAAGTGCTCCAGGGCCACAAGCCCCTCGTACGTCACAAAGGTCTCGACCATATGCGGCGACTCCTCAAAGCACCATTGGGTCAACGGGCCCTCGCTCGCCTGCCGAACCACCAGGCCACCCATGCCAGACGGCTCACACGTTACAAGCAGGTACTCCCCGCCCTCGTCACTCTCAAACAAAACTACCCGCTCATCAAACAGTTCCATCGCATTCCCTTCCTCTCGCTTCTATTTAACAAAAGCATAGCAGGTAGGTGGCTGTATACAGAACGCTTGTTCGTGTGTTTTCTATTGAGCTGTCCGCACGGCATGGTATGGACCTGCGCACGAAATAGGGCGCCCCCGAAGGAGCGCCCTTGCATATCCCCTATGCAGCCAAGTTACGCGACCGGCTCGATCTTCTCGAGGCCGCCCATGTAAGGACGCAGAACCTCGGGGATCGTGATGGTGCCGTCGGCGTTCTGGTAGTTCTCCAGAATGGCGGCCATGGTGCGGCCGGCCGGCAAGCCGGAACCGTTGAGAGTGTGCAGGTAGCGCGAACCCTTGAAGTTCTCGGGGTCGCGATACTTGATGTTGGCGCGGCGAGCCTGGAAGTCACCGCAGTTGGAGCAGGAGCTGATCTCCTTGTAGGCGTTGTAGCTCGGCAGCCAGACCTCGACGTCGTAGGTCTGACGGGCAGAGAAGCCCAAGTCGCCGGTGCACAGGCTAATCACGCGATACGGAAGGCCCAGCTGCTGCAGCAGGTACTCGGCCTCGGCGGTCATGCTCTCGAGCTCCTCGTCGGACTCCTCCGGCTTGGCAAACTTGACCATCTCGACCTTGTCGAACTCGTGCTGGCGAATGATGCCGCGAGTGTCGCGACCAGCGGAGCCGGCCTCCTCGCGGAAGCAGGGGGTGAAGGCGGTGTAGCGGCGCGGCAGGGTATCAGCATCGAGAACCTCGCCGGCGTGCAGGTTGGTAAGCACGACCTCGGCGGTGGGGATCAGGAAGTTGTCGCCCGAGACGTGATAGGCGTCGTCCTCGAACTTGGGCAGCTGACCCGTGCCAAACATGGTCTGACGCTTGACGACGATGGGCGGCCACCACTCCTTAAAGCCACGGCTGGTGTGCGTGTCAAGGAAGAAGTTGATGAGGGCGCGCTCAAGACGGGCGCCGGCGCCACCGAGAACGGTAAAGCGGCTACCGGAGAGCTTGTTGCCGCGCTCGAAATCGAGGATGTCGAGGTCGGTGCCCAGGTCCCAGTGCGGCTTAAAGTCGAAGTCGAACTCGCGCGGGGTGCCCCAACGACGGCGCTCGATGTTCTCGTCCTCGTCCTTGCCGTACGGCGTGGCCTCGCAAGGGATGTTGGGAAGGTGAGCCATAAAGTCGTACTGCTCCTGCTCGAGAGCGGTGCGGCGCTCGGCCAGACCGTCAATCTTCTCGTTGACGGCGCGCACGGCCTCCTTGGCGGCCTCGGCCTCGTCCTTCTTGCCCTCCTTCATCAGGGCGCCGATCTTCTTGGACTCGGCATTACGCGTGGCCTGGAGCTCCTCGACCTCGTTGATGACGGCACGGCGCTCGTCGTCGAGTTCAAAGAACTTCTCTCGATCCCAAGACGTCTGGCGGTTGGCCATGGCGGTATCGATGGCATCGGGGTTCTCGCGAACAAACTTGATATCAAGCATTAGATCCTCCGGCGATATACATTCCATTTAGGTTGCAACCTTGTACATGTATGGGCAAGTATATACTTATGAGCGTTTACGACCCAACCCAACTACGCAAGAAGGCACCCAATGGACGCAGTTTTTTCCTTTTTGTTTGGCACCCGCACCGGTTTTGCCATCCTTTTCGCCGGCGGCATCCTACTGTTTGCGATTCTTGCCTTTGTAATGGAGAAGCGCACCCATAAGATGTATGTCGACCGCGGCCCCAAGGACGAGGACGATCAAGACAGCTTCTGGGACTAACCTGCCAAAAAGGGACTGGTTTATTTTGGTCGGTTTTATCTGGGCAAACGCAAGCGCCTCGCAACTGGAATTGAGCCAGTTGCGAGGCGCTTTTTGCTATAGAGATAAAACCGCAGGAAAACCTGCCAAAATAAACCTGTCCCTAAATGGCAGGTTTTACTGGAGGGTGGCGTCGATGGCCTTGACCAGGGCGCTGCGCATGCCGGCGTCCTCGAGCGCGACGACGCCCTTGATGGTGGCGCCACCGGGTGAGCATACGGCATCCTTCATCGCCGCAGGATGCTGGCCAGTCGCAAGCTGTAGCTTTGCCGTGCCCAGCACCATCTGGCTCACAATGCGATAGGCATCGGCGCGCGGGATACCGTGCTTGACGGCCGCGTCGCCCAAGGCCTCAATCGCCATGGCGACAAATGCCGGTGCGCAACCGCCCACGGTACCGCCCACAAACAGCAGACTCGAATCGAGCTCGACGACGGTGCCAAGCTTTCCGAGCAGACCGAGCACCGTGGCACGCTGCTCATCGCTAAGCGTGGAAGCCTTCTCGCAGGCGATAACGCCCTCGCCCACCGAAACCGGTGTGTTGGGCACCGTCGAGATGTGTGCGACACCCGGCAGGACCTGCTCCCACTTGGCGCTATCCCAGGTCCAGGCGACCGAAAGGACAACCTTGTCGGCAAGGGTTTCTTTGAGCGGAGCGAAGACCTTCTCAATCATGTATGGCTTGACCGCAGCAACCACGATATCGGATGCGGCGACAACCTCCGCCGCATCACGACAGGCAACCATCCCACGTGCCTCACAACGCTCGACCAAGGCGTCGTAGTGGCCCGCGCAGGCGCACATATCGCTCGCAGCCACACCGGCGGCGATCCAGCCATCGGCCATAGCGCTCGCCATATTGCCAAAACCGACAAATCCGATCTTCATATCTCATAGTCCTCTCAGACACGCTCTTCAAAACGAAGGCTATTGTCCCACGGCATTGTTTCGTATTGCCGACCTATTTGTGATACGGCTCGCCACGGCTGATCTTGCAGGCGCGGTAGATTTGCTCCAGCAGCACCACGCGCGCCAAGTTGTGCGGCAAGGTAATACGTCCAAAGCTGAGCATCTCGTCGGCTCGTGTGCGCACGTCATCGCTCACGCCGTCCGATCCACCAATCACAAAGGCGATGTCGCTGTTACCACGCAGCATAAGATCGTCGAGCCGCGCCGAAAGCTCCTCGCTCGAGCGCTCTTTGCCCTCAATGGCAAGCAGGATCACATGCGCTCGAGGCGGCAGGGCTGCGAGAATCGCCGCACCCTCCTTGTCGCGTGCGGCATCCACGCCGCCCGCCTTAGCCGGGTCGATATCGGCCACCTCGCGGATATCCACCTTGGCATAGGCACCTAGGCGCTTGGTGTACTCAGCGCACGCGTCCTTCCAAAAGCGCTCCTTGAGCTTACCGACGCAAACGACGGTGTATTTCACGCGCGTCTACTCCTTCGAATCGTTTTGAACTTTGCCGGCGGTCAGCATCTGCTCGAACATAGAGGCCGACTGCGAGAAGTCGCTCGGCAGCACGACCGTCGAGGTTTTACCCGTACGAGCGAACTCCGTCATCATCTCGGACCACTGCGTAAACATGAACAGTTGGTTGGCCTCGTCATTGCCGACACCCGTCTCCTGGATGATCTCGAGCGAATCTTTGATACCCAGCGCGATGGCCTTGCGCTGGTTGGCGATGCCCTCGCCCGCCTTTTCCATAGCCTCGGCCTCGGCGGTCGCCTCGGTGACGCGCTTGATGCGGTCGGCCTCGGCGAGCTCCTGTGCCGCAGCGCGCTTGCGCTGGGCGGCGTTGATGTCGTTCATGGAGTTCTCAACCTCGGTCGGCAGTGCGATCTTGGTGATGAGCGTCGACACGAGGGTGAAGCCGTAGGCGGCCATCTGCTCGGAAACGGTAGCGTTGACATCCTTGGCGATGTCATCCTTCTTGGCAAAGACCTCATCGAGTGTGTAGACGGGAATCGAAGAGCGCAGGGCGTCGGTGATGAAGTCACGCATCTGGTCGACGGGCTCCTGCAGCATGTAGTAGCTCTTGTAGATACCCGAATCTGCCGGGCCGGCGCCCATGTCATAGCTCACGTGGTACTGAGCAGAGACCTCAAGGCCGATGGTCACGTTGTCCTGGGTCTTAACGTCGATGCCAAAACCGTTTTTCATGGTGCGCAGACTCACCGTGGCGGCCTTGCGGTCGATCACGGGCACCTTCATGTGGAAGCCCGCGTTGACGATGCGGTTAAACTTGCCCAGACGCTCGATGATCACGGCATGCTGTTGTTCAACGACATAGCAGGCGTTGGGAAGCAGTAACAACAAAATGATGATGGGAATCAAAAGGCTGGTAAGGGCGGCGATGATACCGGACAACAGCATGGTTTCTCCTCTGATAGGCACGCGTTGGCATTAGGATACCCGCACGAAGCAGCAACGTGACATCAACAAGAGGCCCATAACAAAAAAGCCCCCATTGCTGGGAGCTCTTTCATTCAATGGTGCGGGCGAAAGGACGTCCGCGTATCCGCTTCGCGGATCCACACCGGCTTCGGCCGCCTGCCGGCGTCCTCGCCAGCTCGCTAAAAACGCTCCGCGCTTTCTTTACGCTCGCTCCTTCGCAGGTTCAAGTCCCCGCGATGGGCCCATAACAAAAAAGCCCCCATTGCTGGGAGCTCTTTCATTCAATGGTGCGGGCGAAAGGACTTGAACCTTCATGGGGTTGCCCCCATACGGACCTGAACCGTACGCGTCTGCCAATTCCGCCACGCCCGCGTGCAGGAATTAGAATAACGGAGCGCCACCGCGAACGCAAGAACTATTTTTGAAAAAGTTTGCAGGCATTTTCCCAGGCGGCTCGAGCGATTGCTTCGGCGTCCTCGCCAGTACGATCGACGCGGTCGTTGACCAGCGCGTTTGCCGTGATGGAAATCATTGCAGGCTCGCACTCAAGACCGCGAATGGGCTCCGGCGCCATATAGGGACAATCCGTCTCGAACAAAATACGGTCGAACGGGGTCGCCGCGAATGCCTCGCGCACGTCGTCGTTGCGCTTAAAGGTAGCCGCGCCGCCATAGGCGATGTAACAACCCAAATCCACAAAGCGCTCCATCGTGGCTCGATCCTCGCCAAAGCAGTGCAGTACGCAACCGGCCTGGGGCACACCCACCTCGCGCAACACGTTGTAGGCGTCCACATGCGAGGTGCGCTCCTCGTCCGTGTCCTCATGACGCAGATGCAACTCCACCGGCACATTGCGGCGTACGGCAACCTCGAGCTGACGTGCCATGCAATCAATCTGCACGTCATGAGGCGCCGGCGCGACATCGTCGTCATAATCCATGTGGTAGTCCAGGCCAATTTCGCCGATGCCAACACACAACGGATCGTCGAGCGCAGTCACAATCTGGGCATGGATATCATCGGTGTAGTCCGGTGCGCCATAGGGGTGCACGCCGGCGAGATACTTAATCTGCGGAATATCCCGCATCGGCAGAATTTCGCGCACCAGCCAGTCGCTATAGTCCGTCACGCAGCGTTTGTCAGCGATGGGGTCGAACATCGTCACCAGCAGATCGACGCCCGCGGCTTTAGCGCGCAGGAGCGTCTCGGGCACTTCTTTGCCCCAGAACGAAAGCAGATGCGCATGCGTGTCGGCAAGCGGTGCCAAGGGCACGGGACAAGCAACCGTCTTCTTTTTCTTGGTAAACGTCACGCGCTCGGCATTAGGCATCATGGATTAGCTCCTGGGCCAAGCGGACAAAGGCGGCGACGTCGAGCGTCTCGGCGCGCGTGGTAGGTGCGATACCGCAGGCCTCAAAGGCGGCGTCGAGCACGTCCTTGGCAAAGCCGTTGGCGCTCATGGAATTGCGGATGGTCTTACGGCGCTGAACAAATGCAGCGTCAATCACGCGGGCCACAAAGTCGCGATCGAGCCCTTCGGGCACCACGCCGTCAACACGGTCGATACGCACGACGGCCGAGTCCACGTGCGGCGCCGGCATAAAGCAACGCGGCGGCACCTCAAAGCGACCCGTCACCTGCGCATACAGGCCGAGCTTTGCCGTATAGCCGCCATAGGTCTTGTTGCCCGGCACTGCGGCAATGCGATCGGCAACCTCCTTTTGCACCATGACGACGGCACGCTTGAGCGCGGGCATCGTCTGGAAGAACTGCAGGATGATCGTCGCCGCCACGTTATAGGGCAAGTTCGCGACAAATACCGTCGGCTCACCGCCGGCGGCCTGCTCAATCTGCTTCGGCGTCACCTTAAGCGCATCGCCCATGATAAAGCGGAAGTTGGCATAGTCGGCGGCGTGGGCGTCAAGCACCGGCTCAAGCTCGGGATCGGCCTCAATCGACGTAACGCACGCCGCCTCCTGCAGCAGGGCCAACGTCAGCGTGCCGCAACCCGGGCCGACCTCGAGCACGCGCTCATCGCCCGCAAGTTCAGCGAGCTCACAGATACGTTCGATCACATGGTTGTCGATCAGGAAGTTTTGGCCCAGGCGATGCTTGGTCGCAAGGCCAAACTCCTCTAGCAGTTCCCTAGTTGCCGTGGGGTTTGCCAAAGGCGAAGTTGTCATAGTTGCCTCCTTAACATGGTGGCTGCATCGTAAAGCAAAAGGGCATGGACCGTTGCGGCCATGCCCTTACATCTAAACAGCAAATTGCCGATATGGCGCGCAGCGGCTTAGCCCAGACGCGGGAACAGCGGCTCGCCCTTCTCGACGGGCTGACCACCGGCAAGCAGGCCCCAAGCGCAAATGCCCTTGAGGTCGTCGCTCGCGGCCTCGTCCTCGCAGGACAGGCGACGCAGGGCCTCGGCAGAAGTCTGGGGCATGAGCGGCATCAGCAGGTGAGCGGCAATGCGGATGGCCTCGAGCAGGTTGTAGATCACAAACGCCAGCTCGTCAGCCTTGGCCTCGTCCTTGGCAAGCGCCCAAGGCTCGGAGTCCTCGATGTAGTGGTTGGCGGCATGGATGAGCTCCATGACCTCGTCCTTAGCTCCACCGTAATCGAGCACGTCCATCTTGGCCATGTAGCGATCGACCAGGCCATCGGCAATCTTTGCCAGCGGGTTGTCGAACGCATCGAACGATACGGGCTTGGCGGGCGCGCAACCGTCAAAGTACTTGCCGCTCATGTTGAGCGAGCGCGAGATAAGGTTGCCCCAGCTGTTGGCCAGGTCGGCGTTGTAGACCTGCTCCATGCGCTCGAAGCTGATGGCACCGTCGGTGCCGGGAACGACGTCGGTCATAAAGTAGTAGCGATAGCCCTCGACGCCCAGCATGTCGATAACATCCTGCGGAGCGATGGCGTTGCCGCGGCTCTTGGACATCTTCTCGGCCTTGCCGGTCTCGGCATTGCGCACGGTCAGGAAGCCGTGGGCAAAGACGTGCTCGGGCAGGGCCTCGCCTATGGCCATGAGCATGGCGGGCCAAATGACACAGTGGAAGCGAATGATGTCCTTACCCACGATGTGGAACTGCGCGGGCCAGCGATAGGCCAGCTCGGCACGGGCCTCATCGGTGTCGACACCGTAGCCGACGGCCGTCATATAGTTGAGCAGTGCATCGAACCACACGTAGGTAACGTGCCCCTCGTCAAACGGGACCTGAATGCCCCAGTCAAAGCTCGTGCGGCTCACGGAAAGGTCGTTAAGGCCGCCCTCGACAAAGCTGCGCACCTCGTTCATGCGGAACGCGGGCTCGACAAAGTCGGGATGCTCGTCATAGAGCTTAAGCAGCTTGTCCTGGAAAGCGGAAAGCTTAAAGAAGTAGGACTCCTCCTGCACGCGCTCAAGCGGACGGTGGCAATCGGGGCACAGGTGCTGGCCGACGCTACCGTACTCTTCGTCACCCTTCTGGACCTGCGTATCGGTAAAGTAGGTCTCGTCGGGCACGCAGTACCAGCCGTCATAGCTGCCCTTATACAGGTAGCCGGACTCCTTCATGCGCTCCCACAGATACCGCACCGCATGATGCTGGCGCGGCTCGGTGGTGCGGATGAAGTCGTCGTTGGAGATCTCGAGCTTGCTCCACAGCTCCTTGAAGTGCGGAGCCTGGCTGTCGGTCCACTCCTGCGGCGTCATGTTGTGCTTGGCTGCAGCCTCGGCGACCTTCTCGCCATGCTCGTCCATGCCAGTCAGGAACTTGACGTTATAGCCGGCGGAGCGACGATAGCGAGCCTGGACGTCGGCGATGATGGTGGAATAAGCCGTGCCCAGGTGCGGATCGGCGTTGACGTAGTAGATGGGCGTCGTGATAAAGAACGAAGGCTTGCTTTGATCCATGGGGTTTGTCCTCCAGAAAAACGTTGCATACAGGGGATGATTCTAGCGCAAGGGCTGGATATCCTCCATCTATTGCATATCGAGCACCATGGCATAGACATCGCGCTTGCGGCGCGAGTACTTCTGCGACAGGCGCTTTGCCACCGCGGAGGCGGGCTCCCCCTCCTCGAGCGCGGCACGGATGTCCTCGCGCAGGGCTTCGTCGGGGTCTACCGCTGCGGCTCCAACCGGCACGATGCCGGACTCCTCATCCTCGCTCGGCGGCGCGATGACCAGCGCGATCTCGCCCTTTACCTCGCCACGGGCGCGCAGCTCCTCGGTTAGCTGGGCGGCGGATCCACGCAAGACTTCCTCGTGCAGTTTGGTGAGCTCGCGGCAGACGGCAACATCGCGCTGGGGAAAGACCTCGGCCACGGCCTCGAGCGTCGCGACGATGCGATGTGGAGACTCGTAGAAGATGAGCGCGCCGGGGACGACGGCAAGGCGCTGCAGTCGGCGCACGCGGTCGCCGTGCTTGCGACCCAAAAAGCCTTCGAAGAAGAAATGCTCGCAGGGAATACCGGACGATACGAGCGCCATGACGCAAGCAGAGGGGCCGGGAATAACCTCGACAGGCACATCCGCCTCGCGCGCCGCCTCAACCAAAGCCTGGCCGGGATCAGACACGCTCGGCATACCGGCATCCGAGGCAAAGGCGAGGGTCTCCCCCGCCAGCAAGCGGTCGACCAGGCCGGCTGCGCGACTTGCGATCACGTTCTCGTCGCAACGAACGAGCGGCTTGGAGATGCCTAGGTGCATCAGCAACTTTGAGGTCACACGCGTGTCCTCACAGCAGACGGCGTCGGCGGCGGCAAATGCCTCGCCGACGCGCGGAGACAAGTCGCCCAGGTTACCGATGGGCGTACCGACCACATAAAGTTTGCCCGTGCGGGCGCTGTTTTGCGTCATATCAACCTATTCAATCATGCCGCGCTCGAGCGTGCCGAGCGCCGCGCGGGCGTCCCATGCTGCAATACGCTTCTCGGTCTTCCACGTTTGGAAGAACCAGCCAGCCGCCGGCGCAAACGATGCCAGCTGGTTGGCGATAAACACGCGCTCGTAGGCATTGCGGCCCTCGGGCGTAACCGACGAGTTGGCAAAAATCGCCGCACCCGACCATTCACCAACCAAAACGGGGAATCCGGTCGAGATTGCCTCCTTGAGCTCACGCTTGTTGCGCGAAATCGCCGTCGTCAGACCGCGGGGGCTCGTGATGTCGAGCGCATACTCGTCGCGGTAATGGTACAGGTGAAGGTCCATGTAGACGTTCTTGTACTTGGCACCGCGCATAAAGTGCTTCCACTCGCCAGGGTGTCCCGAAGAGGAAAAGACGACAATCTTGTCCTCGGGCATATACGAACGAACGAGCTCGTACGCATCACGATAGAAGTTGCGCAGGTAGTGCGCCGGAATACCGTCTGTCATGGTAAAGAGGCTCTTGCGTACGCTCATCTGCGGCGTATCCAACAGCTCGATGCCCAGCAGGCTCTCGGCCTCACCATAGCGATCGGCCAGGCGCTCGAGCACATCGAGCGCAACGTGACGGCCATTGGTGGACGAATGCCACTCAGCGACGACTTCCGGCGTCGTGGGCGAATCGTTGGAATCGCCCTGACCGCCGGGTACAGTTGCCAGATCGAGCAGTACGCGGATGTTGTACTTGTCGGCCCACTCAATAGCACGGTCGATATAATCGACAACCGAGATGTAGGAAGCGTCGGACTCCTGCGAGCCAAAGGCATACCACGGCACCGGCAGGCGCACGGCATTGAGACCGATCTGCGCCATACGACGAAAATCGTCCTCGCTCACAAACGTCTCGTAATGGCGACGCATGCGCTCGTTATAGGCAGCGGTGCCCATGGCCTCCTGCAGCTCGGCTGCATTGGATGCTCCGGTCGCTGCATAAAGCGACGGGGTCGCCCAGGGCTCGGGAATAAACCAGCCAGAGAGATTAACGCCGAGAATCCTCTCCATCACGGCCCCCTTCGAATCGCGCAGGTCGAGCCTGCATCGTATTGCATAGGAAAAGTATCGTTTTGAGTATACCCGCGCGTGCGGACAGGCGACCGAACGGTCTACAAAGTGGCGCAAAAGTGGGGGGAATGTCCGGGCAGACGGAGCCCGAGATGCACACGTCAAGATGCGCACGTGCGCCGGAAAGCTCATCCCGTTTCCCCCTCAATAATGGGATGCATTTTCCGCAGGAGCCCTCGGTAAAAGAAAAGGACCCCTTTGCAGAGGTCCTAGTCAATTCAAGGTGGCGGGGAAGGGAATCGCACCCGCGCTCCGCGCGTGCGGACCGCTGCGGCGCTTCCGCGCCTTGCGAGCTCCGCTGGCAAACGCTCACGCGTTTACTCAGCTCCGCGCCCTTTCGGGTTCGAACCCGTGCCGCGGTAACAGACGATATGAGCAGGACATTGGAAATTGGAAGCCCCTCCTGCATGCATATCCGTGGATCAGGCCGACAATGGAGGTGTCCAACCAACCCGTGGCGGCCACGCCACATTCATGGAAGGGGCTTCCCATGCTGCATACTACCACCTTCGTCGGCCTCGACGTCCATGCCCGGTCCATCAAGGCCGTGGCGCTCGATGCCATGACCGGCGAGGTCAGGAGCGCCGGCTTCGGGTACGACGCCTGCGCGGTCGCCGACTGGGTCAGGTCCGTCGACCCCGGAGCCAGGTGCGTCTACGAATCGGGCGTCACCGGCTTCGACCTCCAAAAGGGGCTGTCCGCCCTCGGTATCGACTGCGCGATCGGCGCGGTCTCCAAGATGATCAAGCCCGCGGCCGACCGCAGGAGGAAGAACGACCGCAACGACGCGGAGTTCCTGGCCAGGATGCTGTCGGTCGGCAACATCGTGGAGGTGTGGGTCCCCGACGACGAGTGCGAGGCCGCCCGCGACCTGGTGCGCGCCCTCGCCGATGCGCGCGACGAGGTCCAGAGGTCCAAGCAGATGCTTTCGAAGTTCCTGCTCAGGCACGGATACGTGTTCGACGAGGTGGGCCCCACCGGCGCGAGGAGGGGCAACTGGACGGCGGCGCACTGGGCCTGGATAAAGCGCGTGAAGTTCGACGAGGGGGCCGACGCCGAGGTGCTCGCCTACTACATCGACCGCGTCCGCCAGGCGACCGAGGACAAGAAGAGGCTCGAGAAGCTGGTCGCGGCCGAAGCCTCCAAGGCCAGGTGGAAAAGGAGGGTGGACAGCCTCAGATGCCTCAAGGGCGTCGACATCATGACCGCCGCGGACCTGGTCTTCGAGGCCGGCGAGTTCTCCAGGTTCAAGAACGCGAGGTCGTTCGCGGCCTGGGTGGGCCTCACCCCGTCCGAGCACTCCAGCGGCGAGAGCGTCTGCAGGGGCGGTATAACCAAGGCCGGCAACAAGCACCTGAGGCGCGTCCTGGTGGAGGCCGCATGGCACTACCTCAACGCCAGCCAATGTTCGAAGGACCTTGCGAAAGGCCAATCCCCCGACCCCGCGGCGAGAAGGCACGCGAACAAGGGCGTGAGGAGGCTGGTCCAGAGGCGGGAGTCCATGCTCGAGCGCGGGGTGCACAAGAACAAGGCGAACGTGGCCACGGCGCGCGAGCTCGCCTGCTGGTGCTGGGCCGTCGGCTGCATGGCCGAGGCGTAGGCCATATGCCGAGCCGCGGTTGACATAGCGCGATCCCCCATCCTGCGGTCAATCCGAGGCCGTTGGGGCGAACCCCAGGCTCTTTTTCTGCGAGCGCCGAAAGCGCCACCCGCGTAAACAGACTGTCGAATCGACGAGGTAGCCCCAGCCGTAGCAACGGATTGCCCAGCACGCCAGTGCCACGGGCGGATATTAAACTGCAAAGACGAGCGTCGGAAAGACACGCCGAGGTCACCGCAGGAGGGTGGAGATAGAGGAAGGGCCTGGCCCTTGGGATCAAACCCATGGGCCGGGCCCGATATTGCCTATTGACAATGTCCTGCTCATATTAAAAAAGCGGCCGGCATCCGCCAGTCGCTTTTCTATTCTATGGTGGGCCGTCAGGGGTTCGAACCCTGGACCTTGGGATTAAAAGTCCCCTGCTCTGCCAGCTGAGCTAACGGCCCGCGGGTGGCATTGTACCACGGTCTGGGACTATTCCCAACTCCATTGGCCGTTCTGGAAAATCACAACTTCACGTCCATCAGGCGTAATGCCCGTAATATCGATGTCGTCCGTGCCGATCATAAAATCGACGTGCGTGCTCGAGACGTTAACACCATGCTCCAGGAGCTCCTCCTTGGACATGTCGTACCCACCCTCGATGCATTCGGGGAAACCGACACCTAGCGCGAGATGGCAGCTAGCGTTCTCGTCATAGAGCGTATCGTAGAACAGAACACCACTTTCGCGGATCGGCGTGTTCTTGGAAATGAGCGCGACCTCTCCCAGGTGAGCAGCGCCCTCGTCAGTATCGATGATACTTGCGAGCGTTGCCTTGCCCACG
>DBFOME010000083.1:0-13949 GCA_048430645.1 Collinsella sp. | reverse complement strand
AGCAGGTTCTGGGCGCCGTCAACGGTATTATCGAGGAGGACTTTGCCGGCCAGAACGTCATCCAGGTGTTCGACCGCGCCGAGGCCTCAATCGAGGAGTTCGACCGTCAAAACGACCGTCTCTTTATTAGTGGCTGGCGCTCGCAGTTCCTGTCGGGCCTGATGATGCCGCTTATGAGCCTGGTGGGCAACATGGGCTACGTGGGCGTCGTCGTGGTGGGCGCACAGCTCGCGCTGACCGGCAATGCCACGCCCGGCGACATCCAGAGCTTTATCCAGTACGTTCGCAACTTTACGCAACCCGTGCAGCAGCTGGGCAACGTGAGCAACACGATGCAGTCGATGGCCGCTGCCACCGAGCGCGTCTTTGAGTTCCTGGCCGCGCCCGAGGAGGAGCAGAAGGCCGACGCGCAGATTCCCGAGAAGCGCCCCGGTCACGTGGAGTTCGACCACGTCAAGTTTGGCTACACGCCCGACAAGACCATCATCCACGACTTTAGCTGCGAGGCGCAGCCCGGCCAGACCATCGCCATCGTCGGTCCCACCGGCGCCGGCAAGACCACGCTCATCAAGCTGCTGCAGCGCTTCTACGATGTGGACGACGGTTCGCTGCGTGTCGAGGGCGTCGACGTGCGCGACTGGGACCGCGCGGCGCTGCGCGGCGAGTTTGCCATGGTGCTGCAGGATACCTGGCTGTTTAACGGCACCATCCGCGAAAACATCCGCTACGGACGCCCCGATGCGAGCGATGCCGAAGTCGAGGCCGCCGCACGCGCCGCACGCTGCGACCACTTTATCCATACGCTCGCCGGCGGTTACGACTTTATGATCAACGAGGAGGGCACCAACCTGTCGCAGGGTCAGCGCCAGCTCGTGACCATCGCCCGTGCCATTTTGGCCGACCGTCCGGCGCTGATTTTGGACGAGGCGACCTCCAACGTTGACACTCGTACCGAGGAGCTTATTCAGCGTGCCATGGATGCGCTAATGCAGGGCCGCACGAGCTTTGTCATCGCGCACCGCCTGTCCACGATCCGCAACGCCGACGTGATCCTGGTGATCCGCGACGGCGACATCGTCGAAAAGGGCACGCACGACGAGCTGCTCGCCCAGGGCGGCTTCTACGCCGACCTGTACAACTCGCAGTTCGACGAGGCGGCGTAAATTCTGCCGCGGGGAACGAATAACGCCCGAGAACGGGGGCGCAGGACAACCTGCGCCCCCGTTTTTGCTCTGCGGCCCTCAAACCGCCTCCCCTGGGACCTGATTGACAGCCCCTTCGAGGCCCCGTGGGCAAAAAATGGCAAATATGAGTACTGTTACCCTTTTAGTAACAGCCAAAACAGCCCCAAATGCCGTTTTCACGGCTTACACGCGTCCCTAAATTGATCAAACAGCCCTATAGCGGACTTATATGTGTTTGCGTTAATGAACATATTTTGCTGTTATGTCTATTATTTTGCGAAGGCAATATGCTACTAAGCTAGCAACCGTACTCATATTTGGCATTTTTTGCCCACAGGGTGTTTCCTGGGGAACCGACAATAGCCCTAGGGTCCCGCGCGACGCCGCTCCCTCCCGGCATTCGCCGACGTTTGCCCAGATAAAACCTGCCAAAATAAACCTGTCTCTTTTTGGTAGGTTTCGGGGTGACAAGGGCTTGCACTTTAGCGTGCGACAGCGGATAATGCCGAACACTCGACAATACGCTTATTGCTCTTTCTATAGATTGAGGAGGCCCCTATGGCCATGGAATTCAAACGCAGGCTGCCGATCCCCATGGAGATCCGCGAGGAAATGCCGCTTTCCGCCGAGCTTACCGCTAAGAAACAGGCATTCGACTCCGAGGTCGCCAAGGTCTTTACCGGCGAGGACGCACGTAAGGTGCTCATCATCGGCCCGTGCTCTGCCGACCGCGAGGATTCGGTGCTCGAGTATATGAACCGACTGGCCAAGACCGCCGAAGAGGTCAAGGACAAGCTCATCATCATTCCGCGCGTCTACACCAATAAGCCGCGCACCAAGGGCACCGGTTACAAGGGTCTTCTGCACAACCCCAACCCCGAGGCTCCCGACGACCTGCTCGAGGGCGTCAAGGCCATCCGCCATATGCACCTGCGCGTTATTGAGGAAACGGGCTTCTTCACCGCCGACGAGATGCTCTATCCGTCCAACTACCAATACCTCGTTGACCTGCTGAGCTATGTCGCCGTGGGCGCACGCTCGGTAGAGAACCAGGAGCACCGTCTGGTGTCGAGCGGCATTTCGGTACCCGTCGGCATGAAGAATCCCACTGCCGGCTCTACCACCGTTATGCTCAACTCAATTTACGCCGCCCAGGCGCACCAGAGCTTCATCTTCCGCAACTGGGAGGTCGAGTGCGACGGCAACCCGCTCGCACACGCCGTTATGCGTGGCTACATCGGTCTCGATGGGCGCACCTACCCCAACTACCACTACGAACACCTGGAACGCCTGGCCGAACGCTATACCGAGCATGCCGGCTATGCCAATCCGGCAGCGGTCATCGACTGCAACCACGACAACTCGGGCAAGCGTCCGCTGGAGCAGTATCGCATTTGCAAGGAGGTGCTCGACAGCTGCCGCCGCAACGAGTCCATCTCCAAGCTGGTCAAGGGCTTTATGATCGAGTCCTACCTAGAAGACGGCAACCAGCCGGTCGACGGCGGCGTCTTTGGCAAGTCGATCACCGACCCGTGCCTGGGCTGGGAAAAGACCGACTACCTCATCCGCGAGATCGCGGAACGGGTGTAGGTTACGGCGTTTTACCAGACGCCGTAACGGCTCGACGCTGCGCGGGTCGCATTTGGACAATCTGACGTTCAACTTCAAGGGCGCGACCAGAAGGTCAGCGCCCTTTCGTTTCACGTCACCTTGTCTCAAATGCGACTCGCTCGCTGGCGATGCCAAAACATCGGCGTTTTTGTTGTCGGGACGGCAGTTAGTAGTCGTCGAGTAGTCATTGGTGCTCAGCGGCAGTCCCCATTGCACCAAGTGGCGTGTGCCGTTAAGCGGAGAGGCGTATTGTTGACCCATCGTTTGTGCATACAATGGCTATGAGCATGCTGCGGTGAAGGCTTGTCCGCTCCGCAGCTTTTTTCTACGGTTAAAGGAGTATGTATGTCCGTTGAGGTCATGAGGACTGTGATCGAGGCCGCCGAGGGCCGCGTGCCCGTCGACACGCTGTTTACCAATGCACAGATCGTCGACGTGTATGGCCAGCGCGTGGCGCCCGGTAGCGTTGCCGTCAAGGACGGTGTGATCGTCGGCGTGCTCTACGATGGTCGCGACGATGCCGCTGGCACCTATGAGGCAACTGAGGTCATCGACTGCCAGGGTCGCTATCTCGCTCCCGGTTTTATTGACGGGCATCTGCATATCGAGTCTTCGAACATCCGTCCCGCCGAGTATGCTCGCATGGCCGCGACGCGCGGTACTACCACCGCCATTGCCGACAGCCACGAGATTGCTAATGTGGCGGGCCTGGACGGCCTGCGCTTTATGATTGAGGACGGCCGCCGCGCACCCATCTCCATCAAATACATGATGCCTTCGTGCGTGCCCGCGCTGCCCGACGAGCAGGCCGGTGCCGTTATTTCTGCTGCCGATATGCAGGCGTTTTTTGCCGAGCATCCAGGCGATGTCTTTGGTCTGGGCGAAATGATGAACCTGCCGGGCGTCTTTATGGCCGACCCCGAGACTTGCGCTCGCATCGATGCTGCCAACCAGACGCCGTCCAAGCAGGTTGACGGCCACGCGCCGCTCGTTGCCGGCAAGGACCTCAACGCCTATGCCGCGGCGGGTATTATCGCCGACCACGAGTCGACGATTCCCGAGGAGGCGCTCGATAAACTGTCCCGCGGCATGTATGTGATGCTGCGTGAGGGCACGTGCAGCCACGATCTGGCCAATTTGTCCCCGATGCTGCTGGAAAACCCCGCCCGCGCCCGCCGCTGCTGCTTTGCGACCGACGACCGCGCTCCCTCCGACGCGCTTTCGACCGGCATGATCGACAACGCCTGCCGCGTGGCCATCGAGGCCGGCGTCGACCCGGTGGTCGCCATCTCTATGGCGTCCCTTTCCACGGCTGAGGCGTTTGGGCTAGATCACGGCTGCCGCGACCCGCACGAGCTACGCGGTGCAATCGCCCCGGGCAAGCGCGCCGACCTGCTGCTGCTCGATGACCTGACGTTTGCCAAGGCTCCGCATCGTGTTTATGCCGCCGGTGCCCTGGTGGCGCAGGATGGCACCTTTGTGGGCGAGGTCGCACCCGAGACGGCCGAGGTCGCAGCGCTTGCCGATGAGCTGCGTGCTTCCGTTAAGCTGCCGAAGCTTTCGCTTGACGTGTTCGATTATGCCTTTAAGCCGGGCGAGGCCGTTATCGATGTTATCCCGGGTATGGCTATCACGGGTATGGCCCGCCCCGAGAGCGCCGAGGACTTGCGCCGCATTATGCTGATTGAGCGCCATGGCCGCGGCGTGTCGCTGCAGGCCGAGGGCGCCGATGGCGACGGCCCCGCTGGCCTGGGCCTGGTCGGCAAGCATATCGGTCGCGGCTGGGTGCGCGGTTTCACCATCACGGGTGGCGCCATTGCCTCCACGATCGGCCACGACTCACACAACGTGTGCGTGGTGGGCGACAATGCGGCGGATATGATGGCTGCCGTTGAGGCCGTGGGCCAGGGCGGTCACGTACTGGTGCGCAACGGCGAGGTCGTGGCGCGCATTCCGCTGGCGCTCGGTGGTCTTATGAGCGAAGGCACGGCAGAGGACGTTGCCGCACAGCACGACGACTTTATGGTCAAGGCGCGCGCCATGGGTATTGAGCCGCCGCTCGACCCCATCATGGGCATCATCTTCCTGCCCCTGCCGGTCATCCCGACGCTCCGCATTCGCCCCGAGGGCATGTTCGACGTTACAACCTTCACCTTCGCCGACTAGTCATCGGGGACGTTCTTAAACGACTAGTCGTTGGGGACATTCTTTGGCGGGCCGCCTGACGTCGCGACCGTGGGGCCTCTGGCATGTGTGAGCTATTTGCCAGGTCCTTGTAACGTTTACGCCCGCGGAGTCTTATTTGAGCTCCCTTTGGGTACGTTGGAATCGGATACACGTTCGATTCCAACAAGCCCGAAGGGAGCTTTTCTATGTTTAAACTGATTGCATCCGATATGGACGGCACACTGCTTGACGAAAACGGCCAGGTGCCTCCCGAGACCTACGAACTGATTCTGGCGCTACACGAGCATGGTGTGCATTTCGCTGCATCGTCAGGTCGTCGCTACGATCGCCTGTGCGAGTTCTTTGCGCCCGTTCGCGACAAGATGGACTTTGTCGCCGCTAACGGCGCTCAGGTCTACGCCGACGGTAAGATGGTAGACCGTGAGGTGTATTCCCACCTGGCGATTCGAAGGCTCGCCCAAGCCGTCAGGACGTTTCCCAATCTGCATCTTGCGCTCTTTGACCGAACCAAGTCCTTCCTGCTCGATGACGAGTGCAAGTTCGTGCGTGAGGTCGATAAGGACCTTCCCAATGCCGAGCGCATTTGGGAGCTGCCCGATCCCAGCGTAAATATCATCAAAGCGAGTATCTTTTGCGACGACAGTGCGGTTATGGACAGCGCGTACGTGCTACAGCGCGAACTTGGTCAGCTCTTTACTTTTGCGCCTTCGGGCAACGCGTGGATTGATGCCATGCAGCCTGGTGTGTCGAAGGCCTCGGGTATCGCGCAGCTCGCGGAGCATTACGGCATTGGTCGCGACGAGGTCATGGCGTTTGGCGACTCGATGAACGACTACGAGATCATTCGCTTTGTCGGCACGGGCTGCGCGATGGAAAACGCGCGCCCCGCGCTTAAAGCGGTGGCCGATCGCGTCGTAGGCTGCAACCGCGACCACGCCGTTCAGCATGAGCTCCGTCGCGTGCTGGAGAGTCTCTCCTAATCCGGCAGATGGGGACGTTCCTTTTCTGCCGACAGTGGGGGACAATCCTTGCAGCTTTTTGCGAAGAGTGTCCCCAACGACTAGTCGTTTAAGAACGTCCCCAATGACTAGGCGAGGGCGGCCATGAGGGTGCTGGCGACGCCGTCGTGGTCGTTGTCGTATTCGGTAATGGCGTCGGCGGCCTCGCGATCTTCGGGCTCGGCGTTGATCATGGCCATGCCATGGCCCGCTGCCTGCAGCATGGGGATGTCGTTGATGTTGTCGCCGAACGCCCAGGCGTCGGCGAGACGCTCGCCCAGATGCTCGCACAGCCACGTGAGGGCCGTTCCCTTGGTGGCGCCCTCGCCCATGACCTCGATATTCATGGCGTACGAACGCGTGACCTCAATGCCTCCGAGCGTGTCGAGCTCCGCTGCGATGGCGTCGCGATCGGCCGGGTCGTGCCAGTACATGGCGATGCGTTCGAGCGTCTCGACCTCGTCGATCTTGTTGTCGATATCCATGTCGATCGGCGTTCGTGTGCGCTTGAGCGAAGCCGCGATGTGGGGGTCGCCGCCGCAGAATTCGTCCAGGCGCGTGTAGAGCGAGCGGGGGAGGAAGCACTGTCCGTCCGCGAAGATATCGAAGGTCACATCGTGACCGGCGGCAATGCTATGGACGCGGTGGGCGATGGCGCGGTCGAGCGGTCGGCTCAAAATGCGCGTAGCACGTGAGGTATCGGTGGGCGTACCGTCGTCGAGCTGCCAGACGCTGGCACCGTTGGCACAGACCGCATAGTGTACGGCGGGGTGGGCGAGGATGGGCTCAAAGATGCCCGACAGCGGGCGCCCCGTGCAGGGCACAAACTCAATACCGCGGCGTGCAAGCTCGTCGAGCATCGCCCAGGTGGCGTCGCTCATCTGCTTATCGGTCGTCAGCAGTGTTCCATCCATATCGGAAAACACAATCATTTGATGCAGCCCTTTCTACTGGCATAAAAAGCGTGGCCGAGGGCGGTGATGCCCTGGCCACGCTCGGGTTCTATAACGGTCCGCGTCCTAGCGATCGGCGAGCGGCTTATACTCCAGCGGCTCGATAACCGGGCGATACGCGGGACGGATGATGCGGTGCGCGCAGAAGAGCTCTTCCATGCGGTGTGCCGACCAGCCGGCCATGCGGGCGACGGCGAACAGCGGCGTAAAGAGCGTCTCGGGCACGCCGAGCATCTTGTAGATAAAGCCCGTGTACAGGTCGATGTTGGCGCAGATAGGCTTGGTCATGCCGTGGTCGCGCATCACCTGCGGGGCCAGGCGCTCGATGCGCTCGATGAGCGCGAACTCCTCGCCCAAGTCCTTCTTGGCGGCAAGCGAGCGCGCGTAACGGCGGCAGACCTCGGCGCGCGGGTCGCTCAGCGTGTAGACGGCGTGGCCCATACCGTAGATGAGACCCGTGCCGTCGAAGGCCTGCTTGTCGAGGATCTTGCCCAGGTAGGCCGCGACCTCGTCCTCGTCCTCCCAATTGGAGACATGCGCACGGATGTCCTCGTGCATGGACACGACCTTGGCGTTGGCGCCGCCGTGGCGCGGGCCCTTGAGCGAGCCGATGGCCGCGGCGTAGGCGGAATACGGGTCGGTGGCCGAGGAGGACAGCACGCGGCAGGCAAACGTGGAGTTGTTGCCGCCGCCGTGCTCTGCATGCAGCATGAGCATCACGTCGAGCAGCATGGCCTCATCGCGGGTGAACGCCATACCGCCGCGGAGCACCTGTAGGATGGTCTCGGCGGTGGAGAGGCCGGGTGTGGGGTGCGGTACATGAACCTCGGAGCCGCGAAGCTTGGCGACCGAGGCCATGTGTGCGAAGGCGGCGATGCGGGGGAGACGGGCGAGCATGGAGATGGCAACGTCGATCTCATGCTCGGGCGTAATTACGTCGGGCTCGGCGTCGAAGCCGTAGAGCAGCAACACGGCGCGCTGGAGCACGTTCATGATGCTCGACGAAACCGTGGTCATGGGGAACTCTTTGACGTATTCGTCGCTCAGATGCCTAAAGGCGCCCAAGCGCTCGCAAAAACCGTCGAGCTCCTCTTTGTTGGGCAGCGAGCCCGTGATAAGCAGATAGGCGACTTCTTCGTAGCCATAGCGATTCTCGGCCTGGGCATTGTTGACCAGATCCTCGATGCTATAGCCGCGCAGCGTGAGCTTGCCCTGGTCGGGTACGACCTTGCCGTCGACCTTGTTGTAGCCGTGCACGTCCGAGATGCGGGTAAGGCCCGCGACCACGCCCGAGCCGTCGGCATTACGCAGGCCGCGCTTGACGTTATGCTCGACGAACAGACCCTCGTCATACGGATTAGTCGGCATGCCGTGGTAGAGGTTTTCGCTCTCGGGCGAAATCTGGCGGCTCGCCTCATAATCCAAGACCAGGCGGCTCAGATGGTCATCGAAGCGGTAGTAGATTTTCTTGGCGTCGTAAGCCATGCGCGCTCCTCTCGGGGCCGTGTGGGGGCGGCGTGCTTGGGTGCAGATGCGCCGGCCTGTTCCCGCACGGCTTGCTCGCTACAGGCGGTACATAAAGTTGAAGACGTCCTCGCGCTGGATGGACACGTTGACGCCCGAAAGCTCGCCGGCCTCGGCCAGGGCCTTCTGCAGCTCGGCGAAGTCGAGCTTGGACTCGGCGGTGTCGGCCAGCATGGTCATGGTGAAGATGTCCTCGATAATGGACTGCGTGATGTCGCGGATGTCGACGTTGGCCTCGCCTAGGACACGGGTGACGCCGGCGACGATGCCGGGGCGGTTCTTGCCAAGGACGGTGATGACGATACGGGAGGACGAGATCTCGGCCATGGGAAACCCTTTCGCGTGATTGCGGCGTGCGCGGGGCGCTCCGCTACGGTACAGTGTTCATCATTGTACCTGTCTGGCGCAAAAAAGGCGCGCTCGCTGCGGCGTTACATGCCTGCAACATGAGCGTAAGGGGGAAGGCCGTACGGGGAAGAGCCGTCTGGCGCGTGTCCGGCTCGTGTTGGGTTGATTTCCGATCTCAGCCGAACACATTGAGCGGACAGGCCGTTCCCGCAGTCAGCCGAACGCCTCCGACGGCTGATTCCGAACTGGAAGCGGAGGGCATCCCCGCCCTTCGGTAGGGGATACCGCTCCGCGGCGCATGCCGCGGGCGGCGCCCCTATCGGACCACCGTGACCTCAGTTGGGATGGGCCCAGCACTGCCGCGTACTCGGTGAGCTAGAGCCAACTGTTCGTCTTCACGTCGCGTATGGCGATATTTCGGTCGTCCGGCTCGGTGATGCCGTAGCCGAACGCCTGGAGCGTCTCGATGGACTCCTGGATCCTCTGTTGGAACATGGGACCCGGATCGACCCTCGGCCCGAGGTGCCCGCGCCAAAGGCACGGCGTGGCGCGCAGCATGTTATGGATTTTGGAGATGGGCTCGATGTCGGCGTAGACGTTGAGCGTCGCCATGGCGTCCTTGTGGCCGAGGATCGATTGGAGCGCCTTGATATCGCCGCCTTGGCGGATCCACTGCGTTGCGAACGTGTGGCGAAGGCCGTGGAACGTGATCAGCTCGTCGTTGGTGCCCATGAGGCCGTTGGTCTCCGAGAACGTCTTGAACGCCCTGCGGATATAGCTTGTTGTCGCGAAGGTCGCGCCCGGCTCCGACAGGATGTAGCAGTCCCCGATCTCGACCGCCCCGGTAAGGCCGCGCAAGCGCAGCTTTCCGCAGTCGATCTCGTGGGTCTCCTTCAGGAAGGGGAGTAGGCCGACCGGGTCGATGGGGATACCCCTGGCGTCATGGGTCTTGGTGCCCTTGATGAACGAACCCATTCCCTTCGCGTACGCCACCGAGTGTCTGATCGAGATCAGGCCCGTCTCGAAATCCACATCGCACCACCGAAGGCCGCAGACCTCGCCGATTCGCATCCCCGTGTGCAGGGCGAGTACGACCGCCCTCTAATCCTCGGCGGACCAATCGAGTCCGAACTCCTTTCGGGCATCCTCTTCGCTCATGACTTCGAGAAGGTCTCCGGGTTGGCAACGAAGGGCGAGGCATAGCTGCTCGAGTGTGTTGAAGCGAATGCCGCGAATATGCCCTTTTTTAATACGGGACAGGTTCACGGGCGTGGTTCCAATCCTTTCGGCAAGTTCGTTCGAGGAAATCTTTCGCTCGGCCATGATCTTGTCGAGGCGAACAATTACGGGCATGGCGTTTCCTTACGCAATCTCGTCGGAGTCGAGGTACAGCTCTCGGGCGTACAAGAAGAGCTGGGAAAGCATGAACAGGACGATGCCGAGAACCAGAGAGGTCCAATCGAATGATGAAGCGATCTCTTGGGCGCCGACGGCCCCCTCGCCGCCAAACATCGAAACGGAGGTTTTGAGTGAGCCGGCGTAGAGGCTGGTGGCAGCTTGAACAACGAAGAGAATGCCGAGCACCTTCAAGCATGTCGCAGACCCTTTCTTGAAGGGGTCTCCGCTCTTGATCGTCCACACGAGAACGGCGCTGAGGATGGTCGTAGCGATACCGATGACGGCAGGGACCAATGTCGAGATCGCAAGGGCTGGATACGCGGGGGAGTCTGCAATTACAGGGTTGTCGAGCACTTCGATTGCTGGCTTTAAGGAGAACGCCACTTGTGCGATGGCGGTGGCGCAAAGGGTCGCAGAGGCTATCGCACATGCGATGCGGAAGGAATGAAGCCGGGGAGTGCGATTGTCGGAACTCATAATAACCTCCGAAGAATTTAAAAAACTCAGGTTACTTTTTAACAGTTTATGTTAAATTGACTTTGCCGGCAAGTAATAAGGGCCGAGCATTTTGTTCGGCCCCTCTGTTCCGACTGGATGAGGTTAAGGTTGGCGATGAATATGCTCAAAATCTCGAAGGCGATCTTTAGGTCGCTTCTCTCCTCCAGGTCGCTCTGTGTTGTCGTTGTTGCGTTGATGGCTCTTTGTGCTCTGCCCGTCTTCAGGAGCGCGGCTGGCATCGACGGACGGGTCGAATACCTCGAGTCGGGAATAACCCGTGTTGAGCAGGAATTGTCAGCATCCTATGCGGATGCGCTTGTGAATGCGGGGGAGGACGGTGTCTATACCTCTTCATCAAGCATGCCCGCGCTTCTGTACCCTCTTGCCGCGGGACGTCTTATCTTGGCACCGCTCTCTCCCCTACTTCCGTTTCTGCAGATATCGGATGGAGAGTACACCTATTATGACGGATCGAAGGAGTACTTGCTATGGGTCGCAACGGCCGTTGCCGTCTCGTTCCTTGCCGCGCGTCTTAACAAACGTGAAAAGCTCATCATCCAGGCACCGATGGGCGAGCTGGGTAGACTTGTTGCATCGAGCGTATGGGCGAGTGTTTTTGCAATGCTTGCCGTCCTCGCCATCAATCTTCCAGGGATAATCGCCGCGCTTGTGAAGAATGGCCCGGGCTCGCCGTTCTATCCGATAGGCTACATTCAATATGCGACTCCGGTTATCAAACCGGCTTGGCTGGTGTTCGCGCAGACGGCCATCTTGCAATTCTTGGTGGCAGCGTTCATCTCGCTTGTCGTTCACCTTGCCGTGAAGATTGCCAATAACCCTACGCTTGGAATCGTGTTCGTATGTGCCCTGATGGGGGTGACGATGGTTCCCGGGTATTACGGAAGATCCATCGCTTTACGTGAGTTCGCCCTGTTGAATCCCCTTACGTATGCGAACACTGAGTTGACCGTCGGCGCCTATAGCCCGTACCCGACAACGCAGATAGTGAATCTGCCTGGACTTTGCTTCGAGCGTGGCGCGATTGCCCTCGTATGTGCAATCGGGATCGAGGTGCTGGCAATTAGCCTGCTTTGCGTTGCTGGAAAGAGCGGCTGCGCGTGCCCGATATCCCCGATTTGTCTTGAGAGAGGTTCCTTCACTGCATCGAGAACGGCAACTCGTTCGAGCGCTTGTGCCTCCGCCGTTGCATACGTAAGAACGATGGGGAAACTGCTCCTGCGTTCTCCTACCCTCGCCGTATGCGCGATTGCAATGTCGACGACGATGCTGGCCCCGGCTCTGGTCGAGATGTTTCCTGACGCTGATAACGTTTCCGCTGTTCGGTATAGGGATGGGGAGCTCCGTTCAATAGATCGGTATCTAGAGCAGAACGCTGCGAATATGGACGTCGAGGGCAAAGCGGCCCTGGAAGACATGCGGGATGCTCTTTCGGGTTTCGTGTATGCGCCTATGCCTGCGGAGGGGTTTCGAAGCCTTGCGACGTACGAGCGCGCTCGAGGTGAGCTGGGCGCGGCAGATGCGACTCTCCTGCAATCGATCGGAATCGAGCCGGAGACTCCTTCTCGTGCGGAGGCGCGCGCCCTTCTGCTTGAGTCGATCGCGAGCTTGCCGGACCCCAAGGTTTACGAGTTAAGTACGAAGATGCCCCCATTAATCCTCCTTTCGTATCTCCAGGCAGCGCTTCCCTCCTTATTTTTGCTGTTGCCCGTGGTTGTCACATCGCTCGCGTGCACCCACCTGCAGTGTCGTTCCCTTCTGGTTCTCCAGATCCCCGCAACAGCGCATGTGCGTTTTCTGACGGCTGTTGCGCTGGCTCTCCTGCTTGGCTTGGTGCTGCTTTTGGTGTCGATGGTTCCCGCTGTCGTTGTGTCCGTGATTAAGAACGGTGCGGGTGGATCGGAGTATCCCGTCGCTCTCATTCGGGCGGGAGCTTCGACAACGTCCACGGTGGGGGAGGCGGTGTTGTGCAGTATTCCGTTGCTGGTCATGGCATACGGCGTGATTTCCGTCGTCGCTGCGTTGACAGCAGCGATTAGCCGCAACCCCGTTGTCACCGGAATGGTTTGCGCGGTTCTCTTGGTGTTGGGTTCGTTGAGCGCTCATGTTGAAAGCGTGGGCATGGGCGTCGCGCTGCTGGCTCCATTCGCCTCGTTTGATCCCGCTTCCCAGGTGGGGACGATTGGGTTCCTTGGGCGAGGGACGAACGCGATGCCTTTTGGAGAGGTCGCCGGCGCATCGGGCGCTCTGCTGGTGGTCTTGGGCGCCGTATCTCCGTTGATGGTGCGCCTGAGTGTTCCAAAGATCGAAAGGGGACGATCTCGATGATTGACCTTCAAACGCTGACGATCTCTTATGGAAAGAAGGTGCTCGTAGATTCGGTGAACGCTGAGTTTGCCCCGGGTACGGTCTACGGTCTCGTCGCTCCGAACGGGCATGGAAAGACGACGTTGCTGCGTGCGATGGCAGGTTTGCCGGGTCCTCGCGTGGACGGGAGCATCGTTCTGGATGAGGTGCAGGGTACGGGTGCGAGAGAGGTCCGTTCTATGATCTTCTATGCACCTGGTGAGGGGACGCTGCTGTATCCCGGATTGCGTGCGGAAGATCACCTCAAGATGGTTTGCGATATGTGGCCGCATGCTCGCGATATCGAAGAGATAGTGGAACAAACGCAGATAGGCGAGTTCGCGAAGATGAGGATCCGCACTCTGAGCCAGGGCATGAAGCAGCAGCTTACCCTGGCGATTGCGTATGCGACGGGCGCGCGGTACCTTCTATTAGATGAGCCCATGAACGCGCTCGACCCCAGCAGGGTGGACTTGCATTCCGAGATTCTCAGGAAGCTGGCCGATTCTGGTACGTGCATCATCATGTCATCCCACATCTTGGATTCGGTCGACAGGCTGTGCGATGAGATTCTGTTTTTGAAGGATGGGAGGCTCATTAGAAGCATTCCGCAAGATGATGCTGCGCCGAAGTCTCCTGGATCCCATTTCGCAAAGCCTGCCGGACGCGCCGAGGGTGCGCTAAGCACGTATCGGCGACTCTACGAAAAGGGCGGGTAGAAATGCAAGTTAAAAATCTATGTGGTCAATATAATACCGTTGAACCCGCATATCGATACCGCTCAGCCATCCGCCTCGCCCCCGTCGCACGTATCTTCATCCGGTCTGTTACTTTTAATCTAACAATTCTTTGAGGAACGTAGGTGCTTCTGAATGTACTGTCGA
>DBFOME010000082.1:0-62128 GCA_048430645.1 Collinsella sp. | reverse complement strand
GTATAGTACTTCTTCGCACGGGGGCGTAGCTCAGCTGGGAGAGCGCTTGACTGGCAGTCAAGAGGTCAGGGGTTCGATCCCCCTCGTCTCCACCCGAGCATTGAATGAGGCTCCAACGCAAGTTGGGGCCTTTTTTCATATTGGCACACAAGGTCAAAGGCGGCACCATGATCCTCCTGGTCGACAAGATCGTGCGTTGAACGGGCGCCGCGTGCATGGTAGTATTTCACGTCGTGGTTCAAGATGGGTGGCCTGTTCTATTGGCCTCTATTGCACGCGCCATTTTATAAGGGCTCTTGGCGCAACGGTTAGCGCAGGGGACTCATAATCCCTGGGTTCTGGGTTCGAATCCCGGAGGGCCCACCACTATCTACCAGCGGTTTCCCTGAAATATAGTCAATCAGGGGAACCGCTTTACTATTGGCTATTCCTTCTAGAATCCACTGGTTTCTTCTGGCTATCCACCACTATCCACCACTGATTTATGCATAAACAATTATCCCAGTATATACATTGTGAATATGCTATGGACCGTCTCTTTCAATCGGCGGCGAGCCAGTGAGGTCCCGGAACAGTTGTTCAGCTAGACGCAATGGTTAATGCCTGCCGTCAAACTTGTTTCATTATCATTGAGGATTGGAGCGAGTTATGAGCAATCGTACAGTTGTCCATGGCGCCATTGTGGAGGGCGCCTCGGCGGTACCCATTGACATCGCGATTGAATTCAAACCGGGAATTCCCGGTATGAACATTCTAGGCATTCAGGACAACGCCGCCGTTGAGTTGCGGGGCATTGTCAGGTGCGCACTCAAGGCGCAGGGATACACCTTGCCACGAGAAAGCGGTTCTATCGAGGTCATGCCCTCACCCGCCTATAGCAGGGCCTTCTCGGGTCGAATCCGAGATGCAGGCTCTCTCGCGCTGCCCATCGCACTTGGAATCCTGAGCGCCTCGGGGCAGCTCGATCCTACGTATATCAAGGATAAGCTGTTATTCGGATCGCTGGACTTCGGCGGTAACGTGACGTCGTGTCGGGGCACCATTGCAGTCGAGAATCTCTGCCATGAGTTGAATCTCCAGGGAGTCGTCTCCGCGGCAACTCCCCGCGGATTGAGGCCAGCTCATCCGAGCCTTCAGGTCTTGGACTCGATTTCATCAGATTCATTGGGAAATCCTGAGAATCTTCTCGGAAGGTCTATGCCGGCTGAACCAGATCAATTGAGTCCGGTTTACCCGCCCGCTGCAGTCTCCGCTGTGGCCGAGGCCCTTGCGACGCGCATTCCCATCCTAATTGAGACGGATGGCCCGGAGCGTGCGGGGGAGGCACTTCGCGCGTTCTTCCGCGTCGGCGAAAGCGATGAGGCGACGCTCATGAGGGACCTTGCCGGTGTCGGTGCGAAGGGTAACGTTGCCGTAATCTCTGATATCGGGACAGCGAGCATCGCAGGTGTTATCGGCGGCGGGCGCCCAATTAGGCCGGGTGTAATCTCTGCCGCAAGCGGCGGCGCCATCGTTCTCGGAAATATCGACCAGGCATCTTCCCATGTTCTTCAGTCTGTGGCATCGGCGACAAGGCGAGATACCGTCAGGATCGTTAGGGTTGACGGTACTACTCTGTTTCCAAGCGACGCCGCCCTCGTTATGACGGCTAGGGAAGACCGAAGCGACTATGCGATGAAAGCGTTTCAGCTGGGTCCGTTCCCTAAAATCGAGCAGCCAGTCGTTGTCGATATTGACCAATCGGAAAAAGGCCTATCTCAAATTCAGGCGCTCCCGGGATCGCTGGTCGCCTATAGGGAGAACCTCAAAAAGCGCATCGAGGACAGCAGCCTCTATGTAGATGCAACCACCAAGGGCGGCATCAAGGTCAATTATTCGGTTGACGGCGAGCCGAAGACCGTTGAGCTTGTGAAGCAGTTCTACGAGGAGAACGATACACTCTGCATCCAAGCCTTCGATGTGACCGATGGTTCCGACTCCTTCGGTGAGCTTTGGTCCGACGTGACCGTTAACCTCGACAGTCCTATCCAAGGAGATCGCACCGTCTATATGAAGAGGTCAATTACAGACCCCCTGCCAGGCATCCTTATGGACTCTGAGGTGTTCGGCTCCATTATCGATGGTGCCGGGCGGGATGGATATGACGCCGTTGAAGTTAACCTTAATGCATTTCTTTCGATGAGAGATTTGGCCGAATTTCGCGAGATGGTCATTCCCAATGAATACAAGGATATTGCCATCGCCGCAGGCGTAAATTTCGCCATTGTGCCGGCGATTGAAGCGAAAGACATTGCTCTTATGTCCGACGGCCTCGTCAGCATCGGTGGACACGACTTTAAGCTCTACCGCGGCCAGACCTTCGACGAGTCGCGGAAGGTGGACGCGATCCTTGATCAGTATGAAGAGCTGAGCGTGGCCCCCCACAGAGTCGATTGCAGTCCCAGCACGAAAAAGATCATTGACTCGCTTCGACTTGCGACCAAAAGCACGGCATCGCCCGATGGAGTCGTGTCGATGGAGCGCGACGTGACCCTCCCCCACGCTCAATCACTTAAACATTAACTAACCAAAATCTAGGAACAGTTGTTCAACGGCTCTCATCGACAAGCCCAAGGGCGGAAGATACAACCAACGGAAATATGACCGAAGGGAGAGCCGTATGGACAACCTGGATAGGTCGGCGGTGGCAGCGGGACTGGGCCTGCTCGACCTCGACCGCGTTTTCGATGCCGCGCACGAAATGATCATGGACCCGCAGCAATGCGAGGGATACCTTAAGTGGCCGGCTGTCGCCGCGCTCGGCGCGATTATGGCAGAGCCCAACCTTCTCTCGGCTGTGGCCGAGGTCGCTCTTGACGGTATCGCTCGCGACACATATGCGGGTCAGAAGTCCTGGCTGCTCGCGCAGGCCCTGTTCACGGCCTCCACTGCCCAAGCCGAATATGAGATCGAGCGAGGCCTTGCGCTCTCGCCGTCTGATCGAACCCATATCAACCCGAAGGCCCCCATCGCCGTTCAGGACTATATCTCTCGAGATGAGAAGCTCGCCGTCATGAAATTCTATGTCATGGCGGACACCGAGCTCTCGCGCATCGCCATGCCCTGGCCAGCGGGCCCCTATGGCCAATTCAGGATCGGCGATGAGGGCTATGTGACGGACGAGCAGTTCGGCCGTGTGATTCCCGACCCGGCCGACCAGAGCCTCTATGAGTACATCTCGAACGACGGTGCGCTCACCGATGATGTTGTCCATGCCGCCGTGATGGGAAACTCCGACCACATCGATTCGCTTGCTTCCCAGGCTATCGAAAACGACCCCGATGCGCCGGTCTATTACACCGAGGCGTCACAGGCCGAGTGGGATGAATCTGTCGATGGTGGGTACGCCGAAAAGGGCGATATCAAGACCGAGCGCGCCCACGAGATGCCCGGCACGAAAAGCCTCATCGCGCAGATCAGCAGGAAGTTGGGCGGCGGTGCCGAGGGCGCACTCCATACCACGGTTCCCAATCGCACCGGCTATTTCCATTACGGACAGGCATAGGGCGGCGGCAAGATGAGCATTACCTTGGCGCCTTTCGACTCTCCCATCGAGTGCATGACGATCGACACCGAGACGACGGGGCTCTACCCCTTTGACGGCGATGAGATCTTGACCCTGGCAATGGTTCTCGATATCGAAGAGCAGGATTCGCCATCGTCGGTCCATCTGCGAGTCAAGCCGCAGCATAAGACCGAGTGGCCTGCCGCGGAGCGCGTGAACCACATCTCACCCGATTCGGTGGCGAACTATAAGCCCTTTAAGAACTATCTCGAGGCCGTCCAGTCGCTATTCGACCGCACGGAAAAGATTGTCGGATGGAATGTCGGATTCGACCTCGGATTCCTCGAGCACGAGGGCATCGTCATTCCGCAGACTGCGGAAATTGTCGATGCGATGGAGGAATTCGGGCGCGTGCACGGCCCGTTCTCGGATTCCCATTCCAGATGGAGGCTCACCTCTGCGGCAGATGCCATGGGGTACAGCTTCGAGGGCGCTCCGCACGATGCGCTCGCCGATGCCTTGGCTACAAGGCGCCTATATCGACACACGACTGCAGTTACCGAGGGCCAGAAGCAACCAAGCACGCATGTCAGGCACCCCGGTGTACACAGACGTAGCTAATTAGAGAAATTGTCACCTTGTGGCACCAAACCGGTCGGCACGGGTGGCCTATATGGCGAAAACTGTAGGTGGGGCCGCTTTATGTGCGGCCCCACCTACACGTCGCCGGAGGGAGGTAGCAGTAATGCCCGGAGAGAATGAAGAGGCCATGCGTGTTCTGCTGATGCTTGGCCAGGCTGTTCTGCCGCCGGCGCGCGAAGTCCTCATCATCACGATGAGAGCGCTCGCGCGTGGTACCGGCAAAGTTGCTGGGGGTGCCGGCAGAATCGCCGGTCGCGGCGCGAACCACGCGATCAGCCATGTGAACGGGCTCGGCCGCTATGGTCTCGTTACCGAGCACACGCTCAGACGCGACCGCAACGACGTCATCAAGCTCGTGAACCTTGGCAAGGAGGGCGCGCTTGACCGTGGCGACCTATCGCTCCTTTCCGATATCTGTCGAAAGCACCGCGTCGGGTTCGCCGTTTTTGAAGACCCGGCGTCAGGCTATTTCGCAATCGAATACAAGATGAAGGACCAGGAGGCTCTCGCCGCCTGCATCGAGACGGCAATCGAGAGGAAGCTGATCTCGAATGCCGACGTGGACAACGCGATAGAAGGCCCGGTCGAGAGCGGCGTCCAGACGCCCGCCAATCCAATCGGTATCCAGTCGCCTTCACAGCAAAAAGAGTATCCCGCCCTTCCGGCAATCGGGCTACCTGCTGTGGGCCTTCCCCCGGCAGGGCTCCCGCCTGCACCGGAGAATATCGAATATCTGGGGGAGTCTTGGAAGTTCGACCAGAACGATGGTATGTACAAGCGCAAGTTCACCGGTTGGGACGGCACCGTCTACACCGCCGCCGTCTCCACGGCCGGAGCCTTCAGGATTACCGATCCCGACGGTCGCACGGCAAAAATCGGGAACCAAATCTGCGAGGGCGATGACAAGGGCGTGCTTCGGGAGGACCGTGCCGATGCCATCGTCCGGTGCCACACCCAAATCGAGACGCTGAAGGACCGCGAGGCCTTTGAGGGGTCAGTCAGACTCCAGCAGCGCCAGGGACGAACCAAGCAGATGGGCTCGCATGAGGTCATCCGCGCCGTCAATATGCGCGACGCAGCCGACCGCAAGGCCAACCGTCACCAAATCGGAAACCAGAACCGTCCGGCCACGCACTCCCGAACCCTCAACAAGCGGGTCAAGAGGTAGCCGATGAAGCCGCCAAGGATAGACATAACGAAGGCCGTCGGAGCCGTCGTGCTGGGATCTGCCGCCTTCTGGATCGTGAACCTCACGGTCCAGAAGGTCATGCTCGGAACAAGCGGTATCGAGACGTCCGATGACGTCGTGGCGTTCGTCGCGCGGGCGGCATCCCGTCGGCCCCTCGGTATCTATTTCGGCGGTGTTCCGTTGCTGGCCTCGGTCGTAGCGGCTCTCGTAATCGCCCTTGCCGTTTTCCTTAAGCATGAGGCGCCAGGAGAGGACATCTCTCCTGCAAAGCAATATGGATCCCAGCGTTTCTCGACCGCCCAGGAGCGTCTGCTGTACTCGCACAACAAGGCGACAGCCGAATGGCCGGTTCCCGAATGGTGCGAGACGGTCGAGGACGACAATATCATCCTCTCGCTCAACAGCAAGGTCGCCGGCACATCCATCGTCAACGATAGGAAGGACCCGATCAGGCGCGAGAGCCAGGTGCCGAACCGCAACATGTTCATCATGGCCGGATCGGGCGCCGGAAAGTCATACCTTTTCGTGACCAACCAGATCATGCAGATGAACGGCAACATGGTCTTCACCGACCCTTCGGGCGAGCTGTTCCGTGCATCGGCGGCGTTTTTGGAGAACAATGGCTATGACGTGCAGGTAATCGACTTGCGCGATGAGGAGCACATCCTGGCCTCGACCCCTTACAACCCGCTCATCAACTGCCGCGACGTCACGTCTATCAACTCCCTGGTCAATATGTTTATCTCGAACACCAAGGGCGAGGATACGCATGGGGACCAGCAGTTCTTCATCGATATGGAGAAGAACTTCTACACCTGCGTTTGCGGCATGTTCGTCTTCTGGTTCAAGGCCAACGGCAATACCGCCGACTGCACCCTTCCCGGCATCATCGACTATCTCGCGATGGCAAAGGCCGACGGCGCCGAGGGCATCAACAAGCTCGACCTCGTATTCGAGGGGACACGGGAACGCGACGGCTTCGACGGGTTCGCGCAGTACATCATCGATACCTACGGTGAGGACGCGCTGGACGACGAGTCGCTCCCCGAGAACTCGGTCCTCACCAGCTACCGCACTTTCAAGGCCAACGCCGGCGCTCCCGAGCAGATGGCGGCGGTCGTGTCCTCGTGTGCCGCACGCCTGCAAAGGCTCAACAACCCCGCAATCAGGAAGATGCTGGGGCGTGACGAGCTCGATCTCCAGTCTATCGACAAGCGCAAGCGCGCAATCTTCTTCTGCATCAAGTCCGGCGGCGGCCCCTATGACTTCGTCGCCGCGATGGCCCTGAACCAGTTGTTCGATATCTCGAAGGATATCGGGTCAACGAACGGAATCGGCCATCTCGAGATTCCCCTCTATTGCTACCTCGACGAGCTGGCCCAGATAGGCAAGATCCCCGACCTCGAGAAGCTTTTCGCCGAGAGCCGCAAATTCTGGATCAACCTCTGCGCGATCGTGCAGGACGGCAAGCAGCTCGAGGCCCGATACGGCAAGCAGTCGGAATCCATCCGAGCAAACTCGGCCATTTTTATGTACATGGGTTCCTCCCTCTTTTCCGATTGCGAGCAGATATCGCGCGAGATGGGCAACACCACGAAGAAGTTCACGGATTACTCCGTCTCGAACTCCGCGAGCGGCAAATCCATTCAGGAGAGTACGAGATACGTCAAGGTCCCGCTTATGAGCCCCGAGGAGCTCTACAGCTTCAACGAGGAGGACGGCCTGTCCCCTGACGAGTGCGTGACCCATTACAAGCAGGGTATGTGGTTTCGCGACCTCAAGGCCGATCCCGAGATTCACCCTAGGCGCAAGGAGTATTCCAGCGCCGGCAAGACCGACATGCTCGAGTGGGCGCGCGCCAGGCGGCACGCGGATAGCCCTGACGTGTCAACACCGGAGGGTGTCCTGCTCATAGACCGCACTAACCCCAAAACCATCGTCATCGACGCCTGAGGGCGCGTGAATAGGCATCAACTATCCTTAAGGGAAGGAAAACTTCAATGGAACAGCTTGCTGACCTTGTCACCAAATTCGAGAACGTCATGATCGCTGGCGGCTCCCTGTTTGCCCTGTGGGGCGTCTACAACCTACTCGAGGAGAAGACCAAGGGCCGCCCCGGCCACGGTACCGAGTGGTGGCAGGTTCTCGCCGGCGTCTTTATTGCCGGCTGTGGTGTCTCCCACATCATCTCCCAGCTGTTCAACGGCATCCTCGGATAATGGATATCCAAGAGAGGCTGCTCGCCCTCGCGGCCGGCTCCCCCATCGGTGGTGCTACGTCGCCTAGGCCGACAGACCCGTATGGCGAATTTGAATATGACGAGAGGCCGACTTCGTTTGGTGATCGCGTCTTGCGTTTTGCTACCGTCAGCGTCTTGACGCTTGTTGTGGCCTGCGCCATTGCGACAATTGCTTATGCTGCGCAAAAGGGGCAGTGGAACGTCAACGTCGGCTTTGACAACATGGCCCCCGAGTGTCAGCAAATTACTATCAAGTGGAGCGACATCGACAAGAACAAGTATGTGACCTTCGAGCATGGCGGTATCAAGGCCTACAAGATCGGCTACACCGTAACGATCGGCATTAACGGAAACACCGTCGAGGGGCCCGTCTACTACGATAAAAACGGCAAGGTTGTCGATAAGTCACATAGCAAAAGCAAGAAGTACACCGGTGGCTTACAGAAGGAAGACCTAAAGAAAAACTTCGAGCCTTCATGGGCGCCCGATGGTTGGGAAAAGGCTGCGTCCGCCTCAACCAGCGTTAACCGAAATGATAATAACAAGCCCAGCGGCTCTAATGACTCGGTAGCAAAGGAAGAAGACGATTTAGACGATAAGCTAATTAGTAAAAACCCTCCAAAATTCGCCTTGTCGTTTAATTTCTTTAAATATGCGGCTGAAAATCTGGTGTGGACCTTCTGCCGTGGGCTTGCGGAAAGCGCAACGAGCCTTGCCGAATGGTGCATTTCGCTAGTGTCCTCTACGGCGAATACTGCATTCACATCCGACTTTACCAATGGTCCTTTCGCCCAGTTCTACACTATGGCGTCGAAGCTTTCGAAAGGCGCTTTCCAGCCCTATGCCATGGCGTTTCTCGGCCTGACCTTCGGCGTCGCCCTCATGCACCAGCTGGATGTTCGCCGCAAGATGGCCGGCGTCGATATCATGGCAAGCCTCGCCTTCGTAGTCATGATGTTCGCGGTGAGCTACACCCTCATCATCCACGCGATGGACATCTGTGCAGCCGTATACGTTCTCGCCCAACACCTTGTGGGCATCGTGAATAGTACGCTTGCATCAATGGGGATCGATACTACCAACTCTATTGGCATAAAAGACCAGGTGATCAAATCATTCGACGCCCTGACTTACGCACAGGCTGGAACTTCGTTTATCCTTCTCATCCTCGCCATCGTCTCACTTGTTGCCTGCGTAGCCTGTCTATTCACCGTGCTGACGACCATCTTCGTACGTATAGGTGAAATCTATTTAAGGGCCGCGGCAAGCCCCCTTTGCCTATCGTTCTTTGCTGACGACAAATCAAGGCCCATGGGCGTCGGCTATCTCAAGCGTTTCGCTGCGGTCTGTTTCCAGGCAGTGATGATTGTCATCGCGATTGGCATGATTCCCCTCATCAATACGGTCGCAACCGAACTTATTGCCCCCATCACGTCCGATACGAGCACCCTAAATGGTTTCGGGGGCGCCGCGGCCGCGCTCATTCCGTCGATGTGTTCGGTTCTTTGCATTACGGAAATCGTGAACAAGTCAAAGGTCGTTGCCAACAGCCTGTTTGGCCTTGTCTAGGGAAGGTAGTGAAATGGCTGAGACATTCGTACGCGACGACATCAACAACTACGTCGCGAGAAACATCTTCGGGCGCTTTTCCAAGCGTTCAGCCATAGCCGCGCTCGGCGCCGTCGCTGTCGTGTCGGTCGGCATATACGGCGTCTACGCATGGGGCTGGAGCCTCGATATTGTCACCTACACGGTGATACCGATTTGCGTGGCAATCGGCGTCATTGGCCTCCATTCGCACCACGGCCTCAAGTCCGAGAAATGGCTTCCTCTTATGCTGAAGGACCGCGCCGAGCCCGATCAGCTCACGCTCGCAGTTCCGACTTTCGAGGTGGCTGTTCCGAAGAAGACGAAGGCCGAAGTGCGCGATCAGAAACGCCGCGATAAGGCAGCAAGGAAGGCGAGGAAGTTGGAACAGGAGGCCGTGCCGGCGGGAATCGCCCAGGCGATGGCTGAGGCCTCCGTGAGAAACGATGGGAGAAACCCTAGATGAGCAAACTGACTATTGACGATCTCGAACGAGAGATTGCCGAGGCCGAGCAGCGCCGCGCGAACGCTCTCGAGGCCGGTTGGCAGAAGGGCGTGCGTCAGATGGACAAACGCCTGAAAAAGCTGAAGAAGAAGCGTGACAAGTATGTCGCGAAATACGGTGCCGATGTGCCATCCATCACCCTCGGATCTTCTTGGGCGACTGACGAGGAACAGATGGAGCTGGGCGTCAACACTGCGCTCTCGACCGATGTGAAGCTCGTCCAGCCTAAGTGGTCGACCACGAAACTCGTCCCCTACGAGTTGCTCACGGTTGACGGCGTCATGCGCATCGACAGCGAGACCTACTCCATCGCCCTTCGCGTCGATGACGTCAACTATCAGGGGGCGCGACCCGAGGACCAGTATCTCGTTCGCGAGGCGTGGGCGGGATACCTCGACTCGCTCGACCATACGGTTCGTCTCGGCATCTTCATCATGAACAAGCGAGTGAGCCCGGAGGAGTTCGCCTCCGACCTGCTGTTCCGCGAGGTTCCCGGCGACGAGCGCGGCAACGTACTGCGACGTGAGTACAACGCGTGGACGCGTTCCATGCTCGCCAAGTCCTCCCGTTCGGTGCGCCGCGACCGCATCATCACGATTGCCGTTTCCGCCGACACGCTGGAGCGCGCGGTGCCCCGGCTGTCCCAGGAGGCGGATTCTTTCCTGCGCTTCATGCGCGACCTCGGTTCCGACGCACACGTCCTCGACGGCCAGCAGCGCCTCGACATCATCCAGACCATGACGCGCCAGGATGACGCTCCGGGCACGGCGAACTTCGAGCGCCTGTCCGGGACCGTCGGCCTGACGACCCGCGAGCTCGTGGCGCCCTCCTCAGTCCTCACCGCAGACGGCTACCGTGGCGACCCCCGCATGATCGTCGGCCGTCGCTGGGTCAAGACATACGACGTAACCATCGACGGTTACGGTAAGACCATGAAGGACTCCTTTATCTCGGACCTGACGGGCCTGCCCTACGACCTCACCGTCGCATGGCATATCCGTCCCTGGGAGTTCTCCGCGGCAATTTCAGCCGCCGAGAACCATCTGCACGAGATTACCGAGGAGAACAACACCTATCAGTTCAATACGAGCCGTCCCGAGGTCGGATACTTCGTCGACCAGAACAACATGCCGCCCGCGATGCGCGAGGCCCAGGAGGACGCCGAGGCGTTCCGAGACGACCTTGAGAGCGCGGAGATGCACGCCTTTGGCGTCACGACTGTCGTGACCGTCCAGGGGCGCACGGAGACTGAACTCGAGGAGGCCTGCCGCGAGGTGGAGAAGGTGTTCTCCACCCACAGGAAGCCCTATCCCGATTCATGGCGCGCGCTTCGCGAGGAGTCCTTCTCGACCGCCCTGCCGATCGGCGCCCCCTACATCCCGTATGAGCGAACGCTGACCACGGACCCCCTGTCACACATGCTGATGTTCGTCGCAGCCGAGATGAACGACCCGGGCGGCAACATCATGGGCCTCAACGCCGAGACCCGCTCGTTTATCGTCTACGACCCCGTGTCCCATGAGCACACGAACAGCTTCACGCTGGCACAGCCCCGATCCGGCAAGTCGTTCAACTCGAAGATCACGCGCATTATCCCTGTGCACCTGAAGCATCCGGACGACGACGTGATCACGATCGACCCCGAGGGCGAGTACGTCACGCCCACCGAGTATCTGGGCGGCCAGGTCATCCGCATCGCCGAGAATTCCGGCGACTTCATCAACCCCCTCGACATCTCCCTTGCATACGGCTCGGACGATCCGGAGACGAAGTCCTCCCCCGTGCCCGCGAAGGTGTCCTTCATCCAGTCGCTCGTCCGCATGATGGCCAGCAGCGTCAACGATGCCCAGGCAAACGTCCTCGATGCCGCCGCCGCATACGCATACAACCGGTACCTGGACGACCCGAGACCCGAGAACCTTCCGACGCTCCAGGATATCTACGACTTCCTGATGTCCGAGCAGGGCTCTGACATGCGCGACGCCCGCGATTTGGCTAAGCTCATTCGCCGTTACGTCACGGGCACGCTGTCGCTGTTCAACCACCCGACGAACGTGAACCTCCAATCGAACCTCGTGTGTTTCGACCTGCACGAGCTGTCCAGCGAGCTCAAGCCGCTGGCGCTGCTCATCATCCTCGACCACATCTGGGTTCGCGTCTCGGCGAACCGCCGTGCCGGCAGGCGAACCTGGCTCATCATCGACGAGTTCCAGCTCCTGCTCGACAGCCCCTACGCCCGCAGCCAGATCGACCGCTTCTTCACGCGCGGCGGCAAGTGGGACTTCTACATCAACGCCATCACGCAGAACCTCTCCCGCGTCCTCAACAGCGAGGAGACGCGCTACATGTTCCAGAATTCTCCCTTCGTGACGATTCTGCAGCAGACAAGCGACCTCCTCCCCGACTTCCAGGAGCTGTTCAACCTCTCCGAAAGCCAAACGAAGGTCCTGGCAACCGCCCATCCCGGCGAGGGGCTCTATGTGTTCAAGAACCGCGTGGTCCATTTCGACTTCCAGATTGACTCGAAGATCTGTCCGACGCTCTACGACATCTGTACGACCCGTCCCGCCGATATCAAGCGCCGTGCAGTCAAGTCGACGGCGGCAAACCCAGACGTCGCCGCGCTCGACGAGCCTGAGGACGCCCCGTCTTCGACTCCGCGATCCAGGCGCGATGAAATCGGCCGTAACGTTCCGTCACCTGCGCACATGGCTCCCCCGTCGCGTCCACGACCCTGTACACGGCCCATGAGTGGCCAATTTGGTTTCAACGGCGGCGGCAACCGGAACGCGGTTACCGCCAATAAGGAAAGGATGGAAGAAATGGATATTCGTGACTTCCAGGAGGGCGCGGACTTCTCGCGCTTCAACACCCGCCGACTCCCGACCGAGGAGGAGCTGCGAGCACAGGCCGAATCTGAGCTCAAGGACCTCGTCCTGAACGCAATCGATCAGGTCTTCACCCGCGAGAGCGACACCCATTTTGACGACTTCGCGCTTGCGCTCTCCTCCTCTGGAATCACACTCGGAACCGAGCCTTCCGGCGACATCGCCTTCTCGAACGGCACGGTGGCCCTCTCCGGCTCCGAGGTCGGCTACACGCTGGCGGCACTCGTGGCAATGTCGGAGCGCGCGAACGGGCTCGAGGCCGAGGTGAAGCCTCAGCCCGCGCCCGCTCCCGAGCAGGCTCAGCCTGTCGGAGATCTCGATACGCAGCCGGGTTCCTGGGCAAATGGCGCCCGTCAGCAGCAGGCGGATTCGGCGCCTCGTCCGCGCACCCAGACCCAGGCCCCTTCACAGCCGGCTCCTTCCTCACCTGCCCAGCAGGCCCCGCAAGCGAGCTTCGCGCAGACCAACGGCATGTACCCCAACCAGCGTGCAGCGCAGCGCCATCGTGCCCAGGCCGCTTCCCAAGCGGCTGCCGCTCCCCAGCCGCAGGCGGACCAGCAATTTGGTAGCGCATCGGTCGCAAGCGCTATGTCCACCCTGCTGAAATACCAGAATGACAGCGGTGAGGACGTCGGCGGCATGTTTGCCAGCCCCGACGAGATCAGCCCCGAGGGCCTCAACGAATATGCCGACGGCTCCGGTTTCGTAGGCTAGTAGATGAAACCGCGCTCGACGAGATATAGCTCAAACCTTGCCCATGCGGATGCCCGTACCGCCGCCAGCCGGCGTACGGGCACCGTGCCCGCCGTGCTCGAAGCCGAGTCGCGGCGCGCTTCCGCATGGGAAGGGTCCTCGCCGCGTCCGAACAGGTCGCGATCCGGCTCCTCGGACTTTTCCCGTCTCAGCGCTCAGAAATCGACGCGCTCGCGTGCGGCATCCGCCGCCGCGGGCGCCGCCTCATACGGCGGCACCTTCGCGTCGGTCGCGAAATCATCCATAGCAGGGGCATCCGAAGCCGATGCGCCCGACACAGATAACTCGGAGGGATCGGGTTTCTCCCCCTCCGGCATGGCCTCGTCTTCCCGACGCGGGGCCGCTGTGTCGGGCGCAACGCCCTCGGCCCAGCTCCTGTCATCCTCATCGCTCGCGAAAAAGGTGGCGACGGTCCCCGTCGCCCCGATTTCCGGTAGCGCCTCCAAGACGCTCAAGCGTGCCAATGCGGTCGAGCTCGACATCCTTATGAAGCGCCGTCCGGGTTCATTCAAGAAGGACCCGGCCGCCGTCAAAAAGCTCAAGGACCATCGCAAGATGGTTTTGCGTAGGAAGAGGAAGGTCGCCCTCAAGCAGGCCTCCCTTAGCAAGAAGGCGGGGCGTGCCGTCGGCGGCAAGCTCTCCCGAAAGCTATTCAAGGGCCGTAAGGGAAGAAAGCAACTTCTCTCCCTCAGGGAATGGAAGAACAGGATCGCCCTATTCGCCTCGCTGCTCTCCCTCGGCGGCCTTCTGCTCATGGGGGCGATCCTCGCCTCGTCGCTCGGGCTCGTGCAGTTCGGCCAGCAGGCGGGAGGGGCGAGCAACGGCGGCAGCCTGGACGGCGACGAGCTCACCATCTACCTGTACCTCAAAGACCACGGTTGCGACGACATCCACGCCGCCGCCATCATGGGCAACTACTGTCATGAGTCCGCTGGATCCTCAAATCATAAGATATATCCGATGGCTGACCAGGCAATGGGTTCGCATGCCTATTGGCTGGACGGAAAGAACCCGAAAACAAACGACGAGATCGTTTCGAGAGGCTCTGTATACAACAAGGCGACCGGTATAGGTCAATGGGACGGAGGGCGCCGCCTTCGCCTGGCTCAATTCGCAAAGGAGAAAGGCAAGAACTGGTACGACCTCGATGTCCAGCTCGAGTTCTGGTCTGATCACGACGAATGGGGCTCGTTTTCCAGTGCCGACGGTAGCTACACCTATCAGACCTTCATGGATGCGACCGATCTCGAGGCCGCGACGAAGATCTACGCCATGGGCTGGGAGCGGTGCGCCATGGTGGGAGGCAAGCCTTCCGGTTGGGAATCGAGATACACCAACGCGCAGTACTTCTACAACGCGATCACGTCCGGCACCCTCGGCGGCTCGGGCCAGGGTCTGGCGGGCGCCACGGGAAGCCAGCTCACCGTCGTCAACGCCTGTAAGTCAACGCCCTCACCCGGCCTGAACTGGTGTGCCGCGTGGGTGACAAACGTATTCAAGGCGGCTGGTGTCGGCTCCTTCGGTGGAAACGCCTGCGACATGGTCAAGGCATGGTGTCACAGCAACAACCCCGCCGACCTCAAAGTCGGCATGATCGTCGGCGACGCGAGCCACCCGGGCACCGGCACCCCAGGACTTCTCTATGGCCACGTCGGCATTTACATCGGTGACGGCAAGGTCATGAGCAACGAAGGTGCAATCACCACCAAGACGCTCGATGAGTTCATTGCCTTCTACGGTAAGGGCTCAGGAGTCTATTGGGGATGGATAGGTGGAGTCGAACTCAAATAGCCAACAAGGGAAAGGAACGTTCGCCATGTACAAAAAGGGAAAGAAGCTGGATTCGAAAGGGATTATCCTCGCTTGCGTAGGCATCATCATAGTCTGCATTGCAATCAACGTCGCGTTCGCACTATTTCCGCCCACAGGCAGGACGGATGACAGCTCGGCGGTGGAATCCTCGGCTGCCTCCGACGGTGAAGTTGGTGCCGATGGCTACGGCACGGGTGATGAATCGGAAGGTGGCACCACGGATGACAAGGGTGAAACTACGCAGGTCGACCCCTCGATTGTTGCCGTCCCTGATAACCTGCCCGAGGAAATGACCCAGACGGGCTTCCAGGATGTGGTTGCAAGATATCTCACGTCCCTGACCCCCGAATACGGTATTCCCGAGAAGACGCTCATCGAGTCAAGCGATGTCAATCATGGAATGGGCCCCGAGGGCTCAGACATCCCCTACTGGGTCATCCGCGTCTACTTCCCCAATGAGACGGAGATCCCTGTGACCGTCGATTACACCAAGGGCGAGGGCTTTAACGTCGGGACGTACTGATCTAAATGAAGAACGCGCCCGGGCCGTACACAACAGAACCATCCCTGCTGCTCTTTCGCCGACGCCTGGCCGCCCTCATGAGGGTGACGGGAATCGGCCAGGATGAGCTTGCGGCAACGATCGGCCAATCGCCGCGCTCGATCGCCCTTTGGTTGACGGGTGTCAGGCTGCCTTCGGCAGTCTCACTCAAGGCCCTCTCGAGGACGTTCGGCGTACCTGCAGACTGGCTGTTGGGCACGGACGCGGTCGAGATAGCCTCGGGGCTCACGAGACTCGCGGAGATCGCCTCGGGGCCGAAGACCGCGGGCACGGACGCAGATAAGGCATCGGACTAAAGGCCCGGGCGGCCTTTCTATCGTTGGGCGCGAGGTCAACGAAAATACCGATTGAGAATGGACAGGACATGGCAAGACTACCGTTGCAGGGCTCAAAGATGAATAAGATTAAAATCGGTACGACCGTTGAGGTGACCACGCCGGATAGAATCAAGGAGCTACGCAGCAAGAACCCTGAATCAATCCGAAGTACTGGTGAGGCGATTGATTATCTGAGCGTTATGTTTACCGGTCTTACGCCTCGAGTTGCAGAGGCCATGGATAAAGCCTGCCAAAAAGAGCTTCAACTTACTGCGCAGGAAATGAGACACCTCTCATTTGATGGGTCAGAGGAACTGTCCGTAGCGGAACTTGAGCGTGACTATGATCAGCTTCTGCGCCTTCACGAACACTTTTCCCTTTACTACATGGACGTGGCAGAGAATAAGTCTCGCGACATGCGGCGGATTGATCTTGCCGACAATGATTTCGCTGTCGTCCCATCGTCTTGGATATTGCTTGGCGGCGGCGACAGCTCAGAATCTTTCAGCCAGGTTTCAGTTGTCGAAATCTGCGGAGGCGCAAAACAAGGTGCGCCTCACTTCTCCTTCCTTCATAACGGCGAGTATAACGAGGAGGATGTCCTCGACCTTGCGATTCAGAAATGGCCTCCCCTATTTGACCTCGCCCATGACCCATGTGTCGGAAGGTGGAATAGCAAATCAGCTAAATCATGTGTCTATAAGGGCGCACCTGTCATATGCTTCTAGGAGCTTCAAGATGCGTCTTTCTATGAGGGACGGGGACTAGATGCCCCTTGCGGAGCATCGGTGCACCGTTGTCAGCAGTGATTGGGTGCACCTCAGCAGTCTCGTCATGATGAACACTTGTTCCCGCACCTGATGGCATGGGCGCACTCCCCCATCATCGATGGGTAGTTGACTGAGACGGGGAGGAATTAATGCAACAGAGCCACATTGAAGCGCCTATCGAGATGCTCGCGGCGGTTTTGGGTCATCCGCACGGCTGGGACACGATTCTCGACGCCATGGCCGAGCACTCCGAACTGGGCCCGAGGGGAATTCTCGCTCTTGCGGCATTCAAGCTCGACCATCCCGAGGCCGATACATCGGCTGTCCTCAGCAGGCAGCGCGCCAATATGCTGGGCGGAAAGATCAAGGAGCATCCGGCCGGGTTCGAGATTCTCGTTCCCTTCGCCAGACGAGTGGACGATGAGTTGACTCTCGATTGCGAACTCGTTCCCGAGACGGTCTACCCTGCCTCCGCTTATATAGGGCTCACCTCGTGCCCCGGCGCCGCACCAATCAGTGTTGTCGAGGGGGATGCGGTCGCGCTCGATGCGGTCTCGAAGGCCTCCGAAGACGTCGACCTTGAGGGCATGGATCCGATGGCTTCCCACGTTACGCTTCGCCGCTACGGGATCGATGACGGCCTGGAGGTTCGTGTCCCGATGGAGGATACCGAGCTGCTTCTCGCGCGTATCGAGCGCGTTTGTGCCCAGGTGAGAGGCGCCACGGGCAGAATCGACCGCGCCCTCAAGAAGGCGGGATTCGAGTGCAAACCGAGAACGCGATCCTCGCAGGGTGACCGGGCCGAGCGCGGCCAGTCAGCAACTATGACGACCAAGCGACTAAAGAGCATGCTCGCCTCCTTCGATTCCGGTTCGCGCGGAACCTCCAATAACTCTCGAAAGGGGGCGTAGCGCCATGGCCAGGAGAGCGTCGAGGCGCTTTGTCGCGGCAGAGGGGCAAATCTCCCTTTTCGCGATGGATGATTCATCGATCTACGAGGCGCCCGCCGAAGGACAAACCGATAACGTGGAAGCGCAGCAAAGCCTGGCCCTTGACTTTGGGGCGCAAGAGGAATCTTATGTAAGCCAAGCGGGAGGCGATAAGTTCGCCCACAAGGATGATTTCGAGGAGGAAGCGCATGTCGGTGCTGAAGAACCCGTACAAGGGCGTGAGGGGTCTCCGGTATTCCTTCATGGAGCAGAACGCTCCGGAGGATCTGGCCAGGATGGAGGCGGCTGGCGAGACGGAGGAGTATCTCAAGGCGGTGGAGCACAACTACCTGACGAGACTCGCGGAGCTGCAGGACAGCTGCATGGAGAGCTGCGGGGCGACACCGGAGTTCGCGCAGATCACGATGGCCGAGTGCCGGTACGACGACTACATCCGCAAGGCCAACAGCGCCCAGAAGATGGCCGAGGAGATCGCCCTCAACGAGACGGTGTTCACACTCTAGCCGCTCACCACAACACCGAATACCTGAACCCTGATATCCAGGCCGGCCATTCGCCACTGGAGCGCGCCAGGCTCAATGTCGCCGCGCTACGCGCCCTCAAGGCGACCATGGACGAGGGGCGAGACGCCACTCTCGAGGAGGCACGTGCCATTTCGGCCTATTCCGGTTGGGGCGGTGCCGCGAACGCCTTTGCCGAAAACCCAACCGGTGGCTGGGCCGAGGTATCACGGGATCTGAAAGAGCTGTTGAGTGAAGATGAGTTCGCCGATCAGCGCGCGACGGTCCTCACCGCCTTCTACACCCCCCGCCCTGTCGTGGAACTTATCTGGGAGACGTTGAGGGATGCCGGTATCTGTGACGAGGGCACAGCCGAGATTCTGGAGCCGGGCTGCGGAACGGGCAACTTCATGCGCTGCGTCCCCGCGGGCATGGACGTACATGTGACCGGCGTTGAAATCGACCACGTGAGCGCGGGACTTGCACGCGTGCTTTGCCCCGACCATACGATCGTCGCCGCCGATATCGCCAAATGCGAGATCCCCGAGGGGTCGTTTGATGCCGCCATAGGTAACGTCCCCTACTCAGACGCGATAAAAATCGACGGAGTGTCGCTCCACGACTACATGATCAAGAGGGCCGTCGCCGCCGTGCGCCCCGGCGGTATCGTCGCTGTGCTGACGAGCCGCTATACCATGGACAAGGCCCGAGAGGCCACACGTGAAAGTCTTGCTCGCGAGTGCGATCTTGTCGGCATGGCACGGCTCCCCAAGGAGACTTTCGAGAGCCAGGCGGGTACGAGCGCGCTGTGCGACCTCATCGTCCTGAGGAAGCTCGCCGAGGCGCGAGAGATCACGCACGACAACGCGCCGGACTGGGTCCGCACGGAGACGAACGCGGACGGCTTCCGTGTGAACGCGTTGCTTGCCTCCAACCCGTCCATGGCCGTCGGCGAACAGAGCTCGGAGATGACCGCATACGGCCCCGGATATGCATTGATAAGTGGCCTGGACGCCACGGGAATCGCCGATAGCGCTAGGAAGTCCCTGGCAAATCAGGCCATCGGTTCGATTTCCCATACATTTGAGGGGATGCCCGACAGGTCTGCCGCGCCCGAGGTCGCGCAGGTTCCCACCGATCCGGCGCTCTATGAGTTCACGCTGGGCGACGGCGGGTCGATCTGGTACGGCAACGGAGACACGGTCGAGCGTTTCCGGCTTGCGGACCGCGGGGCAGAGGACCGCGCACGCGCAATGCTTGAGCTCAGGGATGCCGCTCGAGCGCTTGTCTCGCTCGAGCACGACCCCAAATCGACCGATGCTGCAATCGAATCTGGAATTAAGGCCCTCAGCGACCGCTACGACCTCTTCGCTGAGCGCTACGGTCGCCTGAATGATCCGAAGAACCGCAGAGTCCTCACCATGAAGGGCTATCACGACTGCTCGCTCGGCATCAACCTCTTCAGTCTCGAGGTGCTGGATACCAAGAAGAACTTCGTCCGCAAGGCCGACATCCTCTCAAAGCGCACTGTGCGCCCCCAGGCACCCCTCCCCGACCGTTCGGAGACCCCGGCTGATGCCCTGGCCGTCTCATATGACCGTACGGGCGGCGTCGATCTGGCGCTCATCGGGCGACTACTCGGCTGCAGTGTCGCTGAGGCCGAGCAAAGGCTCGGCGACCTCATCGTCCGCGATCCGATCACGTCGAGGATCGAGAGCGCCGAGGCATATCTTTCCGGCGATATCGGCGAGAAGCTGGATGCGATCCATTCGATGCAAAAGAAGGTAGAGAGCGATCGGGCCGACGCCGGGGAAAGCTCCTGGCTCGAGTCGGTATCGATTCCCCCTGTCCGCACTCCCGAGACGAGTGCGGAGGTGGCGAGAGCCGTTAGCGTTCTCATGAAAAGCGGCCTGTGGGATACCTGCGTCCATCCCTTGACGGCCGACCGTGCCGTTATCGCCTCGGCGCATGTCGGCAGCCTCCCCGACAGCTGGCGCGATAGGTCATTCAGTACATGGACCGGAGAGGCGTTAATCGCCGCCCTGGGAGAGCTCGATGAGGGGGTTCGCATCTCCACCGAGCGCAGGAACGGCTACGCGGCCATAACGAACCCCCTCATCGCAGCGCTTGTCGAGAGATCGCTCGGATATCTGGCAAGTAAACGAGATTTCGCGACCGATGGGATGAACACGGAGGAGGTTCTCTGGCGGTTGTCCACCGATCCCCGCGTGGGGCCCGATGTCCTTGCCGTCGCGCTTGGGCGTGCCGATGCTGACAACACATATCAGACTCCCGATCCAATCAAAAACCTGGCGCGCGCGTATGGGATCTCTGTTGCCCGGAAGTCGGAGCAGGAGCCCCTATCGAGTGTTTTGGCGGCTGCGATGAAGGCAGACACCGTGCCGGCCGAATTCCTTATCTCGCTCGGCTATCGCCAGGCTGGTGAGAAGGCCGTGATGAGGACTACCCATGTTGACTGGATGGGCGACTTCGATCAGCCCATTCCCCACGAGGAGCTCGTCAACTCAGATGACCTTGCCGAGTACAGGGCTAGACGCGAGAGACATATGGCAGCCTTCGGCCTAACCGAGTCGGATGTCGAGAGGCTCGCCGCGCTGCGCACCTGCGAAGAGAAACTGAAAGCCGTGCTTCCACGCGAACTGGGTCCCGGAGAGATCGCGGCGACCCTGGGTTCTCCCTGGATTCCCCCCTCCTTCGTCATGAGCTTCATCGAGGAGGAGCTCGAGTTAACTGATGGCGAGATGACTGCGGCAAAGCAGAGGAAATTTGAGGTTGCCCATGAGCCCCGTACCGGAAAATGGCGCCTGACGGGAAACGCGACCGAGCTTTCGCTTGAGGTGCTGACCAGATACGGGATCAGCAGCTATTCGCCGCTCAAGGTCATCTCGGCCGTCCTCAACGGCAGCGAGACGAAGCTGAACAAGACCGACCTGTCCACGGGCAAGAAGATTCCCGACCCCCAGGGGACTAAGGCCGCATGGGACAGGAGGCGCTTGATTTCGTCGGCTTTCGAGAGATGGGTGTGGGCAGACCCGGATCGGGCAAATGTGCTGTGCAAAATCTACAACGATAGGTACAACCGATTGGCGCCCAGGACGTATGACGGCTCATACCTCACGTTTCCCGGTATGAATCCCGACGTGGAGATGAGGCCGCATCAGCGTGCCGCCGTCGCGCGAGCTGGGCAGGCAGATGAGGGCACGCTTGTGGCGCATGTCGTCGGCGCCGGAAAAACCTATACGGGTATCGCCATGTGCATAGAGGCCAGGCGTCTCGGTCGGGCCAACAAGCCGCTTGTCGTCGTGCCGAAGCACCTAACCGAACAGTGGGCATCGGATTTTGCCTACCTCTATCCAGGGTCGAGGGTGCTCTATATGGGTAAATCTGAGTCGGATTCCGCGGATGCGGCGAGGGAGTTCTTCGGCCGCGCGTCAAACGGTGACTGGGACGCCGTGATCGTATCGGGTTCGCGCTTCGATATGCTCGACCTTTCGCAGGAGCGAAAGGAGGTCTATCTCAAACGCCGGAGGATGGAATTCCTGCGGGCCAAAGAAGATGCGCAAGAAAACGGCGGAACCTTCTCGGTTAAAAAGCTCGAGGAAGAAGTCAGGAAAATCAATGAGAAGCTCTCGAAGCTCCATTCTTCTCCGAAGACCGAAGGGCTTTCGTTCGAGGAGATCGGCTTCGACTATCTGTTTGTGGACGAGGCGCATAACTATAAGAATCTCCCTACGTATGGCCTCGCTATTGCGGGAATGACTTCCTCGAAGTCCAACCGCAGCGAGAGCTTGCTTGAAAAGTGCACCTACCTTCGTGAGATTGGCCATGGACGCAACATCGTGTTCGCCACGGGCACGCCTGTCACCAATATGATGGGCGAGCTGTACAACATGCAGCGCTATCTCGCCCCCGAGCTCCTCGAGCGGCAGGGCCTTTCATCGTTCCCGTCCTGGGCGTTCACGTTCGGCACGATAGAGGACTCGATGGAGATCAAGCCTGAGGGCAACGGCTTCCAGCTGAAACAGCGCTTCACGAAGTTCCATAACCTCCCCGAGCTCATGAGCGCCTACCGAACCTTTGCGGACATCGTCACGCAAGAGACCGTGAACCTCAAGGTCCCCGAGTGCGAGGAGATCCATATCACCGTGCCCGCCACGCCTGAGCAGCTCGAGGAAGTCAAAAAGCTCGGCATCCGCGGCGAGCGCGTCCGTGCCGGAAATGCAGAGGGCAACGACAACCTGCTTGCGATCACGGGCGACGGCATGAAGGTCGCACTCGACCCGAAGCTGATGCACCCCGAGTTTGAGCCGATGGAGGGCGGCAAATGTGAGGTTTGCGCACGCGAGGTATTTAAAATCTGGGAGGAGACGGCCGACATGCGCGGCGCGCAGCTCGTCTTTTGCGACCGTTCGACCCCGGCCTCGGGGAAATGGAATATCCAAGACGATATGAGGAGACGCCTCATCGAGGCGGGAATTCCCTCCGAGCAGGTTGCTTGCGTCAGCGATGCCGGCAACGATTCGGAGAAGAAAGAAACACTGTTCGAGAAGGTTCGTTCGGGCGAGGTGCGCGTCCTCATGGGTTCGACTGAGAAGCTGGGCACGGGCACAAACGTCCAGACGAGACTCGCGGCCATTCATAACCTTGATTGCCCATGGAGGCCTTCCGATTTCGAGCAGCGCCTTGGTCGAAGCAGGCGCCAGGGAAACCTTTTCGAGAGCGTCAGGGACTTCAAGTACGTCGCCCAGGGAACGTTCGACTCCTTCCTCTACTCCACCGTCGAGCACAAACAGCGCTTCATCGGTCAGGTCTTCTCGAATAAGCCGTCCGTGCGCAGCATGGATGACATCGATGAGACGAGAATCTCCTACTCAGACCTTGCCGCCGTGGCGTCGGGTAACCCCGATATCAAGAGGATCCAGGAGCTGAGAAGCGAGATCATGGCACAGTCCATGCTCAAGCAGTCTCATGACGAGATGGTGGCAAACATGCGCCACCAAATCGAATCTCGTTATGAGCCTTCAGCCGCTTGCAACCACGGCGATTCGAGTTGCTCGAACGTGACCACGATGTCCTCGATTCTGCGAACAGGCAAAGGGAGCTCGACAAGGGTGCAGATATCGTAAGGGTCTCGGTCGGAGGTGTGTCGGCGCTAGATCGAGCTAGCGCGATCGGCATGATTCAAGGGGCTGCCGGAGATTGTCCCATCGGCCCAGTCAGGGCAATCGGAGAGTTTCGCGGTCTTGAGATTGTCGTGAAGAAGGAGCAGACGCTGCTCGAGCGAGACGGCACCTTCCGTTACGACCCCTTCATCGGCCTTAGGGTCAAGGGTGCGGCCGACGCGCACTGGTCGAATCATATGCTGCCGTCGGCTACTTCCGGTTCACACACCGTGCTGCAGCAGATGGACGGCATTATCGAGAAAGAGGCGGGCGGTCTAGACCAGGCTAGGGCCCTTATGGAGCGCTCCGACAAGCAGCTTGATGAGGCCAGGAGAATCGTTGTCGAGCCCTGGGACGGTGAGGAGAATCTCGATAAGCTGCAGGGCGAGCTTGCCGAGCTGGAGCAGAAGGAGCTTGAAAAAGGCCATGACGAGTCAGGCGTAGATGGCGACCAGGACGAGGACGGCCCCGCCATTGCGGAGCATCCCGTCAGTGTTGGGGGGCACGATGGGGGCGCACATCCCCACACGAGCGGTCATGGATTTTAAACGACAGTCACAGTCGGCCTCCAAAGGCGCTAGCCGTTTGGATGCTATGGAGCCCATTGAGGTTGAATGAGAACGGAGACGGGATGAACGTAGGAAAAAGTCTCGCCGAATCGATTGAGGGGGCCACGACGGCCTACTATCGAGATGGCGGTGGCACCGAGACCGGGATTGCGGCTGACGAGAGACTGGTCGAGGCGCTCAAACAGGCCTATATCGCCGCCTATGCCAGAAATGACGGCGGATCGCTGGATACCGTGAAAAAAGAGCTTGCGGAGTTCGGTGGAAGGGAGCCGACGACCAATGAGATCTGTGAGGCCGCCATCGCGCTCGCAGGCAAGCAAGCGAAGCAGGATGCCGGGGTCATCTCCCGTATGTTTAAGCTGCAGGCCGCATCGCTAGCGGAAGAGTATGCGCCTGCGCTTGTCAGGGCCTTCGATGCGGAACGCGCTCAGAAGACCGCCCGCGGCATCGAGCTAGACGAAAACGCTGCGGTCAAGCGAATGAATATTAGGAGGAGCTGATATGTACCTTGTGGATGACAGCGGGAAACCTTACGTCGCCTTATTTAGCGTGCAGTACGCGCCCCGGTACAGCGACTATCCAAGGAGGCCCCATGACGTCTGTTTCAAACTCACTAGGGACCCGAAAGGCCGCGACGGCGTTTTCGTTCAGCCCTTCTCATATGGCGGCATCTCTCCCGTGGCCCATGTCTCGCATGAGGTAGAGGCCTCGCTTGCGCTCGGATGGCCGGAGCTTACGTCCAACGGGTATACCGTCGAATTTACCGGCAGTTACGATGAGGCCAAGGGAATCGGGAGTTACAGTGCCGGGCATGAAAGGCTGATGGAGCTCCCGATTCTCATGGGCATTCTCGAGCTGGAGGGGCTGGTCGAGAACGCCGAGCGCGACACGCTTTACGGCGCCCTCGTGATCGATGAGGAAACTAACGAGATCAGGGTCGAGGTTCCCGAGGATGTCGATACCGAGTTCAGGTATTGGCTCAGGAAAAACGGGGCGCACCCCGTCTCATCCAAGGAGATGCCGACGGTTCCCGTTGACCGCGATCCGAACCGTATCTCCAAGGAGGTCGAGGCGATCATCTCGGAAAAGACTCCGGAACGCTTCATGAGATCGCTGCTCGACTCGAAGATCCTGCGTGCTGGGGCTTCGGCGGCAGATGTCGCGGCGCTGAGATCGGGACTCGATGGCCTTTTGGGCCATAGCGTCGCCGGTACGGAAAACCTTAAGAAATCGCTCGATATGAGAGAGCGTTCAACGCGACATTAATAGCTCGCAAATCCGTAAGCCCCTGCCCTGATCAGGGGCTTTTCGTTTGTTAGGAAATTCATTTAGTCAGAAATTACATAGTTACGATATTGCACAGTTCCGTTATCACGTAGCTACGTTATGCCGTTGGGGCGGCACCATCGACACCATCAGCGAGGCCAACCTGCAGGACAGCTACATCGAAAACACGGCTTATCGGTGGTGTGTCCTGGGGCTCGTCCCGATCGTCGACACGCGATGGAAGCCCGTCACCTATGGCCACGGCGATTCGAGTTGGTATTACTACAGCAAATGGGACGTGCGCTACGACCGTGCTCGCGCCAAGGAGCTGCTGAAAACGGGGCCGCGGGAGTACGACCGACATCCAGACGGCGGGCCCTACGACGGCCGCCCCTGTTGGCAAGCGTAAAAACGGGGAGGGTCAAAAACCCTCCCCGTTGCGTTAGCGGTGTCGACCAGCCTACCTGCGAGTCCTGTAAACCCTGCTTCGGTGGTCTAAATCGACAACAAGGATGACGAGAACATCGTCCTCGATATCGACAACTATCCGATAGTCTCCGACCCTGTAGCGCCATAGACCAGACTTATTTTCAGTTAAGCCCTTTCCCATGCTCCTCGGGTCTTCGAGCTGTGAAATCTCATGGAGCTTTGCCACAATTCTTTTGGCGATCTGCTTGTCCAGCTTTCTCATTGATCGCTGGACATCCTTATCGACTTCAATCCGCCAAGCCAAGGCTCTCCTCCAGCTCGTCGAGCGTCACAGTCTCAAGCCTGCCGGCCCTATAATCCTCGACCTTCTTCATTAAGCCGTACTCGTACTCCAGCCTGTCAATCTCGGCGGCGAGCGCTTCTGTCATGTAGAAAGTCTTCGTGCGTCCCGTTGATTTCGCCAAACGGTCGTACCTGATTGCTAAGTCCTCGGGCAGCCTCAATGCCGCGGTAGCAGTGGCCATAACGCACCTCCCATTCATGCGTATAACGTGTATTACATTCTAGCACATCGATCACCGCAGAGGTGCACAATAAATGTATTGATTTTCCATCGTTCATGTAATGTGAACTGTAACGAAAGAGGCTACCCAGGATAGCTATGGAAAATCATGTTGCTGATAACTGCGAAATTACGTTAATGAATACTTGCATTTTAAGAAGTTACGGCATTACACATTCACTCTATTACATCGTTACACTATGCCGTAGTTGCGTTATTGCGTAGTTACATTGTCACGTAGTTGAGTCATATCACAGTTCGGCTATTGCCAATACGATATCTCGGTTACGGAGACCATCCTTCATCCGGTCTGTCATTTTCCGGATCATGGACCACATACCAGCTGTTGCCGTGGTGGCAGATGTCGCGTAGGGTACCGTCTCCCATCTTCACGCGCCAGCTCTCGCACACACGGCCCTCCCCCATCACCCATGACCGGGGTTCGTGCCAACCGACCTCTGCGAAGGGGAATATCCTGCCGTCGTACCATTTGATTCCCCACGGTACGTACTCTCCGTCCGGCCGGCACTCGACCAGTGCCGTCACAAGTCTGATTGACTTCTTCCCCACGCCGACTCCTCATGCCAATAACTAACGAACGCGTGTTCTATTGTCTCATATCTCATAGCGTGCATGCCGGATGTTTTGAAGCCTTTGCGATACAGACTGAAGTGTCACCTGATGGCACCAAACAGCCCTGCGCGAGAGCTTCAACAGTGGGATTCTTACCTTATGGAAACCCCTGTAAGAATGGGCCGAACGGTTATGGCAAAGAATAGATCAGAGAGCATACTTGTCCTGCTGCTGACTAGATATGATGCTGCGAGCATATATGATCACCGCCCAGTATTTAGGCCGGAATAGCCATGATTGCGCAGCCGTGCCCGGCGGGCAGCTATCCGCTTTCATATGGTCATGAGATTCTTTTGGAGCGAAAATGACTCCCGTTACTGTCAGCGTCGTGGAGAGGCCCGGTAGGGAGCCGAAGTTCAGGTGGATCGAGCTCTCCGACGGCCGTAGATTCCAAGTCCGCTCCACGGGCGCATCTGTCCCCTGTCCCGTGCGCAAGGCGGGTAGCCTCGCCCGTATCTGGAGTGTCGAGATCGATTGGAAGGGCAGGCCGGTCCACCGCTTCATCGTCAAAGACGGTGATGGCTATTATATCGTGCGCGCCGGAGAGAACTCCTAGAGGGCCGTATAGTCCAAGTGAGAGATCGGGAAGGTGTTCTCGTAGACGTAATCCGATGAATTCGATGACTTGATCTTCACCTTCACGGGCTGGCCCTCGTCTTCCAGCAGAAACGCGGTACAGACTGAAATCGAGTAGCCGGGCTCGAGTGTCTTCGAGGCGTTCGGGTCGCTGTATTTCGTGCAATGGGACAGCTTCACGCCGTTTTGGTAGCACGAGACGTAGGACACCGGTGCCCGTCCGTCATGGTCGAGGTCGTTCTCAAACGTCATGCCGACAAGGAGGAACCGGTATTCCTTGCCGCTTGAGTCCGTGGCGACCCTCTTGTAGACGCCATCGACCGTCAATCCCCTCGAGGCATCGGATGAGCTCGTGTCCCCTATGCCTCCGAAGGAGAACGCCTCGTCCTCGCTCTTCTCGGAATCTTTATTCTTCTTCTTCGAATTGTCCGATCCATTTGCTTTCTTTGAGCCGCCGCATCCTGTAAGGGCTAGCGAGGCCACTGCGGCCAGAACGGCCCTCCTGCTGACGTTGACGCTATTCATGCGTTACCACCCATCAATCCATCTCATGTCATAACCGGTAGAGCGTGTATCCCCTGCCGCTCGCCGCCTTTTCGGCGCCGGGGCAGGCTTTTCCAAAGCGTTTTGCGTTAGAATCTCGCACGATCGCCCACGTCCACCCATCCTCCTTAAGGACCCCGTAGCCCCCTTCCAGACTGTCAACGTATGCGCGGTAGTCGTTTGCCCTGCCCTCGCCGGAGATCGCCTCAGACCAGATCTCGGGACGCATGTCGTAGGTCACGGGAACCCTCGCCCACTCTAGGTAGTTCATCACCGTGGCGTCCTCGGACCATATGCGACCCGGGTTGTCGCCCAGGGCCTCGATGATTTGTGCCATATCCGAATCGATGCCCCTCCATCCGGTCTCGACCCAGCGGGTTTCCGAGTCAAGCGAGTTAAGGCCGCTATTGACGATGGAGAACGCTAGGACGAGGACCATAACGGCTCTCCCGGCAATCAGCAGACGATGTACTCGTGGGTTGATTGCGTCGCCCTGGCCGACGGATGCGGCGACAATCAGAAACGAGACTGTCCACGTTATCCAGAGGCACCTGACGGCAAGCGCGCCGGCCATGGAGGCCGCCAGCCAAAAGGCGATGAGCCATCTTGGCGGGAACCGACGTGCGAGGACGCACGATATGATTGCCGCAAGGATTGCAACGCCCCAGAACAGGGCTGCCGCCGGCATCGCCCACACCGGCTTCAGCTCGAGAATGACCCCGCCGTAAGACGCGGCCCCGAGTGAGCGGATCACATAGAGTGAACCGTCGATGAAATAAGGGTTTATAAGCGATTCTGCAGCCATTCCTACAATCGCCGCAAGTAGCGGCAGCCTGGACCGCGCCCATGAGCGAACTGTCTCGCCAGTCTCGCCGAGCGAGATCTCGCCCTCTTCCGGAAGCAGGAAGCACGCGGCGGCAGCGGCGGGCAAGGGCCAAAGCGCCGCCTGCAGATTTACAGACAGCAGCGACACGACCGGGAGTACCAGAAGGCAACGAGAACTGGATCCCCGTCGCCATTCTTGACACGTAGAGATGGTGACGAATAGCAGCGCCGCCGTCCAAAGGGATGGACGGACGGATAGATATGAGGTCATGAGGGCAAACCCGACCGCGCTGATCAACAGTGGCGCCCAGGGGTAACGCGGGTTTTGCGCCAGCCTGGAGACGGTGCCGCTATAGGCCCACAGGGCCAGCGCGGCGGGTACCGCCACGGACACGGCGACGCCCGTGTAGCCCGCGGCCTTCCACCACAGATAGAGCCACGCGTCATGGAGCCACTGCTGGAGCACGATGCCCTGGCCGGCGATTGCGGTGAAGGGGTTTGTAACCGGGATGCCGGATTCGACGATTACGCGCCCCGAGGCGAGAAGGAACCATCCGTCCGTATCCAGCGTCCCAGCCGATCTGATGGCGGGGATCAAGGCCATGATGGCCATTGACAGCAGGACGGCGAGCGCCGTTGAGGCACAGTGTACGGTCTTCGCTACCTTAGTCTGATTCAATCGAGTCTCCTGATAGAGAGTGGGCGGTCGGACTCGGTGAATGTTCCAGGGGCGACCTCGATGCCGCCTACTGCCCCCCGCGGTGCGAAAAGGATGTGCCAGGGGGCGACCGAGGAGTCGAGCGAAACCACCGGCCAGGATTGATCCGAGGCCTCGAAGCGTCCTATCCAGCAGACATCGATCGGGATGCGCATGAACAGGGTATGGAGCGACCTTCCCCTCGCGTACACCATGCCGGTGGATTTGTCGATGTACTTGGTTCCCATATACCCGATCGCCTTGTCCCTGAAGGTCTTGGCGATCTTCAGGGAGAGCGGAACCTCGGTGCCGGTCCTTGTCGTGGCCACACAGGGGATATCGTATTCATAGCTCATGGGTCGTCTCCTACATGAGGGAGGTGAACGCCTGGGCGATCTGCGCCACCACGGGCGCGAGAACGACGATCAGGAACACTGGCAGGATGAAGATGATGATCGGGAAGAGCATCTTTGAGCTCAGCTTCTCGATTTCGGACTCGACCTTCAGGCGCCGCTGCTCTCGGACCGTCTCGGCCTGGTCGCGGATGATGTCGACAAGTGAGCCGCCCGCGCGCTCGGACTGTGCGAACGATGCCGCGAAGATGGTGAGGGATGGCACGCGCGCGCGTTCCGCGAAACGCAGGAGCGCCTCGGTGCGCGACGAGAAGCTGGCCTCGTTGGCCACGCGCTCGAAGCCGCGCGCGATGGCGCCATCCATCCTGCTGCCGACCGTATGGAGTGCGAAGTCGATGGACGAACCCGCCGACATGCAGATTGCGAGAAGGTCCAGTGCGTCGGGGAGCTGCCTGTCGAGCTCGTCGCGCCATTTCGCGCGTTCGTTCAAGAGCCACAGCTGCGGAACGGCGAGGCCCATGAGGACCATCGCGGCAAAGATGCCGAGTCCCTTGGAGCCTCCGATGAGGATCGAGGCGATGAGGCCGGCGGCGGTGAATCCCGCGGCGCTCGCGACGCGGAAGGCCCAGAAGGTCGCCGGCTGCATGGTGAGGCCCGCGCGGTCGAGGGAGTCTCGCGTGGAGTCCATGACCGAGCGGGAGATGGGCGCGAGCCTCGACACGACGCTGGACAGCTTCTCGGCGATTCCGGGAAGCGTCGCGGACGCCTCCTCCTCTACCGGCTGTTCCAGCTGGAATATGCGCTTGAGGGCGATATCCACGCCGAGACCCGCGGCGATACCCAGAAGAAGGAATATGAAGCCAGTCGTTATCGTTTCGAACATCTGAGAACCCCTAGTCGTATCTGATGTTGCTGATTTGCTTGAGGACCAAGAAGCCGACGATATCGAGCGCGGCGCCGACGGCAAGGCACGCCCACCCCGCGGGCGTCATGAAGAACTCGCGGTGAATCTCCGAGCTCAGCGACATGAGCAGCAGCATGACGACCGGCGCGAAGCCGACGAGCTTGGCCTCGAATCGCGCCGAGGACGTCTTTGCCTCTGCCGAGCGCTTGGCCTTGACCTTCGCCCTGATGGCTTCGCCCACGCGCTCGGTGATATCGGAGAGCGAGCCGCCGGTCTGTTGCGATACGGAGACGGCCGTGGAGTAGAGCTTCAGGTTCGAGCTCCCCGTCCTCTTGGCCATATCATCGAGTGCCTGGGCGATGGGTCGTCCGTTTCGCAAGTCGCGTTCGAGGATGGCGAACTCCGATTTCAGCGGCTCTGCCATATGCTCGGCGACGGGGGCCACCGATTGCGCGACCGAGGCGCCCGTGCGCAGGTTCGATGCGATGAGCGGCATCGCCTCGCCGAGCTGCTCCTCGAAAAGCCCCTGCTCTGCCCCGCGCTTCAGCCTCACCCAGATCGGGAAGGCGGCGATACCGAGCGGGAGTGCCGCCAGGGCGCCCATCGCAGAGCCGGTGGCGAGAATCAGCACCGATGGGGCGAACGCGACGACGGCCCACATCTGTGCGGCCTCGGAGACCGATAGCTGGGGTGCTGCGCCCTGGCACACGCGACGAAGGGCGCCGACGAGACGATTTGTGCCGGTCTCGTCAGAGGGATTCTCAGGGATGGGGCCGGACTCGGCGCGTTCGCGCTCGACACGTAGCTTTCTGGCCGTCAGGAACAGAACGATTCCCGTCAATACCGCCGGCAGTGCGGGGAGGAGGGCTGCCGGGGAAATCTGCCCGCTCATCGACGGAACCAGAAATCGTCGTCGACGTAAACGCCGCGCGCGAAGAGCTTTTCGCGATGCGCCGGGGTGATGCGCTCGCCGGTGGGCATGAACTCGCCGAGAACCTTGCCGTCCTCGGAGAAGCTGGTCTGCTCGAAGCGCATGATGGTGCCAATAGTGATGACATCGCCCTGCATGCCCTGGACCTCCGCGATCTCGGTGATCTTGCGCGAGCCGTCGATGTCGAAACGGTTCACGAAGACGATGAAGTCGATGGCCGAGGCGATGAGTTCCATGATTTGCTCGCTTCGCATCTCTGTTCCGGTCTGCTGGATCATGGAGCGCAGGCGGGTCGTCGCCTCGCGCGCGTTGGAGGAGTGCACGGTCGTGAGGGACCCTTCGTGACCGGTCATCATGGCCTGGATCATATCGAACGCCTCGCCGCCACGGCACTCGCCGACTACGATGCGGTCCGGGCGCTCGCGCAGCGCATGGATGACGAGCTGCCGGATGGTGATCTCGCCCTCGCCTTCGATGTTGGGTCGACGTGCGGTCTTGCGCACGACATGGGGCTTTTGGAGGCGCAGCTCCGGCGCATCCTCGATCGTGACGATGCGCTGGTTGTCCGGGATGAAGGAGGAACAGGCGTTGAGCAGCGTCGTCTTGCCCGAACCCGTTCCGCCGGCGATGACGACGTTCATGCGGCCGAGAACGATGGCCTCCATGAACTCCAGCATGCGCTGGTCGAAGGTGCCCAGCGCCATGAGGTCCTCGGGTTCCACCGCGTCGGGTCGAAACTTTCGGATATTGAGGATGTTGTGGTCGACGGCGATGCCCTTGGCCGTCGCCGCCACGCGCGAGCCGTCGAAGATGGCACCGGGACGGTTGAGGATGCAGTCACACAGCGGTTGCGCCTCGTCGCAACGCCGACCGTCGGCGGACGCGATTCGGTTGATGATGAACTTCACATGCTCGTCGTCCTCGAATGTCACCGGGACCTTCCGTAGCATGCCCGCTCGCTCGACCCAGACGTCGTCCGGGGCGTTGACCATGATTTCCGAGATCGAGGTATCGGGAAGCAGCTCCTCGATGGGCCCAAGATAGTACAGGTCGTTGATGCCGGCCTGAATAACCGCCTCGAAGGAGTTGTCATCCAGACGAGAGCCTTCGGGGATGGAATCGACAATATCGGCAAGGAGCTCGTGCGCGCGCGTATCCCTCTGTTCGTTGCTTTCGGTCGCGTCGTTGGCCGCCGTCAGGACCCCGGTTGCCTGGCGTACGGCGTCGCGTTCGATTTTGAGTAGGTCCCTATTCAGCATTGTTCGTCTCCCCCGTCTCGGGAAGGGCGACGAGCCTGATGCCGCTTGCGCTCGAAAGTGCGAGGGCCTGGTCCTCGGTCACCTCGATTGTGACATTGGAGTAACCGTCAGACTTGGTGCCCGAGAGGTTTCCGTCGAGCGCCAACACACGGATGGAGTCGGCGATGCGCTCGGTCGTCACGACCTGGCCATCGTTCACGCTCGCGAGGACGTCGACCTTGTCGCCGACGGCGAGCAGTGGCGAGAGGCCGGTCGAGCTGTCGAGCGCGACGGTGTAGGCGACGCGGCCCTCGGTCACGGCCGTGGTGATCGAGGCGGGTTTCTTGGAGCCGGAGACCGATGAAAGCGATACGGCGGTACCCGAGGTCTGCTGTGTGACGGACTGGCGCCCGGCGACATCGGATACCTTCTTAGCGGCGTCCTTTGGCGCAAACGCCTTGGGCACGCTTGCGACCGTGAGGTCCGCAGACGCGATAACCTCACCGGGGGCGACGTCGCGCGTGACGGTGACGACCTTGACGGTCGATTGCTCGAGGCGCGTCAGCTCGCCCTGTGCCTGGGTCCAGCGCCAGCCGGAGAATCCTACTGTCACAACGGCGACGGCGATGGCCACGCCGGCGACGGCTGCGAGCCTGCGGTCCTTGCGGGCTCCACCGGGTACCTGTCCGCGCTGTCGGCGTGCGGTCGCGGCTCCCGCCGTTGCCGTGGTCCTCTGGCCGCTCTGGGCGGTCTTGGGAGCCGTGGCGGGCATTTGCGTCGACGTGGTCGCCCCCATGGCGGCCTCCTGCGCCATGGCGCGCTCAAGCTCATGGCCGAGCGCCTGCTTGCGCCCGCGGAGCCTATCTATACTGCGCATGCGACCGGCATCCAAGGCCGCGCGCTCCTCTGCCTCGACCTGGGCGATCTCAGCCCTGATCTCCTCCGGGGTCCTTTTCTTCATCGTTTGACTTCCTTTCCGGGACCGAGGAGCCCCGAATACCTGAGCAGCGAGTCTCGGTTGACGCGCCAGCGGTTGCCGAACCGTGCGCCCTCGAGCTTTCCCGACGCGCACATTCTCTCGATGGTCCTAGGGGTGACTCCGACCGCGTCCGCCGCCTCGCGCGACGTCAGCAGCGCCGGCATGAGGTCATATCTTCCCTGGCGCATCAGGTCGTACATCAGACCCAAGGGTCCTCCGATCTGTCGTGCTATTCCGACACATAAAGAATCGCCCCGCGCGGACGTGCGTGCGGGGCGATTTGGTGACATTGGGTGACAATCTAGGGTGTTCGGCGAGGGCGCCTATTCAGCGCCGTCGGACGCAGATTCATCTGCGCTTTCGGTACCGCCTGATGAGGTGGGCAGCATGTCCCTCACGGCCTTGGAGAGGCTTTCGGGGGCATCGTCGATCGAGCAGACGCCCGTTTTCGTCGAAACGTTTCCGTCCTTGTCGATTGTGTACTCACACCAGCCGTTCCCGGTGTCGGCGGGGCGCCATACCGTCGTGGATGAATAGGGATGCAGCGCCCATACCGCATCGGATCGAACCTTGAGTTCGTCTATGCCCGCGAACCTAGCGAATGTCGACGGCCAGGTTCCCTCCAAAATCACGTAGACGCCGGCATATCGGTCCGCCGCCCCGCACAGGTCCTCCGGTGCCTCGACGTAATATACCGTGGCCTTTCCGGTGTACCCGTTTGCCTTCAGCATCTCGAGCACCTCGGAGCGCGCCTCCTCGCCGGGGTTCTCCGCATATTTGACGGCGTTGGCCTCGCCGAAACAGGATTGGCGCGTGCTCTCGAGAAGCGAGCCCTGCCATGTCCTGTAGGCGAGCGCGCCGCCGAGATCGACCGCGAGGGCTATTAGAAGGGAAAGGGGTATGAGCATCACGACGAAGAAGGTCGTGAGCTGCGCGCGGGCTCCCCTCCCCCTGAGTGCGCGGCACTTCATCTAGATGACCTCCCAGTCCGAATAGCTGATGTAGGAGCGTGTGATCTTTCGGACGGATCTCTTACCGAAAACGTTGTAGGGCGCCGGGTAGTCGTAGACGATCTCGGCCGATACCGTCACTGTCCTGTCCTCGGTCCTGAGGTTCTCGGTGCCCAGGTCGCTTGCCACGGCGCTGCCCTGCCCAAGGTCCTCGTCGGAATCGAGTGTCACGGAGGCGTTTTTCACCGTGAGGTAGTCGGGGTCGACGTCGGCTGAGGCGCTCACGAGCTCGGTCACGAGCGTGTCCGCGTTCATGGAATCCCACCCCGCGGGAAGCCGGTCCGCGAGGTGCGCCAGCGAATAGTCGATTCTCGCTCGCTGGTAGCCCGTGAAGCCGAAGCCCATGATGGCGAGAACGACGGCGAGGGCGATCGGGAACACGAAGATGAACTCGGTGGAGATGAGCGCCTTGAGCGCCCGGGTGTCGCGCACCATCACTTCACCTCCGATGAGATCGCGGTGGCAGAGGAAGACTCGGGCTCGCTGCCCGCAAGCCCGTCGAAGACAGCCAGGGTGAAGACGCGGCGGCAAGGAATCTGGACATTGACCGTCACAGACTTGCGCTCGATGGAGGAGTCTCTGGACTTATCCCCCACCCTCAGCGTCACCTCCTTGGGTGCAATCGCCTCGTGCGCGATATCCACGGTGCAGCTGTCATCGAGCCCGATAGCGCCCCTCAAATATGCCTCGACCTCGGAATCGGACAGATCTGGATTTGCCGCGGCATAGCGGGCGCCCTCGGATGCGGCAGAGGACGCAAGCGCCTTGCACCTGCTCAGGTTGGCGCAATCCACCACGAGCGCGAGCATGGCGATCATGATGGGAAGGAGCAGGACGAGCTGGGTAACCATGACGGCCCTGAGCCCCGTACGTTTAGACCTCATAGCAGATAACCTTTCAAGATTGCGATTAGCGTCGCCCCGACTAGGCTCACCGACAGCACGGCGTTGTAGGGGACGTTGTCCTTTAGGCGGGTGTAGGCAGGGATATGTCTAATTGCGAACTCTAGGGCGCATGCGCATGCAAGGTGGATAGCGAGAAACTCGAACACGGTCCCTACGGATAGCACCGCCATAAGGGTGACGGCAAGCGTGAGATAGTCGCCGGCGTGCCAGGAGATCCCGGCGATGCGCTTCATGGCAAAGGAAATCAGCGCGAATACCGCGGCGCAGGGAATGGTAAATACCGCCCACGCATATGGTCCCCAGGGGGATGACACGGCGCTCGCGGCCGCAAACAGGAGCAGCATGGGCACCGGCGCGATCCTGAATCTCATATCCTCCTGGCCAAGTGCCACGGAGGCTGCCAGGAAGACGGCATAGGGAATCGAGATGAGCGACCCGGTCCAAGCTGCAAGCAGATAGGGGTAGACAAAAACGACTTCCGAGGCAAGCGGTGGGTTGTAGCGGCGTGCGTAGGTTCCTGCGTCTCCAAGCCGGGACATCTCCACATCGATATCTCCTGCACTACCCAGGGAAATAAGTGTCGAGGGGCTGACGCCGTAGTTAACGGCCTCCCTCTTCACGGCGTCTATCCATTTGCCCCTATCGGTATCCCCGGGCTGTGCCTGGAGCATGGTCTTGTCCTCATGCTCCAGTGCAGCGTAGCGCCAGCGTTGGTAAAGATGGGAGGCACACCAAAAGCCGCAACCGACGGCTAATGTGGTCGCCAATCTGACGCAAAAAGACACGGGAGCCTCCTCGATATAGGCATAGGTACTCATATTTAATTTTGTGGTCGCGTTTGCTCAAATTAAGGCCTATTTGGTGCCACGCGGTGACAGGTTTTAGACCGAAACGCATCATATATGGCTTAGGGCCGTATAAATGGATGACCTGCGAAACCGAAGTGGTCGCGAAGAAGCAGCCACGAGAACCGTATCGGATTGGGCGAAAGACGGCAATCAGCCAAGGCGAAGCCGTGATTCGCAGCGATCGAAGTATCTGCGAGGCCATTAAGCATATCGGCTAATTCGCGCTCCCGAAAAGCAATTGCCCGAAAAACGATACCTGCAAAACTGCGGAGCCTTCGTCTTGAGCGAGCCTGCGGGTAGCCGCCGGACAAATTATAGCCGGGATATATCGCTACCTAAGAGCTCGAAATGCAAAGCCGTGAAACCTTTTGGAGTTGCCGTTACGGCGCATAGAGTTGAGTGGTCGCCCGAAACGCGCGGCCTTCGAAACACTCTCTCATAAGGCTATACCCCTTGGGCAAGTTTCATAATTGAGACCTAACCCATAAAGCTCAACTTGGTTGTTTGAGATTATGACAGGAACAGATCGATCGAGAGGGTTTACAACCCAAGCGAACGGTTTTGCCAGGCTGGCGCGAAATAGTGAGTAGCCGCTCGAAGTGCAGGACCTATAAAGCACCATTGCCGCATCACCAGTGTCTTATCCAAGCAAGTGTCTGCTCGAAGCGCGGTACCTGCGAAGCACGAATTGGAGGCGAGCGAACCGTGCCGGCAGGTGAGTAACTACTCGAAGCGCGGTACCTTCGAAGCCGGGTACCGGGTGCCCAACCCATGTTTGTCGGTTAGTAACTGCTCGAAGCGCGGTACCTGCGAAGCGCACTAATTCCCACAGCGGCCTCGACTGTTGGTTAGTAACTGCTCGAAGCGCGGTACCTGCGAAGCGACAAGCTGGTCAGGCTTTTGCTTAACACCGGTTAGTAACTGCTCGAAGCGCGGTACCTGCGAAGCGCGAGTACGACACGTTGCCGCTGCTCATTAGGTTAGTAACTGCTCGAAGCGCGGTACCTGCGAAGCTCAATCCCTGCAATCATATCCCTCGTTAGAGGTTAGTAACTGCTCGAAGCGCGGTACCTGCGAAGCCGCGAAACAGCGCAGCGGGAGCGTCGAACTGGTTAGTAACTGCTCGAAGCGCGGTACCTGCGAAGCTGACTGAGCTGTACAGGTTCATTGTCCCGTGGTTAGTAACTGCTCGAAGCGCGGTACCTGCGAAGCAATGCAGAGCTTGCAGCTCAGGGGATCATGGGTTAGTAACTGCTCGAAGCGCGGTACCTGCGAAGCCCCGATACTTGATTCCGTATACCGGGCAGAGGTTAGTAACTGCTCGAAGCGCGGTACCTGCGAAGCTAAATTGGAAGATTACGGAAGCGTTGATGCGGTTAGTAACTGCTCGAAGCGCGGTACCTGCGAAGCAACATGGCGCCGGCGATCTCGTTCTGTTCCGGTTAGTAACTGCTCGAAGCGCGGTACCTGCGAAGCCATCTAACGCTCTATTGTGACGCAGTGCGAGGTTAGTAACTGCTCGAAGCGCGGTACCTGCGAAGCCGGAGAATTGACGTCGACCGGCAAGTCCGTATAAGAGCAGCTACTGAAGCTGAAAAGTTGATCTAAAGAAAGAAATAGTTCCGACGATTTTGGGAAACCACCCTATTTCCGTCCGGAAACAGCGTGGATGTGTGAGTTCTGGAAAAACCTGACAGCTACCGGATCATCGGGCAACCGGGCTGTCAAGCAATAAGCCTTATTTGAGATTTCAAGGTGCTCATACCAGTTTAACGGTTTAAACGGTACGGGAGAAGAGGACCCCGTCTCTATCTATATGCCATATCGGAATCTCGATATCGGCTGTGTCCATCTCCCTGTATTCGAGGAACATCATCTCAAGACCTTCATGCCGCGCCTTTCGGGTTATATCCAAGACGTTAACCGGATTGAGCTTGTCGATAAGGCCGATTACGGCAATTGACGGATTCAGCCCTGTATCGCACACGTAATCCATGAAAGAAAGGAATCTCCCGAGCAGGGTACCGTCCGGTTCTCGGCAGGGTGACAGCGAAAGCCATTTGGCGAACGATTTAATATCTCGGTCCGTGCCCCCTACAGGATCCGTTCGAAGCGAAGTCCCCAATTCTGAAATCAGCTCGCCGACACGCGCCCTGATATCATGCGCTTTTGTTACCAGGGGCTCACAAGCCTCGATCTCGGCTACCATCCTCGACGCGTAGGCACCGAGAAGCCTTCGGTCATCGAGTGGAAGCTCGATCAGGCTGTCGATAAGGACGATGTCCTTCGGCTTGAGCCTTCGCTCCCCTCGGAATAGGGCGATGCCTGGCTCCCCTTCCCTCAAAAGCGACCTGGCGCATCGCGACAGCTCGTCGAACTCATCGAAGGATATGACTCCGAGTCCGTCCGGAAAATCGATTGTCTCCCCTATCGTTTCGAGCTTTACGATCATAAGACGATGAAGTCCTCTCCGGTAACAAGATGCCCCTCGTCAGACGGGATTCCGCAAAGTGTGAGCATCGAACAAAAGGAAGCCTCGGATACTCTGAGCACCTGCACCAGCCCGGCTTCTGGAAGGTTGGCTTTGAGCCTCACGATCGCGGCCTCGGCGTTCTTGGTGTCCACTGCCAGGCGGGTGTATACGGAATTCTGCAGCCTCGTATAGCCGTCTTTGACAAGAAACTGCCTGAACTTCGAGTACTCATGGCGGTCCTGCGCCTCGCCCACGGGAAGGTCATACATGACGATTATCCTCATGAACCTTATTCTCCCCCGTTCCCCCATCAAGGCATACCGGGCACTGAGATCCCATCGGCATCGCCGACACCCTCCATCACGCGAAGGCACCCGTCGACCCATAGGTCGATGGCGTCCGACACCCGGTAGCTCCCATGGCCATAGGGAATCCTGTCAGCGAGTGTGGACGCAAGGAGCCTCTTCACGGACGGCGTGAGTTCGCGGGGGCGCTCCAACTCGACCTTCCGGTCGATCAGGGGCCTGAACGGTTCCATGAGGTCGCAGGCGAGGTTGTAGGGGTTCGTCTTGGAGTGGTGGTGGATTCCCACCTGGTTGAGGTAGCCCCTCGCCGCGATCCTGCACGCTGTATGCGAGAGCAGGATGGAATAGCCGTAGTCGATGGCGTTATTGGTTGCGCCCGCGTGCGGTAGCCGGATGAAATCGGCGCCGAACAGCGCTTGGAAATAGCGGCGGGCACCTGCCGCCTCGCGCCCGGTCGAGTCGTCCGCGCGGACCTCTCCCGCATAGGATGCAAGCATCTCGGCCTCCCGCTCATGGCCTGAGCCGGCAAGGACGTTGGCCTGATTGTCCAGCTTGCACTCGATGATCCTCTTCCACAGCATCTTTCGCGGCCAGGCGCCCCAGGACATCTGTGTAAGGACCCTGCCGTTCGTATCGATCGTTGCTGCCGTTAGCGGCATCAGGATTGATGCCGGCATATGCCGGCTATCGGTAAAAATGACGCTGCAGCCCCTTGCCGCGAGCTCATCGAGCAGGTAGGTCGATATGAACGCGGCCTTTCCGTCGACAACGATGCAGTCGAGCTCGTCGGCACGCAACAGGACGGGTCGGGGGTCGCCGTCACGGTGAACGGCGACCCATCCCGCCTCATAGCGCAGTTTCCGGGCGTTCTCCAAAAAGAGTGTCTTACCCAAGGGTGGATACCCTCTCGTGTAGGCCCGCCGCCGAAATGTCAACGATGGCGAAACCGGCCTTGGGGTCGTTGACGATCTTATCGAAGGTCATCGAGAGCGTGCCCGCGAACGCGCTGCCGCCGAGGGGCCTCACGTCGGCGGTGCCCCTGATGCCGGATAGGAGCTCCACGACCTGGACCTCGGACTCCGCTATCGCGCGGACGGTCTTAGCGATATCGTCTGCTTCGGTATCGGCGAACACTTCCTCCGGCGTCTTCAGGGCACCCAGCTTGAGCACCTTTGAGACGCGGGGGAAGTTTGCCGGAGCGAGCGCGAGAAGGCGTGCCCACAGCCGGCATAGAACCTTGGCATCGGACTCGAGATCGCGCCTGGGGCTCGGCTGCTCGCCGTCAACCATGCGCTCGACGATTCTGAGCAGTCGAATGTCGGCTGCGTCTAGGGCGAGTTGGCGCACGGGGCCGGCGGTCTTCTGCCCCTTGATCCTGAAGCGCTCCCCGTATGCCTCGTACACGGTCTCCTTGAGGATCCTGTCGCGCACGACGCGGACGAATCTCTCGCCGGATTCGCGGCACAGCGAGCGCGCATAGAGCTCGGTGAGCGAATCGGTCGCCTTGGACGCGATGGATGTGGGCACGGGGGCGAACCTGTACATTTTCCCCTTCCCGCCCTCGCTCTCGTAGATCATGAAATAGGCGAACGTCTGGGCTGAGTAGCCGCCGAACAGGGCCGCATCTCGGTCGCACTTCACGGAGATGAGCTTCGTCTTCGCATCGCGCGGTGAGTATACGGTCTGCTTCCAGAAGGCCCCGCCCTCCTCGTAGGGCGCAAAGGTCACGCGGAGGTTCTTCCAGGAACAGGCGCGGACGAGCCTCTCGAGTTCGAAATCGGAATCCCACAGCACCTCGGCCGTGTCGTAGTCGACGAGGTCGCGGAAGAACCCGCCGGAGAAGAAGTCGAGCTCTGAGTCCGCCCCGCCCCGGCGCTCCTGCGCCTCGATATCGCGCATAATGCGCTCGTAGAAAGCCCTGTTGTTGGACCACACCGGCGCCCTCGTCTCGATGAACCTGCCGGTCGTGAGGGCGATGAGGGCATCGTGGGCATGGTAGTAGCGGTTGGCCTTGCGGCTCCTCGGGATCCCCGCGCGCCTCCTGACCGAACTGGCGACCCCGGCCTTCACGGGCACGACCTTGACGCCCGCGTAGGTGGCCTCGAGGACAGCGGCGATGAGCTTGCACTCCTGGCTCGTCTCGGTCAGCTGGCGCCCGACGATGGATTTCAGCATTCTCTCGGAGATCTTCGTCCTCATGAGCGCGTTGAGCTTGCGCTCGGTCATGAGGCCCACGCGGCGCAGGTACATCCAGAAAGGCGCCATCTTCCTCTGCACGGGTTGGGGCACGACGATAGAGTCCTTCTTATCAAGGCTCTCGGCGTACAGGACCAATGCCTTGTTGTCCAGCGACTCGTCCCTGCGCACCGACCTGGGCAGTATGCGGTCGACGCAGTAGTCGACCGACGCGATGCGCGCGATATCGATGGGCTTGCCGGAGTAGAGGCTCTTTCCCGCCTGTCGGAAATAGAGGTACAGGCGCTCGTTGATCTCCTTCTCGTCGAACATCCCCAGCTCGCGCAGGAGCCTGGTGGCATCCAGGTCGCGTCGCGCGTCCTCGTCGAGGGCCTTCAGCGCGGCCTCGATCTCCTGGGCGCGGCTTCGCGACCGCTTGCCCTTCAGCCTGTTCGATGCGGTCCTCGTGACCTCGACGTAGACCTTTGCCGGGGAGCGTCCGGCCACCGAGGCCATGTCCTCGATAACCTTCATGGCCTGCGAGACGCCGCGACGAAGCGCGGGAGACCCGGGCAGGGCGTCGATGCCGAGCTCACCGGCCTTTCCCAGCGCGGCGGCGTTGACCTCGTCGATCTTCGCGCGGAATCCGAGCTCGGTGTCGCTCAGGGCCTGCATCAGGTTCATGGAAGTGCCGCGGAACCTGCCGTAGGGCGCACCCTGCTCGAGAACGTCCATGATGCACATGTCGCCGCGCGCGGTATCTACCCACACGCCCGTGAGCAGGCGCTCGGAGAGCTGGCCCCAGCCCTTGAGGCGCTTTGCGCAAAAGGCCTCAATGGCGTCCTCGTCAAGGATATCCCCGTATTCCCTGGCGACCTTGCGCTTCAGGATGGAGCGCTCCTCGAACACGGTGTTCCAAAGGATGATGTCCTCTGCCATGGACTTTTGGGCGGCCGTCAGGGACCTCACGCCGAGAAGGCCTGCGATCCAGGCCGAGACTGACAGCCGCGACGTCATCCTCTTCGCGTCGGACGTACCCTTGACGTGGGGGTGTGCCATCGTGAAGTCGCGCGAGAGGATGTTTGCGATTCGGCTGAGGGTCATGACCGAGCCGTCCGATGCGGCCTCGACCACGGCCGCCCTCATCGCCGCATCGAGCGGCAGCCAGTCCTGGCCGTCCTCGGTGTAGCGGATGCCCGCCAGTTCGTTCAGGAACCGGAAACGCTCGTAGATAAGGGAGTTCGCCGGAAGCACGTCCTCATCGACCAGATTGGTGCACTTGCCCGTCATGCGCCGGATGAAGGCCTCTGCGGCCGCATCGGTATCGATATGCTCCTCGTAGTTCCAGGGCGCGACGAAGGCGCGCTCATGGCCGGGAAGGCGGCGCGACCACGCGAACCTCGCCTTGCCGTGGGCGTCCAAGGGCGCGGCCGTGGAGTCCAGGGGCCCTACGTAGTAGGGGATCCTCGAGGTCAGCACCTTCAGGATATGGGGGCCTGCGTCCTTTAGCCAGGGGTAGAAGCCGCCCTGCGCGTCGATGATGCGGCCCACGACCTCCGCATGGAGCTGGTACGGGATGGCGCTGTTGTCCGTGGTGTGGATACGGCGAAGGAACCTGTGCTCTCCGAGAGCGGCGACCATATCGATGTAGGTCGGGTCATTCACGGCATCCGTTCCCTTGAAGAGCCTCTCGACCCTCTTCTTGAACTCCTCATAGGGAATCACGTTGAGGTCGTAGGCCGTATAGCCCATATTCCTCTTGGCGCCGTCGAGCTTCTTCACAAGGACCTTGTCGTACCCCCTGCGGCCGGGCCTTTTCGGGCCGCCGAAGAAGTCCCTGTAGAGGGCGAGCCCGTCCTCGTTGGGACCGTCTTCGGAATCAGCATGGACGATGTATTTCAGCGCGAGGTCCTTCAGGGCGCGCAGCTGGCGCCCGTACACCTCGTACTGGGCAACCTGGTTGTGCGAGAGGGTCTTTCCGGTTGCAAACGAGAGAAGGCCCTGTAGGCGCCACGCGGAGTAGAGTCCCCTCGCGGCCTCGATGGTCGGGGCGAGTCGGTCGGGGCAGTTGGCGAGGAACTCATCGAGCGCATCGGCGTAGGATACGGAAATCTTGCCGATTTGCTCGCCCTCGAGTGCGAAGGCGTCCATATTCGCCTTGTAGCCGGCGACGAGGTCGCCCAGAGCCTTTGCCTGAGCGCGGGCGATCTTGGCGTCGACATCGTCGCCTGTCACCGACACGGCGCCGGACACGGCCTTTTGGAGCTCTCGGGCAGTCCAGGAGCCGCCCATACCGGCAAGCGCGCCGCCGTCGAGCTCGATAGCCTCGCCACAGGCCTCCCCCAGGGCGTCGAGCTCGCGCACGAGGGCCTCGACCTGAGCGGAGGGGTCCGAGTTGGCGGACGTCACGTCGTTGCCCTCCATGAGGAAGTGTCCGCGGCGCACGACGTGGTTGGCGATGGCCCAGAAGACGAGCCTGGGGTCTCGGGGGCCGTCTGATTCGATTAGGTCGACGTCGAGGTGCGCGAGTGTGGGATAGCCGTCAAGAAGCCCCTGCCAGGCGACAGCGGCGGGATCTGCCGCGATATCGTCGCGCATGAGTTTGTAGGACATCCTGCGCCTGACGAAGAAATCCGGGTCCGTGGGCGCGATCGCCGGCGCGAACACGCGCTCCATCTCACGCTCCCTGCCGCGGGCGCGCTGGAGCCTGCGCCTCGCGGCGCGGGGCATACGGGCCTCGGAGGCGTGGAGCGCCTCCTTGAAGCAGCGTGCGCCCATCACGGGCTGGCCCTTGTGGTAGAGGACCTCTCCGTACTCGTCTGTGGCCACGAACCCGACGCTCGTGCCGTCGAGGTCGATTCCGGCAAACCAGGGACCGTTGATATTTTTAAGTTTCCTAGCCATGAGTTCTCCTGTGTGATATAAAGGGATTGTGAGTTGCTGCTCGAAACGCAGTACCTAAGTCGAAATACGGCTTAAAAGCCACAAACTGCCTTTTCAGGCCGCCCCGTATGGGGCTTTTTCTTTATCCCGACATTCCGTAGGCATCTAGAGCAGGTGCTCCATGACGGTACCGGTCGAGTCGGTGCGGAAGCGGATACTGCCCACCGTGTTCTCGTGGATCATGTTGCCGGTCGCCACATCGACGTAGACGGCATCGCTGAGCCCGCGGGACACTTCCATCTCGGTGGCGCCGGTCTCGGAGTCGATACGGAGCTTTCCCACTTGGTTGCGCACGTGCATCTGGCCCCTGGAGTCCAGGCAACGCTCGACCGTGCTGTTGCCGGCCTCGGTCAGGTTCACGCTATTGATTTGGAAACTGTTCACAGCTACCCCTCCCCCTCTGCAAGAAGGCATGAGGCCGGGCCTTTCCCGGCATTGGAGGGTTTTAGTCGATTATAGACCGGTGCGGGGACGCTTTCGCCGGTGATTCAGGGCATCGCCATTAGGTCAGTTTTAACGAGTCGATATTGATAAATAGATTCATTTAGCCAGAGGATATTCTGGGGCAAACAACCTTCCTTTCGAAAGTAAAACCCCGCCCTGGCAATTGAGCCGGGGCGGGGCCAAAGGGGAAGGTGAATTCGCATTTAGGCCGTGGGATAACCGCTAGTGCCGATCTTGTTTACAACTTCGGTAGCCATAGTAATGACGCCTCGGAGCTTGCCGGAGTAAATGGCGAGGACGCTCACGAGGGCGAGGGCGAGCAGGCCGATGAGGATGATCATCTCGGTGGAGATGACGGCGCCGAGCTTCTCGTCAGCTGCACGGCGGACATTGTAGGTCTTGGCCGCGAGATACGTGGCCATGGCGTTCATGGTTGCAGAATCCATGATGCGCTCCTTTCGGTTTGGGGGTTCGAGTCTTTGGCCCCCGACGACACGATAGGGCGAACCTCCCGCCCCTGAGATAGATTCTGCTCCCTCAAATGCGTCCGTGAGGGGGCATTTGGTGCCAAGGGGTGACAGATGGTGACACGGAAAACCGCAGGTAGGCGACATGTACGCAGCCGTACAACATATGTTCGCCTAGAGTTAATGACAGCTGAGGCACCGGCTGCGTTGAGTTGCCCCAATCGTCGTTGTGCTAGAGTCGAGACGCAGGTGAAAAGTTCGCCAGCGTGCGAAAGGAGCGGTTCATGGCAGATGTTTGCGTGACCGGAACGGTAGATGAAATCGAGCTCATCGCTCGCTCTTTCGGAGTTGCCCCCAGGATCCAGCGTCGGCGTGACGGCATGATGGCAGGCCATTTCGAGGTACACGCTCCGAAGGTCATCTGCCTTGACCTCGGGACAACGGGCCCCAACCCCGTCGATGATGAAATCGCGGCCATCGCGATCGTGAACTGGGAGGGAAATTTGGCGCATGAGGGGAAATACAGGCCAAGTCGCAAGGAACTGTGGCAGGCGGCATCTAAGGTCAATGGGGTGTCCCCGGACAACCAGATAGACCTTCCCTCCTTTTTTGACGACCAGGCAAAGATCAGGGATATCATCTGTGGCGCTGACGAGGTTATCGTCTATAACGCTTCATGCGTCATGAGGTTCCTGGAGTACAATGGCGCTGCGCCCAGCTCAGGCACCAGAGTCACCGATACAATGTATGAGTATTGCCGCTGTCTCGCAAAAGCGAACCACGACCCCAATTGCCTCGCGCATAGCGAGTTGGCCGACGCCGCGGTTCGAATCGGATATGCCTGGGAAAACAGTCCGCATGGGACCGTGACAAATGCCCTCGCCTGCCTCGCTGTCCAAAAATGGATTGAGGGGCGCCAAAGTTTGCTGCATCTTAGATTCCGGGGATGATTGCTTCTATCAATTCCACGGGAAGATGCCACCGGGCGGCAAGACACTTAGTAAACCCGGTTGGAGAGGTGATTAGCATGAACGTTAACGATTTTATGGCGAAGCACGATGTCACCGATGCCGACCTCGAGTGCATGGCCACTCCCTTTGAGAATGGCGGCTTCGAGCTAGAGCCCGACGGAAAGGTATTCAGCGGCTCGCATCTCGATGCAGTCGGCACTCGCCGCGTTACGGTGGCTCACGATGAGAAGGATACTTAGAGGGCTGAACTGATAACAAAATAGAGGGCGGGATACGGTAATGGTGCCCCGCCCTCTATTTTCGTTATCAGATACGCTACTCCTCGTATTTATTGCCCTTCCCGCAGTTGCAGTCCTCGCAGAGCGTCTGCAGGTTGTCCATCACAGACTTTCCCCCGCGTGAGACGGGCTTGATATGGTCTACGTGGAGCTTCACGTCGTCCTCGCGGCCGCGACCGCACTTGACGCACCTGAAGGCATCCCGGCGCAGCACGTCATAACGCATCGCACGCGTGACCTTCGCGTGTTCCTCGTCGTTGGCCATACGCCGGTCCTGGTACTCGAGGCGACGCTTCTCTCGTTCTTTCTTCTTCTTGGACTTGCGATGTTCCTTTATGAACATCGTCAGAAGCGTCTCTGCCGCCCAAAGCACGATGGCAATCTGAATAAGCGGCATGAGCGACTGGAATATCTGGGTATAGACATCGGATGTATCCATAGCGTTCCCTTCCGTTGAAAACAGACTCTTCAAGCATAAAATCCCGCAAATGCCGCCGCTCCCCCACTTGGTGCCATGAGGTGCCACTCGTCTTGGAACACTTGTTCATAGCCGCCCGCCCCACTGCCTCCGAAACGATGATTGGAACATCGAAAGATCGGACGGAGGGAGAGATATGGCCGAGGAGCTTGACCTTAGCATGCTTCCGAATTGGCTGAGGGACATGGATGACGGCCCGTCGGTAAGGCCCGGTGCAGACGATGGCGCCCGCTACGGCCTCACATGGTGCGGTAGCTTCACAGTCCACGGCCTCGGATTCCAGGCAATGAATGGGACGACGACCGATTTCGCGATGGCTTGGCCCATCGGCAACGGGGCCTGGCAGGTATTGCAGGACGCCTACGACATCTATGACCCCGTCGCCGGGCAGGACGGCTATATCGAGACCGACGATCTCAACGACATTATGCGCGAGAACGGGTTCCGTTCCCTGAATTCATTTACTGCCGCAGAGGGCGAGGGGTGGCGCGAGAGCCTTACGCGCGCCGTCGCCGCAAGGTGGTGCAGGGAGCGATATTCGGTCCCCCTGACCTTTATCGATGGGCCATCTTCGCTATCCAGGCTCGTCTCCTGTGCTGCCGCCTTCGACCCGTATTCGGACAGGGCGCTCGTTGCTGCCGCGATCGAGCGGGAGATGGTGCGCCAGGAAAACGCCTACAACATGGCCGCATACGCCAACGCACGCGTACTTAATAGCATGCAGCTTCGCTCTATCGCAGTCGTTCCGGAAAAATCGGTTGGACATGGGATGGGAGTGGCGGCGGAAGGCCTTCGTCGCCAGCAAGGCCCGAGGGTAAACGGCTACGGACCCAAGTTCGGGCATTAGCGACAGAAGGGACATATGCATGTATGAGAAGGTATGGAGTGGAGATGTTGATGGATACGAGATATCTCTCGATTTCATTGAACATCGCGGTCTGTTCAGATACACCGCGAAAAAGGATGGCGTGCTCATAAGCGACCGCCTTTGTGCCGACCCGATGGATGCCGGCCTCATGGATGGCCCCGGTATCATGTCTAATTTTACGACGCCCTTCGTCCCCAGCACTTCGGAAATCCGATTCGAGGGCCGTTTCGCGCCCTTCCATACGCCCGAGGAAATCGTGGGCGGAACCTGGCTCTCCCCCGCCGACTGGCCGCAAGACCGCAAACGGGCGGCGGTCGAGGAGATAGCCTGCCGCATGGAGCGGGTCGGGAGGTGCACTTCGGGCAAAATTACGCTTGACGAGACATACTTAACTTTCGGTCTCATCGACTGCTCGAAGCGCCTGAACGCCATGTTCGGAGGTCCCGACAACTGGCCGAGGGCCGCATTCGAGCTCCTGCTCACTGCCACCGGGTATAAAGAGCTCGCGCTCGGCAAGAGCTTCGCCTACAGCGACCCGTACCTGCTCGCCGACCCGCGCAAGATGCCCAAGCAAGTCGTCGAGCAGATCCGCAAGGCTGCTACACCTTGCTGGCGGCGGGAGTTGCTCTCATATCGAGACGCCGTTGTCAGCCTTTGCAAGGAGTCTCGCATGAAAAATGGGGGCAACGCAGATACGTTCACCGTCCTGCCTTTCGTGAACGTCGCCGAGTTCATAGACGAGATCCGCAAGTCAGACAGGATAACCGTCGACCTGTATGCCGACTTCGATGGCAAGAAGGTGCCGAGAGCGCATTTGGGTTAGACTACTATCTCCCTCACCGACTTGGATGCCGAGAGAATTAGAATGAACCTGGACAGAGCCAGCGAAAAGCACGATTACTATTGGTCCAGAAGGGACGAGGCCCCCTCCTCAAAGCTGGATCTCTCAATCTCCAGGTTTGAGCTGACCGAATTAGTCGCCGCCATCAAGTCGTGTGCCGACTGGAGCCTGTTCTTCAACCATCAGGTCCACTTCCCTGACCTCGGGTACGACCTCGACGCGTCCGGCGATTCCGATCGCATCCTCCTTGCCTGCGGCATGAGCGAGTGGCGCTCGGACGACGCCCAGGAGTGGATGGCCGTATCGCGCTCGAAATCAGACCGTCTCTACCATATCGAGCGCATCGATGCATGGGATTCCTACGAGGGGCCCGAAATCGAGGTCACGGAGTCGAGCACCACGAAAACCTACCCGAGCGACCTCATCGACCAGATCGCGGCAGACCATAACGAGTTCAGGGAGACGGATGGCGTCCCGCCCTTCATCAACGCACGCTACGCCGCCCAACTGGAGCATCTGCGTGAAGTTTATCCCCTGAAGCATAAGATCCCAGAGAATACGCCTAGCACAGCGGCATTGAGGGACGGGCTCGCCAGGCTCGAGGGGAAGAAGGCTGAGAGGAAAAAGACGCCCAGCCACGACAAGCGGCCGGGCTACTTCACTTATTGATCGAAAAACCGGGGGGAGCCGAACGCGACGCTCCCCCCGGTTCCACTTCCCCGCGGGCCACTGCCCGCAGAATCAGCCATCAAAGCCGGTGCCCTTTGAATCCTTTCGTGCCCACATTGGCCGGTGCCCCTATTTCGAGCTGACGACGCCGTCGGCTTGAGCCAAAGACCACTTGATGTACAGGACGGTATCGCGCTTAGCCGTAATCGAGCTGGTCGATTCGCCCTGCTGGCTCGCTGAAGTCAGCCAGCACATCGGGACATACCGGCGCCAGGTGCCGTCGGATGTCTTCCGGTAGACGTCTTCGGGTTTTGCCGGGGCGACGCGCTCGCCCCAGTAGACGGCCTTATTGGCGCGCCCGTCGTCGCCGATTGCCGGCAGCGCGATCCCCCCGAGGGAATGGGACTCACGTCCCTTGCCGTAATCGGGGAGTTCTAGGGCGCCAGCCACCTCCGGGGCGCTGTCGCTCGCGGCGGTGCGGTATACGGCCCCCTCCTCGGGATGAAGCGAGCCTTCCGCATATTCGATCCTGACCGTGCAGCGATTGCGGCCGTAAAGGTGGAGTTCCTCGCCTGCCTTGAGCTCCGATCCCCCATAGGGCCTCGTGAGCCCCATATCGGAAAACCAGCCCGTAAAGCCCGTGCTCTGCTCCTCGCCGAAATGGTCATTCAGGTTGCATCGGGTTTTCAGCGCGGCCGCGGTGGCCTCCGCGCTGGCCGAGTGGTGGCCGGGTTTGGCCGTTTCCGTGAAGACGACCGATTCGTCATCCACTCCGTCGGCGTGATAGACGACCTTTACCCCTGCGATATGGATGGGCCCGGCGCTTACGAATCCATGGAACCGGTGAACGAGCGGTGAGTCATGGTTGGCCCCCTTGCGCAGTTCAGTCGGAAATGCCTGCATGACGACACAGGAGAGATAGCGGTCCTGCATATCGGCGAATTCGTCTTCCGTGATGTTTAGAGTCCCACCGTCACGCGAGAAATCCCGCAATACCACGGCTCCTTCCGGTTTTGGGATCAAATCGACTTGGACGCACCTCAGGTCATTCGATGCGGTGAGGTCGCCTACCCCATCAACTGTCGGCGCATCGAGTTCCGTTCCCGAAACGTAGCCCGCCGTCCAGCCGACGTTCGAGTTGAACGCCCTTACCTCGAGGTCGAAATGCAGCGAGACGTCACCGGTGAGCCAGACCTTGATGGCGCTCCAGCGCAGGGACCTCCCTCCCTCGCCCACTGGCTCCCCGTCGGCTGCGGCATCGCTCCACCCGCCGCCCTTGGCGAGCATGCTGTAGCGGATCGATCCTTGCCATGGCGAGCCCTCGAGGCGAAGCGAGAGCGCCTCTATGCACATCAGCTCGGACATATTCATGCCGACATGGCGGTATGCGGCGCATTCGGGCATGTCGCCGAAGTTCGACAGGTGGCATGTTCCGATAATGGAGGCGCCTGAGCAGCCGTCGGGCACCTCGTCGGTTTCCGATTGGTACCAGCGATAGGAGAAGTGGGTCGGGGCATTGCCCCCGTTGCCCTTTTTGACATCCGACCAGTTCCTGCACGGGCTACATGTGAGAAGCGGGTCCGAGCAGGCCACGGGCTCCACGCGAGTCAGCTCGGGCTTGCCGTCGTTCAGCGTGAGCGAGCCTGTGAACTGCACCTCCTTCACGGCCCATGCCGAAGCGCGGTCGCCCGCCACCCCATCCTTGTAGCCGCTATGGAAGAGGTTTAGCTTCGAAGGCTTCGCGACGGTTGCATTCGGCCTATTCACGCATAGGCCCGAGGCATCGCTTATGATGGCCATCGCGCCGTCGCCGTACAGGGCACCCCCCTCGGAAAACCTCTTCGTTACCCACCATGCGCTGGCTCTCGATTGGATGCCCGCGCTGTTAATTTGAAAGGGCTGGGTGCAGTTGGTATGGCTGAATTCCTTTCCGTCCCATGGCCCGCCCCATGAGGCATTCACGGCTCGGGACCCATCGGCCACATGCGCGGGGCGCATCGTCGTGAGAAAGCCCGGGACGGGTCCCCAGTCGGACTGATAGGTGTCATCGCGGACCTTGGTGAATTCGGTGAGGAACAGCTGGTTGAAATTACCGCCATATGCCTGCTGATAGATGTCCGTCGCATCGGTAATCGAGGCGTCACGCACGTCCCAGTTGAGCGTGTCGTCGTCCGCGGCGTGGATGCGGCACACGATGCCCTGGATATCCTCCGTCGTGAGGTAGGTATGCTCCACGGTGGATGATATCCATCCCGTCTGGGAGTGCAGGGCGTCGACGTTCTCGTCATGGAAGACGCCCTCGACATAGATGTTGAAGATGTTCAGGTCCGCGGCCCACCTATGGGTCACGTCTCTCGATGTCCGCCTGTACCACTTTCCCGTGTCATGGTACTGGTAGTGCTTCCATCCGGTATCGTGTCGGCCGGTGCCGACCCCAAGCTCCTCGTTGGTAAGGTTGCCATCGAAGGTGACGATATTGTTCTCCTGCCCGTCCTCCTTGATTGCTCCGAGGTTGTCATGCTCCCACGCGAACCATAGGCGGTGGCCCCTGGGGTTGTAGTTGTCGTCCCCGCAGGCGGTCAACGGGTAGAAGGAGAGGTGGAACCACAGCTCGTTCTCGTAGTCGCATTCAACCTGGAGGTTCAGGGCGTAACGAAGGATCTGGACGTAGGCGTAGCGGAAGGCGTACCACTCTGTCCATCCGTTTGCCCAGCCCATGCATTGGTTTATGGGGTTCGACCTGCCCCTGCAGCAGTTGATCTTGCCGTTGAGCATCCCATAGGCGTCCCAGGCGCCCTGCCCGATCGCGGCATTCTGTCCCCAATAGTCCCACCCGAGCGCCGTGTCGGCACCGAGCAGGCCGAGTCCTGCCGCGACCGCCAGGGCCGCGAACAGTCCTCGTCTCGTAATGGGGGTATCCCCTAAGGATGAGTCTTCGCTCTTCCCCTCATCGTGCTTGTCGAACCTCATCTACGCACACCTCCCGTCAGGGACATGCGCGGGCTCGGGAAGGAGGCCGCACCTCCGTCCCGAGCCGTCGTTAGTTCTTTGTCGTGGCGACGCCGTCCGACTCCGCATACGCCCACAGGGCGTAGACGGTCGTGTCGCGTTCCATCTTGATTGTCGAGAGAGGCGTCCCCCCCCCGCCCTATCGGGCATGTAGCCCTTGAAGACGAGGCGTCGCCAAGTTCCGTCCTCGCGCTTGGCGAAGACGTCCTCGTAGCCGGCTAGCGTCACGGACTCGCCGCGGTAAAAGGCGGTATGCCCCACGCCGCCATCTCCGATTGCCGGCAGGTCGATCTTATCGAGCCTGTGCCTCTCGGCAAGAGCGGTGAAATCGGGCAGCCCGAGCGCACCGTCAACCGCATCTGCGCTATCGCTCGGCTTTCTGCGGTAGACGGTCCCGGCGTCGGGCTCAAGCGAGCCTTCCGCGTACTCGATGCGCAGCGTGCAGCGGTTGCGCCCGTATAGCTTCAGTGCGCCCTTCCTGGGAATCTCGAGGGAGCCGGCTGGATCGCGCAGGGCGGCGTCCTTGAACCAGCCCGTGAATCCGGTGGCCGCGTCCTCGCCGTAGTGTGCATAGAGGTTGCTGGGGTTTTTCCCGGCAGCCTCCAGCGCGGCCACGATGGGCGCGTATCGATCGCCGGGATGGACATTCTTATCGACATATACGCGATGGCCGTCATCGATGCCGTCCGCATAGTACTCGACGCTTGCCGACTCGATGAGGCAGGGCTTGGATATGACGGTGCCGCGATAGCGGTCCGTCCATATGCGATCGGTGTTCCTGGAAGGAAGGCGAAGGGCCAACATGGCGGCTGCGTATAGGCACCCGGAACCGAACTCCTCGGTCACCTCGACGTTCTCCTCGGCGCTGAACTCCCGCACCACCCGCGCGCCCGTCGGCTTGCGGATAAGGTGGACGTTCATGCCCGAGATCTTGGTATCGGAGCTCCCGTCCGGCTCGGGACCGCATGCCGGTGCCGTCTCGAGCGTCAAGGGCTCGTCTTTTGAGTTGTGGACGTACACCGGGTCGCTCCACGCGCAGGTGCCGCCGAGCAGCTTGGTCCTGACCACGAGGTCGTACTCATCTGCAATGTCCCCGGTCAGCCACACCTTAACGCGGCTGATTATCTCGGTATCATAGTCCCCATTCGAGCACACCTTGGACCCGTCGGCGCCCTCATCCCATTCGCCGCCGGTGAAGCGCTGTGCTGCATAGTGAATCGATCCCTTGAATTTCGAATCCTGAAGACGCATCTCGAGGCTGAAGATGGAATGTCCCCCATGGGGCCAACCGATATGGCGGTGCGAGTAGGCCTCGGTCTGCTGGCCTCCCCATGTCGCGACTCGGCAGGATGCCATGATCGCGGTGTCATCGCTTGCGACCGCCTCCTCCGAGTCCGTCATGTACAGACGGAAAATCGGGTAGACGGGCAGTTCGCTCTCGTTTTTTGCCCCCAGGACATATCCCGCCGGCTTGATGCTCTTAGATTCGTCCTTGAACTTGTTGTGCCACCCCAGAATCTTCAGGCTGTCGCCGACCTGGGCCTCGTCCTTGGATAGCCCGACGTCGCCGTGGCAGACGACCTCCTCGAGATCCCATTGGGCGTTTACCTGGGTCGCCCAGAGTCCCGGGCACGCCGGATTGGACACGGCTACGCAGGTGCTGCTGTCGTCCTTGGTAACCCCCCAGGTGTCGAGCCTCTGCCCGTCTGCATCGGAGGTGATGAACCAGCATTTGTGGTCCGTCTCGTTCGTGACAGCGGGCTCATGGTGGACCCACCAGGAATTTGTGAGGTTGGTCGATTCTGGGTTACGCCAGATTTTTGCGTAACCCCGCTCCATGGTGGGAGAGGTGTGTCCATAGTTATCCAAGCCTCGATCGAGACCGGGGCCGATCATGTTCGCGATGCAGAAGGTGAAGCATCCCAGGCCATCGGATTTATTCGGCCAGAACATCCAGTTCTGATTGACCCCGTCATAGTCATGGTAGAGGCAGGTCGACCGACCGTTCTCGTAGCGAGCGACGGGGACATTGTTCTCGTAATATCCCTGGACGAGGTCGACCCTCAGGTTCGGTGCGGTGACGGGGATGATCTTGAAGATGCCGCCCATGAGCGACAGGTCGTTTTCGATATATATCTTATCGGTCTGGATGGACATGTCCCTATCTTTCGGGGCATTCTGCGAGGAGACGATGGCAGATGAGGGCCTGACGTTGTTCTTCCAGCAATTGAAGATATCGATATGCGCATAAACGTTGTGGCCGGTCTTTGCCTGCCTGCGTCTCAGGAATGTCGACCATCCGGGACCCTCATAGAACCCGTGGTAGAGCCATCCGTAGGCATTCACATGGCGGTCCTCGCCCTCGGAGCCGTCGTTGATGAGGTTGCCGACGAAGTTGCCGACCGGCACGCCGTCGATATAGCAGGTGCCCTTGTTGTCATCGCCGTCATCGCGTCCCAGCCAATATCCCCTCCAGGGATTGGTCGCGCAGTAGGAGGTGCAGTAGTAGAACGGACGGAAAACGATGTGGTCATAGAGCTCGTCGGACCAATCGCACTCGAATACCATCGCGAAGGCGTAGCCAAGTCGGTGGCTGTAGTCATTGTAGATATTCCAGAGGTCCCAGTTGTTGGCATAGCCGAACCAGCGATCGTTGGCGCCACGGGTCCGGTCCGGATGCGTCAGGTCGCCGCTTTCCTTGCTGGGGCCGATATAGCCTGCTCCGGGTCCGAAGTCGACGGCTGCATAGGCGAGCGCATCGCTCGCGCCCATCAGGCCGAGGCCGGCGGCAATGGCGAGGGCCGCGAGGAAACCGCGACGCGAGACCGGCGTGAATAAGCCTGTATCAGATTTGCCGTCATTCAGCAGTGCGGCATCCTCAGCCAGTCGGGCATTAATTGACTTTTCCCCGTTAGCCCCTTTTTTCCAGGAACCCATCTCAGTACTCCCTCGATTTGACGGCGGATAGGCCGCAGCAGGCCAGAACGGCCAAATAGACCCCCGCATGGCACAGGTCGAGCCTCAGCACGGCGAGTGCGCAGGCCGCAAGGCCGAACACGGCGGTGAGCGCGTAGAATCGCCAGTCATCGACCTTGCGAGCTATGAGGGCGAAGATGAATATAACCACGGGGATCCAGATGCTCTCGATGGAGCCCCGCGTCAGGTAGAAAAGGGCGGCGCGCCCGCCCATCGTTGGAGCTATGTTGACGATGATGGAATAAGCGGAGAAGGCGCAGGAAGGCAGAAGGGTCGCTGAAGACACCAGCGCCGAGAGGGAGAGCTCCTCCTCATCCGGCCCCATAAGAGAAAGGTTATCTAGCACTCGATATCCTCCAAAGGAACTACGGTTGCCATCAGTTACTCGGGGCCTTGTGGCGACCAGCCCGCCACAAGCCCATGGTCGCCTGCGGGCATTCGGCCCCATCAAAAGCGTAAAACGACAACATGCATAGTGCCGGGTGGTTTGGTGCCATTGGGTGACAGGATCGGTCGTGGGCGACTGCTATCCTGGGGTAAAATGTCGTAAGGAATCGGTGCGTCTATCGGAGTATGCAGAAAAATGTTGAACAAATTATTTAATTTGCTGGCTAGGGCAAATAAAGATAGGAGCCCCGCCGATAGCCCACATGCGAATAGGTCCCTGAGCCCGGAGCTGCAGCGGCATTTTGTCCAAAGCTATATCGATCAGGTCGGGTTCGAGCGCGAGAACTCCATCCCGAACGGCGTGTATGAGACGTCCATCGTCTCTTTCGTGTTCAACCATGAGAGGATCGAGGGCAGCTCTCTCACCGAATGGCAGACAAGGACGATTTTCGAAACCAGAGATACCGTCCTCGCGGACTCTACCACCCCGGGAAATGTCCGCGAAACCGCAAACCATACGAAAATGTTCGATTTCCTTTTCGATTCACTGGACAGGGAGCTCACCCCCGAGCTCATCAAGGAGATCCACCTGCAACTCATGGACGGAGTGATGGACGTACCCGGCCAATGGAAGGTCTTGGGGAACGGAGTGGGAAGCGTCATCACGGCGCGACCGGAGGAGGTTCCCGCGTTGATCGACCGCCTTGTTTACGAATACAACAAGTATCAGCCGTCCCTGGAGAATATCGTTAGGTTCCACGTGCGGTTCGAGACAATCCACCCCTTCCCGGACGGCAACGGCAGGGTCGGAAGGGCAATTGCCTTTAGAGAGTGCCTACGCGCCGGCCTCGTCCCGTTTATCGTGACGGACGTCTCCAAAGATGCCTACTACGACGCTCTCGATGAGTTCAGGGCAGGAAAGGCCGCCCCCCTTCTGACTTACGCCGAGGATATGCAGGTAGATTTCGCTTCCACGGTAGCGCCAATCCTCACCGAACGGTCACTTTCGGACAACCTTCTTGGTGAGCTTGGTGTAGAGAGGCCGAATTTCGATGAGGACGCCGGCTTCGTCGGCCCATCCACGAAATCGCTGAAGTCCAATCTTGCCACCGCTAATAAGAACAGAACTACAACCAGTTCTGATAGTAAGACTGTCCGCACTCGTCGGATTTAGCTCCAGGCATTCGTCGGGCCGTTCTTATCGAGCGGCTCTTTGCTATGCGTCGATGAACGCTTGCCGCAGTGTTTACGCTATACAAACGCCTGTATCTCCACCCTGTCATCCCATGCCTTGGTTCCAGAAGAATTCTTCAATCCTGTCGCTCGTCTTAGCAGTCAACAAAGCGGACGGGGACGTCCATGGGCAACGGTTCACGAGTTGTGACCTTGATCGATCCGAATCTAGAATTCAGCACCTTCCGATGTGCGATATCGGCGGGCATACGAAAATAGTCCTCGCTGTCGATATGCACGGTGCAGGTGGGCCACCCGCCGCATGTGACGACAACCAGCTCCCCCACCGCGGTGGCGCTCTCGAGGAATTCGCGGACAGACATCTCGCGGCGCGCTAAATCGGCGCCCATGTTGGGATCGGTTTCAAACATATAATTTCCTCCGGTAACTCGTTGACGAGGGCGCATGCGCGCCATTGTATTCGCGTCGTCAAAAGGCCGACCGGAAATCTGTACTGTTCAGTTTACTACAAGCAGCCTCACCGGATCCGAACTCACCTGAACACTTGTTCCAAGCGCGCAGCGCGGACACCTCTCACGTTAGCGTGAAAACGATAGGTCCAATAAGCACCGCAGGCGCGAACTGTCACCCCGTGGCACCAAATCGGCAGGCATAGCGCCGGTGCCGGCGGTACGTTAGACCATGGGGACGCATACCCATAAACGCAGCCCAAAACCCGCGTCCCCTCTCCGGTAACCGAGAGAATGGAGCAGTCATGCGACCTGGAGGAAAGATGAAGGAGTGCGCCGGCAGGCTCTTCCGCCGCATCGGCGCCCGTCTCAAGAAAGGCGCGGCCATCGGCACCGGTGCGGTGCTCATCGCGAGCCAGGTGCTATCAATCGTGCCGGCTCCGGCTGCCGCTTATGCCGCATCGTCTGAGACGATTACGCGCGGCGAGCGCGTGAACTACGGCGGCTTCTACATGTATAACTCGACGACCTCGGAGGGCACGCCGGCGATCTGCCTCGACCCGGCCAAACGCCATCCGCTGGACGCCTCAACGGCCCAGGCGCAACTTCCGATCGAAAGCGACTGGTCAAAGTGCTATACGGGAGGGGGCGGTGAGCAGACCAAGATAGACCGCCTCGACGGTATGGCGAGGGTCCTCTACTACGGCCCCACAGGCCCGGGTTTCGAGGAGGCGAAGGCGAAGGGCCTTTGGAACTTCAACTGGTACGACGGCACGCCGCTGGACTATAGCAAGATGCTTGCCATCCAGCACATTGCCCTCTCGGCACTCTCGAAGAGCTCCAGTCAGTACGGCATGCAGGGCACGACCGCCGCGTTCCGCAACTGGTGCTATAAGACCATTCTCTATTACAACGGCAATATCAACGCGGGCACGTTCCTTGCAAATCTGGACAAGAATTTGCCGGGACCCGCACCCCAGTCCTTCAAGGACACGATCTACCTGGTCAACTACGGAACCGGCACCCAGTGCCTCATCACCTTCCACAACAAGGGTAAGCTGAAGCTCAAGAAGGCGAGCTCCAACCCCGGCATCTCCGAGAACAACCCGTGCTATTCGCTCGAGGGCGCGACCTACGGCGTCTACTCCGACTCCGGTTGCACCCAGCAGGTGGGAACGCTCACCTGCAACGCCTCCGGCGACTCGAACGTAATCGATATCGCCCCTGGCACCTACTACGTCAAGGAGACCAAGGCCGGCAAGTCCTATGCACTTGATGAGGGGATCCACCAGGTGAACGTGTCGGGCGGCCAGACTGCCACCGTGAGTGTCACCGATGCTCCCCAGAACGACCCCGCCGACATGCTGGTGGCCAAGGTCGATGCCGAGACGGGCAAGGCCTCCCCGCTCGGCGCCGGCACGCTCGAGGGCGCGGAGTTCACCGTCAAGTACTACGACGGCTTCTACACGCAGGAGAACCTGCCCGAGAAGGCCACGAGGACTTGGGTTCTGAAAACGGATGAGAATGGCCGCACTTCTCTTGCGCGCGTTACCCTTGATAAAGACAAATACTTTGTTTCCGGCGATAGCTTCTATACGAGCACAAATGGGAACATTACCCTCCCAATTGGCACCGTAACTGTCCAGGAGACAAAGGCGCCCAGCGGATATCTTCTTTCGGATAATTCTGTTCATATCCAGCAAATTACATCTAATACAACGACAGAGCGTGTAACCACCTTCGTTGAGCCCAGCGAGGACGCCCCCACCGTGCGCGAGCAGGTGAAGCGCGGGGACATCGCATTCAACAAGGTTCACGGTGAGGACATGACCGGACTCGCGAACGTCCCGTTCAAGATCACATCCAAGACCTCCGGCGAGAGCCACGTCGCGATCACCGACGTGAACGGCATCCTCACGACCGAGGCCTCAGCCTGCCTGCACACCCAGAACACCAACGGCAACGACGCCGCCCTTAAAGCCGATGGCAGCATCGATGAGTCGAAGCTCTCCATCGACAACGGCCTGTGGTTCTCCGGCTCCAAGGATGCCCAGACCGCGGCAGACGACTCCAAGGGTGCGCTGCCATATGACACCTACACCTTCGAGGAGCTCCGCTGCACAACGAATACCAGCCTCAACCTCGTCAAGTTCGAGGTGACCGTGAGCCGCGACGCCTACACGATCGACCGCGGCACGGTGGACGATAACCCCATCGAGATCGGCACCACCGCCACCGACGGGGCCGACGGGGACCATAAGCTCCTGGCCTCGAACCAGGCCGAGATCATTGATTCCGTCTCCTACAAGGGACTCAAGAAGGGCACCGAGTACGAGCTGCAGGGCATCCTCATGGATGCCGAGACCGGAGAGGCCCTGAAGGGTATGGACGGCAAGGACATCACCGCCACGGCCAAGTTCACCCCCAAGGCTTCCAGCGGCAAGCAGAAGGTCAAGTTCAAGTTCGACGCCACGCTTCTCGGCGGCCACAAGGCCGTCGTCTTCGAGCGCCTCTATCTGGACGGCAAGATCCAGGCCTCGCACGAGGACCCCGAGGACGAGGAGCAGACGGTCGAGTTCCTGCCCGTCGAGATCGGCACCACCGCGACCGATGCTGCAGACGGCGACAAGTCCATCGGCGTCGGCAAGGCCGTGACCGTCGAGGACGAGGTTTCATATAAGAACCTCGCAACGGGCCGCGAGTACACCGTGACCGGCACGTTGATGGATTCGGCTACCGGCGAGCCCCTGAAAGACGCAGACGGAAACGCCGTGACGGCATCCACGACCTTCGAGCCCGAGGATACCGAGGGCAAGGTGAAAGTGACGTTCTCGGTCGACACCTCGACCCTTTCCAACAAGAAGCTCGTCGTGTTCGAGAAGCTCGAGGCGGACGGCAGCGTCATCGCCAGCCACGAGGACCTGACCGACGAGGGGCAGACCGTCGAGGTCATCCCGCCCGAAATCAAGACGTCGGCAGCCGATGGCGCCGATGGCGATAAGGAGGTCACAGCTGACGGCAAGGCCGCCATCGTCGACACCGTTAAGTACGCCGGCCTCGTTCCCGGCACCGAATACGAACTCCAGGGCACCCTCATGGACTCCGAGACCGGCGAGGCACTGAAGGGCGCGGACGGCAAGGATATCACCGCCTCGGCCAAGTTCACGCCGCAGACCCAGGACGGGACCCAAGATGTGACCTTTACCTTCGATGCGGGTGCGCTGGGCGGCGCGAAGACCGTAGTATTCGAGAAGCTGTTCGTCGACGGTACCCTCATCGGCTCGCACGAGGACCCGACTGACCAGGACCAGACGGTCGAGATTTCTCCAAGTCTCAAGACCACTGCGGCCACAATCCAGGGCAGCAAGGTGGTGAAGCCCGAGGACGAGGTCGCAATCGTCGACACCGTCCACCTCAAGGGGCTGCGTCCCGGCCAGAGCTACACACTCACGGCCTCTATCAACAAGAAGGCCGACGGCACGCAGCTCACGCTCACGGACGTGAAGGACGCCTCGACCCTTGCCGGCAACGGCATCCAGAAGGGATCCGATACCGACGCCTCCGGAACGGACCTCTCCAAGGCACTCGTCGACGTCACTGGAACGGGCTCCTTCGTCAACATTCCCGAGGGAGCCAAGCTCACCAAGAACGATGACGGGACCTACACGCTCACCGTGCCGGGAGCGACGAAAGATGCGGCCGACATCGTGACGAAGCTGAGCGGCGGCCAGGTGAAACTCGTGGCCTCCGATAAGGACGACAAGGCAGTGGGCGACAATACGGCAACCGAAGCCGAATCGACCGGTAAGAACTCGACGCCTGGCACCTACGAGGTCATCGCCAACGGACAGGTGCGGTTCACCCCTGCCGTCTCGGACCTCGACGTGGATGTCCCCATGGTGTTCAAGGCCTCCGACGTCGCGGGCCAGCAGGCTGTCGTGTTCGAGAGCCTGCAGCGCGATGCGGACGGCAAGGAGATCTCCAAGGAAACCGACCTTGAGGACACCGACCAGACCATCGATATCGAGAACACCCCCGAGGGCAAGACCCTCGAGCAGACCGGCAACTGGGTCCTCTACGCGGCAATTGCCGCCGGAATCGCGGCCTGTATCGCCGGAATCTTCCTGATCTTCCGCAAGCGCAAGATCTAACGCATATCCGCGATAAAGCAGAGGGGCCCCGCTCATCCGAGCAGGGCCCCTCTTTCATGACAGAGATTATCGAATCTTTTATCTTCTTGAGTCACAGTGAACCAAAAGGATATTTCATCCTAACCGAACGAGGTGCCCATGAGGAGCCGCGATAGCCCACCCGAAATCGACTCATTGCCCGACCTCATCCGGGCTGATTTCCATTTCCGCAAGGATATCATCAGGGATCTTCAGGGGGTCATCCCCGGAATCGTCCTCGGCCAATCCGTATTCCTGCGCCTCGGCCTGACGCATAGCCATTCGTACACTCTCAGAATAGTGGTGTTCGTGATGAGAGAGGG
>DBFOME010000081.1:0-2022 GCA_048430645.1 Collinsella sp. | reverse complement strand
CAGGGCGACGCCCAGGACGGGCACGTTGGCGTAGGAGCACAGCAGGAAGCCCAGGAAGTAGAAGGGCACGAGCTGCTTGGTGAGCACCAGGCGGCCGAGCATGGCGAAGCCCATGGCCGGCAGGATGTTGGCGGCAACGCCGCAACCATCAATGATGAAGGACGGGACGAAGTCGAGCAGGCCCTGGATGGCATCGGAGCCCAGATAGAAGGCGCCGCCGCACAGCAGGAAATACTCAAGGCAGCCCCAAAGACCCATGCCCCAATGAACGGCGTAAATGCCTTTAAGGTTTCCCTTGAGGGCGAACCTGTCTGCCATATCGACAAACACGGTGAACAAGGCACTAGTAATGTTGCCGATCGTCAGCGAAAGGACAGCGATGGGCATGGCGAGCGCGATGGCCGTCTCGGTACCCTGACCGAGCTGAATGGCAAACGCGCAGGCGAGCACGCCGCCGATGGTTTCGTTAGGCGGCACGTAGGCGCCGATGGAAACCGAACCCATGAACAGCAGCTCCAGGCTGGCGCCGACGGCAAGACCAGTCTGCAGGTCCCCCAGCACCAGGCCCACGAGCGGGCACAGGACGATGGGGCGGAACGCGTAGAGGGTGCCGAGCTGGTAGTCGAGGCCTCCAAACGCTCCGACTAAGCCGACGAGGATTGCTTGGGTAAGCATGGTTCCTCCAAAATAGGAAATCTCGAGTCATAGCCGGTCACCGTCGCGCGCGCTGTTGATATCAATCCGGAAACTCGACCACACGGCCCGAAGCGTACCTGGTGTGCTGTTAACACCTATGCTAGGCACAAATGATTTGATACCAATTATAGATATGCAGGTTCTTACTATTTAATACCACTCGCTCAGCGGGGTGTTTTTTACCGTAAACGGCAGACGTATCCCATCAGGCGCGCTCTTTGTTTCGATGGCGGACAAGCGCCACCAGAAAGCCATCGCCAAAGGCATCGTATGCCAAGTTGCCTACAATCACCAAAACGATTATCGCCGCGCCCAAAAACTCGTTCCAGCGAAAGACCTCGCCAAAGAGGAGCGCCGACCAGCAGGGAGCGAGCACGACCTCGCTCATGCAAACCAAGTTGGCCGCAAACGCGTTGGTCCGCGCGATCCCCTTGGCATACAGCACGCTCGCAAGGCCGCTGCAAAAAAGGCCATGCACCAGCATAAGCCCCCACTCAAAGGGTTTTACGGAGCCTAGGTCGCCGGCAAAATAGACGATCGGCAGTATCGAGATGCCGCAGGAGATGAGCGAGGACACCATGGGCGACGCATCGGGGCGAGAGTTTAAAAAGAAACACAGCCCAAAGGTGGCTCCCGAAATGACGGCAAGCAGGTTGCCGAGCATGCCCTCGGCGCTCAAATCGCCTAAAAAGAAAAGTCCCATACCCGTAAAAGCAACCAACACGGAGGCAATCTTCGCAGGCGAGGGCAACGTGCGAGTTGCGAGCGACTGATACACGATAACAAAAATCATCGAGGTGTACTGCAGAACGATCGCGTTGCCGACCGTCGTGAGCTGGTTGGCAAAGTTAAACGTGGTGCCCGTCACGAAGTTGCAGACGGCCACAAGGACAATAAGACGGCTGACGCGGAGGACGGGCCTACCGACGAGCAGGATAAAGAGCGCCATAAATATTGCCGTAACGGCACCGATCAAAAGAGCTGACTGCGAATTGGCGCGAACGAGGATGCCGATAAAACTCCACAAGAGCGCCGTGCCAAATAGATACATCGCCCCGCTCACGCCATTATCGGGTGGATTGTCAGATCGAATCACGAAGCACCTCCAGCTAACTTTCGGTAATAAAAAACGGCGACCGCAACGGGTCGCCGTTTCCCTTGGGGGCAGAATAAAACGCAGGAACCTACGCCAGCACGCCGAAGAACGCGCCGATGATGCCCACGACCATGGTGGCCACGATCAGCACCATGGGGTTGATCTTCTTGGACAGCAGCCAGTAGTACAGCCAGAAGGCGATCATGCCGAGCATGCCGGGCATGATGCCG
>DBFOME010000080.1:0-2649 GCA_048430645.1 Collinsella sp. | reverse complement strand
GCTCGGCGCGGCGCTTAAGCGACTCGGAATGGATGCGTGATGTGGGAAGCCGATGACTCTCAGGACCTGTGGGCGACGCCCGGCAACTCGCCGGCGGCATCCATGGCGCACGGCGAGCGCATGGTGGGCTCGGAGCTGACGGCCGAGGACCTCGATGTCGACCGCACTTTGCGCCCCCAGCGCCTGGACGATTACTGTGGTCAGGAGCACATCAAGCAGAGCCTGCGCGTGTTGATCGAAGCGGCGCAGAGCCGTGGCGAGACGCTCGACCACGTGATCTTCTCGGGTCCTCCGGGCCTGGGCAAGACCACGCTGGCCACCGTTATCGCCAACGAGCTGGGCGCTCAGATCAAGACCACGAGTGGCCCTGCCATCGCGCGCACGGGCGACCTGGCGGCCATCCTTACTAACTTGCAGCCGGGTGATGTGCTGTTTATCGACGAGATCCACCGCCTCAACCGTTCGGTCGAGGAGGTCCTGTACCCCGCGATGGAGGACTTTGCCCTCGATATCGTGATTGGCAAGGGTCCGGCGGCGCGCTCGATTCGCCTGGATATTCCCAAGTTTACGCTGGTAGCGGCAACGACCCGCTCAGGCATGTTGACCGGCCCGTTGCGCGACCGCTTTGGCATTTCGTATCGCCTGGATTACTACACGGTCGAGGAGCTCGCGCAGATTGTGACGCGCTCGGCGACTATCCTGGGCGTGACGATCGACCATCCCAGTGCACTCGAGATCGGCTCGCGTTCGCGCGGCACGCCACGTCTTGCCAACCGCCTTCTCAAGCGCGTGCGCGATTACGCACAGGTGCGTGGCAGCGGCCCTATCGAGCTCGATATCTGCCGCCAGGCGCTCGAGTTCTTCGAGATCGACGAGCTCGGTCTGGACTGGATGGATATTCGTATCTTGGAGACGCTTGCCAAGACGTTCTCCGGCCGTGCTGTAGGCCTGACGACCCTTGCCAGTGCGGTGGGCGAGGACCCGGGCACGCTCGAGGATGTCTATGAGCCCTATTTGCTGCAGTGCGGGTTGATGATTCGTACGCCGCAGGGCCGTCAGGCAACCCTTCGCACCTTTGAGCACCTGGGGATTGAACCTACCGTTTAGGGCGCTTTGTTTTGGCGGGCTGTTGGGCTATCGCTGGGCATCGGGTAAACATATCGCCGTTCATCGGTTATGGGCGTTTTACTATTGCGCGCCCGTGCTATGCTGAATTGGTCTTTTTCTCATTCGGTAACGAAAGGACCGCCCATGCCTACTGACATCGAAATCGCACGTTCTGTCACGCCACTGCCTATTACCGAGGTGGCCAAGAACGCCGGCGTCGACGTTAAGCACCTTATTCCGTACGGCTTCGACAAGGCTAAGGTCGACTATTCACTGCTCAACGAGCCGACTGATCACCAGGCCAAGCTCGTCCTCGTGACCGCTATCAACCCAACGCCCGCGGGCGAGGGCAAGACCACCACGACCATCGGTCTGGCCGACGGCCTGCGTCGTCGCGGCGTCAAGAGTGCCGTTGCCCTGCGCGAGCCTTCGCTCGGCCCCGTCTTTGGCGTTAAGGGCGGTGCTGCCGGCGGCGGCTGGGCTCAGGTCATCCCCATGGAGGATATCAACCTGCACTTTACCGGCGACTTCCACGCTATCGGTGCCGCCAATAACCTGCTGGCCGCCATGCTTGATAACCACATCCAGCAGGGCAATCAGCTCGGTATTGACGTTAAACGCATCACTTGGAAGCGCGTCGTCGATATGAACGACCGTCAGCTGCGCCACGTCATCGACGGCATTGGCGGTAAGGCCCAGGGCGTGCCGCGCGAGGACGGCTTCGATATCACCGTCGCCTCCGAGGTCATGGCAATCCTGTGCCTGTCCACGAGCATCAACGATCTTAAGGAGCGCTTGGGCGAGATCGTTGTCGGCTACAGCTATGCCGGCGAGCCCGTCCGTGCCCGCGACCTCAAGGCCCAGGGTGCCATGGCCGCGTTGCTTAAAGACGCGCTCAAGCCCAATCTGGTGCAAACGCTCGAGGGCACGCCCGCGTTTGTCCACGGCGGTCCCTTCGCCAACATTGCTCACGGCTGCAACTCTATCATGGCCACGCGTATGGCGATGCGCTTTGGCGATGTTGCCATTACCGAGGCCGGCTTTGGCGCCGACCTGGGTGCCGAGAAGTTCCTCGATATCAAGTGCCGCATGACGGGCGTTCGCCCCAGCGCCGTCGTGATCGTCGCTACCGCTCGTGCGCTTAAGTACAACGGTGGCGTCGCCAAGGCCGATCTCAACGAGGAGAACCTCGAGGCACTCAAGGCTGGCATGCCCAACCTGTTGCGTCACGTCGACAACATCCAGAACGTATATGGTCTGCCCTGCGTGGTCGCCATCAATCGCTTCCCGACGGACACCGAGGCCGAGCTTGCTCTCATCGAGTCCGAGTGCCAGAAGCTCGGCGTCAACGTTAAGCTTTCCGAGGTCTGGGCCAAGGGCGGCGAGGGCGCGCTCGAGCTTGCCGATGAGGTCATGCGTCTGATTGAGCAGCCGAGCGAGCTCAAGTTTGCCTATGAGGACGGCGCTGATGTCGCTGATGCCCTCGAGGCCGTTGCCACCAAGGTCTACCGCGCCGACGGCGTTGACTTTACGCCGGCCGCC
>DBFOME010000079.1:0-34222 GCA_048430645.1 Collinsella sp. | reverse complement strand
TGTGTGTGCTAAAGTATTGAGTCCTGTGGACTATGAAGGGAGAATCTGTGCCAAAAAAGACTGAGAGCACGGGTACTGGGCTGGAATCCTACGTTGCAAAGCTCATGGGCAACGGCTCAAACAGGACTTCGGTAACCGAGGACGAGATTCAGGTCGCCCTGAAGGATATCGATGTTTCTGACGAGCAGCTCACCGCGGTGTATTCCGCGCTGCGCAACAGCGGCATCCAGATTATCTCCGCGAGCGGTAACGACGACGCCCCCATGGGTGTCGACGATGACGATACCGATACCGATACCGATACCGACGATTTCGATGACGACGACGAGCACGATTCCGGCTCGCTCGACGATCACGAGCTCAAGATGGCCCGTCAGGCCGACGCTGAGATGGGTTCTTCCAAGAACAAGAAGAAGCGCACCGTGCGCACGTCCCGTTCACGCTCCCGCGTGCGTGGCATCGATGCCTCCACGGTGATGCTGACCGGCGACCCGGTCCGTATGTACCTCAAGGAGATCGGCAAGGTCGACCTGTTGACCGCCTCCGAAGAGGTCGATCTGGCTATGAAGATCGAGGCCGGTCTCGAGGCTACCGAGAAGCTCGAGGCTGCCGATGCTGGTGAGCTCGAACTCACGCGTGCCGAGATGCGTCGTCTTACGCGCATTGAGAACGTGGGCCTCGAAGCCAAGCAGGCGCTCATCAGCGCAAACCTTCGTCTGGTCGTCTCCATCGCCAAGCGCTATGTCGGTCGCGGCATGCTGTTCCTCGACCTGATTCAGGAGGGCAACCTCGGTCTGATCCGCGCCGTCGAGAAGTTCGACTACCAGAAGGGCTTTAAGTTCTCCACGTACGCCACGTGGTGGATCCGTCAGGCCATTACGCGCGCTATCGCCGACCAGGCCCGTACCATCCGTATTCCCGTGCACATGGTCGAGACTATCAACAAACTCGTCCGCGTGCAGCGTCAGCTCCTTCAGGACCTGGGCCGCGACCCGACCCCCGAAGAGATCGGTGCCGAGATGGACATGAGCGCCGACCGCGTCCGCGAGATCCAGAAGATCTCGCAGGAGCCCGTGTCGCTCGAGACCCCCATCGGCGAGGAAGAGGATTCCCAGCTGGGCGACTTCATCGAGGACTCCCAGGCTATCGTTCCGCCCGATGCGGCCAGCTTCTCTATGCTGCAGGAGCAGCTCACCCAGGTGCTCGATTCGCTTGCCGATCGTGAGCGCAAGGTTATCGAACTGCGCTTTGGCCTTGTCGACGGACATCCCCGCACGCTCGAGGAAGTCGGTCGTGAGTTTGGCGTCACGCGCGAGCGCATCCGCCAGATCGAGTCCAAGACCCTGGCCAAGCTCCGCCATCCCAGCCGTAGCAGCAAGCTGAAGGACTATATCGAGAGCTAGTCAAGCAAGAGGCGCCCTCAAGCACATTCGCTTGGGGGCGCTTTCATGTAGTCGTTGGGGACGTTCTTGAATGACTAGTCGTTTAAGAACGTCCCCAATGATTAGGTCGGAAAATTTCTTAAAAAAGTTCTTGCCCTAAGCTGATTCGTCCGTATAATAAACTTCGTTGCTTGAGAGCACGCACCTATTCCTCGGTAGCTCAATGGTAGAGCACGCGGCTGTTAACCGCGCTGTTGTAGGTTCGAGTCCTACCCGGGGAGCCAGGTTACAAAACCCGTCGCATATGCGGCGGGTTTTTTCATGCCGCGATCGCCGTTCGCGAACGTTACCGTATCAACATTTCGTGTCGAGGATGTAATCCCGAGGCCCGCCACCTCAACATGGCGCGGTCGTTGTAGAATAATGCAATGATTGCTCCCACGACATGGTGCCGCGAGCACCAAGAAAAGGAGATTCTTGTGTCTGAGACCATTAACGGCAGCCTGAGCGTCTCGAACGACGTTATTGCCGATATTGCCGGTTATGCCGCGATGACGTGCTATGGCGTTGTCGGTATGGCTGAGCAGCTCCAGGGCGCCGAGAGCGTGCGCCTGCTTGCCGGTCAGCGCCTCCGCAAGGGCGTGCTTGTCTCCGCCGACGAGAACGGCCTTACGGTCGATCTTCACGTCGTGCTCGAGAACGGCGTCAACATGAAGTCCGTCTGCCACAATCTTTCGAGCTCCGTTGCCTTCACCCTGCAGGAGATCGCCCAGATCGATCCCGCCAGCCTTAAGATCGGCATCCATATCGACGCGCTCAAGAGCCGTCTGAACTAGCATCCGAAAACGGAGATTCAAATACCCATGATTGCAAAGACCATTCGCACCTGTTTTCCGATCGCTGCGGCTGCCGTTTCCGACAAGGCCGAGGAGATCAACAAGCTCAACGTCTTCCCCGTACCCGACGGCGACACCGGTACCAACATGTCGCTCACGCTTGCCTCGGTGACCAAGGAGCTCTCCGCCCTTCCTGCCGATGCCGATATGGAGGCCATCGCCGGCGCCATCACCCACGGCTCCCTGATGGGTGCCCGCGGTAACTCTGGCGTTATCACGTCGCAGATTCTGCGCGGCGTGGCCGAGGGCCTTGTCTCTGCCGACGAGCCTATTACGTCCGCCGACATTGCCTTCGCCTTCCGTCGTGCCGTCAAGGTTGCCTTCCAGGCTGTCCGCAAGCCCATCGAGGGCACGATCCTCACGGTCCTGCGCGATGTCTCGACCAAGGCCGATGAGTGCGAGAAGAAGAAGTTCTCGGCTGAGGATGCGCTCGATGCCATCGTCGTTGAGGCGTACCAGTCCGTCGCCCGCACACCCGACCTGTTGCCCGTTCTGAAGGAGAACGGCGTGGTCGACTCCGGCGCCTTTGGCTTTGCCATCTTCCTGGAGAACTTTGTTGCCGCTGCGCTCGGCCGCAGCACCGTTGTCGAGGATTTCTCCGCCACGTTTGACTCCGCCGGCTCTGCCCGCGATGCCGCTCTTGGCCGTGTTGAGATCGAGGCTAACGACGACTGGGAGGGCTCGGAGTTCCGCTACTGCAACGAGTTCCTCTTTAAGGCCGACGCCCCGTTTGACGAGGACGAGTGCCTTAAGTTCCTAGGCTCCATGGGCGACTGTGAGCTGCTCGTGGGCGCCTATCCCGACTACAAGATCCATGTGCACTCCAACACCCCCAACCTGGTGCTCGAGCACATGCTGCAGCTCGGTCAGATCTATGAGGTCTTTATCCACAACATGGAGATGGAGGCCCACGACCGTACCGCCAAGATCCACGAGGATCAGGAAAAGGCCGCCGAGCCCGCCAAGGCGCTGGGCTTTGTCGCCGTTGCCGCCGGTTCCGGCGAGGCTGACATCCTCAAGTCCCTTGGCGTCGACGTGGTCGTCTCCGGTGGCCAGACTATGAATCCCTCGACCGCCGACCTGCTGGGCGCGGTGGACCAGGTCAACGCGACCTCGGTCATCATCCTGCCCAATAACGGCAACATCCGCATGGCTGCCGAGGCTGCCGCTTCTGCCTGCACGGACAAGAAGGTTGCCGTTGTTCCCACCAAGACCGTTCCGCAGGCGTTCTCCGCGCTGTTCGCGGTCCTGCCCGATTCCGAGCTCGAGGACGCCGTCGCCGCCATGGTCGACGCCATCAGCGAGGTTCGCGATGGCGAGGTCACCCGCGCCGTGCGCGACTCCAGCGCATCTGATGGCTCGCCGATTCACTCCGGTGACGTCATGGGTATCATCGCCGGCTCCATCGACGTGGTCGGCTCCGACGTGAAACAGGTCACGCTCGACTGCATCAACCGCATGCAGGAGGAAGAGGAGGGCGACGCGCTGACGATTCTGGCCGGCGAGGAGCTGTCCGATGAGGCCTTCCAGGAGATCGTCGACGCCATCGAGGAGGCTCAGCCCGATCTGGAGATCGACGCCCATCGTGGCGAGCAGCCGCTCTATCCCGTGATCTTCTCGATCGAGTAGGCAACTGCCCATGTCCGAGCTGTGCTCCGTGCCGCGCGTCTCGGAGCGCTTTGCCCAGAGCAATGCGCTCGACGAGGATATCGCGCGACTCAAATATGTTTCGGGTAAACGTGAGGAGGCCCTTCGCCGTCTGGGAATTCGGACGGTGGGGGACCTCCTTCTCCATATCCCTCATCGATACCTCGACTTTACCCGTTCTTGGTCTATCGAGATGGCGCCCATCGGTACCGTGTGCACCATCGTCGCCACGGTCGACCGTATCGTCAAAAAGCAGCCGCGTCCGCGCATGCAGGTGACTGAGGTCTCACTTGTTGACGAGACGGGCGTGCTGCAGGTCGCCTTTTTCCGCCAGCCCTGGATTGCTCAGCAGCTTAAGCAGGGCGACCGCCTGGCCGTGATGGGCAAGGTCGAGTTTGCCTACGGCTTTAAACAGATGGCCTCGCCCCACTTTGAAAAGCTCGAGGACAGGCGCGCCGCAGGCACCATTCTGCCGGTCCATTACGTGAGCGATGGCGTGAGCCAGGCGTGGATGCGCCGCATCGTAAGCGGCGCGCTCGAGGTCGTCGGCAATCCGTTCGATCCGATTCCCGCGCCGCTGCGCGCAAAGCGGAAGCTCATGAGCAATGCCCGCGCGTTGCGTTCGATCCACTTTCCCTCGAGCATGGCTGAGCGCGACATCGCACGCCGGCGTCTTGCCTACGAGGAGTGCCTCTACCTGCAGCTGGCGCTGCGTCTGCGCAACGACGGTGGCCTGGTCGATGTGGTGCCCTATGCCCACACCGCGGGCGAGCATCTGGGCGCGCTTAAACAGGCCCTTCCGTTTTCGCTGAGCGACGAGCAGGAGGCCGCATTCCAAGACATCCTGCATGACATGTGCGATGGCGGGCGCGTGATGAACCGTCTGCTGCTGGGCGATGTCGGTACCGGTAAGACCGCCGTTGCCGCCTGCGCGCTAGCTGTGGCTGCCGATAGCGGCACGCAGGCCTGCGTTATGGCGCCCACGGGCGTGCTGGCGCGCCAATATGCCGATAAGACCGGCCCTCTGCTCTCGCAGGCCGGCATGTCCTGGGCGCTTCTGACGGGTGCCACGCCGGCCGCAGAGCGCGAGCGCATCCATGCACAGCTGGAATCAGGCGAGCTCGACGTCCTCTTTGGAACCCACGCGGTCCTTTCGGATAACGTTGCGTTCAAGCATCTGTCGCTCGTGGTCATCGATGAGCAGCACCGGTTTGGCGTCGGCCAACGCAACGCCCTGCGCGCGAAGGGCCCCGGTGCCGATCTGCTCGTTATGACGGCAACGCCCATCCCGCGTACGCTGGCGCTTTCGGTCTACGGCGATCTGGACACGAGTATCATCCGTCATCGGCCTGTCCCCGGCGCTGGCGTGACGACACGCGTGCTCACCGAGTCGAGCCGTGACCTCGCCTATGGCGTCATTCGCGAGGCGCATGAAAAGGGTCAGCAGGCCTACGTGATTTGCCCACTCGTGGAGCCGAGTGACTCGGCCGATGAGCTGGAAGACGTGCCCGGTATTGCCCGCGACGATGAGGGCCGCGTAACCGTACCCGTGCCGCTGCACGATACGGCGACCGAGCTCGATCGCCTGCGTCTGGCGTTGCCGGGGCTTACCGTCGAGCGCCTTCACGGCCGCATGCCGGCGGGGGAGAAGGACCAGGTTATCGATGCCTTCAAGCGTGGCGAGATTGACGTGCTCGTCTCGACTACGGTGGTCGAGGTGGGCGTCGATGTGCCTAACGCCACCGTCATGGTCATCGAGAACGGCGAGCGCTTTGGATTGGCTGCCCTGCACCAGCTGCGCGGCCGCGTGGGCCGTGGCAGTGTGTCGGGCACGTGCCTGGTCATGACGCACTCCAAGGGCAACGGCGGCGCGTCCGCAGCACAAGATCGCCTGCAATCGCTCGAAAAAACCGCGGATGGCTTTACGCTCGCCCAGATGGACCTGCGTCTGCGTCACGAGGGCGAAATCCTGGGTTATCGCCAGCATGGCGGTGTGACTCTGCGCTTTGTCGACCTGGATGCCGACGAGGAACTAATCGAGTGGGCCCATTTGGACGCGGTCGAGCTCTTGCGGTATGCTTGCACCCTTGACTCCGTGGCGACGCGCCCCCTGCGCGATGCGGTCGCCATGCGATATCGACATATTTTTAAGGAGGTCAGCGGAGGATGAGAATCATCGGCGGCGAATGGCGCGGTCGTAAGATCGAGGAGCCCCGTGGTCGCGATGTCACCCGCCCCACGACTGATCGCGTGCGTGAGGCGTGCGCATCTATGGTCATGTCGGCATTCGACTTCGATCTGGACGAGGTCCGCGTGCTGGACGCCTTTGGCGGCTCCGGCGCCTTAGGGTTAGAGATGCTCTCTCGTGGGGCCCGCTCGCTCACGACGTTTGAGATCGATCGCAACGCCGCGCGGCTCATTAGCAAGAATATCGAGTCGCTCTGCCGTGACCGTGCGCGTTGGCGCGTGGTCACGGGCGACATGCTGGTGAGTGCCTCGCGCGGTCGTGTACCAGGCGGCCCCTTTGATCTGGTCCTGCTCGACCCGCCCTATGCTTTTGGTGCCGAGCCGGTCGAGGAGCTGCTGCAGGACCTGGCTCAGCAGGGTATGCTTGCGTCTGGCGCTTACGCCCTGTTTGAGCATGCCGCCGCCGATGCGGGCGCGCATCCGGCAGGCTTTAAGACTGTACGTGAGAAGCGCTACGGCATTACCTCGGTCGACCTGCTCCGTTGGGTCGGCGATAGCAAGGACGGCGGCACTGATGCTAACGAAAATGACGAGGCAGTATCCCCGGAGGACGCCCATGAGTGACACTATTAATCGCGTGATCGTCCCGGGCACCTTCGATCCCATCACGTTTGGCCATATCGATGTGATCCGCCGCGCCCGCCGCATCTTTCCCAGCGTGATCGTCGCCGTGGCCGAGTCGCAGGGTAAAAACGGTGTGGGCACCACGTTTATGCTCGATGAGCGCGTGGCGCTGGCCCGCGAGGCGCTCGGTGATATCGACGGCGTCGAGGTCCTGCCCTTTACCGGCCTCTTGGTCGACTTCGCTCGTGAGCAGGGGGCGGGGGCCGTGGTCAAGGGTCTGCGCGCCATGACCGACTTTGAGTATGAGCTGCAGCAGGCCGACCTTAACTATCGCCTGGATAGCGAGCTGGAGTCCATCTTTGTCATGAGTGCGCCGCAGTACGGCTATATCTCGAGCTCGGTCGTTCGCCAGATCGCCTCGCTCGGCAGTGACGTATCGACGTTTGTCCCGTCCAACGTGGTCGAAGCGCTCAAACATCGCTTTTCGTGACGTTTCTTATTGCCTGGTGGCATGTGGTAAACTAGCACGATGATATGTTACCTATGAAAGGAGACCGGATGCCGGGCGAGAATTTTCCTGGCGATAGGATCGTCAGCTTGGTCGATGAGCTCGAAGGGCTGATCGAGGAAGCCAAGCCGCCTTTCGGCAAGAACGCTCAGTTCAAGGTCATCGACGCCGACGTGTTCTTCAACATCCTCGACGAGATCCGCATGAGCTATCCCGAGGAGTGGCAGAAGTCCCGCCGTATCCTTAAGGAGCGCGAGGAGCTTATGGCTTCCGCCGCCGCTCAGGCCGATTCCATCATCGCCGACGCTCAGCAGCAGGCCCTCACCATTGCCGGTGAGCAGGAGATCGTCCGCCTTGCGCAGCAGCAGGCCGACGACATCCGCGATCGTGCCCAGCAGTACGAGCGCGAGACGCGTTATGCTGCCGAGGACTACGCAGAGCAGGTCTTTACGCACCTGGAGGAGAACCTCAAGAGCCTGACCGGCACCGTTACCCGTTGCCGTCAGCAGCTCAACGAGGGTGCCGCCCAGCAGAATGGTCAGTGGTAATGGCTGAGTTCCCGAGCGTTACCGTCGATCTTTCCGAGCAGCTCGAGTTTCCTGGAGATTCGTTTCCGCTGACCGGTAAGGTCGATGTCGCCACCTACACGGTGGGCGAGAAGGAGTACCAGCTACAGGACGGCATCGACTACGACGTTGTCTTTACCAATGCCGGTACCGGTGTCTTGCTCACGGGCATGGTCCGCGCGCACGCCACCGGTGAGTGCGACCGTTGCCTGGAGCCCGCCTCGTTTGATATCGCCGGAGAGATCGAGGAGTTCTACCTCTTTGAGGAGCCCGAGGATCCCGAGGCCTACGAGGACGGCTACGAGCTCCTGGGTGAGGACCGCATCGTCGATCTGGGTGAGCCCATCAATGACGCGGTCGTTATGGACACGCCGTTTGTGGTGCTCTGCAAGCCCGATTGCCGTGGTCTGTGCCCCACCTGCGGTTGCAATCTCAACGTCGAGCAATGCGATTGCGCCGCCCAGGCAGAGGCAGAATGGGCCGCTGCCACGGAAAATCCATTTGCAGCATTGAAGAATCTCAAGCTCGATGAGTAAAACTGTGGTAGTATCGCTACTTGCGCGTAATCGCCACACTGGATAGTTCATAAGGAAGGTCACTATGCCCGTACCTAAACAAAAGCAGGGTCGTATCCGCACTCACACCCGTCGTTCCGCCAACATGAAGATCTCGGCTGCGGCTCAGTCCACGTGCCCCCGTTGCGGCGCTGTCAAGCTTCCGCACCACGTGTGCCCCAGCTGCGGTTTCTACAAGGACCGCGAGGTTATCGTTACCGAGTAACGGTATACTCTGGATGCGATGCCGTTCCAAATGGAACCACAATGGCCGGCTCAGTGAGTCGGCCATTTTTGTATAAGGAGCATGTATATGAGTAACGTTCGCGTTTGTGTAGACGTTGTGGGCGGAGACGAGAAACCTCAGGTTGTTCTCGATGGTATCGAGGCTGCGCTTGCCGCCGATCCCGATATCGAGGTCTTGGCAGCTGGCCCCGCCGAAATCGTCAATCCCTTTGCAGCTTCCCATGCACGTGTTGAGGCCCTTGAGGCACCTGACGTTATCGCCATGGATGACGATCCCATTCGCGCCGTGATGACCAAGCGTAAGTCGTCGATCGTGCTTTCTTGCCGCGCCATTAAGAAGGGCAACGCGGATGCGTTCTTCTCCGCCGGCTCGACCGGTGCCATGACCGCCGCTGCCACCGCCTACGTGACGCCGTTTAGGTATCAGGCCGAAGGCAAGAAGCAGCCGGTGCGCCCCTGTCTGACCAATGCACTACCCAATCGCGCCGGCGGTCTGACGGTGCTGTGCGACATGGGTGCCAACCCCGATGTCGAGGTTGACGATATGGTGCGTTTTGCCCAGATGGGCAGCGCCTATGCCCGCGTCGTCCTGGGCATCGAGCATCCTCGCGTGGGCCTGCTCGCCAACGGCACCGAGGACGAGAAGGGCTCCAACTTTACCAAGGCCTGTTTCCCTGCTATGAAGGCCGCCGTTCCCGGCTTTGTTGGTAACTGCGAGGGCACCGACCTCACCTCAGGTAACTTCGATGTCATCGTTGCCGATGGCATGTCGGGCAATATTGCGCTCAAGGCCACCGAGGGCGCTGCCAAGTTTTTGCTGCAGGAGCTCAAGGGCGCCTTTATGGCCTCGCTCGGCACCAAGATCGCCGCGCTGCTCATTAAAAAGCAGATGCGCGAGATTAAGGCCAAGCTCTCTGGCGACGCCAAGGGCGGCGCGATTCTTCTGGGCCTGCGCGGCGTGGTCCTGATCGGCCATGGTGCCACCTCAGTCGAGGCTGTCAAAAACGGTACGCTCGCGGCGGCCGAAGCCGTGCGCGCCGGGCTGGTCGAGAATGTCGCCAACTCTATGGATGGTATCGTTTTATAAGAGCGAGTTAGAGCGCTGTTATGTGCTTCGCGGTGCACGCCGTGGGGTAGAATCAGAACCGTGTCTTGGTACCGCCCGGGCGGTACCATTCTTTTGGTATTCATGCACTATGAGAGGAAGCGCTATGGACCGCTCCGAAATCTTCGACAAGATCGCCGGGGTCGCTGCTGACGTTCTGGGCGTCGATGTTGCCGAAATTAGCGAGGAGACCACCTTTGACGACCTCGATGCCAACTCGCTCGAGCGCCTGCAGCTGGTTACGGCTATCGAGGACGAGTTCAACCTCGAGATCGATGACGAGACCCTGCTCTCGCTCAACTCTGTCGCCGACGCCGTCGACGCTATCGAAGCTGCCAAGGAGGTCTAAGTCTTGGCTTTATCCGACCGACTTACGCGCGCCCAGGAAATCCTGGGCCACGAGTTCAACAATAAGGTGCTGCTGCGCGCGGCCCTTACGCATCCCTCGGCAGTCGAGGGACAGCCGGTTTCTGCCAGCTATGAGCGCCTTGAGTTCTTGGGCGATTCCATTTTGGGCGCTGTGGTCGCACGCTCCCTGTTTGAGTCCTATCCGGAGTTTGACGAGGGCAAGCTCACGCGCCTGAAGGTGTCGCTTGTCTCGGGCGCTACGCTGTCCGAGGTTTCTCACGAGCTGGGCATCGACGACATCATCATCTTTGGTGCCTCTGAGACCGGTACTGGTGCGCGCGGCCTGCATTCGGCCCTCGAGAACGTCTATGAGTCGCTCGTGGGTGCGCTGTACCTGGATGCCGGCTGGGATGCGGCGGCGGAGTTCATTCACCGTACGCTTAAGCCGCATTTGGCTTCCGAGCGTGCCGAGCATCCTGCGAACCCCAAGTCGTTTTTGCAGGAGTGCGTGCAGGCCGACGGTCACGAGCCCCCAGCGTATAAGCTCGTTGGCTCCGAGGGCCCGGCGCATGCGCCCACCTTTACCGCCGTGGTGTTGATCGATGGTATTCGTCAAGGCCGCGGCACCGGTTCCTCCAAGAAGGAGGCCGAGGGTGCCGCTGCGCTCGAGGCGCTCGACCGCATGGGCTACACCACCAACGGCGTGATTCTCAACAAGAAGCCTGTTTAAGCGAGGAACCGTGTATCTCAAGTCCCTCACGCTCAAAGGGTTCAAGTCGTTTGCCGACCGCGCCCACATGACGTTTGAGCCGGGCCTGACCGTCATCGTCGGTCCCAATGGCTCGGGAAAATCGAACATCTCCGACTCGATTCTGTGGGTCCTGGGCGAGCAGAGCGCCAAGCAGCTGCGCGGCCAGGCTATGGAGGACGTCATCTTCTCGGGCTCGTCGGCGCGCAAGCCGGTGGGTGTTGCCGAGGTCACGTTGGTGCTCGATAACTCGGACCATATGCTGCCCGTCGACTTTGATGAGGTCGCCATCACCCGTCGTATGTATCGCTCGGGCGAAAGCGAGTACCTCATCAACTCGAGCCCGTGCCGCCTGATGGACATCCAGGACATCTTGCACGATTCGGGACTGGGCAAGGATACGCACTCCATCATCAGCCAGGGCAAGCTCGATGCCATTTTGCAGAGCCGCCCCGAGGAGCGCCGCGCCCTGATCGAGGAGGCTGCCGGCATCTCCAAGCACAAGCGTCGCAAGGAGCGTGCGCTCAAAAAGATTAAGTCGATGGACGAGCACCTGACCCGTGCCCGCGATATCAACAAGGAAATCGCCCGTCAGCTACGACCGCTGGAGCGTCAGGTCGATCGCGCGCGCAAGTACAAAGAGCTGTCCTCGCGCGCGAACGAGCTTACGCAGATGCTGGCCGTCGATGAGCTTCGTTCGCTGCAGTCGCAGTGGAACGACCTGGAGAGCCGCTCCAAGGAGGGCGCTGCCGAGCTTGAGCTCGCGCAATACCGCCTGGGCGAGAAAGAGCGCGAGCTCGAGAAGCTCCAAGTTATGCTCGAGGAAAAGGGCCTGTTTGTGGGCGACTTGGGCGAGCAGCGCCGCCATATGCAAGATGTGGTCGGTCGCATTAACTCCGACATGCGCCTGCTCGAGGAAAAGGGTCACAACATGGTGTCGCGCCTGTCTGATATGCGCGGGCAGATTTCGAGCTCCGAGCATCAGCGTCGTCGCGTGGTCGAGGAGCTTGAGGACGCGCGTGCGCAGCTTGAGGAAGTGACCGGTGCGCATATGCAGGCCCAGGAGGACGTTGACGCCGCTGGTCCTGCCGCCGCTGAGCTCCACGAGCGGCGCGTGGCGCTCGACAATCAGATTTCGCAGCTTACGCGTGAGCATCGCGATGTTCAGCGCGTAGCCGATAACGCCGCGCTCGAGCTCGCCAAGGTGAAGGACTCGCTGAGCAATGCCGAGGTCGAGGACAACATGTATGCCTCGCGCCTGGAGCAGATTGACGAGCAGCTCGAGGAGGTCATGGCCTCGCTCGAGAGCCGTCGTGACCGCGCCGAGGAGCTTGAAGGCGCTCTTGAGGAAGCGCGCCAGGCCCAGGCCGATGCGCGTGAGGCCACCGTGGTCGCCCGTGCAGCCCTGAAGGACTTGCGTAATCGTGAGAGTGAGGCGCGCAACAAGCTGTCCGAGGTGCGCTCGGAGCTTGCCAGCCAAAAGAAACTCGATGCCCGCATGGCCGACAGCTCGCCGCTCGTGAGCCGTCTGGTGGGTGCGCTGGGCGACGATGTCTTGGGTCGTCTGGGCGACGTGCTGGAGGCCCCGCGCGAGCTTGAGGGCCTGGTTGAGCAATTGCTCGCCGGCGATATCGATGCGCTGCTGTTTGATGACGCCGCCACGCTTGAGCGTGCCGGTCGTGCGGCTCTGGACCAAAAGAAGGCCTCGGGCGAGGCATTGCTGGTGGCGCGCGGCGTGAGCGGCTCTACCGCCGCTGAGGGCGCTGCCGGTACCCGCCTGGTTGATCGTCTGTCCGTGCGCGCAGGCTACGGACCCGTCGTCGAGGCGCTGCTCGGCGGCTATTACGTAGTGGACGATCTTTCTGCCGCGCTTTCGGCGCCGGTCGTTGACGGCGTGACTTACGTGACCCCCGATGGCGCCCGCGTCGCCTGCGGCGGCCTGGTGCGTGTGGGCCTCGATGCCGGCGAGGCGTCGGGTGCTCTGGAGCGTAAGCGTCGCATTCGCGAGCTGGAGGGGCTTGAGCCCGATTTGGCCGCTGTGTTTGAGCATGTGTCGGATCAGGTCGTTGAGGCCAACGCTGCCGTCGAGGAGGCCCGTGCCGCCGAGGGCGATGCCGCCGGTGAGATCGCCCGTCTTGAGGGCGAGCGCCGCTCGCTGCTTTCCGAGATCGGCCGCTTGGAGCAAAGCGCCAACAATGCCGAGGTCGAGCGCGTGCGCATCTCCAAGCGCCGCGAGCAGGCCTCCGAAGCCGTTCGCGCTGCGCGCCCGCGCGTTGACGAGCTCACCCGTTCGCGTGACGAGGCCCGCGCGCAGGCAAGCGATCTGGGCTTGCAGATTTCCGAGGCCAACGACGAACTCGACCGCGTTCGCCGTGACGATTCCGAGGCTGCCGGCAAGCTCGCCGACGCCAAGGTTCGCCTAGCCCAGACGAGCGAACGCTTGCGTTCGCTGAAGGGCCGCGTGCCCGACCTTGAGCATCGTCTTGAGGGCATCGACCGTCGTATCCGCGGAACACGCCAGGCCTCGCGCTCGCTCGAGCTGCTGCGCCTGCGCGTCGATCCCATGCACGAACGCTATTCTGCCCTGTTGGAACGCGCGTCGGATTGGGCAGCGCGCCTGCGTGACCAGGCCTCTCTGGAGGAGGCGGACTCCGCTTCGCTCAAGAAGACCATCGAGGATGCCAAGGCAGAGGTTGCCCGCGCTAAGGAGCGAGTCGATACCGCCTCCGCCACGCAAAACGAGTTCAAGGTCGCGCGTGGCAAGCTCGAGGTGCAGGTCGAGGCTGCCATCAAGGCCATTACCGCCGATGGCACGACGGTGCTCGAGGAAGCGCTCATGCTTCCTGCTCCTACCGACCGCGATGCCGCCGAGCGCGAACTCAACCAGCTTGTGCGCCAGATCAACAACCTTGGTCCCGTTAACCAAGTTGCCATGGAGGAGTACGAGCAGCTCAAGCGCCGCGCCGACTACATCGAGGAGCAGCTGGCCGATCTGGAGAGCGCGCGCAAGGCGCTCACCAAGATCACGGTGGCCATTGATCGCAAGATGCGCAAGGCGTTCCTGGTGACGTTTGAGAAGGTCGACGCGAACTTCCGCGAGATCTTCGCTATGCTCTTCCCGGGCGGCCAGGCTCATCTGGAGATGACCGATCCCGAGCATCCTGCCGAGACGGGTATCGAGGTCGTGGCGCAGCCGCGCGGCAAGCGCATCACCAAGATGATGCTCATGTCGGGCGGCGAGAAGAGTCTGACGGCGCTCGCCTTGCTCTTTGCCGTGTATCGCACGCGCACGGTGCCGTTCTATGTGCTGGACGAGGTCGAGGCGGCGCTCGATGACGCCAACCTGTCCAAGCTCATCGGCGCGCTCGATGTGTTGCGTTCCGATACGCAGCTCTTGGTTATCTCGCATCAGCGCCGTACTATGGAGGACGCTGACGTCCTCTATGGCGTCTCGATGCAAGCCGACGGCGTCAGTCGCGTCGTCTCGCAAAAACTCGATCGCGAAACCGGAAAGGTCGTGAATGCATAATGGGATTCTTCGATGCTCTCTCGCGCGGACTTGAGCGAAGCCGCGAGGCCCTCAACGAGGTCTTCTACTTTGGCGGTGAGGTCGACGAGGATTTTTGGGAGGACCTGGAGGACACCCTCGTCATGGGTGACATGGGCGCCGAGATCGCCATTCAGGTCTCCGATGACCTGCGCGATGCCGCGGCCAAGAAGAACCTCAAGACCGCTCCACAGCTTCGCCGTGCCCTGGCCGAGCAGCTTGAGCAGCACTTTGTGCCCATCGAGCGCGATCCGTTCTCCGATACGCCGAGCTGCGTGCTGTTTGTGGGCATTAACGGTGCCGGCAAGACCACGACGGTCGGTAAGATCGCGAGCGCCATGGCCGCCCGCGGCAAGAACGTCGTGATCGGTTCGGCCGATACCTTCCGTGCTGCCGCTATTGAGCAGCTCGATGTGTGGGGCCAGCGCGCTGGCGTCCCCGTCATCAAGCGCGACCGCGGCTCCGACCCGGCAAGTGTTTGCTACGACGTGCTCGACGAGGCCGACAAGCGCGGCAGCGACCTGGTGCTTATCGATACCGCCGGCCGTCTACACACGAGCCCTGAGCTCATGCGCGAGCTTGCCAAGGTGGTCAATGTGACCCGTAAGCGCGCCGCCAATATGGCCGCCGGTCCCATGCCGGTTTCGGTCGTGCTTGTGATCGACGCCGCGACGGGCCAAAACGGTCTGAACCAGGCGCTCGAGTTTAACGAGGCGCTGGGCCTGGACGGTATTATCATGACTAAGCTCGACGGCACGGCTAAGGGCGGTATCGCCATGGCCGTGGCCGAGAAGCTCAAGCTCCCGATCCTGCGCATCGGCGTGGGCGAGCAGGTCGATGACCTGCAGGAGTTCAATGCCAAAGATTTCTGCCGCGCCCTGGTGGGCGAGTCCAATTAAGGAGTGACTAGTGTTTGATTCCCTGAGCGATCGCCTCAACGATACATTTGACCGCCTGCGCGGCAAGGGCAAGCTGACCGAGGCCGATATTACTTCGGCCATGCGCGATATTCGCATGGCGCTGCTCGAGGCCGACGTTAACTTTAAGGTTGTCAAGGAGTTTGTCGCCAAGACTAAGGAGCGCTGCATGACCGCAGAGGTCATGGAGTCGCTCTCTCCGGCGCAAAACGTCGTCAAGATTGTGCTCGACGAGCTTACCGAGATGCTCGGCTCCACCGAGAGCAAGCTCGTCTTTAGCAACCGTATTCCCAATGTCATCATGCTTGTGGGTCTGCAGGGCTCCGGTAAGACCACGGCTGCCGTAAAGCTGGCCTACCTGCTCAAGAAGCAGGGTCGCTCGCCGTTGCTCGCCGCGTGCGACGTCTACCGTCCCGCTGCTGCCGACCAGCTGGCCACGCTCGGCGGCGAGATCGGCGTGCCGGTCTTCCGCGGTGACGGCGAGCACCCGGTCGATATCGCCAAGGGCGCCATCCAGGAGGCCGTCGACCACCTGCGCGACGTGGTCATCGTCGATACCGCCGGTCGTCTGCAGATCGACGAGCAGATGATGCAGGAGGCCGTGGACATCAAGAAGGCCGTCAAGCCCGATCAGGTGCTGATGGTCGTCGATGCCATGACCGGCCAGGATATCGTCAACGTCGTCTCGACCTTCGCCGAGCGCACCGACTTTGACGGCGTGATCATCTCCAAGCTCGACGGCGACGCCCGTGGCGGCGGCGCACTTTCCGTGCGCCAGGTGACCGGTAAGCCCATCAAGTTCGTGAGCATGGGCGAGAAACCCGATTCGCTGGAGCCGTTCTATCCCGATCGTATGGCCAAGCGCATTCTGGGCATGGGCGACGTTGTCGGCATTATTGAGAAGGCCCAGGAGGCGGCCGACGCCGAGCAGCTCGAGGCTGCCGAGCGCATGCTGCGCGAGGGCTTCACCATGAACGACATGCTCGACCAGATGAAGGCCGTCAAGAAGATGGGTGGCATGAAGGGCATCCTGGGCATGCTCCCCGGTGGCCAGCGTGCGCTCAACCAGATGGGTGGCAACCTGGACGAGGGCATCTTCGATAAGAATGAGGCCATTATCATGTCGATGACCAAGGAGGAGCGCCTGCGTCCCTCCATCATCAATGGCCAGCGCCGTGCCCGCATTGCCAAGGGCGCCGGCGTGACCCCCACCGAGGTCAATAGCCTTATGAAGCAGTGGGGCGAGATGAATAAGATGATGGGCCGCATGCGCACGATGGCCAATCAGGCACAGGCCGGCGGCAAGAAGGGCAAGAAGGGTAAGAAGGGCAAAAAGATGCGCATGCCCAATATTCCCGGTCTGGATGCCATGGGCCTGGGCGGCATGGGCGGCCTGGGAACGGGCGGCCCCAAGTCCGATATGGACCTGCTGCGCCAGATGGAAGCGCAGATGCGTAATAAAAAGTAGCGACTGGTAGAGTCGTGTATGGCGAAGGCCGCCTGGATGGTATTCCAAGCGGCCTTCGTCGTTGTGTGGCTTGTTGCGCGAATGGCACGTCTTGACGCCAGAGCATTTGCCGCTAGTGGCAGCCACAGCCCTCGTGGCCCTCGTTCTCTTGATGGCCGTGGCAACCGCAGGATCCGCCGTGCTCTTGGATGTGCTCGTGGTCGTGGTCGTGGCCGTGGCAGCCACAGGTGGCCTCGCCGGTCTGTGCGAGCGTGCCGGCAATGAGTGCCTCGACGCAGGCGTCGCAGCTGCCCTGGGCGCCTGCATAGACCGTGATGCCGGCCTGGGTAAGCGCGTTGATGGCGCCGCCGCCGATACCGCCGCAGATGAGCGTGTCAACGCCACCGTTGGCAAGCAGACCCGCCAATGCACCGTGACCAGTGCCGCCGGTGCCCACGACCTGCTCGTTGAGGACCTTGTCGTCCTGGATGTCGTAGATCTTGAACTGTTCGCTGCGGCCAAAGTGCATAAAGATGTTGCCGTTGTCGTACGTCGTTGCCACCCTCATGGTGCCGACCTCCTTTGCTGGCCATGCGGCCGTTGTCGTGGTGATGGGGGAGTACGCGATGTTGCCGCCTTCGATGACGATCGCCCGTCCATTGACCAGCGCGTTTGCCACCTTGCGATGCGAGCGGCTGCAGATTGCCGCCACCGTGGCCCGGGCAATACCCATGCACTGGGCGACTTCCTCCTGATTGAGTCCTTCCAGGTCACATAGGCGTAGGACCTCGAGCTCGTCGACCGTCATGTCGATGGCGTCGCCGCTCGCCAGGCCATCGGGGGTAAAACCGCGATATTCTGGGATGATCCCGACGCGGCGCAATTTTTCGCGTCTTCCTGCCATGCGCACTCCTTATCTGACATATGTCAACAATAGAATAGCGAACCTGCGGATTTGTGAAAGGAATTTCTGGCATATGTCAGAAAATGAGGGCTTATGTTTGGGCTGTGGGGCCGCGTGCGCCTGGGCTACAATGAATCTCGCTTGTAGGCGACTGACAGGAGGGTCAATGAGCAAAGCTGATCAACAGTTTGTAACCATGTGCCGCGATATCTTGGACCATGGCACCACCACCGAGGGCCAAAAGGTCCGTCCGGTGTGGGAGGACGGCACCCCTGCCTATACCATTAAAAACTTTGGCGTCACGGCGCGCTACGATCTGCGCGAGGAGTTCCCCGCGCTTACGCTGCGTCGTACGGCGCTCAAGTCCGCCATGGACGAGATCCTGTGGATCTATCAAAAGAAGTCTAATAACGTCCATGACCTCAACAGCCATATTTGGGACGAGTGGGCCGACGAGACCGGCTCCATCGGCAAGGCCTACGGGTACCAAATTGGCCAGAAGAGCCATTATGCCGAGGGCGACTTTGACCAGATGGACCGCGTGCTGTACGACCTCAAGAACACGCCGTATAGCCGTCGCATTATGACGAACACCTATGTGTTCAGCGACTTGTCCGAGATGCACCTGTATCCGTGCGCCTACAGCGTGACCTATAACGTCACGCAGCGCCCGCAGGATGACAAGCCGACGCTCAACATGATTCTCAATCAGCGCAGCCAGGACATTTTGGCCGCGAACAACTGGAATGTGTGCCAGTACGCCATTCTGCTCATGATGGTTGCGCAGTCGGTCGATATGATTCCCGGCGAGCTGCTGCACGTGATCGCCGATGCTCACATTTACGACCGTCACGTCGATATCGTCCGCGAGCTTATTGAACGTCCGCAGTTTGCGGCGCCTAAGGTAACGCTGAATCCCGACGTGCATGACTTCTATGCGTTTACGACCGACGACCTCATCGTCGAGGGCTATGAGCACGGTCCGCAGGTCAAGAACATTCCCATCGCGGTGTAGGTGGCAGGCATGACGTGTAAGCTTTCTGCCATCGTTGCCGTGTGTGAAGACTGGGGCATTGGCTGCGAGGGCGATATGGTCGTGTCCAACCGTGCCGACATGCGCCATTTTGTGGCGTGCACCAAAGGCTGTCCGGTCATTCTGGGACGCAAGACGCTGCTGAGTTTCCCCGGCGGGCGTCCTCTCAAGAACCGCCGCAATATTGTGCTTACGCGCGATATGGGCTTTATACGCGAGGGCGTCGACGTGGTGCATAGCGTTGACGAAGCGCTCGCTGCGGTTGCCGATGAGCCCGTTGCCTGGGTGATCGGCGGCGGCGATGTCTATCGGCAGTTTTTGCCGTACTGCGTGGAGGCCGAGGTCACTCATAACCGCTGCGTCCATCCCGTGGACACGTACTTTCCCGACTTGGACGCCGATCCTGCGTGGGAGATTGTGCAGCGTAGCGGGGTCGCGACGATTGTCGCCGGTGAGGGTGACGAGGGCGTCGATTATGAGTTCGTGACGTATCGTCGCATTGAGGCGTAAAACCGATTATCCCTTCGGTATTATCGGGTTGAAATGAATGACGGGGCGGCGCATGGCGTTGCCCCGATATTTGTATAGGTGCTGCAAAGAAAGGTGCGGGCTGGCTGCTATGACTGATGCCGTTGAGGTTCTGCGAATTGATTCGCTCGAGGACGAGCGGCTCGATGCCTACGTGCGACTGACCGAGCGCGAGCTGCGCTGCGTGCTGGAGCCGCAAAAGGGCATCTTTATTGCGGAGAGCGCCAAGGTCATCGAGCGTGCCGTGCGTGCCGGATATCAGCCGGTGAGCTTTCTTTTGGGTGAACGCTGGCTCGACCAGATGATGCCGTTGTTCGAGCGCCTGGTTGTGCGCGAGGGCGCGGGTCCGGTTCCTGTGTTCGTTGCCTCCATGGAGCTCATGGAGCAGCTGACGGGCTTTAACGTGACGCGCGGTGCGCTCGCGGCATTCCGTCGTCCACGTCAGATTCCAGTTGATGAGTTCTTGGGCGGTGTCGTCGAGGCGGCGGGGGAGCGCCCGGTGCGCGTATGCGTCCTCGAGGGCATTGTCGACCACACCAACGTCGGCGCGATTTTCCGCTCGGCGGCTGCGCTGAACGTCGATGGCATTTTGGTGAGCCCTACTTGCTGTGACCCGCTGTATCGTCGCTCGGCCCGCGTGAGCATGGGCACGGTTTTCCAGGTGCCCTGGACGCGTATTGGCAGTGAGGCGCGCGTATGGCCGCATGATGGGCTGGCGGCGCTGCACGATGCCGGCTTTTCGTGTGCCGCCATGGCGTTGACGGATGATTCGGTGTCGTTGGACGATCCCGTGCTGCAGGAGATTGATCGCCTGGCGATCTTTATGGGTACCGAGGGTGCCGGCCTGGGAGCCAAGACTATTGAGGGCTGCGACCGAGCCGTGCGCATTCCGATGGCGCACGGGGTCGATTCGCTCAACGTGGCCGCGGCGAGCGCCGTCGCCTTTTGGCAGCTGTGCCCGCACGTGAGCAATGAGTATCACTACCAGCCGGGTTTGTATCACTAGACAGATATTTCGCTCCGGGCTCTGGTTCGGGGCGTTTCGGCCGACGCTGGTCGGTGCTAAGCTGGTATTGGCTTTGGTCTTAAATTGCCGTTTTGCTGTTTGACGTATGCGTGTGGGGAGGGCGTGTGGCTAAGAAATCTACGGCGATCGATGTAACGCAAGGTGTCATTTGGCAGCAATTGCTGTCGCTGTGCGTTCCCATCTTTTTTAGTTCGTTTTTTCAGCAGGCCTACACGCTTATCGGTACGTATATCGTCGGCCAGTTTGGCGGCAAGCTCGCGCTGGGTGGCATTCAAGCCACGATGGTGCTCACCGAGCTCTGCATTGGCTTTTGCGTTGGCGTCGGCGCCGGCTGCGCGGTCATTACCGGTCAGTATTTTGGCCAGCACGATGATGAACGACTGAATCGTTCGGTTCACACGGCCATGACGCTCGCGCTGGTGGGCGGTATCGTCTTCTCCATTCTCGGCATAGTGTTCGTTGAGCCCATGCTGGTGCTTATGAACACGCCGCATGAACTATTGGCCGAGGGCGTGGCCTATGCTCGCTGTTATTTTGCCGCGATGGTTGCGGCACTGCTGCTCAATATGGGAACGGCATTGCTGCGCGCCGTGGGCGACACGCGCGGGCCTGCTGTGATCATCGCTTCCGGCTGCCTTGTTAATGCGGTTTTGGATATCATCTTCGTTGCCGTGCTTCATATGGAGGCTCTGGGCTGTGGCATCGCGGTGGCGCTGACCATTTGCTCCAACGCCACGATGATCGTGATTCGTATGATGCACGCACCGGGTGCGTGGCGGCTTTCACTGTCCAAACTCGGCATTGATCCTGGCATTTGTAAGAGCATGATCTCGTGTGGTCTGCCGCTTGGCTTTCAGTCTGCTGCGTATTCGATTTCCAACGTTTTGATTCAGGTGTCGGTCAACTCGTTTGGTGCCGATGTCACCACGGCTTGGGGTCTTTCGGGCCGCCTGGATGGCATTGTCTGGATGGTTACCGAGGCGCTTGGCGTGTCGATCACCACGTTCTCGGCACAGAACTTTGGCGCGCGCAACTACGAGCGCATGCGCAAGGGCTACCATACGTCGCTCGTGCTGTCGTTTATGCTCATTGGTGGCCTGTCTGCCGTGCTGCTGGTATTCTCGGGTCCGCTGTCTCGTCTGTTTGTCGACGATGCTTCGATTTCGGCGTACACCACGACGATTCTTCATTTTATCGCGCCGTTCTACGCGATTTTCTCGATTATCGAGAACGCGTCGGGTTCCATCCGCGGCGCCGGCGTGAGCTTGCAGCCCATGCTGCTCACGATTTTTGGCACCGTCGTGCTCAGGGTGATCTGGGTGTTTGCGATTATGCCGTTCGATCCGTCGCTTGAGCACCTGCTGCTGGTCTACCCCGTAACCTGGGTAATCACCGCCATGATGTTCACCGTCTACCATCACAGCGGCAACTGGCTCGGCCGCGCCACTGCCTAGCTATTGGGGACGTCCGCAATGGCTAGTATTCGATGCCTTGGCGGGCTAGGAGGCCTTCGTCGAAGTAGTGTTTGACGGGGCGCATTTCGGTTACTAGGTCGGCAAGGTCGGCGAGGGGTAGCAAGCAGCGGCCGGTGAGCACGAGTTCCGTGGTGGCGGGCTTTATCGCAATCAGTTCCTCGACATCCTCTCGCGCCCCAAAGCAGCCGTCGTCTTGCCCTTGCCGTCGCCTGTATAGATTTGAACCTTGCCGACTTACAGTGATGCCATCTCTGTCCTTTCGTGCCCGGCGTCGGTTTATCGCCGTCCGGGTTGGGTATTCTAGAAAACATTATCAACCCCAGTAGATGGAGTTCAAGCAGATGGAGATGGATGACAACAAACGTAGACGGAATATGATCCTCTACGTGCTCATCGCCTTCGTCGTCTACCTCGTGCTCTCGACCGTTCTGTTCCCCAACATCGGTCACACGCAGCAGATTACGAAGACCGATTACTCGACGTTTGTCAAAGCGCTCGATAAGAAGAGTGTCGACAAGGTCGAGTACAACACGGACGATTACACGATTTATTACACCAAGAAGGGCGAGGACGAGAACATCGCCTACAAGACGACCGGTGTGCCGAATGACGCTGGCTTTACCGATCGCGTGCTTGAATCTGGCGCCTCGCTTGAGTCGGTCGTTCCCGATAAGAACTCGGGTCTGATGACCTATTACCTGCTTACGCTCATCCTTCCCATGGCGATTTTCTTCCTCATCGGTTGGTGGCTCAACCGCCGTATGAAGAAGGCCATGGGCGATGACGGTCCTTCGATGAACTTTGGTGGCGGCGGTTTTGGCGGCGGTGGACTGGGCAAGTCCGGCGCGCGCGTGATCGCCTCCAAGGACGTGGGCGTGACCTTTAAGGATGTTGCCGGCCAGGAAGAGGCTAAGGAGTCCCTCAAGGAGGTCGTCGACTTTCTGGAGAAGCCGCAGCGCTACGAGGAAATCGGCGCCAAGCTGCCGCGTGGTGCTCTTCTTGTCGGCCCTCCGGGTACCGGTAAGACCCTGCTTGCCAAGGCCGTTGCCGGCGAGGCGGGCGTGCCGTTCTTTAGTATTTCGGGTTCTGAGTTTGTTGAGATGTTTGTCGGCCGCGGCGCCGCCAAGGTGCGCGATCTGTTTAAGCAGGCCAAGGAAAAGGCCCCGTGCATCGTCTTTATCGATGAGATCGATACCATCGGCAAGAAGCGCGATGGCGGCGGCTTTAGTGGCAACGACGAGCGCGAGCAGACACTCAACCAGCTGCTGACCGAGATGGACGGCTTCGATAACCACAAGGGTATTGTCGTTCTCGCTGCTACCAACCGCCCCGACAGCCTTGATCCGGCCCTGCTTCGCCCCGGTCGTTTTGACCGCCGCATCCCCGTTGAGCTGCCCGACCTGACCGGTCGCAAGAACATCCTCGAGTTGCATGCCAAGAGCGTGAAGACGCAGCCGCCGATCGACCTGACCGCGATTGCCCGCGCCACGCCCGGTGCCTCGGGCGCCGACCTGGCCAACATCATCAACGAGGGCGCCCTGCGTGCCGTCCGCGAGGGTCGCAAGCGCGCTACGCAGGACGACTTTGAGGAGTCGGTGGAGGTCGTCATCGCCGGTCAGCAGCGCAAGTCCACGGTGCTGTCCGACCACGAGAAACAGGTCGTTTCTTACCACGAGATCGGTCATGCCATCGTTGCTGCCCGCCAAAAGGGTTCTGCGCCGGTCACGAAGATTACCATCGTGCCGCGCACGAGCGGTGCTCTGGGCTACACCATGCAGGTCGAGGAGGATGAGCGCTTCCTGACCACACGCCAGGAGGTCCTGGACAAGCTCGCCGTCTATTGCGGTGGCCGTGCAGCCGAGGAGCTCATCTTTGGCGAGATGACGACCGGCGCAGCCAACGATATCGAGCAGGCCACCAAGCTCGCCCGTAACATGGTGACGCGTTTTGGTATGTCCGATGAGTTTGGCATGATGGCGCTCGGTACCGTTCAGAATGCGTACCTCAACCAGGACACGTCGCTCACCTGCGCCCCCGGTACGGCCGAGCGCGTGGACGCGATTGTCGCCAAGCTGATCGAGGATGCGCACGACCGCGCTCTGCAGATTCTGAAGGAGAACAAGTTTAAGCTCCACGAGCTGGCTCGTTATCTGTACAAGAAGGAGACGATCACGGGCGAGGAGTTCATGAATCTCCTCACGCGCGAGAATCCGCTGATGCCGAAGCAGCAGTAAGGCTGGTTACACAGCATCGAACGCCCCATTTGAGCTTCTATCTCAAATGGGGCGTTTTGCTTGGGAGGGATATGCATGAAGATCGTGGTGAGCGCCTGTTTGATGGGCGAGAGCTGCAAGTATAACGGACTCGACAACTATCATCGCGAGCTGGTCGAGGCTTGCGAGCGCACGGGGACCGAGGTCCTGTTGGTATGCCCTGAGGTTTTTGGCGGCCTGCCCACACCGCGTGATCCTTCCGAGATCGTGGACGGCGAGGTCCGTACCTGCGAGGGTACCTCAGTCGATCGCGAGTTTCGCCTGGGTGCCGAGCGCGCGCTCGACATGTGCGAGCAGGCGGGCGGCCCGTCCCAGATCGCTGCGTGCGTCTTGCAGGACCGTAGCCCCTCGTGTGGTGTAGGCCGTATCTACGACGGAACGTTCAGCGGTACGCTCACACCGGGTAACGGCGTTTTCGTCGACCTGCTCCTGCGCCACGGGTACCGTGTGATTCCGGCTAGCGAGTTCGATCCCAGCATGCTGGAACATTGTCCATAGCACTCGAATCCAACACTTCCTCACGGGTGACCGTTTTGGCATCATCCGTGAAGTTGATATTGAGTACGACCCGGTCATCAAAGACGTAGACCGAGTTGACAGGTGCCGTACCCAGGCAGTCCCTCTCCGCGGTCCTCGCGCAGGAACGCGTACACGGTCCTGCCGTCTCTTGCGCCCCTCCTGACCCAAACCCTGCTAGGAACGAGTGCAGCAAACTGGATTTTTAAATTAGTCTTTGCAAATAACCTTTGAACCTTCACCATCAATTACAATTCCCTGACGATTGTTAATTGGGCATAGATTCAAATCCGAAAACTCAGTTATTATTTTCTCGGTAACTTTCTTAAATGGTGCTGTAAGAAAATGCGGAAGAACATAGAAATCAATCAAATTAAGCCCTGCATCATCTTCTTGTGAGTAGTCCTCCGGCTTTTCATCCATTTGCTCGATATATTGGATGTTTGGAGCGCATACAATCGCACCTGCTGATTCACCAATCATCAGTTTTCCCTTTGCCAATTCTTTCTTCAACAGCTCATCCGTTCCCGTTTTACGGAGCTGGTCTATAAGGAAAAAAGAATTTCCGCCGGTAAAATAGATCACATCCGCAACTTCAAAAAGAGACTGTATCGTTGAATAAGCTTCCGTTGAAATATCAATTTCAGTTACGATTGCTCCCAACTTTTTGAATAATTTTCGAGCCGAGCCGACATAACCGGTGTAGCCTTCACGCAGCGAAGCTGTTGGAATAAATGCGACTTTCTTATTTTCAATTTCTTCCTTTATCAGACTTCCTACACTTGAAAAATGAGAACATAAAAACAGTTTCATCAATATTCTCCTTTATATATAAATTCTTATTTGTTGAACTAAGCCGTGTATACCATACGCTCCAATGAAAGAACGCCCTGATATAGCGTAATTTGCTGTTTTCCTACGTACGTGCGTACACACTCCACAGGAATTCTAAGGGCCCTGCCCCCTTAGCACACGGACTTTGGAACGAAGACTAGTGTGTTACGCCTTGCCAGAGGTGTACAGGCTCCCGGTACGCACGTACGCAGCAATTGCCATCAATGCGCCATATAAGTGGCGATCAAGTTCGCATAAAGCGACCTTGGTTTCGCAAAAAAAAGGCAGGATACCATCACCACGATGATGCCCTGCCTTTGTTCGTTCCTGTTTACCGTTCCGAGTAGTCCTTCCGCAGAATTTACGATAAAAAACGTACCTGAACCCTTTCTCGTAAAGAACCGGGTTCGAGTACGAACTGAATGGTGGTGCAATAAAAAACCACCACAAAGGTGTTGCTCCCTTGTGGTGGTTTTGGGTTAGAACTAGAGGGTGTGGCCGTAGGCGTTGGCAGCCTTGATGGCGGCGGCGAATTTTTCGTCGGTGAAGGGCTCGGGGTTTCCCTGCTTCCACTCGTTGGTGGCGTGCGCGTATTCGCACAGGGCCGGGATATCTGCCTCGGTAAGGCCAACCTGCTCAAGCGTTACGGGCAGCCCCATCTGCTTGTTAAAGGCGGCGTAGCGCTCAAGGTTCTCGGTATCGCCCGTATAGGCAAACAGTACCAGCACGCCCAGGCTCACGACCTCGCCATGCAGGTAGGTTCCCTCGCGCGGAATGCTGCAGGTGGCGTTGTAGAACGCGTGCGCGACGCTCGAGTTGTAGTAGTAATCGTTTTGGTTGGTCAGGTTTGAGACATAGCCCGTGTTGACCACGATGTCGAGCGCGATCTGCTTGACGGCCTCGCTCGACAGGTCCTGGCGTACGTCCTCAAGACCCTGGACGCCATAGGTAAACAGCGGCTCGGAACAGGTGTGAGCGAGTGCCAGGCCAAGACCGGCGGTGTGCTCCAAATTACCGGCGCTCGTGGCGTACTCGACCTCGGGCTGCTTGGACAGGGCATCGCCCACGCCGGCCCAGAAGTACTCCGCCGGTGCCTCGGCGATGATCTTGGGGTTGATGAAGATGTGCGCGGGTCGGTTGGGGTACGAATAGCCCTCGAGCGAGCCGTCGTCGTTGTAGACAACGGCAATGGCGGTCGCGGCGGAGCAGTTAGAACAGATCGTCGGGACGGTGAAGACGATCTTCTTGAGCTCGATGGCTGCGGTCTTCACGGTGTCGAGCGCCTTGCCGCCGCCGCATGCGATGAGCACGTCGGCTTCCTGGCAGGCAGGGGAGTTCACGACCTTGGCGATATTGGCACGCGTACTGTTGGTGCCATAGACGCGCGTCTCCAGGACCTCGACATCGGTACCTTCAAGTGCCGCCTCGATTCCCGGCAGCGCCGCAGCCAGGGCTCGCTTGCCGCCGATGATGGCGACTTTGGTCGCTCCGTACTCGGCCAGTGCTCCGGGCAGCTCGTCAAAGCAGTCCTCGCCGACGGTATAGTCGCTCATTCCAATCGTACGCATAGGTGCCTTCTTTCGTTCGATAGAGTGCTTTCAGGTATTTTGCTCCTAGAGAAAGGCTGTAATAGCGAGAAATTTCGAACGTATAAAACCAATGTTAAGGGTTTTTCGCCGGCGGCGACCGTGCTACCATACAGCGCATAAGCGTTGATGGGGACGAGTAGTCGGCCGTCCGCATGCTACAGAGAGCGGGGAGCGCTGAGAACCCGCGCATGCGACCGATGAAAATCACCCCGGAGCTGCGGTCCCAACGGACGTGCCGTGCAGGTTCGTCTTAGTAGACATCGCCGAGATGGTCGTCGATACAGGCCAGCCGAGTAACGGATGCGAGCGCGCGAATATGCGGGCGAGGGCATCTAAGCTGGGTGGTTAAGCGAAGAGCTTTTACGGGCAGGCTGCCCGTTTTGTGGCGCTTCGTCCCAGCTTGTAGGGACGGGCGCTTTTTTGGTGCCCAACGGGCGTGCGCGCCCACGACATGAAAGGGGTACCGTGGCAAACGAGTACAAGCAGACGATGAATCTGCCCAAGACCGGTTTTCCCATGCGTGCCGGTCTTTCCAAGTCCGAGCCCAAGCGACTCAAGGACTGGCAGGATAACAAGGTCTACGAGCAGGTTCTGAAGAAGAACGAGGGTCACAAGAAGTTCGTGCTGCACGACGGTCCTCCGTACGCCAACGGTCCGATCCACATCGGCCATGCCATGAACAAGATCTCCAAGGACATGATCAACCGCTACTGGATGATGCAGGGCTATGAGGTTCCCTATGTCCCCGGTTGGGACTGCCATGGTCAGCCGATCGAGCATAAGGTCGAGGAGAAGCTCGGCACCGAGAAGTTCAACCAGACCCCCACGGCCAAGATCCGTGAGCTCTGCAACGAGTTCGCTGTCGAGAACATCGAGCTTCAGAAGGCTGGCTTCCGCCGTCTGGGCGTGCTCGGCGACTGGGACAACCCCTATCTGACGCTCTATCACCAGCATGACGCCGCCGATATCGAGGTCTTCAAGGCCATGTTCGATAAGGGCATGATTTATCGCGGCCACAAGCCGGTTCACTGGTGCAAGCACTGCCACACCGCGCTGGCCGAGGCTGAGATCGAGTACTCCGATGAGACGAGCCCGTCCATCTTCGTGCGCTTCGAGATGACCTCCAAGCCCGCCGGTCTCGAGAATTTCGACGGCCCGGTTGACTTCATCATCTGGACGACCACGCCGTGGACCATTCCCTCCGACCAGGCAGTTTCCCTCAAGCCCGGCGCCGCCTATGTCGCCGTTGAGCACGAGGGTCGTGCCGAGGTCATGCTCGAGGACCTGGCTCCCAAGTGCTGCGAGGTGTTTGGTTGGGAGTACACCCCGGTTATGGTCGACGGTAAGCCCTATGTGGTTCCCGCCGAGACCTTCCACCACATCCACTACAAGCAGCCGATCTTTGACGGTGTTGAGGGCGTGGCGCTGCTGGCCGATTACGTCGGTGTCGATGACGGTACCGGTATCGTCCACAACTCGCCCGGCCACGGCGTCGACGACTACTTTGCCTGCCTCAAGGAGGGCATTACCGACATCTGCATGCCGGTCGATGATGACGGCAAGTTCTACACCGGCGAGGAGTTTGGCACCGGTGGTCCCTTCAGCGGCATGGATACCGATGAGGCCAACCCGCACATCATCGAGTTCCTGCGCGAGCGCGGCACCCTGGTCCTCGAGAAGAAGATCACGCACAGCTATCCGCACTGCTGGCGCTGCAAACACCCGGTGCTCTTCCGTGCTACTGACCAGTGGTTTGTCTCGATGGACAAGACCGGCTTGCGTGAGCAGGCTGGCAAGGAGGTTCGCGAGAACGTCAAGTGGTATCCGGCTCACGCCGCCAACCGCATCGGCGCCATGGTCGAGCAGCGTCCCGACTGGTGCATTAGCCGTCAGCGCAACTGGGGCGTGCCTATCCCCAGCTACACCTGCGCCGACTGCGGCGAGAAGGTCATGAACGACGCTACGCTCGACGCCGTCATCAAGCTCTTCCACGAGAAGGGCTCTGACGCCTGGTTCACCGACGCTCCCGAGAGCTACCTGGGCGAGGCCTGCGTCTGCCCCAAGTGCGGCGGTCATCACCTCAAGGCCGATAAGGACATCCTCGACGTGTGGTGGGATTCCGGCGTGTCTTGGAAGGCCGTCTGCGAGTATCGCCCTGAGCTTGAGTACCCGGCGGACGTGTATCTTGAGGGCTCCGACCAGCACCGCGGTTGGTTCCAGAGCTCGCTGCTCACCTCGGTGGGTGCCAACGGCCATGCTCCGTACAAGGCGGTCGTCTCGCAGGGCTTCACACTCGATGGTCAGGGCCGCAAGATGTCCAAGTCGCTCGGCAATGTTATCGACCCCAATAAGGTCTGCGACGAGATGGGCGCTGATATCATCCGTCTGTGGGTTGCCTCCGTCGACACCAGCTCTGACGTCTCCATCGACCACGAGATTCTCGCTCGTACGTCCGATGCCTATCGCCGTTTCCGCAACACGCTGCGCTTCTTGCTCTCCGAGCTCGAGGGTCAGTTTGAACCCGAGACCGACGGCGTCGCCTTTGCTGACTTGCTGCCGCTCGACAAGCTCATGGTTGCCCGTCTGACCCAGGTCCAGGCCGAGGTCGACGACGCCTACGCCAGCTATGAGTTCCCGCGCGCCTACCGTGCGCTCTACGACTTCGTGGTGACCGAGCTTTCCAACGTGTACCTCGACGCCCTGAAGGACCGTCTGTACTGCGAAAAGCCCGGCTCGCTCGAGCGCCGCAGCGCCCAGACCGTGCTCGCCGAGCTTTTCTCGATGCTCATGCGCGACCTGCAGCCGATCCTGTCCTACACCGTCGATGAGGCCATGGCCTATGCGCCCGCCGGCTGCGTCGATCATCAGAAGTACGCCGCGCTGCTCGATTGGTACAAGTCGCCTATCACGGTCGACGAGGCCAATGAGTTCGAGGGCGTGCTCGAGGCTTCACTCGAGCTCCGTAGCGCCGTGACCAAGGCCCTTGAGGATGCCCGCTCCGCCGGCACCTTCACCAAGAGTCAGCAGGTCCGCGTCAAGGCGGTCGTTCCCGCCGAGATGTATGCGCTGCTGACCGGCGACAAGGCCGTCGACCTGGCCGAGTTCTACATCGTCTCCGATGTTGAGCTGACCCAGGGCGAGGAGCTCTTCGTCGCTATTGAGGCTGCCGAGGGCGAGTGCTGTGACCGTTGCTGGAACTACCGCACCACCGTCGGCGAGTACAACGGCCACGCGCATATCTGCAAGCGCTGCGCGAATGCCCTTTAAGGCACGGTAACTCGGCATTTTAGTTATTGGGAGAATTTGGACGCCTTCGGCCCATTTGCTCCGCTGAATAAAAGCGGCATTCTGTTTTTCGGAATGCCGCTTTCTTTTTATGCTGGTTATTTATCTGGCGTTAGCGAATATGTCGTGCGCTCTGCGTGTGGCAATATAAGATGGTTAATTGCGTTAAACGGAATTCGATGTTCTTGAGGGTAGGGGATTGATTTGGGTCGTGCTGGGGATATGACGCCGCCTTTGCGTTGGCGGTTGGGTGTTGCTGGTGGGGTGGCGCTGGTTGTGCTGCTTGTTGACCAGCTGACCAAGCTTGCGGTTCGTGCCGTGGGCGACGCTTTGCATGTGACTGTTATCCCCGGTGTGATCGACTTTCTATTTGTCCGCAATATCGGTGCTGCCTTTAGCATGGGCGAGGGGCATGGCATCGCGTTTGCCGTGCTGGCGTTGGCGGTCATTATCGCTATTGCCGTGTACTTGCTTCGCGCGCCCCAGCTTGCTCGCTTGGAGGTTGTGGGCATGGCTATGGTCGCGGGCGGCGCCATTGGCAACGCGATCGACCGTCTGACTTTTGGCTTTGTGACCGATTTTATTGCCACCACCTTCATCGACTTTCCCGTCTTTAACGTGGCCGATATCGGCATCACCGTAGGCGTTGTGCTTGCCCTCATCGGCTACATGTTCTTGAGCCCTGCGGCCCGCGAAGTCGATGCGACTGCCGAGCTCAATGCCCGTGATGAGGCCCGCGCCAAGCGCAAAGCCAAGCAGCGTGGGGAGCGTGCCCGCAAGATTCGCGAAAGGAATGAGCGTTAATGGCCGACATCCATATTCTTGTTGCCGACGATTGCTCTGGCCAGCGTCTCGACGCCTTTCTGGGTGCCAACGACGGCTGCCCCACGCGCTCTGCCTGCGCGCATCTGATTGAGGGCGGTGCCGTATGTGTCAATGGTGAGACCTGCCTGTCCAAAAAGTACGCCGTGCGAGCCGGCGACCGTATTTCGGTCGACCTCCCCGAGCCGCACGACCCGACCGACGTGATTCCCGAGGCCATTCCCCTCGATATCCGCTATGAGGACGACTACCTTATCGTGCTCTCCAAGCAGCGCGGCCTGGTGTGCCATCCTGCGCATGGCCATGAGAGCGGTACGCTCGCGAATGCCCTGGTTTATCACTGCGGTATCGATCATCTGGGCACCGTGCAGGGCGAGGACCGCCCCGGTATTGTGCATCGCCTGGATCGCGATACCTCGGGTCTCATGCTTGCGGCAAAGGACGACGACACCCAGCGCGCGCTCCAAAATCTCATCCGCACGCGTACGCTCGACCGTCGCTATATCACACTTGTTCACGGGCACATCGCCATGGACGAGGGCACCATCAACACCGGCATTGCCCGATCGACGCGCGACCGTGTCAAGATGGCGGTTTCGGACGATCCTTTCGCGCGCCAGGCCATTACGACCTTTAAGGTCCTCGAGCGCTTTGATTCCACGCGATTTGACGACGGCTATACGCTCGTCGAGTGCCACCTGTTTACGGGCCGTACGCATCAGATTCGCGTACACATGCGTCATATCAACCACGCCTGCGTGGGCGATCAACTCTACGGCAAGTGCGATGCACGCGCCGATCAGGGTCTGACCAGGCAATTCCTTCATTCCTGGCGCGTCGCATTCGACCATCCCGTGACGGGCGAGCGCATCGAATGCCGCGACGAGCTGCCGTGGGATCTCGCTGCGGTTCTTGACGACCTGGCCCCGCGCTCGCTTGGTCGCACCGCCGCCGGCGACGACATCGTCCCGCAGCTTGGCCTGCTCGAAGCCTAGCCGGTATTAGGTGGTTTCTTGAACTCGGTAAGCCTGCGGTAAGATATACGATTGTTTACGTAACGCGTTCCTGGGAGCCTGCATGCTCGCCTTTTTACAAACCAACACGCCCATCGTGATCTTCAACCAGATTGTCGTCACGCTGCTCACGGTCTGCTTTCTGTACCAGGTGGTCTTCTTTGTCATCGGCGCTCTTCGTGGCGAGGTCGCGCCTCCCAAGGCCAAAAAACTCCACCGCTATGCCTTCTTTATTGCGGCGCATAACGAGGAGGCCGTGATCGCCAACCTCGTTCGCTCCATCAAGGATCAGGACTATCCGTCCGAGCTCATTGAGGTCTTTGTCGTTGCCGACGCTTGCACCGACAATACCGCGCAGCTCGCGCGCGAGGCCGGTGCCATTGTTTACGAGCGCAATGACCTGGCCCGCAAGGGCAAGAGCTGGGTCATGGACTATGGTTTCGATCGCATTCTCAACGAGTATCCCGATACGTTTGAGGGCTACTTTATCTTCGATGCCGACAACGTTATCTCCCGCGATTACGTCTCCAAGATGAATGATGCCTTTGACCAGGGCTTCCATGTGGTCACGAGCTATCGTAACTCCAAGAACTTTGGCAGCTCGTGGATTTCGTCAGCCAACGCCACCTGGTATCTGCGTGAGGCCCGCTTCCTCAACAACGCGCGTAATATCTGCAAGACGTCCTGCGCTGTCTCGGGTTCGGGCTACCTCATCTCCGCCAGCGTTATCGAGGGCATGCACGGTTGGCAGTTTCATACGCTGACCGAGGACATCCAGTTCACCACGTTCTGCGCCATTCACGGCATCCGCATCGGTTATGCGCCGGCGGAGTTCTTTGACGAGCAGCCCGTGACGTTTAAGGCGTCCTGGAAGCAGCGCATGCGCTGGACCAAGGGTTTCTACCAGGTGTTCTTTACTTATGGTAAGCACTTGGTCAAGTCGACCTTCCGCTATCATCGCTTTGCCGCTTATGACATGTTTATGACCATCGCTCCGGGTATGCTGCTGTCCCTGATCTCCATGCTCGCCAACGCGACCTTCCTCATCGTGGGCGGGCTTTCGCACGGCTTCTTGGCCACCGAGGTCGAGATGCAGGCTTGCGCCGCCTCGCTCATTATGACCTTCGTGATGATGTACCAGACCTTCTTTATCCTGGCGCTACTCACGACCATCTTCGAGTACAAGCACATTCATTGCGCGCAAAAGTGGCGTTTGGTGACCAACCTGTTTACCTTCCCGATCTTTATGTTCAGCTATATCCCCATCACGGTGGCCGCTCTGTTCCTAAAGGTCGACTGGGTCCCGACGCAGCATGCCGTCAACGTTACCCTCGACGAGGTCATGCAAGGCGCCAAATAATCACCGCCAAAACCACCGCAAAGGGGACAGGCACCTTTGTGGTGGTTTTTGCTTTTGCGATGCAGCTCGAGGAGGAGTCCGATGGCCTATATCCCGTTTTGGATTTGCATCTTTGCCGGCGTGGCAATTGATGCCCGCCATCGACGTTTTCCCAATGAGCTTGCCGGTGCGTGTGCGGTGACGGCGTTAGTGGGCGTTTGGCTCGACAAAGGCGTTAACACGGCGCTTGACCATGCCGGTCTTGCGGTCATCGTCTACTTTGCTCTCGTGCTGACTGAGTCCCTCTGGCGTCGTTTTCGCCAAACCCCGGGCATCGGCATGGGAGATGCCAAGGCACTCTTTGCGCTTTGCACGCTCGACCCTATGGGCGGCATCGTCGCATTTGCCACTGCGCTCCTGGTCCTTGCCGTCTCCTGCCTCATCACAAAATCGCGCTCCCTGCCATTGCTCCCGTTTTTGGTGCCGATTTTTGCCATAATCGAGGTCGTGGGCTGCACATTGTAACCGATTGCGCATCCTTCTTAAGGAGCATGCCATGGCAACTAATCAAGAAACGGCCGTCATTAAGGCGCGCATGGACTGTATTCCCTCGGCGTTGTCGCCCGAACTTGTCGAGCGCATTGCCGCTGATCGTGCTTCGGGCTATGTCAACCCGTATCGTTGTAACGACGACCAGGTCATTCGTCGTATTGATCGCGCTGCCGACAAAGGCACGCTTATGCGTCCGGCGTTTATGCGCGATACCGAAAAGATACTTCATCTTCCGGCGTACACCCGTTATGCAGGCAAAACGCAGGTCTTTAGCTTCCGTAGCAATGACGATCTGTCACGCCGCGGTTTG
>DBFOME010000078.1:0-16394 GCA_048430645.1 Collinsella sp. | reverse complement strand
GGGCATCTTGGTCATGGCGGGGTGCCAGTCGGGGGATGCCATGGGCTGAACCATGACGCCGGACATCTGGGTGCCCATAAAGTAGCGCAGGTAATGGTCCTCGAGAATATCGTCGTTATCGGCGTTGGCGATGAGCAAGTCATAGCCGTGCTTGCGTGCCTCGTTGTGGGCACCGCTGGCAATCTGGAGCGAAAAGCCGTGATCGAGACGGGGGAGGACCAGGCCAAAGGACTTGGTGGTGCCGCCTGCGAGTTGGCGGGCGCTTTGGTTGGGCAGGTAGCCCAAGCGATTGATGGTCTCGTTGATGAGCTTGAGGGTCTCGGGGCGCAGCTTTTCGGGGTGGTTGAGCGCGTTGGAAACCGTGCCCAGCGAAACCCCGGCCTCGCGCGCGACGTCGCTGATTTTCACCTTTGCCATAGCGGCCCCTTTGATGCGTTTCAAGTACAAGCCAGATTGTAGCATCGCCAGCCCCCAGGGTGTTGGTAGGTTTTATCTGGGCAAACGCCGGAGTCCAAACCACCACAAAGGGGACAGGCACCTTTGTGGTGGTTTGAGCTGCCTGGGCCTTCAATTGTCTCGATCTGTAACACCTGGACGGCAAAACCGGCTCTGCCTGTTACAGATCGAGACATAGTGCAGGGGCCGAACTGTAATGTCTCGATCTGTAACACTAAGCCGGCTTCCGGAGCCCCAGATGTTACAGATCGAGATCTTTCGCTGGGACAGAGCGCCGCTCCGGTCCAAACCACCACAAAGGCTCCTGTCCCCATTGTGGCGGTTTGGACCGGCTGGGCATGTGTGCATCGGGTGGTATCTAAGTTGAGATACCACTTCTGGTATATCAGCTTGCGCTTGCGTGAGTACAATACTCGAACGTTATACGTCTCAGCGCCCCCTGTGCGTGGACGTCTTGCAGTCACGCGAACGAAGGGATTTATCCTATGTGCGGAATTGTCGGCTACACCGGCTCTGATATTGCAAAGAACATCCTGGTCACGGGCCTCAAGCGTATGGAGTATCGCGGCTATGACTCCTCGGGCGTCGCGCTCGAGGTGGGTGAGGGCGCCGCGGCGCACCTCGACGTCATCCGCCGCGTGGGCAAGGTCGCGGGTCTGGAGAGCGAGCTTTCCAACATCGACAGCGACGCTACCTGCGGTATCGGCCACACCCGTTGGGCCACCCACGGCAAGCCCTCCGTCGTTAACGCCCATCCCCACACCAGCTGCGACGGTCGTATCGCCATCGTCCACAACGGCATCATCGAGAACTTCGCCGAGCTGCGCGAAGAGCTGGAGGGCCGCGGCCACCACTTTAAGAGCGAGACCGATACCGAGGTCTTCGCGCATCTGATCGAAGAGGCTTATGCCGAGACGCACGACCTGATGGCCTCCGTGCGCGAGGCTTGCACCCACGTGGTCGGTGCCTATGGTCTGGCCGCCGTGTGCGCTGACGAGCCCGGCGTGATCGCCGTGGCGCGCAAGGACTCCCCGATTGTGGTCGGCGTGGGCGAGACCGGCTCCTACGTTGCCTCCGACGTGATCGCGCTTATCGATGCCACTCGCGATGTCGTGGTGCTCGAGGACGGTCAGTTTGCCAAGCTCACGCCCGCGGGCGTCGAGTACACCGACGAGGCCGGCAACGTCATCGAGCCCAAGGGCACCCACATCGACTGGGACCTGGACATGGCAGAAAAGGGCGGTTATCCCGACTTTATGCTCAAGGAAATCCACGAGCAGCCGCGCGTCGTGCGCGATACGCTGGTGGGCCGTATGACCCCCGCCGGCGAGCTCGATATCGACGAGCTGGGCCTGTCCCTCGAGGAGCTCAACGACATCGACCGTGTCTACGTGATCGCTTGCGGCACCAGCTACCACGCCGGACTCATTGCCAAGAATCTCATTGAGGGCTGGGCTCGCATCCCCACCGAGGTTGAGGCGGCCAGCGAGTTCCGCTATCGCAATCCCATCATCACGCCGACGACGCTTGTCGTGGCTGTGTCCCAGTCGGGCGAGACGGCCGACACCCTTGCCGCCATTCGCGACGCGCGCATCAAGGGCGCCAAGGTCTTCGGCATCACCAACGTGGTGGGCAGCCCGGTGGCGCGTGAGAGCGACGGCGTCATCTACACCAAGGCAAACAAGGAGATCGCGGTCGCCTCGACCAAGAGCTTTATCGGTCAGGTCGTGAGCCTTACGCTGCTGGCTCTGCTGCTGGCGCAGGTTAAGTACCGTCTGACCACCAAGCAGGCGCGCATGCTGTTCCGCGAGCTTTCCGATACGGCCGAGCGGATCCAGTGGATTTTGGATACCCAGACCGAGGCCGTTCATGAGGCCGCCCTGCTGTGCAAGGACGCGCAGTCGGCGCTGTTCGTGGGCCGTGGCATGGGTGCCGCTATTTCCTACGAGGGCGCACTCAAGCTCAAGGAGGTCAGCTACCTGCATGCCGAGGCCTACGCCGCCGGCGAGATGAAGCACGGCCCCATTGCCCTGATCGACCCGGGCTTCCCTGTCATCGCTGTGGCCACCAAGAGTGCCACCTACGACAAGACCGTGTCGAACCTCATGGAGTGCAAGGCGCGTGGCGCCAAGGTCATCGTCGTTGCCACCGAGGGTGACGAGGAGATCAACAAGATTGCCGATTGCATCATCCGCGTGCCGGCCGTCCGCGACGTGTTCAGCCCCATCACCGCGAGCGTCCCGCTGCAGCTGCTCGCCCGCGAGGTCGCCATCCTGCGCGGTTGCGACGTTGACCAACCTCGTAACCTGGCGAAAAGCGTTACTGTCGAGTAGTTGGTTCCGCCGTTCTAACGACCAAGGCCCGGCTCCGCGTCATCAGACAGAGTCGGGCCTTTTTGTACGGAGAAACCACCGCAAAGGTGCCTGTCCCCTTTGTGGTGGTTTTGGCAGGTTAGCGGAGCTTGCTGGTCTCGAAGTACTCGGGGAACTGGTCCAGAACCTCGGTTTGATTGCGGAACATCATGTGCAGGTGCTTGCTGACCAAAAAGCTCGCTTCGATGGGGTCGCGACCGGCGATAGCGCGGCGAATCTGCTTGTGCTCGTTCACGATGTCCTGATTGTCGAGAACCTGCGTGGCGGCGCGCAGCCAGCGGAAGCGCTCCAGGTCGGCATTGGTCTCTTCGAGCCACGACCACACGGTGCTGCGACATGCGATGCTAAAAATCATGTGATGCATGAGGTTGTCGCTCAAAAAGAAGCCGATGCGATCCTCCTCGGCCATGGCCTTTTCCTGCAGCACGATGGCGCGGTCGAGCTGCTCGATGCCGGCCGACGTGGCGCGCGCACAGCACTCCACAATCACCTGCTTTTCCAGATGCTCGCGGATGTAACAGGCACTCTCGGCAAGGGTGAGGTTGATGGGCGAGACGTAGGTGCCGCTCTGGGGCACGGTGCGCACCAGGCCTTCCTGCGCCAAGCGAACCAAAGCCTCGCGCACGGGCGTGCGACCCATGTCCAGGTCATCGCAAAGCTGCTTGACGCCCAGCTTTTCGCCCGGCTTGTAGTCCAGGTAGACGATTTTGCGTCGAATGGTGTGGTAGGACTGGTCCTGTAGGCTCGTTTCCTGCTCGCCGACGTGCATCGATTCTTCCATAGCGCCTCGCAACTGTTCTATCAAACTCATATGTCAGTTGTTAATTATGCCGCGAATCAGCTCTCCGCGGTGGGTAATTCGGCTGTTGCCTGAGAACTATCGCGGCATCTTAGTCTGTGTTTGCGCAAGGCTGTGCTCAATGTTGCCGTATCATAAGCCGTCGCAAACGTGAAATAGAAAGAAGGAATCCCATATGCAACTGGCAAATATCGTACGCGAGCGCTGGAAAGGCGTCTTGTTCTGCCTGATCATCGCCATTCCCGCGACGTTGCTCGGCAAACAGGTTGAGGTGGTCGGCGGTCCGGTATTCGCCATCCTCTTTGGCATGGTCCTGGCGCTCGTCTTTCCCAAGAATCGTCGCGAACAGCTCGCCGCCGGCGTCACCTATACGTCCAAAAAAGTCTTGCAGTACGCGGTTATCCTGCTTGGCTTTGGCATGAACCTCTCCCAGATTCTGTCCAAGGGCGCCCAGTCGCTGCCGATTATCGTGGCGACAATCTCGACCTCGCTTGTCATCGCCTTTGTGCTCTGCCGCGTTATGAACGTGCCGGGCAAGATCGCGACGCTTGTGGGTGTGGGTTCGTCGATTTGCGGCGGTTCTGCCATCGCTGCGACCGCACCCGTCATCGATGCCGACGATCGCGAGATTGCCCAGGCTATTTCGGTCATCTTCCTGTTTAACGTTATCGCGGCGCTCGTGTTTCCGACGCTCGGCGGCATGCTCGGGCTGACCAACGAGGGCTTTGGCCTGTTTGCCGGTACCGCCATCAACGACACCTCGTCCGTAACGGCTGCGGCGAGCGCCTGGGACAGCATGCACCCCGGCGCCAATGTGCTCGAGAGCGCCACAGTGGTCAAGCTCACCAGGACGCTGGCCATTATTCCCATCACGTTGGTTCTCGCATGCTGGCAGATGCATCTGGCGCGCAAGGCCGGCGGTGACGCCAAAAGCACGTTCTCGCTTAAACGCGCGTTTCCCATGTTCGTGCTGTTCTTTGTGCTGGCGAGCGTGATCACCACGGTGCTTCAGCTTCCCGCGTCCTTTACGGCGCCCATCAAGGAGCTGTCGAAATTCTTTATTGTGATGGCCATGGCGGCTATTGGCTTTAATACCGATATCGTCGAGCTGGTCAAAAAGGGCGGCAAGCCCATCGCATTGGGCTTTTGCTGCTGGATTGGCATTGCGTGCATGAGTTTGGGAATGCAACACGTACTGGGAATCTGGTAGAGAAGTAGCTTGTTTGCGTGCTGGTTGCTGGTGAGCGCATTCTCACGGTGGAGCGATAGGAGCTCTTGCGGGTATGGCTTGTCCGCAGGTTTATAAGTCCCGAAGAGCTCTTATCGCCCCGCCAGGATGGCGATGCGGGGCAACACCTATACTCGCAGGACGGCGCTTTCTGCCCTATAGTGTTTGGTGAGCAATATCGTTCAATTTTGAAACACTCGGTCGTGCGACCGTCGGCGGCTGCATGTCGCCGCGGACAGGGGCAAATCATGGATAGCGATGCCAAGCTGAACATCTTGACCGAGGCCCTGGCTGCTGCCGGGGCCTCGGCATTGGCAATCGATGCGCGTGGGGACGTCGCGATCTCGACCATGAATGACGCGGCGCTTGAGCGGGATGTGGCGGCTTTTGTAGCTGAGCGCCTCGACCGTATAGGAGACGGCGCGCGTCTGGTTATGGGGCGTGCGGGTGCGCGCCTGAGCCTGACCGTTCGCCCCACCGACAAAGAGGGCGGGGGGCTTTGGGTCGTCGTGGTCCGCGAGGTGCGCGGTGCCGCGGCGCATGCGGGCATCGAGTGGCTCAACGCCGACGAAGTTGAGGCCCGCTACGAATCGAGCGCGTACGGCATCGTTGAGGGGGCGGCCTCGGTGGCTGCGCCGGTTGCAGAGAGTTACGCGCGCGGTGTGCCTCTTATGCTCGAGGGCGAGCTGGAAGCGGGTCAGGTCGAGATCGCCAAGCGCCTCTATCTGGACGGTCCTTTTGCCGATCAGCCCTTTGTTTCCGTTGCGCTCGATGAGCTCACCGAGCGCGGTTGGCGCCATGTACTCAAAAGCGTCGAATCGCCGTTGTTCCAAATGGGGCTGACCCTTTGCATTGAGGGCTGGAACGCGGTTGGCCCCCAGCGCCTCCGCGAGCTGGTCTCCACGATGACCGACACCGCGTTGGCGACGCGCTGCCATGTGGTGCTGACGGCGAATGACATGCCGGGCGGCGGCGAAAGTGATCAAGCCGCCTTTGTGACCGAGCGCTTCGCCTGTGCGGTGAGCGTCGCGCCGGCAATCGCCGAGCAGGGAGCCGCGTCGACGAAGGTCGCGCGCTATTTGGAATATCTCGCTGATGCATTTGGGACGGCAGCGCCCACGCTGTCTGCCGCGGCGACGAAGACGCTCGATGCTTACCGCTGGCCGCGCAACTATCTGCAGCTCCGCGAGGTCTCGGAACGACTGTATATATTGGTGGGGACGGGCACGGTGGACCGCGCTGTGGCGGAGGAAGTGCTCGCCCAAGAGGACGTGATTAAGACCGCAACCTTTGGCGCCCCGACGCTCGAAAGTGACCTGTATATCCTGCGACCGCTGGCCGATACCGAGCGAGATATCGCGCATCTGGTTGTAGACCATCTCCACGGCAACCGAACCCGTGCGGCGGAGGTGCTGGGCATAAGCCGTACAACGCTGTGGCGCTTGCTGAAGGACGATGACCGTTGAGCGAGGCGCCCGTGACCGCACGCGACGCGTGTGCTACAGTCCAAAGCGTTATTGTTTCGATTTGGTTACGGCGTGCGAGGGCATATGGCTGAGACTTCAAAACCGAGCCGCAGAAGGCGGAGTGCCGCGCCGGTCAACCGACGCACAACATCGGTGACGTGGGGTAAACACGCCTCGGGGTTTGATGGCTCGTTCAAGCGCACTAAATACGGCTATCCTTCGGCAAGCGCCCGCTTGGCAATGCAGGCAGAGTCCTCGCTGTGGGGCCGCAAACGCGTGGTGGGCTCAAAGCTCAAGCACGACGGAACGCTCGGCTACATCAGCCGCGGGGCGGCTCGCCGCAGCGGGCTCAATCCCGCCGGCTGGCATCGCTACGTGCCGATCGTGGCCGCCGTTGCAGTGATCGTCATCGCGCTCGCTGCGCTCGGATATGCCGGCGGTGGCGCCAACTTGGACGCAATGTTTAAATCGCCCGAGCTCGCGCATGTAGGTACAGAAGTTGTCGAGGGCGCTCAGGCCCAGACGAGCGTCGCGCCCCAGCGCGGTATCGTTGCGGCGGCCTCCACCATCGCCGATGCGCAAAAGGACGAAGACAAGCAAGGCGACGACGTCGAAACGGCCCAGACGAACGAAACGACGACAACGGCGACGTCAATATAAGTTGCGAGTGGGGTAGCTAAAATAGCCCCGTCCCAAATTAGCCACCCCGCTGACGCTCCTGGGTTACCTTACGTAGATGATGTTGTCGCGGCGGGGTTTGGGCTCGGGTAGCGTGTCCTCGGCGTAGCCAAGAATGCAGTTACCGACACCGCGCAGACTGCCGTCGGCGGGCAGGCCCCAGCTGGCCAGCAGCTCCAGGCCCTCGGGCGAGTCAAAGACCTCATGCGCGCGGTGAATCCAGCACGAATCGACACCCAGTGCATAGGCAGCGTTGAGCAAGTTGCCCATAGCGAGCGAGCCGTCTTCCAGATGTGTGGGCACGCTGCGGTCAACCAGCACCACCACAACGGTCTTGGCGCCATAGAAGGGGTCGCTGTTGCTGCCCATGACCTGGGCGTTGAGCTGTGAGAGACGCTCGACGGTCGCGGGGTCGGTGACGGCGACAAACGTCACCGGCTGGCGGCCCATGCCGCTCGGTGCATATTGGCCGGCTTCGATAATACGTGCAAGCTTTTCAGCCTCGACGGGACGATCGCTGTAGTTGCGGCAGCTGCGGCGGTGAATGAGTGCTTCGATAGTCTCCATGGTGTCTCCTTGCGGTGGCGTTGCAGATGCCCCGTTCATACCCGTCGGGCTTAAACGATAGACGGTCAATTGCCCGGCCAAAAGGATAGATTCCAATTGGGAAAGTAGGTTTGCATAAAAGTACCTTCAGAATGTGACAAACAAATGGGATGGTTAAACGTTTTATCCCGTCTACCCTGCGGTTTTTTACCACTTGCCTAAATGACGAACGCATAACCTTTGATAAAGGTTTTACTAAAGGAGTACCAACGTTTATCAATGCGCCGTGGTGGCGCCGGGCCAGGAGGTAACATCATGTTCCAGGCTGGAGATGTCATCGAGACCGATTTCGAAGGATTTCTGAAGCTGCTGCGTTCCAAGACGCGCGCTTTCGTGTCGATCAACGATCACGAGTACTACATCACGCACACCGATGGCTATTGGCGTGTTCAGGATTGCGAGGCCCTCAACGACAAGGGCCACTTTACTGACTGCTCTGAGTTGGTCAACACGGTCTGCGAGGTCGTCGAGCTGCCGTGGATTGCCGGCAAGAGCCTGCATGACAGCTTCTCGGGCGCTACGGTCTATGAGGCCGTCGCCGCTTAACAGGCAATAAAACCCGATTTTCACGTGACCGCTGGCGCCGCCCCCGCGCCGGCGGTCTTTTTCTGTCGATAGGCCATAAAAATGCACGCATTTGCGGAGAGCCTGTTGACGATAGTCAAAACTCGGACTAATCTAGAGACACATAATTGGTCAAAAATCGGACAATTGAATGGTGGGATAGATGAATAGTGCGGTTACGCTGGTCGACTTCGATCGGTTGCTCAATGGACTCGACCATATCTATTCGGAGTTCTCGCGCGCCTGCGGCCTTTCGGACTGCGCCTATTGGATGCTCGTCGACACCAGCACGGCGGGCGCCAGTATTGCCGTAAGCCGTCTGACAAGCGAATGGTTCTACAGCAAGCAGACCATCAACTCGGCAATTAAAACCTTGACGGCGCGGGGCTTCGCAACGTTGGAGTTTGCCGAAGGCAGTCGTAAGAACAAGGTTGTGAGCCTGACCGAAGAGGGCAGGCGATTTGCCGAGCGTTATGCGCTGCCGGCACTCAAGGCCGAGCAGCGAGCCTTTGGCGCGCTTGAGCCATGTGAGCAGCGCGAGATTATGCGCTTGATCGGCAAATTCTCTCAGGTGCTCGGCGATGAGTGCGAGACATTTAAGCAGAATATCGCTGCCGAGAGCCAAGCCGAGAATCAAGGTGAGGGGGAGTCGTGCGACTGTTAATGAGGTTTTTGAAGCCATATCGAGGGCTTGTCGCAGTGACGCTGCTGGTGCTGCTGGTGGATAACGTCGGTACGCTGTTGGTTCCCACGATGCTGGCGAACATGGTCAACACCGGTATTACCACGGGCGATGTCGACTACATTTTACGCAACGGCCTATACATGTTTATTGCGACCAGCATGGCTAGCGGCGGCACGGTGCTGGGCTGCTATCTTTCGGCGCGCCTGGCCGCCAACGTGGCTTGCGATATCCGCAATGCCGTGTACGACAAATCGCTCGAGCTCGCGGCCAGCGATTTTGAGCGCTTTGGCACCGGATCGATGATCACGCGCTCGCTCAACGACATCAACGTGATTCAGCAGGCGATTCTGCAGACGATTCAGCTGGTGCTGCCCGTGCCGTTTTTGGCTGTGGCGGGCATCATCTTCGCCTGGTTTATCGATCCCGCCATGGGCACGCTTCTGGGCGTAGTCGTTGCGATTGTGCTGGTGGCGGCGGTCTTTACGGTTGCCAACGCGGCGCCGATTTTTATGCGCCTACAGGGCTTTATCGACCGCATGAACGTGGTGCTGCGCGAAAATATTGTGGGCGTGCGCGTCATCCGTGCGTTTAACAAGGAGCGCCACGAGGAACGGCGTCTGGACGAGGTGTTTAGCGAATACGCCGCCAACGCCATCAAAGTCAACCACCTGTTTGTGGGCCTCGACAGCTCAAGCTTCTTTTTGATGAACATCGCCGAGGTGGCGGTGCTGTGGGTGGGCGGCAACCGCGTAGGCGCCCACGCCATGCAGATTGCGAGTATCTCGGCGGTGCTGGAGTATGCAATTCTGATCCTGTTCTTTGTGATGATGGCCCAGATGGTGGTGCTGACACTTCCGCGCGCCGCCGCATGTCTGAACCGCGCGCAGCAGGTGCTGGAGATCGAGCCGAGCATCGTGGACGGTGACCGCACGCTGGATGACGGGGCGCGCGAGTCCCAAGACGAAGCCGATGCGGTGGCCGTGTTCGACCACATGTCGTTTCGCTTTGACGATGCCGACGAGGACACCCTGTGCGATCTGAGCTTTGCCTGCCGTCGCGGTCAGACGACTGCGATCGTTGGCTCGACAGGCTCGGGCAAATCGACGGTGGCAAAGCTTCTGCTGCGCTTCCACGATGCCACCAAGGGCTCCATTCGCCTGAATGGTGTGGACCTGCGCGAGCTTACGCAAGACGAAATCCGCGGGCGCATTGCCTATGTGCCGCAGAAGGCGTGGCTGTTCTCGGGCACGGTGGCGAGCAACCTTCGCTTTGGTAACGAAGGCGCGACCGAGGGCGACATGCTTCACGCGCTCCAGGTTGCCCAGAGCACCTTTGTGCTCGATCAGCCGCAGGGGCTCGATACCCCGGTGGCGCAGGGCGGCACGAACTTTTCAGGCGGCCAGCGCCAGCGCCTGGCCATTGCTCGCGCGCTCATGAAGCAGGCCGATCTGTACATCTTCGATGACAGTTTTTCGGCCCTGGACTTTAAGACCGATGCGGCCCTGCGCCATGCATTGCAAGACGAGACGCGTGACGCTGCGGTGCTCATCATCGCGCAGCGCATCTCGACGATCTTGCACGCCGACCAGATCGTCGTGCTCAAGGATGGCGAGGTTGTGGGTCTGGGCACGCATGGCGAGCTTATGGAAACCTGCGAGGTGTACCGCGCCATCGCGGAATCGCAGATGAAGGGAGGTGAGTAGCATGACCGAGGAGCTCAAGAAGCAGGGCGGCGTTGATGACGCCGCTGCCGCGGGACTGGTCGAGGAAACGGCTGCCGCGTCGACCGAGCTGGATGACGCCGCCAAGGCTGCAGCCGAGCGCGAGGCTCGCCGCCAAGCGCTCTACGAGGAAAACGAACGTGCCGAGGACGAGCGCGCCCGCGCCGAGGCAGAGCGTATGCGCGACGTGGACGACGAAGACGAGGACGAGACGCCTCGGGATACCTGGGCGACTGTGCGCCGCCTGTGGAGTGAGGCTGCCGGCGACCATTGGCGCTTCTATATCGTGTTCGCGAGCATTGTGTTCTATGTCATCTTTAACACTGCCGCGCCGGCATATAGCGCCCGCGTGATCGATGAGCTGTGGGGCCACATTCAGGTAGCGTTTGTCAACAACGCCACCTTCAGCATCACCTGGGAGAACTGCGGCAGGACTATCTTCATCTACTTTTTGATTTGGACGGCCGCCGCTTCGTTCTACGCGCTCCAGAGCTTTTTGATGTCGAGCGTGGCCGAACGCCTCAATCTGTGCCTGCGCAACCGCATCGCGCAAAAGCTCAACCGTCTGCCGCTCGCCTATTTTGACGCGCATCGTCCCGGCGAGGTCGTCAGCCGCGCGACCAACGACCTGGACAAGATGTCCGAGAGCATGCAGCGCGGATTGCTGCAGCTGCTCGTGTCGATCGGCACGGTTGTTGGTGCTGTGAGCGTGATGTTCGTGTTCAGCGTGCAGCTTACGCTCGTCTTTCTGTTCTTTACGGCACTGTCGCTGCTGGTGACGAAGGTCGTCTCGCGCCGCACACACGATGTGACGGGCGAGCGCCAGGAGTGGGTGTCCAAGATTACGAGTGCGGTCGAGGAAGGCTATTCGGGCCGTCTGGTGATCCGCGCGTTTAACCGCGAACGTCAGAGCTCCGCTGAGGTGCACGAGGCTTCGAAGGAACTGGCTCGTGTGAGCACCAAGGCCGACTTTATGATCAATGCTGTCGGCCCCGCAGTGCGCTTTATCGGCCGTTTGGCGCAGATCGTTATTGCGCTTGTGGGCTGCAGCATGTTGGTTGCCGGGCATATGACCGTCGGCGTGTTCCAGGCGTTCTTCCAGTTTATCTATGAGGCGTCCGAGCCCATGACGCAGCTGTCGTTTACCTTTAACTCGCTGCAGAGCGCGCTGGCGAGCGCCGAGCGCGTGTTCGACCTGCTCGATGAGCCCGAGATGGAGGCCGATCCGCTGCCGGACAAGGCCGCCAAGCTGCCGGGTCGCGTGGAGGGCCGCGTCTCCTTTGAGCATGTGCGCTTTGGTTATTCGCCCGACAAGCCGCTTATGCGCGACGTGTCGTTTACCGCCGAGCCGGGCCAGAAGATTGCCGTGGTGGGAACCACGGGCGCAGGCAAGACGACGCTCATCAACCTGCTCATGCGCTTCTACGAGATTGACGGCGGGCGTATTACGCTCGACGGCGTGGATACGAGCCGCATGGATCGCGGCGAGCTACGGCAGCAGTTTGGCATGGTGCTGCAGGACGCCTGGCTGTTCGACGGCACGATTGCCGAAAACATCGCCTACGGCTGCCCCGAGGCAACGCGCGACGAAATTGTGGCCGCGGCTCGTGCCGCGCAGGTCGACTTCTTTGTGCGCACCATGCCGCAGGGCTACGACACGCGCGTGGCCAACGATGCCGAAAGCATCAGCCAGGGCCAGCGTCAGCTGCTGACCATCGCACGCGTGCTGCTCAACAACCCGGCGATTCTCATCCTGGACGAGGCGACCTCAAGCGTGGACACGCGTACCGAGCTTGCCATCGGCCGTGCCATGGATGCGCTTATGCGCGGGCGCACGAGCTTTGTGATCGCACACCGCCTGTCGACGATCGTGGACGCCGACCTGATCTTGGTCATGGATCACGGCAACATTATCGAGCAGGGCACGCATAAGGAGCTGCTGGCTGCCGAGGGTGCCTACGCCGACCTCTATCTGAGCCAGTTCGCATAATGTGACAAAGGGACAGTCTCTTTGCCACATCACAAATAAGGCGCGCCGGGGATGAATTCCCTGGCGCGCCTTTGCGTTGATGCCGATGTCGTTTTGTGCCGCTTGCGTTCCTAGCGTTCGTCCACGAGCTTGGCGACGAGGGCCTTGAGCTCGGCCACCTCTCGCTCGAGTTCCTTGACGCGGCGGGCATTCTCGGTGATGCCCTGGCGGTTGAGGGCGGACTGCTCGGCGGCGTCATCGGGCATGTACTCGCGATGCTGCTTGGCGTCGAAACTCTCCTCGAACACACGGCAGCCGTTGCGCTTGATGATGCGTCCCGGCACGCCCACGACGGTGCAGTTGTCGGGGACGTCCTTAACGACGACCGAGTTGCCGCCGATCTTGACGTTGTTGCCGATGCGGATGTTGCCGAGCACCTTGGCGCCCGTGCCCACCGTGACATTGTTGCCCAGGGTGGGGTGACGCTTGCCGGTCTCGTTGCCGGTGCCGCCGAGCGTGACGCCCTGGTAGAGCACACAGTTGTCGCCCACAATGGTGGTCTCGCCGATGACGACGCCCATGGCGTGGTCGATAAAGAAGTGCTTGCCAATCTGCGCGGCAGGGTGAATCTCGACGCCGGTGATGTGGCGGGTGATTTGCGAGAGCACGCGGGCGAGCGAGCGATGACCGTGCTCCCACAGCCAGTGCTCGGGCACGTGGTTCCACTTGGCGTGCAGGCCAGGATAGGAAAGAAAGATGACCAGACCGTTTTGCGCGGCGGGGTCCTGCGCCTGGACGGTCTTGATGTCCTCGCGAATGGTATTGATAAAGCTCACCGGCCGCCCTCCCTTAGCGCCATGGCAATGCGATTCAATAAAGTATAGCGATTCGCTAGGGATTAAAAAGGACAATCTTGGCGGCTTTGCGCTACAAGTGTCAGTTATGCAAACTTGCTGGTAATGGAGTCATGCTTTTGTGGGGTTGCGCACGAGGGGGCACCGCAACCGTATACTGGTCAACTTGGACGTATCCGCGCCCACAACTGAGAGGTTTTACTTCATGGGTTTCATCAATTTTATTGCCGAGCTGCTTAAGGACCCGCGCACCGCGATCGCCAGCTGGATCGCCGCCGGCCCGCTTATGGCCTACGGCTGCGTGTTCCTGATCATCTTTATCGAGACGGGCGTGGTGTTCTTCCCGTTCCTTCCCGGTGATTCGCTGCTGTTCGCCTCGGGTTTCTTTGCCCACAACGGCGGCTTTAACATCGTGGCGCTTCTGGCCACCGCATGGGCCGCTGCCATTTTGGGCGATCAGTGCAACTTTATGATCGGTCACTTCTTTGGCCGCAAGATCATCGCTTCGGGCAAGGTCAAGGCCATGACGCCCGAGCGCATCAAAAAGTCCGAGGACTTCTTGGACAAGTGGGGTCACCTGGCCATCTTCCTGGGTCGCTTCTTCCCGTTTATCCGCACCTTTGTGCCCTTTATCGCTGGCATGGGCGGCATGCACTGGCGCAACTTTGTCGTCTTTAACGTGCTGGGCGGCATTACCTGGTCGACGGTCTTTACGCTGCTGGGCTACTTCTTTGGCGGCATTCCCTTTGTGCAGGAGCACTTTGAGCTGCTGATTATCGGCATCGTTGCCGTGTCGATCATCCCGACCGTGGTCGGTCTGGTTAAGGCCAAGCTGGGTAAATAGAACGCCTAGCTCGAGCCAGCGCGCAGACCGTACAGTTGAGGCCCGTCACCGCTTACGGTGGCGGGCCCTTTTGCTTCGGTCAAATGAAAATACTTTACTTAGTTAAAGAAAAGCGTTTTATCCGACGCGCGTGCGGAGTACAATCTCGTGCATGCGAATCGACGTGCCATCGGCTTTGATGCTGTTCGCGTGTCCCGTCCGGCTCTACGCTCCGGGCGTGCGACGTTGCGACGCGGCCGGCCTCGGTCCTTGCGTGCGGGTTCGCGAGTTTGCAACTGTGTATGTAAGGAGCGACATATGACTGTCGAGAAGAAGGATATCGATTGGGGTAGCCTCGGCTTTGGCTACATGAAGACCGATTACAGCTACGAGGCCCATTGGAAGGACGGCGAGTGGGACGAGGGCGGCCTGACCACCGACCACACCCTGCATGTCTCCGAGTGCGGCGGCATCTTCCATTACTGCCAGGAGGTCTTTGAGGGCCTGAAGGCCTACACCGCCGAGGACGGCAGCATCGTCTGCTTCCGCCCCGACATGAACGCCGAGCGCATGTATAACTCTGCGCAGCGCCTCGAGATGCCCCCGTTCCCCAAGGACAAGTTCGTTGAGGCCGTCAAGCAGGTCGTTTCTGCCAACGCCGCCTGGGTTCCGCCCTTCGGTTCCGGCGCGACCCTGTACGTGCGTCCGTTTATGATCGGCTCCGGTGACGTGATCGGCGTGGCTCCCGCTCCTGAGTACACGTTCCGCATTCTCGTGACCCCGGTCGGTCCGTACTTTAAGGGTGGCCTCAAGCCCGTCAAGCTGCGCGTTTCCGAGTATGACCGTGCAGCACCGCATGGCACCGGCAACATCAAGGCCGGCCTGAACTACGCCATGTCCCTCAAGCCCACGATGGAGGCTCACCGCGAGGGCTATGCCGAGAACCTGTATCTCGATTCCGAGTCCCGCACCTATGTCGAGGAGACCGGTGGCGCTAACGTCCTGTTTGTGAAGGAGGACGGCACCCTCGTCGTTCCGCAGTCCCACACCGACTCCATTCTGCCTTCCATCACCCGCCGTTCGCTCGTTCAGGTTGCTCAGGACCTGGGCATGACCGTTGACCAGCGTCCCGTCGAGTGGGCCGAGGTCAAGGCCGGCACCTTTGTGGAGTGCGGCCTGTGCGGCACCGCTGCCGTCATCTCCCCGGTTGGCGAGATCGACAACAAGGTTTACGGCGCCGACGAGACTGTGACCTTCCCGGCTGGCTACACCGAGATTGGCCCTGTGATGAAGAAGCTTCGCGAGACCCTGACTGGTATCCAGTCCGGTGCTGTCGAGGACAAGCACAACTGGGTTTACACCGTGGCGTAAGCTGTCTTAGCTGTCCGGCCCGAGGGCGACCCTCCTTTCCGGCGCGTCCTCGGACATGAAAGAGCCTCCGCTGCGCACTTCGTGCGGCGAGGGCTTCTTGCGTCCTGCGGAGTGCGCCGGGGGGGGGGGGACTTGCTCTCTGCCCTGCGGGTTCGGCGATGTCACAACGGGCAATGATTAATCTGAAAAAAGATGGTGCGCGGTCTATTGGCCGCGCGTTGTGCGTGGATAAGAAAAGGGCCCAAGGTTTGTGCCTTGGACCCTAAAGGGTTGATGAACTGGCTTAAGACTCGGCCGTGATTGTTAGAACTTGACGGTCGGGGCCTGGCGGGCTGCTTCGGCGGCCTCGAAGCCCTGGCGCTCCTTAAACTGGAAGATGCCGGCAAAGATGACAGCCGGGAACGTCTGAATGGCGTTGTTGTAGCTGAGCACGCAGTCGTTGTAGCTCTGGCGTGCATAGCTAATCTTGTTCTCGGTATCCTCGAGCGATGCCTGCAGCTGCGTAAAGTTGGTGTTTGCCTTAAGATCGGGATAGGCCTCGGCTACGGCGAAGAGCTGGCGCAGCGCACCGGTCAGCACGTTGTCGGCTTCCATCTTGGCCTCGGGCGTGGTGGCCTTGACGGCGGTGTTACGCGCGCTGATCACGGCGGAGAGCGTCTCCTGCTCGTGCTTGGCGTAGCCCTTGACGGTCTCGACCAGGTTGGGGATCAGGTCGTTGCGGCGCTGCAGCTGCGTATCGATGTTCTGCCAGGCGTTATCGATGCGGTTACGCTTGGTGACCATGTTGTTGTAGATGCCGGCG
>DBFOME010000077.1:0-1847 GCA_048430645.1 Collinsella sp. | reverse complement strand
ACAATCTCGGCTGTCAAAATCTTGTCGAACAGGTCCGCGATCTCGGGATCATACTCGCTAAGCACACGGCGCTCCAGGCGCAAGAACAGCGCCAGATTGTCGCGCAGCTCCTCGGGGATCTCGATCTCGGCGAGACGCTCCCTGGACTCGGCATTCGAGCCGATTCGGTTAACGAGGCGGTTGACCACGGCAGCGACGCGCGCCGCGGCTTCGGGTACAGACTGGTTGCTTAGGTTCTCAGCCACGTTTCCTCCCATTCCTCCTTCTATGCACGTAACATGCGGTATTCATTATAGGCGCTTGAGAAATACTTTCGACACTGATTGCGCTTTACCACACAAAAGTATTTTCTGCATTGCAAAGGTTTTTGCCCTAAATGGTCGTATTTCTCGGTGGGCGGCATACGTAAACGGGGGCATTCCGCATAAAAGCGAAACACCCCCGTAACAATCGCTCTCCATGAGCAGGGCACGTTAGCAGGCCCGAAGCTCAAAAAGATGCGCTACAGGCGCTCGCGAACCGCCTCGACGACGTTGTCCAGATCGGCGAGCACCTCGTCATGGCTCTGCATGTCGCGCACTTTGACCTTGCCGGCGGCAAGCTCGTCGCCACCCAGGACCAAGATGAGCTTGGCGCCTACCTTATCGGCTTGCTTAAACTGGGCCTTGAGCGAACGACCCTGATAGTCGGCCTCGGTCACGATACCTGCGGCGCGAAGCTCCTGCGTAATGGCAAAGACGTTCTGACGCAGCTCCTTGCCGGCGTTGGCGACATAGACGCACGGGGCCTCATCGGCACCCAAATCGCTGCCAAAGGCCTGCAGGGCCAGCAGGGCGCGCTCAAAACCGACAGCAAAGCCGACGCCCGCCGTGGGCTTGCCACCCTCGAGCTCGACCAGGCCATCGTAGCGGCCGCCGCCGCCGATGGAGCCGACGCCGGCGCCAGGGGCCTCGACCTCAAAGACAGTACGGGTGTAGTAGTCCAGGCCGCGCACCAAGGTGGGATCCTCGACATACTCGATACCGGCGGCATCCAGATAGCGCTTGACCTGCTCGTAGTGCTCGCGGCACTCATCGCACAGGTTGTCACCCATCAGCGGAGCCTCGGCCATGATCTCGCGGCAGTGGTCGTTCTTGCAGTCAAAGGCACGCAGCGGGTTGAGCTCGGCGCGCTCGCGGCACTCATCGCACATCTCGTCGGCGTGATCGAGGATGAACTGCTTAACCTGCTCGCGATAAGCCGGACGGCACTGGGCGTCACCCATCGAGTTGATGAGCAGACGAAGCTTGGAAAGATCGAAGCCCAGGCGCTTGTAGAACTCCATGAGCATGATGATGCACTCGGCGTCTGCCGCCGGATCGGGAGCGCCGAGCCACTCGATGCCCACCTGGTGGAACTGGCGCAGGCGGCCCTTCTGGGGACGCTCGCCGCGGAACATGGCCTCGGCGTAGTACGCCTTAAACGGCGTGGAGCCCTGGGGCACCAGGTTGTTCTCCACGACGGCGCGCACCACGCCGGCCGTGCCCTCGGGGCGAAGCGCCAGGCGCTGCTTGGGCTTGAGTTTGGTGTCGGTGCCCTCGGTAAAGACGCGCTCCAGGTTGGCACCGCTGAACACGCGGAACATTTCCTTGCGCACAACGTCGGTCGACTGGCCGATACCGTGGACAAACACGTCCACCTGCTCGATCGCGGGCGTCTCGATGGGTTTAAAACCAAACGGCTCGAACACGCCGGCCGCAATCTGCTGCATCTTTTGCCAGGCGCGCATCTCGGCGCCGATAAGGTCGCGGGTTCCCTCCGCCTTCTGTGCCTGCATGGGCAAACACCTTTCTTTTGTATCGCGTCAT
>DBFOME010000076.1:0-2235 GCA_048430645.1 Collinsella sp. | reverse complement strand
GGCGGTGCCGCACATGACGGCATAGGCGCTGCCAAAGGGATGGTCGCGGTAAAACGCGGTAAAACAACCCTGCTCATTGGCCTTGCCGCTCTCCCACAGGCCCTGGGCCATAGTGAGCTCGTACAGATCGGTGAGCATTGCAATGTCGGTGGGATGCGAGATGTCGGTCAAAGCCATGGGGCGACCTTTCGGATGTGTGGTACAGAATTTGAGGGTTAGACGAGAGCAGAGGATGCGGACATAACGCCCGATGCAAATAGGTTAGAGCAGGCCCATGCTGGTCAGGATCGTGTAGCCCATAAAGATGACAAACGCGATGAGGGCAAGGACAATGATGATTTTTTGAGCCGGCGCCATGCCAGGGATCTCGTTCTCGCCCGTAGGTTCCTTGGAGGTAACCATGCGCTGGGCAAAGGTCATCTCGTCACGGCTCGGCTTGGGCTCGACGGACTTGGGACGAGCGGCCTTTTTAGGCTGAGGTTTGGGCGCGGCAGGTGCAGGCTTCGCAGCAGCGGGCTTGGGTGCGGGCGCGGGCTTGCGCTCGGATGCGGCGTTCGAGGCGACCTCCTCGGCCTTCGCACGCTCGGCGCGCAGGGCAGCCAGCTCCTCACGCTCGCGACGGGCCTCTTCCCGAGCCTCGCGGCGGGCCTTCTCAGCGCGGAGCTCTTCCAACTCAGCGCGCTCCTCGTCGGACAATGGTTGGGACTCAAGCTCGGCCATGGTATAGCCCTTTCTTTTAAAAAAAGCCGCCGACACAATGTCAGCGGCTTATCAAATCCAAGGGTGGAGACGAAGGGAGTCGAACCCTCGGCCTCTGCCATGCGACGGCAGCGCTCTCCCAACTGAGCTACGTCCCCAGGACAAGTCGATATTTTACCTACGGCTCGCCAACTGTCAACGCCCAATAACCAGTCTTTTTGGGGCGCGGCTATTTTGGCAACTTTTCGAACAGGCGATCCTCTCGATGATTTTTTATCCCCGTCCCAGAAAAATCATCGACGAACGCACTACTTTGCGCTGGTAAGAACACCGGTGGTGTCGAAGGCCGGGGTGAAGCTCTCGTCTACCGCGCCGCCCTCTTGCCAGAACATCGTCGTAAAACCCAGGTCGTCGGCATGGTCGAGCACCTGCTCGTACTCCTCACGCGTCACGGCGCGTGCCAGGTCGCCGCCCTGCTCGCGCATGAGCGCATTGGGCGTGTACTGGTTCATAACCGAGATCGGCACGTCGCCCACCGTCTGCCACACCAGGTCCAGCACGCGACACGAATCGTCTGCATGCCCCGGAAGCACCAGGTGACGCACGATCATGCCACGCTTCATAAGCCCGTCCTCGTCCACCAACTCTCCCCCGCGGCGCTCGATCTCGCGCGCCATCTGGGCCAGACCCGACACGGCCACACGCGGGTAATCCTTTATATGGGAGAGCGACTGCGCAAGCCCGGCATCGGCATATTTAAAGTCGGTGAGCCACACATCGACCAGGTCGCCCAGCGCCGCCGCGGCACTCGCGCGCTCGTAACCACTCGTGTTGTAGACGATTGGGATAACCAGTCCGCGCGCCCGTGCCGCGGCAATCGCGGCAGGCAACAGGTGCGCATAGTGCGTCGCCGTCACCAAATTGATGTTGTTGGCACCCTGGTCCTGCAGTTCCAGCATAATCTCGACCAGGCGCTCAGGCGAAATCTCAAGGCCAAAATTGCCGGTCGAGATCTCGTGGTTCTGGCAGTAGATACATTTGAGCGAGCAGCCGCTAAAGAAGATCGTGCCCGAACCGGCCTCGCCCGAGATAGGCGGCTCCTCCCACATATGAAGCGCGGCGCGGGCCACCTTGAGCGTGTCGTTAGCACCGCAGACGCCGTGCGCGCCCTCATCGCGCGCCGCACCGCAACGGCGCGGACACAAATGGCAGGCGGGCGAAAAAAGTTCGGTCAACGACGTCGGCATAAAACCATGCTCCAAAACAACGATTCAGCAGCTCAAACGTAAAGGGATCAACCCCACAGACGGCTCGAGCCCAAGGCGCCGTAATCGTCCGACACGATTTTTGTAATGTCAAGACTGGAATCGATAAAGTGCCGCTTTATGATGTAGATATTCCGCCCCCCGCGGAGCAACTGGGTGAACCGTCGCGTTTATTTAGGGAGCCCACACAGTCGTACCTAGTACAGGTATCCTTCGTTGTTAAGGACGCTGGAACAGTCGATGAGGGCACCCACCTGTTTTAGGTGGGTTC
>DBFOME010000075.1:0-29193 GCA_048430645.1 Collinsella sp. | reverse complement strand
CCTCGACGACTTCGTGGTCCATTGGAACACGAGGAGGCGCCAGGTTAAACTGAAGGGACTGACCCCGGAGGAGTTCCGGAGACAGTCCCTTGCGGTGTAGTTCTTATTTAAGCCGTCCAAGTTTTGGGGTGCAGTTCAATGTGTCGGTGGCGGGTGTTGTTACCCGAAGGGATTGTACCCGATGGGAAAGGTTTAGGCGAAGTAGGCTACGCCGCTCTCAAAGATCGGCATGAATTTGTCGCCGGGGACATGCTCGGGCACGTTGCGGTACAGGTTGTCGCCGCGACGCTCGGCATGGCCCATCTTGCCCAGGACGCGGCCGTCGGGGCTCGTGATGCCCTCGATGGCGAGTGCGGAGCCATTGGGGTTGACGGAGAGATCCATGCTGGGCTTGCCGTCCTCGCCAACGTACTGCGTGGCGACCTGGCCGTTGGCGATCAGCTGGGCGAGCACTTCGTCATTGGCGACAAAGCGGCCCTCGCCGTGGCTGATGGCGACGGTGTAGGGGTCGTCCAGGCTGCACTGCGACAGCCACGGGGACAAGTTGGACGAGATGCGGGTGCGCACCAGACGGCTCTGGTGGCGACCGATGGTGTTGAACGTCAACGTGGGCGCATCGGGCGTGGCGTCGACGATGTCGCCGTAGGGCACCAGGCCGAGCTTGATCAGGGCCTGGAAGCCGTTGCAGATGCCCAGCATTAGGCCATCGCGGGCCTTGAGCAGGTCGCGGACTGCCTCGGTGACCTCGGGAGCGCGGAAGAACGCCGTGATGAACTTGGCAGAGCCGTCGGGCTCGTCGCCGCCCGAGAAGCCGCCGGGGATCATAACGATCTGGCTTGCACGGATGCGGCGGGCAAGCTCGTGGGTGCTCTCGGCGACGGCCTCGGGCGTGAGGTTGTTGATCACGAAGGTGTCGGCCTCAGCACCGGCGGCACGGAAGGCACGGGCGCTGTCGTACTCGCAGTTGTTGCCGGGGAACACGGGGATAACCACGCGCGGGCGGGCGATCTTGGCGCCGGCGTACACGTGGATGTTCTTGGCGCGGAAGTCGATGGTCTCGACCTCGGGGGTCTCGTCGGCGCTGCGGTAGGCAAAGACGCTCTCGATGCCGCTCTCCCAGGCCTCCTGGAGCTCGGCGAGCTCGATGACTTCGGAGCCGGTGTCGATGACATAGCCCTCGACGGTGGTGCCCAGGGGCTCGACGACAACGCCGTCGGCGACCTCGGGCAGCTCGGCATCCTCGGCGAGCTCGACGATAAAGCTGCCGTAGAGCGGGGTGAAGAGGCTCTCCACGTCTACATCCTCGGCAAGCTCGATACCGATCTGGTTACCGACGCACATCTTAAAGAGGCTCTCGGCGCCGCAGCCGTAGCCGGGCGTGGAGACGGCCAGGGCGTTGCCGGTAGCAGTGAGCGCCTCGACAGCGTCAAACGCGGCGAGCAGCTGCTGGGCGTCGGGACGGTAGTCCTCGCCATAGGTGGCGGGGGCGATGCGGACGACGCGGTGCGTGAGGCCCTTGAACTCGGGCGAGACGGCGCGGGCGGCCTTGCCCACGGCGACGGCGAAGCTGATCAGGGTCGGCGGAACGTTGAGCTCGCCGGCCTCGTCCTCAAACGAGCCGCTCATGGAATCCTTGCCACCGATGGCGCCGGCACCCAGGTCGACCTGGGCCATAAGGGCACCCAGGACGGCGGCCATGGGCTTGCCCCAGCGCTCTGCCTCGGTGCGCAGACGCTCGAAGTACTCCTGGAAGGAGAGGTAGGCGCGCTTGTGCTCAAAGCCGGCAGCCACGAGCTTGGCGATGGACTCGACCACGGACAGGTAGGCGCCCGCAAACTGGTCGGCCTCCATCAGATAGGGGTTGAAGCCCCATGCCATGGCACTCGCCGTGGTGGTCTCGCCGTCCACGGGGAACTTGGCGACCATGGCCGAGCTGGGGGTGAGCTGCGTCTTGCCGCCAAAGGGCATGAGCACGGTCGCGGCGCCGATGGTGGAGTCGAAGCGCTCGGAAAGGCCCTTGTTGGAAGCGACGTTGAGGTCGGTGACAAGCGAGGTCATGCGCTCGGCGAGCGTGGTGCCGGCCCAGCTGGGCTGCCACACGCTACGGGCGCACACGTGGGCGACCTGGTGCTTGGGTGCGCCGTTGGAGTTGAGGAACTCGCGGGACAGGTCGACGATGGCGACGCCGTTCCAGGCCATGCGCATGCGCGGCTCGGCGGTAACCTCGGCGATAACGGTCGCCTCGAGGTTCTCCTCAGCGGCGTAGCCCATGAACTCTTCGACGTCACTGTCGGCGACGGCGCAGGCCATACGCTCCTGGGACTCGGAAATAGCGAGCTCGGTGCCGTCCAGGCCGTCGTACTTCTTGGTCACGGTATCAAGGTCGACATACAGGCCGTCGGCAAGCTCGCCTACGGCGACCGAGACGCCGCCGGCGCCAAAGTCGTTGCAGCGCTTGATCAGGCGGCAGGCGTCGCCGCGGCGGAACAGACGCTGCAGCTTGCGCTCGACCGGGGCGTTGCCCTTCTGGACCTCGGCGCCCGAGGTTTCGATGGACTCGGTGTTCTGGGTCTTGGAGGAGCCGGTGGCACCGCCGATGCCGTCACGGCCGGTGCGGCCGCCCAGCAGGATGATCTTGTCGGTGGGGGCGGGGCACTCGCGGCGCACGTGGTTTGCCGGGGTAGCGCCCACGACGGCGCCAACCTCCATGCGCTTGGCCACGTAGCCGGGGTGATAGAGCTCGTTGACCTGGCCGGTGGCAAGGCCGATCTGGTTGCCGTAGCTGGAGTAGCCGGCGGCAGCGGTGGTTACGAGCTTGCGCTGCGGCAACTTGCCCTCGAGCGTCTCGGACACGGGGACGGTGGGGTCGCCGGCGCCGGTGACACGCATGGCCTGGTGCACGTAGCTGCGGCCCGAGAGCGGGTCGCGGATGGCGCCGCCCACGCAAGTGGCGGCACCGCCGAAGGGCTCGATCTCGGTCGGGTGGTTGTGGGTCTCGTTCTTAAAGAGGAACAGCCAGTCCTGGTCCTCGCCGTCGACATCGACCTTCACCTTGACGGTGCAGGCGTTGATCTCCTCGGATTCGTCGACATCGGTCATGACGCCGGTCTTCTTGAGGTACTTGGCGCCGATGGTGCCCATGTCCATGAGGCAGACGGGCTTGGCGTCGCGACCGAGCTCGTGGCGCATCTCCATGTAGCGGTCGAAGGCCTGCTGCACCACGGCGTCGTCGATCGTCACGTCGTCCAGGACGGTGCCGAAGGTGGTGTGGCGGCAGTGGTCGGACCAATAGGTGTCGATCACGCGGATCTCGGTGATGGTGGGGTCGCGATCCTCATCGCGGAAGTACTGCTGGCAGAAGGCGATGTCTGCCTCGTCCATGGCAAGGCCGCGATCGGCGATAAAGGCGGCAAGGCCGGCCTCATCGAGCTCGCGGAAGCCGTCGAGCACCTCGACGGGCTGGGGCTCGGGGGTCTCCATGTACAGCGTCTCGGGCAGGTCGAGCGAGGCGATGCGCGCCTCGACGGGGTTCACCACGTAGTGCTTGATAGCCTCGATGGCGGCTTCGTCCAGAGCGCCCGAGATCATATAGACCTTGGCGGAGCGCACGGCGGGGCGCTCGCCCTGGCTGATGAGCTGCACGCACTCGCTGGCGGAGTCGGCGCGCTGGTCAAACTGGCCAGGCAGGAATTCGACGGCAAAGACGGCGCCATCGCTTGCGGGGAGCTCGTCGTAGGTCACATCGACCTGGGGCTCGCTAAAGACGGTCGGCACGCAGGAGCGGAAAAGCTCCTCGTCGATGCCCTCGACGTCGTAGCGGTTGATGATCCTCAGGGCCTCGATGCCCTTGATGCCGAGAATTTCGGTCAGCTCGCCCTTGAGCTGCTGAGCCTCGACGTCGAACCCGGGTTTCTTCTCCACGTAGATACGAGAGACCATTGGTTCCTGCCTTCCTGATCGGTTGGGCGTACGGTACGGTATGCGGCAGCGGTCGGTTTGCGGGGTCTGCCCTGCGGTCGCCTTGAGCCACATGTTTGTAAACCTCACTATGATACGACAGCTCGTGGCGCGTTGCGGACGGCGAGGGTGCTACAGTGAAGCGCAAACAAGAGAAAGGCATCACATGGCATTCGTTTCACTCGCCATCATCGCGCTCGTGGCCTTTGCAAGCCCCTTCATCGCCTCGGCGATTCCCGGAAAACCCGTTCCCGAGACGGTCTTTTTGCTCGTGCTCGGTGCGGTGCTGGGACCCCATATGCTCGGCGTCATCCATGTAGATGCCGAGGTCTCGCTTGTGTCCGAGCTGGGCCTGGCCTTTTTGTTCCTGCTTGCCGGCTTTGAGATCGACCCCAAGAGCATCACGGGCGTCGAGGGGCGCTACGGCTTGGCGACGTGGGCCGTCACGTTTGGTATCGCCTGGCTTGCCGTGCGCTTTACCCCGTGGTTCTCAGTCAGTCATTTCGACGGTATCGCCGTGACGCTTGCCCTCACTTCGACGGCGCTCGGTACGCTCGTGCCCATCATGCGTGAGCGCTCGCTCACCGGCACGCGCGTGGGCGACTCGATTCTCGCGTATGGCACTTGGGGCGAGCTCGGTCCCGTGCTCGCCATGTCGGTGCTGCTGTCTGCCCGCACCGGCATCCAAACGCTTGTAATCCTTGGCTTGTTTGCGGTGGTCTGCGTGTTGCTGGCCGTGGTCCCGAGCCGCTCCAAGCGCGTCGGCAGCCGCTTCTTTGCGTTTGTCGAGGAACGCGCCGATACCACGTCGCAGACCTTCGTGCGCCTGACGGTGCTCATCCTGGTCACGCTCGTGGCGTTCTCGGCCGTCTTTGATCTCGACATCGTGTTGGGTTCTTTTGCCGCCGGCTTTGTCTTGCGCTACATCATCCCCGAGGGCAACCATACGCTCGAGACCAAGCTCGATGGCCTGGCCTACGGCTTTTTGATTCCGGTATTCTTTACCGTATCGGGCGCAAAGATCGATCTGACGGCCGTGGCGTCGCGCCCGGGTCTGCTCGTAGGCTTTATCGTGGCGTTGTTGATTATTCGTGCCGTGCCCATTCTTATTTCCATGAGCATTTGTCCTGCGACGCGCGATGTGTCGGCGTATGGCCGCATTACCGTGGCCCTGTACTGCACCACGGCCCTGCCGATCATCGTTGCCGTTACGAGCGTTGCCGTCAACGCGGGCGCGCTGTCGCAAGATATTGCGTCGGTCATGGTTGCCGCCGGTGCCATCACGGTGTTCTTGATGCCGTTGCTCGCGCAGCTCTTCTACCGCGTGGTCGACGCCGCGCCGGTCGCCGCCGTGGCAGAAGTTGCCGAGCATCCATCCGATGCGCTCGACATCCTGCGCGCCCATCACGATTTGGCGAGCCTGCTCGCACGTGAGCACGAGCTGCTGACTTCGCATGGCCATGGTCGCGTATTCGAGGGCCTGCCTACGCTCGATACGATTGCCGAGCGTCTTTCCGCCGAGGCAGCGAGCGGCCACATCGATGCCCGCATCGTGGACGCGGCGCATCTTCTTGCCGATAAGACCTATGGTGATGAGGTTGACCCGTCCGAGCTGACTCCGCGTGAGCGCCGCCGCTTGGAGCGCGCCAAGCTCGCCGTGCGCGAATATCGCCGCCGCATGCTAGAGCTCTATGCAAGAGAAGAAGCCGAGGACGACGACGGCAAGTAGCAAGGAATGTCGGGATACGGGTTCCGTCCAAATAATAGAAGGCGCGCTGCCTGCGGTTGATGCAGACAGCGCGCCTTTTGCGTTGGGCCTCGTTGAGGTTCGAAGTCGTGGCTTGCGACCTTTAGGAGCGGGCGGCTCCGTCGACGGGGAGCACGGCGCCCGTGACATAGGAGGACATGTCGCTCGCCAGGAAAACAAAAGCGTTGGCGACATCCTCGGGCTCGCCCATGCGGCCGAGCGGAATAGTGGCGACGATGGGCTTGATGACCTCTTCGGGCAGGTTGGCGACCATGTCGGTCTTAGTCACGCCAGGGGCAACGGCGTTGACGCGGATGCCCATGGGGGCGAGCTCGCGCGAGAGCGACTGGACCATGCCGTTGACGGCAAACTTGGACGTTGGATAGCCGACGCCAGAGGGCTGGCCGTACTTGGCGACCATCGAGCTCGTGGTAGTGATGGTGCCGCCGTGGCCGGCCTCGGTCATAATCTTGGCGGCCGCCTGGTGACCGTTAAAGACAGCGACGACGTTGAGGTCCATGACTTTGGCGAACTCCTCGGCCGTGTAGTTGAGCAGCGGCGAGCGCTGGGAGATTCCGGCGTTGTTGACGACCGTGTCCAAGCCGCCCATGTCGGCTGCAGCCTGGGTAAAGGCCTCGGTCACGGCCTCGAGCGAGGTGAGGTCGCAGGAGCGGCCCCAGACCTTGGCGTCGGGATAGGCGGCTGTCAGCTTCTCAACGGCCGCACCGGCGGTCTCCTGACGCGAGCCAAAGACGGTGACGGCGGCGCCCTCCTCGATAAAACGGCAGGCGATGGCATAGCCGATACCGCGCGTGCCTCCGGTGATGATCGCTTTCTTGCCCTCGAGCAACATGGTGCTTCCTCTCATCGCGGGCGGACATTCGCAGCACAGCGTAGCGGTAGCCGGAATCGGTCGCGTCTGCATATCGGTGAACGGTAGCCCGCGTTACCGATGAGCGGTTCGCGCAAATGTACTCTGCCGTTGTGCTTGGGGCAGGAGACAAAAGGGCTCCCGTCCCACATCGGACGGGAGCCCTCAAAGCGTGTATTGCTAGGCAAGCGTTGGATTAGTTGGCCATAACACCTTCGGTCCAGGCCTCGACGTCCTCGATGCGCAGGACGTTGGCGACCTCGGCCACGCAGTCGACGCTGGCAAGCTCGGCGGCGGCAGCCTGGACGTCCTTCTCGAGTGCGCGGTGCGTCAGGAAGATGACCGAGCAGGCATCGCTGACGCCCGACTTGCCGTCCTCGACCTGGTTGATGAGCGAGATCGAGATGTTGTGCTTGGCAAAGATGTCGACCGTCTCGGACAGGGCGCCCACGCGGTCGGCGACCTTCAGGCGCACATAGTACTTGGTCTGGAGCTCGTCCATAGGCTTAATGGCGAGGTTGTGACCATAGGGCTCAATCTCGGGCAGCGGAGCCACGCCGCGGCTGATCTGCTCGGAGAGCGACAGGATATCGCCCACGACGGCGCTCGCGGTGGGGAAGGAGCCTGCGCCGGCACCGTAGAACATGGTCTCGCCCACGGCGTCGCCTACCACGTAGACAGCGTTCATGGCACCGTTGACCTTGGCAAGCATGTGGTCGGCGGGGATCAGCGTGGGATGCACGCGGACGTCGACGCCGGCTTCGGTGTTGCGTGCGATGCCCAGCAGCTTGATGGTGTAGCCGAGCTCGCGGGCCTGGGCAATGTCCTCGGCGCCGATGGTACGGATACCCTGCTGGTAGACATCGTCGGTGGTCACGCGGGTGCCAAAGCCGATGGAAGCGAGGATTGCCGTCTTGCTGGCGGCGTCGAAGCCGTCGACGTCGGCGGACGGGTCGGCCTCGGCATAGCCCTTTGCCTGGGCGTCGGCGAGCACGTCAGCGTAATCGGCGCCCTCGGCGTCCATGCGCGACAGGATGTAGTTGGTGGTGCCGTTGAGAATGCCAGCGATGGTCAGGATCTTGTTGCCCACCAGGTCGTGCTCGAGCGTGCTGACAATGGGGATGCCACCGCCGCAGCTGGCCTCGCACTTAATCTGCACGCCGCACGCGCGCGCCTTCTCGGCGAGCGTCTCGACATGACGGCCCAGCAGGGCCTTGTTGGCAGAGACGACGTGCTTGCCGTTCTCGAAGGCGGTGGTGAAGATTTCGGTTGCGGGGTGCTCGCCGCCGATCAGCTCGACGACGATGTCGACGGCGGGGTCGGTGACGACGTCGTGCCAGTCACTCGTAAAGGCCTCGCGCTCAATGCCTGCCGCCTCGGCCTGCTCCCAAGCAAGCGCGCAGGCGCGGGTCAGCTTAAGGTCGATGCCGTAGGCTGCCAGATACTCATCGTGGTGGCTCTTGATCAGACGGGCCACGCCGCCGCCGACGGTTCCCAGACCGATCAGACCGACGTTCACGGTGCGCAGGGGTTCGCTCATAGATAGCTCCTTCGTGCATCTTATGGATGGATTAACCGCTTAAAGGTTGAGTGCATTCTAGCGTGAACCGAGGGCGCGTGCTCGCCAGGCAACAGGAGTCGCACAAAACGGCACCCCCGAAACGCTGCGGAAACATTGGAAACATGCTCGCTACAAACGGAACTCCGTAACAAACTGTCAACGTTTGCACCATAAGGTTTGCCCTGTACCGCAAGACGGCCGCACCGCGGCCAGCGAAAAGGGGGACACCATGTTTAGCATCAACAACGTACTTAACCGCAGGAGTTTCTTGGCTGGCGCCGCGGCGCTCGGTGGCACCGCGGTACTCGCTGGTTGCTCGTCGGGTGGCTCGGACGGCGGCTCCGCCGATGACGGCAAGACCTTCAAGATCGGTGTCATCGGCCCTCTGACCGGCGCCGCGGCAACCTATGGCGTTTCGGCCGAGAAGGGTGCCAAGCTCGTCGCCAAGGATTTTTCGACCAAGGACCTCAAGCTCTCGCTTAAGTCCGAGGACGACGTCGCCGACGGCGAGAAGGCCATCAACGCCTTCAATACCTTGTGCGACTGGGGTATGCAGGCGCTCGTCGGTCCGGTCACCACCGGTGCTGCCGTCGCTGTCTCGGGCGAGATTGCCGACGACATGCTCATGGTCACGCCCTCGGCCTCGTCTCTCGACGTCACCAAGAATAAGACCACGGTCTTTCAGGTTTGCTTCACCGATCCCACCATGGGCGCCAGCGCCGCGAAGTTCTTGGCCGAGAAGTACGCGGACGCCAAGATCGCCCTGTTCTACAACTCCGGCGATACGTATAGCTCGGGCGTTGCCGACGCTTTTGCCGAGCAGGTCAAGGCGTCCAAGCTCGACATCGTCGATACCGAGACCTTTAAGGACGACTCTTCCACGAGCTTTACCAACCAGCTCACCAAGGCCAAGGAGGCCGGCGCCACGCTCATCTTTGCGCCGATCTACTACACGCCGGCGTCCGTTTTGCTCAAGAACGCCAAGGACATGGGCTACGACATGACCCTCATGGGTACCGACGGCATGGACGGCCTGCTCTCTGTGGAAGGCTTCGATACCTCTCTTGCCGAGGGCGTACTGCTCATGACCCCGTTTTCGGCTGACGATGAGAAGAATGCCGACTTCGTCAAGGCCTATAAGGATGCCTACGACGAGACGCCCAACCAGTTTGCCGCCGACGCTTACGATTGCGTCCACGCCATCGCCGAGGCTATCGATAGGGCGGGGATTGACATTTCGGCCGACGGTGCCGAAATTGCCGGCGACCTTGCCAAGGCCATGCGCAAGATCAAGATCGACGGCCTGACCGGCGAGCTAACGTGGAATGACGAAGGTCAGGTCGAAAAGCCTGCTACGGCCTATGTGATTCAGGACGGTAAGTACATCGCCGCCTAAGTGCATATACATCGAGACCGGCGGGCCGTTTTATTCAGGGCAAGGACGCCTGTAACAGAACGGAAACATTACTTTCACACAATAAAGTGGCATTACTGCATAAAATAATAGAAATACGCAGAATTATGGATAAATGAACAAATCCAAAGAAAAGTTGAAATAATCGCCACTTTCCTTAACTAAAGCGTCTAGTATTTTGCGAACGCCGAACACGGCGAAGGATGGCCTGTCGGGTAACCGAAACCCGACGAGATTTGAGAGGAGAGCCGCATGTCGAGCCTCACCGGTAAGTCATTGAACCCTGTTATGAATCGCAGGAGCGTTATCGCGAGCGCAGCAGGTCTGGGGGCGATGTCCATTCTAGCCGGCTGCTCCTCCAACGGCGGCGATAGCGGTTCCGCTTCGGGCGACGCTTCGTTTAAGATCGGCACCATCGGCCCGCTGACCGGCGCCAACGCGTCCTACGGCAAGTCCGTTACCCAGGGTGTCGAGCTTGGCTGCAAGGATTTCTCGACCAAGGAGCTGCCGCTTGCCAGCAAGGCCGAGGATGACCAGGCCGACGGCGAGAAGGCCGTCAACGCCTTCAATACCCTGCTCGACTGGGGCATGCAGGCCCTCGTCGGCCCGACCACCACGGGTGCGTCGGTTGCCGTTGCCGCCGAGTGCGGTAACGACCCCAAGACGTTCATGATCACCCCGTCCGCGTCCTCCGAGGACGTCACCGACGGCAAGGATTGCGTCTTCCAGGTTTGCTTCACCGACCCCAACCAGGGTGTCAACGCTGCCAAGTTCCTGGCGCAGAAGTATGCGGACGAGAAGTTCGTGCTGTTCTATAACTCCGGCGACGCCTATTCTTCGGGCATCGCAGATTCCTTTAAGGCCCAGGCCGCTGAGTCCAAGCTCGAGATTGTTGACGAGGAGACCTTTAAGGACGACTCCGCCACGAGCTTTACCAACCAGCTGACCAAGGCCAAGCAGGCCGGCGCCACCATGATCTTTGCGCCGATCTACTACACGCCGGCGTCCGTCCTGCTCAAGAACGCCAAGGACATGGGCTACGACGTCAAGATGATGGGCTGCGACGGCATGGACGGTATCCTGGGCGTTGAGGGCTTCGATACCTCTCTTGCCGAGGGTCTGCTGCTCATGACCCCGTTCTCCGCCGACGACGAGAAGAACGCCGACTTCGTCAACGCTTACAAGGATAAGTACGGCGATACCCCCGACCAGTTTGCCGCCGACGCCTACGACGGCGTGCACGCGGTGGCCGAGGCCGTCAAGGAGGCCGGTCTTGGTGTCGACGCCGACCCGACCGAGGTCGCCGAGAAGCTGTCCAAAGCTATGCTCAAGATTACCGTTGACGGTCTGACCGGCAAGCTCACCTGGAACGATAAGGGCCAGGTCCAGAAGGAGCCCACGGCGTACGTCATCACCGACGGCAAGTACGTACAGGCCTAATTGGCCGCCTTACATAGAGCGGTTTTGATCCCAAGCAGGGGAGGTTTTGGCCTTCCCTGCTTGCTTGGTATCTAGGGACAGTGTAACGTCCCTGTTTCATACATTAAATGGAAACCTATTCGAAAGGGGGATGTGGAACATGACGGTCTTTATCCAATACCTGGTCAACGGCCTGTCCATGGGCAGCGTCTACGCCATCATCGCGTTGGGCTACACCATGGTCTACGGTATCGCCAAGATGCTGAACTTCGCTCACGGCGACGTCATCATGGTCGGTGCCTATGTCTCGTTCTGTGCCACGTCGTATCTCGGCCTCCCGGGCTGGGCATCTGTAATTCTTTCTTGTGTGGTCTGTACCGTTCTCGGTGTTCTCATCGAGGGTCTGGCCTATAAGCCGCTGCGCCAAGCAGGCCCGCTGGCCGTTCTGATCACGGCTATCGGCGTTTCTTACTTCCTGCAGAACGCCGCGCAGCTTCTGTGGGGCGCCACGCCCAAGAACTTCACTTCGCTCGTCACCTTCCAGGTGCCGGAGTTCTTGGCCAAGTTCAACGTAAGCGCCGTCTCGCTCGTCACCATCGTCGCCTGCCTGGTTATCATGGCCGGCCTGATGTTCTTTACAGGTAAGACCAAGATGGGCAAAGCCATGCGCGCCGTGTCCGAGGACAAGGCCGCCGCTCAGCTCATGGGAATCAACGTCAACCGCACCATCTCGATGACGTTTGCCATCGGCTCGGCGCTTGCCGCCATCGCCGGCGTGCTCCTGTGCTCCTACTCGCCGGTGCTGCAGCCCACGACGGGTGCCATGCCTGGCATCAAGGCCTTCGACGCCGCCGTCTTCGGCGGCATCGGCTCCATCCCCGGTGCCTTTGTCGGTGGCATTCTCATCGGCATCATCGAGGCGATGGCGCAGGCTTACATTTCCACGAGCCTTGCCAACTCCATCGTCTTTGGTGTTTTGATCATCGTCCTGCTCGTCAAGCCTGCCGGCCTCTTGGGCAAGTACGTCCCCGAGAAGGTGTAGGTGAGCGTTATGAAGTTTCTTAAAGACAAGCAGACGCGTCACGACTTTGTCACGTACGCCATGTGCATCGTGGCCTTCGCCATCGTGTTCTTTATGCAGTCTAACCACATGATTCCGCGCATGATCGCCGGTCAGCTGGTTCCCATCACGGCCTATATCGTCATGGCCATTTCCCTCAACCTCGTCGTCGGCATCGCGGGCGACTTGTCGCTGGGCCACGCGGGCTTTATGAGCGTCGGTGCCTACACGGGCATCGTCACCGCCGTCGCGCTGGAGAGCGCCGTTCCGTCCGATCCGATACGTCTGATTATCAGCATTGTGGTCGGCGCTATCGCCGCTGCCATCTTGGGCTTCTTGATTGGTATCCCGGTCCTGCGCCTGAGCGGCGACTATCTGGCCATCGTGACCCTGGCTTTTGGCGAGATCATCAAAGAGATCGTCACCTGCCTCATTGTGGGCGTCGACTCCCGCGGGCTGCACGTGATTTTTAACATCACGGGCAACTCTACGATCGACGACTTGCACCTGCTCGAGGACGGCACCGCCATCATCAAGGGCGCCCAGGGCGCCTCGGGCGTGTCGACGTACTCGACCTTCCTTGCCGGCGCCATCCTGGTCATGGTCGCACTCGTGATCGTGCTCAACCTGGTTCGCAGCCGTACCGGTCGTGCCATCATGGCCGTGCGCGACAACAAGATCGCTGCCGAGTCCGTGGGCATCTCCGTCACCCAGTACCGCATGATCGCCTTCGTGGTTTCCGCTGCCCTCGCCGGTGCTGCCGGAGCTCTCTTCGGCGGTAACTTCTCGCAGCTTTCCGCCACTAAGTTCGACTTCAATACGTCCATCCTCATTCTGGTGTTCGTGGTCCTGGGCGGCCTGGGCAACATACGCGGCTCCGTTATCGCTGCGGCGCTGCTCACGGTGCTCCCCGAGCTGCTTCGTCAGTTCTCGGACTACCGCATGCTCATCTACGCCATCGTGCTGATCCTGGTCATGATCTTTACCAACAACCCGCAGCTCAAGGCGTTCTTCGGTCGCGTCAAGGACCGCTTTGCTTCCAAGAAGGAGGTGGCAGCCGATGCCCAGTAAATTTGAGTTCAAGAAGGGCAAGATGGTCCCGTATCCTTCTGGCGCCATCGTTCCCGATCGTGACCTGGGCGAGCGCCCTGCACTCGAGTGCATCCACCTGGGCATTGAGTTCGGTGGCCTTAAGGCAGTCGACGACTTTAGCCTGACTATCGGCAAGACCGAGATCGCCGGTCTGATCGGTCCCAACGGCGCCGGCAAGACCACGGTCTTCAACCTGCTCACCAAGGTGTACCAGCCAACGCATGGCACCATCCTGCTCGACGGCGAGGACACCTCGGGCAAGTCGGTCTACCAGGTCAACCGCATGGGTATTGCCCGTACCTTCCAGAACATTCGCCTATTCAACACCATGACGGTGGAGGATAACGTCAAGGTCGGCCTGCATAACCAGGAGCGTTACTCCGGCTTTGAGGGCGTGCTGCGCCTGCCGACGTATTGGAAGCACGAGAAGGCTGCTCACGAGCGCGCCATGGAGCTGCTGTCCATCTTTGATATGGAGCATCTGGCAAACGAGCAGGCCGGATCTCTGCCTTACGGCGCTCAGCGTCGTCTGGAGATCGTCCGCGCGCTTGCCACCAACCCCAAGCTACTGCTGCTCGACGAGCCTGCTGCCGGCATGAACCCGTCCGAGACCGCGGAGCTCATGGAGAACATCGTCAAGATTCGCGACACCTTTGGCATTGCCATCATGCTTATCGAGCATGATATGTCGCTCGTTATGAACATCTGCGAGGGCATCTGCGTGCTCAACTTTGGTAAGGTCATCGCCAAGGGCACGGCAGAGGAAATCCAGAACAACGACGCTGTTATTGAGGCATATCTGGGCAAGCAGGATAAGGGGGAGAACTAAATGGCAGAGCCGATGCTTTCCGTCTACAACATCAACGTCTGGTACGGCGCCATCCACGCCATTAAGGACATCTCCTTTAACGTTAACGAGGGCGAGATCGTGGCCTTGATTGGTGCCAACGGTGCCGGCAAGTCCACAACGCTCAAGACCGTCTCGGGCCTGCTGCGTTCCAAGACCGGTTCCATCAAGTTTATGGGCGAGGACATTACTCATACGCCCGCCGATAAGCTGGTTGGTAAGGGCCTGGCTCAGGTCCCCGAGGGCCGTCGCGCCTTTTTGCAGATGACGGTCGAGGAGAACCTGGAGATGGGTGCCTATACGCAGCCCAAGTCCACGGTGGCTCCGGGCCTGGAGCGCGTCTACGAGCAGTTCCCGCGCCTGAAGGAACGTCGTCGCCAGGTCGCCGGCACCCTTTCGGGCGGCGAGCAGCAGATGCTCGTTATGGGGCGCGCCCTTATGAGTAACCCCAAACTGCTTATGCTCGACGAACCTTCCATGGGTCTGGCACCGATTCTGATCGAACAGATCTTCCAGATTGTCGAGGACCTGCACAAGGCCGGCACCACGGTGCTTCTGGTCGAGCAAAACGCACAGATGGCACTTTCGATCGCTACGCGCGGCTACGTGCTCGAGACCGGCAAGATCACCATGACCGGTACCGGACAGGAGCTCCTGCACGACGATAACGTGCGTAAAGCCTACCTGGGCGGTTAGGCGGTTCCGCCGTTCTGCCGAACGGCGGACCAGTCGACACTGCGCGGGCACCAGAGCGACAACTTGTCATTCAAAGAGGACGGCATGACCAGAAGGTCTATGCCGCCCTCTTTTCATGCCAATTTGTTCGCTCTGGCGCCCGCTCGCTGTCGGTCCTCTGCCTGCGGCGTTACTTTGGTTCTGCCCCCTTTATGTTGCGGTGGAATAGGGACTAGATGGGAGCCTCAGAGGCCAAAACAGTCTCTATTCCACCGCAACTTCATGGGGGCGTGCGACAATGCCCATCGGAAAACGTTTGTCATCTGGGGGTCTATCTATGCTGTACGAGTTTTGTGCCGAGAACTTTGAGCGGGTGCCGGCGGCTATCGATGCCGGTGCAAGGCGCATCGAGCTGTGCGACAACCTTGCCGTCGGTGGTACCACGCCCTCGGCCGGCGTTATCAGCGCTGCGGTCAGCTATGCTCACGAGCATGATGCGCGAGTGATGTGCATGATTCGCCCGCGTGGCGGTGACTTTCATTACAACCAGGACGAGCTGCGCATGATGGAGATGGACCTGGGCCTTGCCGTGAGCGCCGGCGCCGACGGCTTGGTCTTTGGCTGTTGCAAGCCTTGTGCCGGCGGATGGGCGCTCGACGAGCTTACGTTGGGCGCCCTCGTGATGGCCGCGGGCTGCGCGACCGAGGAGTGCAAGCGCGGACCCATCGATATTACCTTCCACATGGCGTTTGACCAGCTCTCGCCTGAGGCTCAGCTGGATGCCATTGACGCGCTCGCCGACTGCGGCATCATGCGTATCCTGACGCATGGTGGTGCTGCCGGAACGCCGATCGAGGACAATCTGGAGCACCTATCGCGTCTTGTCGAGTATGCGGGCGACCGCCTGACCATCCTTCCCGGCGGCGGCATTTCCACGGCCAACCGCGATACCGTGGCGGCGGCATTGGGCGTCTCCGAGCTCCATGGCACCAAGATCGTGTCGTTGGAGGCGTAACCCGTGGCGCTGGTATTTGACGTTCAGCAGGCGAGCGGTAAGCCCGACGATAATCGTCGCCCTGGCACCGCGTGCCCCTTTTGCGACACGGAGGGGCTTGCCAACATCATCCAGCGCGATGGTGACTGCATCTGGCTCGAGAATAAGTTCAAGACATTGCGGGCCACACGTCAGACCGTATTGATCGAGTCTGCCAATCACGACGCCGACCTGGTGACCTATGAACCGGATGAGCTGCATCATGTGATGCGGTTTGCCCTGGGCTGTTGGCAGCAGATGATCGATTCCCAACAGTACTGCAGTGTGCTCATGTACAAGAACAAAGGCCCGCTTTCGGGCGGCAGCCTCGTCCATCCGCACATGCAGATTGTGGGTTTGGAGCAGGAAGACGGCTATGCTTCGCTGACTTCTGCCAATTTCGAAGGCATCAATGTCTGGCGACAGGGGAGAATCGCGGTCAACATCTCAACCGAACCGATCATGGGGTTCTTTGAGATCAACGTTTCAGCCCCGCAGGGAATCGCCGCCAGCGATGACACGAGAGACCAAGCCGAGGCGGATCTCTTCGCCGACGCAATCCAGGTAGCTCTGCGCTATATCTTGCACGAGCACCATGGCGGTCGTGCAGAGTCGTACAACCTGTTCTTCTATCACATGAGCGGCCGGACCATTGCCAAGGCGCTTCCACGTTGGGTGGTTTCACCCTACTTTGTCGGGTATCGGCTGGCTCAGGTCAATGCTGAGACCACGCTCGATGTCGATGCGGAGCGACTCCGCGCACATCTGGAGGCGCTCACATCGTAAAGTGAGCGCCCGCACACTGCGGACGGTTTAGCGCGCCATTGCATCGCGGCCGGCCTCGACCCGCTTGCGCTGGGCGGCGCGCTCCTCGCCGGTCAGACGTTCAAAGAGATGTCCGATAAGCGAGGCGAGCACCTGCTGAAACAACGTTCCACACATGACGGGAAACACAACTTCGCCCGGAAAGTATTGCGTGGCGATGACGGCGCCCGAAGAGATATTGCGCATGCCGCAGGTAAAGCACATGGTGGTCGTCTCGCTATACGGCAGGTGCAACGCGCGGGCGACCAGAATGCCCACGACAAAACCGCTGATGGCGAACGCCAGAATAAAGAGGGCGACTTCCAGGCGCACCGCGTTCATGTGTAGCACGTACTCGCTCATGGCGGTGGAGTTGGAGGCAATAACGCCCATCATCATGAACTTGCAGGCGGGCGAGAGCGCGGGGGAGAGTTTCTCGTGTCCCCAGCCGTGCGTGAGCTCGTTGATCACGATGCCGAGCACGGCGGGGATGGCAATCATAAAGGCCATGTTCTGCATCATGCTCGGAACATCGATTGCGACGGTGGCGCCCAACAGGAGCTTGAGCGTGAGCGGAATCGTTACGGGCGATATAACCGAGGACGTCAGGATGATGGTGAGCGCGAGCGGGCCGTTGCCGCCGAACATGCTGATCCACATAAAAGCGGTGACTGCCACGGGCACACTGTATTCGAGCACGATGCCGCAGACAAGGTTGGGGTTGGAACCAAAGAACAACGATCCCATGGCATAGGCCGCGATGGGAATAAGCGCCGCCGAGACCAACAATGCCACAATCAGGTGCAGCGGACGGTGGAACACCTCGGCTACCTGGTGAAAGGTGTTGCTGAGCGCACCTTGGAACGTCATAAAGGCAAACAAGGTGGGAACGATGGGCTTGAGAACGCCGATCTGTTGAGGAAAGAGCACGCCGAGCGCCACGCAAATCGGAACGATGATTTGCATGTGCCCCGCGAGAAACTTGCCCAGTCCAACCCATTGCTTCATATGCTCTTGTGACTCCCTTTGCTCGTGAATCCGTTTTGACTGGATATGCTAGACGCTCACATGTGTCCGTGCGTCAGAAACGCTCGATTATTTCGAGGGTATTACCGGCATCGTTTACCGAAACCGCGGCGTGCTGCGGCGATTTGCGTCCGCGCCGCACGGTATAATAAATCCGTTCAACAGATCTGCCTGCCGAAGCGGGCATACACAGAGGACTCATCGCTATGAACCGTGAGAGGTATCGCGGCGACCTGCCCCTATCGGGGGTGGGTGCCTATGTCATCGCTTAAGACGACGCATCGCTGGGCGGTCGCTCAGCAAAACCCCGAGCTCGAAAAGGAGCTTTCGGCTGGCCTGGGCATACCCGGGCTGGTGGCGCGCATTATGGTTGCGCACGGCATTACATCCATCGAGGAAGGCCAGCTGTTTTTGACGCCTTCGCTCGATCGCGACTGGGCGGACCCACTCGTTATTCCGGGCATGGTGGTCGTCGCCGACCGCGTTGAGCGTGCTATTCGCAGCCACGAGCGTATCGCCGTCTTTGGCGATTTTGACGTCGACGGCATTACGTCGACTTGTCTGTTGACCGAGGCGCTACGTTCGTTTGGCGCCAACGTCACGCCGTTTATTCCGCACCGCTTTGACGAGGGCTACGGCCTGTCGCGTGCGGCGCTCGACCGCGTCAACGAGCTCGCTCAACCCAACCTGATTGTGACCGTCGATAACGGTATTGCTGCCAAGGAAGAGGTCTCCTATCTGGAGAGTCTGGGGATCGATTTGGTGGTCACGGACCATCACGAGCCGTCCGACCAGGTGCCGCAGGGCGTGCCCCTGACCGATCCCAAGCTCGAGGACGAGGGCCCCTCGCGCGAGCTTGCCGGTGCCGGTGTGGCGCTTAAGCTGGTGCAGGTCCTGGGCGAGCGTTTGGGCAAGCCGTCGTATTGGCGTTCGCTGATAGAGGTCGCGGCGCTGGGCACCGTGTCCGACATGATGCCGCTCACGCCCGAGAATCGCGCACTGGTCGCCGAGGGCATCCAGCAGATGCGCGTGACGGCCCGCCCCGGTTATATCGCGCTTGCCGCACTTGCCAAGGCCGACCTTTCTACCATTACGGCCGACGGCCTGTCGTTTTCGCTCATCCCTCGTCTGAATGCTGCCGGCCGCATGGCTGATCCCAAGCTGGCGCTCGATCTGCTGCTTGCCCGCGACCCCATCGAAGCGAGCGCGCTTGCCGCCGAGCTCGAGGAAATCAACCGCCAGCGCCGTGAGATCGAGGCGGAGCTCACGCGCGATGCCATGGCAAAGGTCGAGGAGACCTATGACGGCGGACGCGCGATCGTCGTGGGCGGCGAAGGCTGGCACGAGGGCGTCAAGGGCATCGTGGCAAGCCGTCTGACCAACCGCTACCACGTGCCGGCGCTGCTGTTCTCGATCGAGGACGGTATCGCGCGCGGCTCTGGTCGCTCGGTGGGCAAAGTTAACCTGTTTGACGCCATCGAGCGCTGTTCCGACCTGATGATTCGTCGCGGCGGACATGCCGGTGCGGTGGGTGTGACTATCGAGGCATCCAAGCTCGACGAGTTCCGCCGTCGCCTTTCGGCCGTGCTATCGGAGCTTCCCGCCGAGGACTTTGAGGACACTGACGAGGTTGCCGCCACCGTTGACCTCTCCGAGCTAAATATCGAGACCATCGAGCAGATTTCCCGCCTTGAGCCGTTTGGCCAGGGTAATAAGGTGCCGCTGCTGGCTGCCGAGGGCGTGACGATGTGTGATCGCGCCGTGGTGGGTAAGACCGGCGAGCACATGCGCTTCGTGGCGACGGATGGCGCCGCGAGTGTGCCGGCCATCATGTTTCGTGTACCGCAAATCGATAAGCTCATCAACTGCGATAGCGCTGTCGATTTGGTGTTCGAGGCCGTTGCCGAGCATTGGCAGGGTCGTGTGAAGCCCAAGCTCATGATCAAGGATGTTCTGGTCCGCGATACCACGCTGCCCAGCATCGACGATCCGGCATGCGAGCTTCGTCGTGGCGTGCAGCCGGCGGATTCCGGCCTGCGCCTGGAGTCGCGTAAGCGCGAGACGCTCGCCCAGCTTTCCTATACCGAGCTCACGCGCTCGCTTATCCATAGCTTTATCGGCTCGAACCAGCCGCACCGCGCGCAGGTCGAGGCGCTCGATGCCCTGGCCGATCACCAAAGTGTTCTGGCCGTTATGGGAACGGGGCGCGGCAAGTCGCTCATCTTTCATGTGCATGCCGCGCGCGAGGCGGTTCTTCGCGGGCGTGCGAGCATCTTTGTCTATCCGCTGCGCGCGCTCGTTGCCGACCAGGCCTATGACCTCTCGTCGACGATGGCATCGCTTGGCATTGGCGTTGGCGTGCTGACCGGCGAGACCGTGGAGGCCGCACGCGATGACGTGTTCGCCGGCCTAGCTTCGGGCCGCACCGGTATCGTGCTCACGACGCCCGAGTTCCTATCTATCCACCGTGACCGCTTCGCGCGTTCGGGCCGCATCGGCTTTGTCGTTATCGATGAGGCGCACCACGCCGGTCTTGCCAAGGGCGGCGACCGCAGCGCCTATCTCGACATGCCCGATATCCTCAAAGCCCTGGGCGACCCGGTCGTTATGGCTGCGACGGCCACCGCGACGGCTCCGGTTGTGGCCGAGCTTGCTCGCATGCTGCCGATCACTCGCACGGTGGTCGACGAGACGGTGCGCGAGAACCTGCAGCTCGAGGACGACCGCGATCTTGCAAGTCGCGAGAACCGTTTGGTGTCGATTGTGGCGACGGGGGAAAAGACCGTCATCTACGTCAATTCGCGCGACCAGTCCGTGGCGCTCGCCAAGACGTTGCGCAAGCGTGTGCCCGATTGCGCAACCCATATCGCGTTCTATAACGCGGGGCTTGCGCGTTCCGATCGCCGTCGCGTGGAGGAAGCATTCCGAGACGGCAGCCTCAGCTGCATCGTCTCGACATCTGCCTTTGGCGAGGGCGTCAACCTGCCCGATATCCGCCATGTCGTGCTCTATCACATGCCGTTTGGCGGCATTGAGTTTAACCAGATGAGCGGCCGCGCCGGTCGCGATGGCCAGCCCGCCGTGATCCATCTGCTCTATTCGTCGCGCGACGCCCGCATTAACGAGCGCCTACTCGACTGCTATGCGCCCGAGCGCGACGAGCTCGTCACGCTCTATCGAGCGCTGCAGACCATGTGGCGCTCCAACCGTGGCAAGACGGGGGACGATTCATTCTGCGCAAGTGATATCGACATCGCGCAGATGTGCCTTGCCATCGATGCCCGCACGCCGGTCGACGAGCGCTCGGTGGAAAGCGGCCTGGGAATCTTCGAAGAGCTTGGTTTCTGTCGCGTTTCGGGGTTTGACGATACGCGTCGTATCGCGATGGCCGAAAACCCCGGCCGCGTGCAATTGAGCAGGTCAATTCGCTATTTGGAGGGCTTGCGCTCGCGCATGGAGTTCTCGGCTTTCCGGAGCTGGGCGCTCGATTCGTGCGCTTCTGATATGCTAGCCAAAGTTAACCGCCCGATCGTACCGCGGGCCTAGGGGAAGGGGACCTCGATGGATGCCGCAGCCCGTACCGCCCATGATTCCACCCTCCAGCCGTTTTCGGAGATGGAGCACTATAAGCATGCCGATGAGCTGCCGCCCGAGATTATGGCGGACAGCTACGACAAGCTGGAGCGCCTGTGCCTCAAATATATGAATGAGGACGACTTTTCTAAGGTTGAGCAGGCCTACTGCTTTGCCGCCGAGAAGCACTGCAACCAAAAGCGCCGCTCGGGCGAGATGTACATTAACCATCCCGTCGAGGTTGCCATCATTTTGGCCGATCTCAAGATGGACTGCGATGTGGTGTGTGCCGCGCTGCTGCACGATACCGTCGAGGATACCGAGACCTCGCTCACCGATGTTTCCGGCCTGTTTGGCGAAACCGTTGCTGAGCTCGTCGATGGCGTGACCAAGCTCACCAACATCGAAGTCGACAGCATGGACGAGAAACAGGCCCTCACGCTGCGCAAGATGTTCCTCGCCATGTCCAAGGACATTCGTGTCATCATCGTTAAACTTGCCGACCGTCTGCACAACATGCGTACGCTGGCGGCCCTGCGTGAGGATCGTCGCCTGTTTAAGGCTCGCGAGACCATGGACGTGTACGCGCCCTTGGCCGACCGCCTGGGCATGAGCTCTATTAAGTGGGAGCTCGAGGACCTGTCCTTCTTCTACCTGGAGCCCGATGCCTACCAGCGCATCGCGCGCATGGTGGCTGAGTCGCGCGAGGTCCGCGAGCGCTACCTTGCCGAGACCATCAAGACGCTCACCGACGAACTCAACCGCATTGGCCTGGAGGGCTTCCAGATTAATGGCCGCTCCAAGCACTATTGGTCCATCTACCAAAAGATGAAGCGCAAGGGCAAGGAGTTCTCCGAGATCTACGACCTGGTGGCGCTGCGTGTTATTACCCATTCGGTGCGCGATTGCTACTCCACGCTCGGTGCGGTGCATACGCTGTGGCATCCCATGCCTGGTCGCTTTAAAGACTATATCGCCATGCCCAAGGTCAATAACTACCAGTCGCTCCACACGACGGTCATCGGCCCCACGGCTCGTCCGCTCGAGATTCAGATTCGAACCTACGAGATGCATGAGCAGGCCGAGTATGGCATTGCCGCCCACTGGCTATATAAGAAGTCGGGCGGATCGTCTGCTTCCAAGACCAATGACGCTCAACGTTTGGACGACCAGATCAACTGGCTCAAGCATTCGCTCGATTGGGCGGCTTCCGACGAAATCACCGATGCCAAGGAATACCTGCATTCGCTGAAGGTCGACCTCTTCGATCAGGAGATTTTCGTCTTTACGCCCAAGGGCGAGGTCATGGCGCTTCGTGCCGGCTCCACGCCGCTCGACTTTGCCTACGCCGTTCACACCGAGGTGGGAAACCACTGCGTCGGCGCTAAGATCAACGGTGCGGTGGCCCCGCTCACGCACGAGATCAAGACGGGCGACCGCGTTGAAATCCTGACGAACAAGAGTTCCAAACCGTCGCGTGATTGGCTCAAGATCGTCAAGACGCCTTCCGCCAAGTCAAAGATCCGCCGCTATTTTGCCGCCGCGACCAAGGACGACGACGCTGCTGCCGGCCGCGATATACTGGCCAAGGACTTGCGCAAGCGCGGGTATGGCATCTCTACGCCGCGATCCACGCGTGCGCTCAACGCCGTGGCGGAGCAGCTGAACTTCAAGCAGCTCGAGGACCTGTTTGCCGCCGTGGGCGCCGGCAAGGTTGCCCCGCGCGCTGTGGGTAACAAGGTCGAGCAAATCTTGGACCCCAAGCCCGAGGAACAGCTCACCAAGGCCGAGGCTATCGCCGAGGTCGTGAAACAGCCGGCCCGAGGCTCCAACCGAAAGCCGCAAAAGCGCGGCAAGAGCGCCAGCAACGGCATTATCGTCAAGGGCGAGAGCAACAGCGGCCTGCTGGTCCGTCTGGCTCATTGCTGCAACCCCGTGACGGGCGACGACATCGTCGGCTTCATCACGCGCGGTCGTGGCGTTTCGGTGCATCGCGCCAACTGCCCTAACGTCAAGGGTCTTATGGAACATCCCGAGCGCATGATCGATGTGGAGTGGGACGGCGCTGCCGACACCCTCTTCCAGGTCGAGATCGTGGTCGAGTGCTTGGACCGTATGGGCCTGCTCAAGGATGTCACCATTGCCATTGGCGATGCGGGCGGCAATATCCTTTCTGCCGCCACGTCGACCAACCGCGAGGGTATTGCAACCCTGCGCTTTATGGTCGAGATCTCGGACGCGAGTGGTCTGGATCCGCTGCTGGCTTCCATCAGCAGTGTCGATTCGGTCTACGACGCTCGCCGTCTTATGCCCGGCGAAGGCGGAGCTCAGCTCAAGCGTCGTGTGTAGGTGCGAGAGCCTCTCAGCATCATAGATATTGGTTACGTTCGAGGCATCGTTTGGTGCCTCGAACGTATTTTAGAAGGAGGGTATGCGCATGGGCGATATGACTTTGGACCTGACACCCCGAGGTGCGGCTTCGATTGAGGCGCTCGTCAACGGCCCCATTCAGACCAACAGCTACGCCGTGATTTCGAATGACGAGTGCTTAATCGTCGATCCGGCGTGGGAGGGCGAGTGTCTTGTGGAGCATATCCGCACCGCGCATCCTGAGGTGCGCGTACTCGGTTCTGTCTGCACGCACGGTCATGCCGACCATGTTGGCGGGGTTGCCGGGGTTCGAGCTGTCGTTGGCGACAGCGCGCTATATGAGTTGTGCGCTAAGGACGTGACGGTACCTCGCGCAAATATCGAGGAGCAGCGCGCCATGTGGGGTATCGAGACACCCGATCCGGGTGAGCCGACGCGTTTGCTTGCCGAGGGCGATACAATCGAGGTGGGCGACGTCTGCCTGCAGGTGATCGAGACGCCGGGGCATACGCCGGGCGGCATCGTCCTGTTCGCCGCGACCGAGCGGGGGAACATCGCCTTTGTGGGCGACACGCTTTTCCCGGGCAGCCACGGTCGTACCGATCTTTCCGGCGGTGACGAGGCGGCGATTATGCGCTCGCTCTCCAAACTTGCCAAGATGCTTCCGCCCGATACCGTTTGCTTGACGGGCCATGGCGATTCGACCACGATGGCGCGCGAACTTATGCAGAACCCGTTTATGCAGATGTAGGCTCGAAGCCGTCGTCCGAACCACGAAGACCGCTCAATCGTCAAGCTATTTTCCCCAGTGGGTCGATTCTGTGGGGCAAACGGTCAAAATTTGTCCAATCGGATGGTATTCGTGAACAAACGAACGTTTATGCTCGGGTATGTCGTGGTAAAATCTCAGGCGTTATCGGAGCAACCTTACAGGAGGTTTCTTTTATGCTCGTCAACGCAGCAGACATGCTCAAGAAGGCCGAGGCCGGCAAGTACGGTCTCGGTGCCTTCAACACCAACAACCTCGAGTGGACCCTGGCTATTCTCCAGGCCGCCGAGGAGGCCAAGTCTCCGCTGATCCTTCAGTGCACCGCTGGTGCCGCTAAGTGGATGGGCGGTTTCAAGGTCTGCGCCGACATGGTCAAGGCTGCCGTCGAGGCCACGGGCGTTACCGTTCCCGTCGCCCTTCACCTCGATCACGGTTCTTACGAGGACTGCTTCAAGTGCATCGAGGCCGGCTTCACGTCCATCATGTATGACGGCTCTCACGAGGAGACCTTCCAGCTTAACCTCGACCGCACCAAGGAGCTCGTTGAGCTTGCCCACTCCAAGGGCATGTCCATCGAGGCCGAGGTCGGCGGCATCGGCGGCACCGAGGACGGCGTGACCTCCAGCGGCGAGCTCGCTGATCCTGCTGAGTGCAAGCAGATTGCTGACCTGGGCGTCGACTTCCTCGCCTGCGGTATCGGCAACATCCACGGCGTGTACCCTGCCGACTGGGCTGGCCTTTCCTTCGAGCGCCTGGGCGAGATCAAGGCTCAGACCGGCGACCTGCCCCTCGTCCTGCACGGTGGCACCGGCATCCCCGAGGATCAGATCAAGAAGGCCATCTCCCTGGGCATCTCCAAGATCAACGTCAACACCGATCTGCAGCTCGTCTTCGCCAAGGGCGTTCGCGAGTATATCGAGGCTGGCAAGGATCAGCAGGGCAAGGGCTTTGACCCCCGCAAGCTCCTCAAGCCTGGTCGCGACAACATCGTTGCCCGCACCAAGGAGCTCATGGAGGAGTTTGGCTCCGTCAACAAGGCGTAAGCGTCGCTAAACTTCCCGTCGGAAGCCCCGTCCCCCTACACTGTTTCCTTTGCGCTCACCTGGCTTCGCCAGAAGTCGCGCCAAGGAAACAGTTCCGGGGGACGGGGCTTCCTTCGTTTAACGCCGCAGGGTTACGAGTCTGAATTAAGATGGCTACTGGCTTTGCCAGAAGTCGCGCGACGGAATCAGCTCCGGGGAAACGGGGCCTCCTTTGTTAACTCGCTACAGGGTTACTGGGCTGAATTCATTTTTAGAGGTACCGTTTATCGGTGTTGAGGGTTCCTTTATTGGGGCTTTCTTTTTTATCTCGCTACAATGGGCTTCAAGAGTTCTAATGACTTGGAGTTTGGTATGGCTGTTATTAATGTGCTGCCTTCGGATGGGAAGGTCATTGACGAGGGTCCTGTTGGTTGCTCTGTTGATGTTTGCTGTGATGATTTCCGTCATCTCGATATTGGACTGCCGCCCGAGATTCTTCGTCTCAAGGATGCCGGATATTTGACGCAGGCTGTTGCGGCTTGTGATCGTCTTTTGGGGCAGAATCCCGATCCCTCGCTTGCTGCCTGCGTTCGTGCCGAGCGGTATCGCATGCTTGAGACGCCGCTTCATTTTTCGGTGTCGCGCGATCGAGCTATTGCGATGATTCGCGAGGAGTGGCCTGAGTTTACCGAGGAGCGGTTTAACGATCTGATTGACCGTAAGCGTATTGACTGGCGCTTTATCGACGGCGAGCTGTTCGTTCTCGACAACTTCCTCGATTCGCTTCGCGTATATCCCAAAGAGGCTCCCGGCATGCGTCCCGATCCTACGGACGGAATTGCACTGCGCAACGAAATGCTCAAGGAGATGGAGTCGCAAAACGGATTGGCTCGCGTCATTACGCTTAAAGCGTCCGTGTCTGTCCCCGGCGCTCTGGAGGGGGAGACCGTTTGCGCTTGGCTTCCCGTCGCGGCTGCCTGCCGTCAGCAGTTTCGGGTCGAGATTCTCGACATGACGCCGGAGGGTGCTGTTGCTCCCGCGAACGCTTCGGCACGTACCGCCTCGTGGTCTTCTTCGAGTGAACGCTCATTCTCGGTGACCTATCGTTATCACATCGATGCTGCTTATTGTGATGTCTACGGTGGCACACTTCCGGTTCATCCGCGTATGGACGCGCCTCTACCCGAGGATATTTCCGAGGACCGTCCGCACATTGCATTCACGTCGTATCTGCAGCAGCTGACGGCCGGTGTTGTTGACGGACTCGAGGATCCGCTCGATCGCGCCCGTGCTATCTATGATTACCTGACGCAGCATATCGACTATCGCTATCAGCCGCCGTACTTGCTTTTGGGATCTATTGCCGATGACTGCGCGCATTCGCTCCGCGGCGATTGCGGCGTTATGGCGCTCACGTTTATCACCATGTGCCGTATCGCGGGCGTGCCTGCCCGCTGGCAGAGCGGCCTGTACGTTGCGCCCGATTCGGTGGGGTCGCACGACTGGGCAGAGTTCTATACGCCGCAGACCGGTTGGCTCAACGCCGACGTGTCATTTGGATCTTCTGCTCGCAGGATGGGGGAGGAGTGGCGCCGCCGTCACTACTTTGGCAATCTCGACCCGTGGCGTATGGTGGCCAACAATCGATTCCAGGCAGAGTTTGAGCCCTCTTTCGACGGCATGCGCGAGGACCCTTACGATAACCAGATGGGTGAGGCTTCGGTCGACGGTCGCGGATGCCGTCGGCGCGAGATGCTCCGCACGGTCGAACTCATTGAAATGCTCGAAGTTCCATTTTCGGACTAATCGGTAGAAAGCTGTGATAAACTAACTCACGCATTGCGTGCCCGAGTGGCGGAATTGGCAGACGCAGTGGACTCAAAATCCACCGTTGGCAACAACGTGCGAGTTCGAGTCTCGCCTCGGGCACCATACATGCAAGTGAGCGTTCAAGGGGGTTGCGGCCCCCTTTTTCGTGCCGAACTCGCGTGAGCGCGCGAAGCGTTAAGCCAACAGGCCTGTGGCCTGTTTGTAGCGGAGCGTGGCGAGGGCGCCACGCGCCCGAAGCCCGGGGCTTCGCGAAGCGAAGGCCCTTCGAGTCTCGCCTCGAGCACCATACATGCAAGCGAGTGTTCAAGGGGGTCAAGGTCCCTTTTTCGTGTACGTAATGTGATAACGCGCTGTACGTGTTATTATTCGCAAGGCGTTGTTCCCGCAATGCCCTAAAGAGGAACCCGAGGGTTCCCACCTTTTGGCGCCAATGAGCAGCTGACTGGTCATACAACTTAGATTACCTTCCTCAAATCGAGGAAGTCTATGTGTACGACCTGGTTGCTGAGAAGCGCCGGGTTATTTTTTTATGAATGGAGGTAGGGAAAATAGCTAAGTCTGATGACACCCGCATCAACGACGAGATCACTGCATCTTCGTGCCGTTTGATTGGCGTCGATGGCTCTCAGCTCGGCCTGTTCGCCATCCGCGATGCCCAGCGCGTCGCCGACGATCAGGGTCTCGACCTGGTCGAGATTGCTCCCAACGCGGAGCCGCCGGTCTGCAAGGTCATGGACTACGGTAAGTTCAAGTACCAGCAGGCCATGAAGGCCAAGGCTGCTCGTAAGAACCAGTCCAAGGTCGAGGTCAAGGAAATGAAGTTCCGACCCAAGATCGACGTTGGCGACTACGAGACCAAGAAGGGCCACGTTCTGCGTTTCCTTAAGAAGGGCGCACGCGTTAAGATCACCATCATGTTCCGCGGCCGTGAGATGGCTCACCCGGAGCAGGGCCTTAACGTTCTCGAGCGTCTTGCCGAGGATCTCAAGCCTTACGCTACGGTCGAGTCCAAGCCTAAGATGGAAGGCCGTAACATGCTTATGCTGCTCGCCCCGATTAAGGGCGCCTTCGATGAGGATAAAGCGGCAAGCGATACCAAGTAACTAGTGTTCTGTAACCGATTAAGGAGTATTTCATGCCTAAGATGAAGTCCCACAGCGGCACCAAGAAGCGTTTCCGCAAGACTGGTACCGGCAAGCTTATGCGCGCCAAGGCTTTCAAGAGCCACATCCTGAGCAAGAAGTCCACCAAGCGTAAGCGTGGCTTCCGTCAGGAGACCGAGATCGCCGCTGCCGACCGCAAGGTCATCAAGTCGCGTCTCGCCTAAGTTCGCGTTCCCGTTTTTCGTTTTACCGTCTAGGAGTTGATAGAACATGGCACGTATTAAGCGCGCTGTTGCCGCCAAGAAGAAGCGCCGTACCGTTATGCACCGTGCGAAGGGTTACTACGGTGCCGCTTCGCGTACTTACAAGCATGCTAAAGAGCAGGTCCAGCACTCCCTGCAGTATCAGTATCGTGATCGCCGCAACAAGAAGCGCGAGATCCGTTCTCTTTGGATCACTCGTATCAACGCTGCTGCTCGCCTGAACGACATCTCTTACTCTCAGTTCATGCACGGCCTGAAGGTTGCCGGCATCGAGCTCGACCGCAAGGTCCTGGCTCAGATGGCTTACGAGGACATCGAGTCCTTCAACGAGCTGGCTACCATCGCCAAGAAGGCTCTCGAGGCCTAATAGATTCTCTTGAATCGCTAGGGGAGTGTCGCGTTGTGCGCGGCGCTCCCTCTTTTTATCTGAAGCGCGGTTTACATTGCTAAAAGCGCGTGTAGATAAACACTTACAGGTGACCGATCTCTATATATTCCTGAACCAAAGGGTCATCATCTGATACGTGCAGTATTTCTGCACCAGCCTTTCTATGACTCATATAGGAAGCAATATATTGTGTAGGACTTGTGAAGAGTGGAATTGACGTCCCCCGGGGCCCCTCCGGTCTGGCAATATATCTCCTTGCCGCGCGGCCCGGTGGAACCGGATGAGCCGCAAAGCGTGCACCTTGAGAACCGGATACTGCGAGGATGGACACACCAGTTGTGTCGCATCCGGGCAGACATCGAACCATTT
>DBFOME010000074.1:0-13192 GCA_048430645.1 Collinsella sp. | reverse complement strand
GCGGGTTATACAACACAGAGTCAAAAAATCTTATTTTTTGGCACTTAGATTTTCTGAATGCCGGGGGATAACTTAGCAGTGGCTCCCGTGTGGCTCCGGAGGGGCGGGGCATAAGGTTTATCGCGAGTTCCGCACGAGCCGAAGGCCACTTAATGTGGCCTTCGTGCGAGCCCAGGACTTGACCGAGCGAAAACCTTGCGCCTGGCCTTCGGCGGCGCGTGCCGGATGGTGGAATTGTGTGCAGCCCGGTTTTCCGTTGACCGACGCCGGGGTCCCCGCCATAATACTTTCGGTTCACGCACGAATCCGCTGCCAGAGACAGCCGGTGCAAACGGGCATCGCCCGCGAGCTTAATGGGATATCCCGCCAGCCGAGGTGGTCGAGTAGATATGTCTTCTCGCCCCCGTCGCTCATGCAGCGCGGGGGCTTTCTTTTTGGACATGCCCCCGTCACGTCCTTGTGGCGGACCGTGCCCGGAAAGAATTCGAGGAGGTGTAATTCATGCCCCAGCAGTACAAAATCGACAAGGTTGCAGAGATCGAGTCCCGTATCGCCGAGAACGCCGGTCTGTTCGTCGTCAACTACAACGGTCTGACGGTTAAGCAGGCTCAGGAGCTGCGTCATCAGCTTCGCGAGTGCGGCGCCGAGATGAAGGTCTACAAGAACAACCTGGTCAAGATCGCCCTCAAGAACCAGGAGCAGCCCGAGCTCGACGAGATTCTCGCCGGCCCCGTCGCTTATGTGTTCTACGAGTCCGAGCCGGTCGAGGCCGCTAAGGCCCTTAAGGACTTCTCCGCTAAGTCCAAGGGCGTCCTTGAGATCAAGGGCGGTATCTCCGACGGCAAGGCCGTTTCCGCTGATGATGTTAAGGCTATCGCCGAGCTTCCCACCAAGGATCAGCTTCTCGGCCAGATCGCCGGTCTCATCTCCGGTTTCGCTCGCGACATCGCTGTCTGCGTCAACGGCGTTTCCTCTGGTCTCGCTCGTTCGATCCAGCAGGTCTCCGAGCAGAAGGCAGCCTAGTCGCTGTTTTCACCCGCGGCGGCAACGCCGCACCCCTGGCGCATTCGCGCCGTGTTTTAACTGATCTCCGTGCACAGACACGGAAACCGAAAGGACTTAGAAATGGCTAAGCTTACCACCGATGAGATCATCGATGCTCTTAAGGAAATGACCCTTCTCGAGGCTTCCGAGCTCGTTAAGGCTATCGAGGACACCTTCGGCGTTTCCGCCGCTGCTCCTGCCGCTGTTGTCGCCGCTCCCGCTGCTGGCGCTGCTGAGGCCGAGGAGAAGACCGAGTTTGACGTCGTGCTTGAGGGCTTCGGCGACAACAAGATCCAGGTCATCAAGGCCGTCCGTGAGCTCACCAACCTTGGCCTGAAGGAGGCCAAGGAGGTCGTCGAGGGCGCTCCCAAGGCTGTTCTCGAGGGTGCCAAGAAGGAGGACGCCGAGGCTGCCAAGGAGAAGCTCGAGGCTGCTGGCGCTGCTGTCACCCTCAAGTAATCAGGCTTTCTCGCCAGATTTCTTTGCAGACGGGGTTCGCATTGCGAGCCCCGTCTTTTTTGTTTTTCGGTCCCTCGACATCGGTAGCTCAAACTGCCATGTTCTGTGATTTGCGTCGTATCGGGCGCCCTGCCGTTGGGCAATAAAATTGCACCATTCGAGCAATAATTTGCGTTGACCTGCTGAAGAATTGTCTCTGCCTTGTAGCGACATATAGTTCCAGCGGTAAGATGCTTGGGTATCGCAATTTGGTCTGCGGCTGTGCGCCGCACGCATGGGGCGCTTTTGCGCCTGCGAAAGGATCTTTGAATAACATGAAGGCAATCATCCCCGCCGCCGGTCTTGGCACGCGTTTTCTGCCTGGCACCAAGTGTACGCCCAAAGAGATGCTGCCGGTGCTCGACAAGCCCGTCATTCAGTACGTCGTCGAGGAGGCGCTCGATCCCGAGGAAGTCGACGACGCCATCATCGTTACTTCTCCCGGTAAGCCCGAGCTACTGAACTACTTCCAGCCCGATCGCTCGCTCGAGAACCTGCTGCGCGAGCGCGGCAAGAACGCCTATGCCGATGCCGTCGCCCACGCTGGCGGTATGCCGGTCGACTTCCGTTATCAGTACGAGCCCAAGGGCCTCGGCCATGCTATCCGCTCTGCTGCCGACGCCGTGGCAGGGGAGAACTTCCTGGTTCTTCTGGGCGACTACGTTGTGCCTAACCGTGATATCTGCGACAAGATGCTTGCCGTTTCCAAGGAGCACGGTGGCGCTTCGGTTATCGCCGTCGCTGCTTGCTCGCCCGAGGAAGTCAGCCGCTACGGCGTTATCGCCGGCGAGCGCGTTGGTTCGCTCGAGGGCGCCGAGGGCGTTGCCGATGCCGAGCCGGGCGCTGTCTGGCGCATCGGCGGTCTGGTCGAGAAGCCCGCTCCCGAGGCGGCTCCGTCCAACCTGTACATCGTCGGTCGCTACCTGCTGAGCCCGCTGGTCATGGACCTGCTGGCCGATCAGCAGGCCGGCAAGGGCGGCGAGATCCAGCTGACTGACGCCATGGCCCGCTCGCTCGACCGCGAGGCCATGTACGCTGTCGTCATCGACCCGCTGTCGGGCTACGACACCGGCACGCCTTCTGGCTGGATGGCCACCAACGCCCTCATGGCTGCAAGCGATCCTTGCTTTGCCGGCGCCTTCTGGGACGCCATCGACGAGCGCGGCGGCTTGATGCGCAAGTAAGCCTTCGGGCATCGACATTTACGGGCGCGGACCTCGGTTCGCGCCCGTTTTTTATAAGAGCTTCGATTGTCGACTCTCTGTTCACAGAAAATATATGAACAGATGTTCGATACACATACATTTACCTGCGTATTTTCTGTCGAAAAACTTTGCTACTCCAAAAACTCAATCGCGTCAAGGCTTTTCTTGCCCAACGGTCGGTACCTGATAAACTATTAGGTTGCGATAACTGGCGAAGCTATGCCTCGCCAACCCACCGAGCATTTCCGTGAAGGAGGAAAAACCTGGTGACCTACGCATATACTGCCACTGAGCGCAAGCGCGTCAGCTTCGGGAAAATCCCGGAGGCCATGGAGCTCCCCAACCTTATCTCTGTTCAAAGGGAATCCTTTGAGCGTTTTAAGGACGAGGGTCTTCGTGAGGCGTTCAAGGAATCCAGCCCCATCCAGAGCCAGAACCATGTTCTCGAGGTTACCTTCGGCGAGCATCAGTTCGGGGACCCCGCGCACACCGTCGAGGAGTGCCGCGAGAAGGACATGACCTATCAGGCTCCGCTTCTGACCGACGTCCGTCTCACCAACAAGGAGACCGGCGAGATCAAGGAGCAGCTCGTCTTTATGGGCGACTTCCCCATGATGACTGATCAGGGCACCTTCATCATCAACGGTACCGAGCGTATCGTCGTCTCGCAGCTCGTCCGCTCCCCGGGCGTGTACTACAGCTCCGAGATGGATTCGGGCAAGCAGATTTACAAGGCCCAGATCATCCCGTCCCGCGGTGCCTGGCTTGAGTTTGAGGTCGACAAGCGCGACCAGCTCATGGTCTCCATCGACCGTAAGCGCAAGCAGAGCGCCACGATGTTCCTGCGCGCCCTTGGCATCGCCGTCACCAACGACGACATCATCGAGCTTCTCGGCAACTCCGATGTGATCAAGCGCACCCTGGAGCGCGACACCGCCCTCACCCGCGAGGATGCCCTTATCGAGATCTACCGTCGCCTGCGCCCGGGCGAGCCTCCCACCGTGGATGCTTCCCGCAGCCTGCTCGAGGGCCTGCTCTTCAACCCGCAGCGCTACGATCTGGCCCGCGTCGGTCGTTACAAGGTCAACAAGAAGCTCAACCTCACCACCGAGGAAGAGGTCACGGTGCTCACCGACGAGGATATCGTCGCGACGCTGCGCTACCTGCTGTCCCTCGCTGCCGGCGAGCAGGGCTTCAAGGTTGACGACATCGACCACTTTGGCAACCGCCGCATCCGCACCGTCGGCGAGCTCGTCGCCAACCAGTTCCGTATCGGCATGAGCCGTATGGAGCGCGTCGTCCGTGAGCGCATGAGCTCCCAGGACATCGACGAGATCACCCCGCAGTCGCTCATCAACATCCGCCCGATCGTGGCCTCCATCAAGGAGTTCTTCGGTTCCTCGCAGCTCTCGCAGTTCATGGACCAGGCGAATCCCCTGACCGGTCTGACCCACAAGCGTCGTCTGTCCGCACTCGGCCCTGGCGGTCTTGCCGGCCACAAGTCGGGCTCCAGCCGCCGCACCAACGTGCCGACGGCCGTCCGCGACGTTCACAACTCGCACTACAGCCGCATGTGCCCGATCGAGACCCCCGAAGGCCCCAACATCGGCCTGATCGGCTCGCTCGCCCTCTACGCCCGCGTCAACGAGTACGGCTTCATCGAGGCCCCGTTCCGTCGCGTCGAGAACGGCGTTGCCACCGACCAGATCGACTGGATGACCGCTGACGAGGAAGAGAAGCACGTCATCGCGCCGGCCAACACGCCGCTCGATCCCAAGACCAACGAGTTCATCACGACCGATGCCGAGGGCAAGATCGTCCGTCCGCACACCGTGATCGCCCGTACCCGCGACTTCGACGGCTCCTTCGGCGCTCCCGCCGACGTGCCTGTCGAGGACGTCGACTACATGGATGTCTCGCCGCGTCAGATGCTTTCCGTCGCAGCCACGCTGATCCCGTTCCTTGAGCACGACGACGCCAAGCGTACGCTGATGGGCGCTAACATGCAGCGTCAGGCCGTGCCGCTGGTTCACCCTGCCGCTCCCTATGTCGGTACCGGCATGGAGCGTCGCGCCGCCCTGGACTCTGGCGAGGTTACCCTGGCCAAGAACGCCGGCGAGGTCATCTTTGCCGACGCCTCCAAGATTATCGTCAAGCATGCCGGCGGCATGGACGAGTATCACCTGGCCAAGTACCAGCGCTCCAACCAGTCCACCTGCATCAACCACCGTCCGCTCGTGCGCGTCGGTGACACCGTTGAGCAGGGCGAGCCTCTGGCCGACGGTCCTTCGACCGATCACGGCGAGCTCGCACTGGGCCAGAACCTCACCGTGGCATACATGCCGTGGGAAGGCTTCAACTACGAGGACGGTATCGTCGTGTCCGAGCGCCTGGTGGCCGAGGACCTGCTGACGACCATCAATATCACCCGTCACGAGATCGACGCCCGCGACACCAAGCTCGGCCCCGAGGAGATCACCCGCGAGATCCCGAACCTCTCCGAGGACATGCTTGCCAACCTCGACGAGGACGGCATCATCCGCATCGGCGCCGAGGTCGGCCCTGGCGACATCCTGGTCGGCAAGGTCACGCCTAAGGGCGAGAGCGCTTTGACCGCCGAGGAGCGCCTGCTGCGCGCCATCTTCGGTGCCAAGGCTCACGACGTTCGCGACACCTCCCTTAAGATGCCTCACGGCGCTTACGGCCGCGTCATCGACGTCGTCCGCTTTAGCCGCGAGAACGGCGACGACCTGGCCCCCGGCGTCAACGAGCAGGTGCGCGTCTACGTCGCCCAGCGTCGTAAGATCCAGCAGGGCGATAAGATCGCCGGTCGCCACGGCAACAAGGGTGTTATCTGTAACGTTCTGCCGGTCGAGGACATGCCCTACATGGCTGACGGTACCCCGATCGACGTTATCCTCAACCCGCTGGGCGTTCCTTCGCGTATGAACGTCGGCCAGCTGCTCGAGTGCCACCTTGGCTGGGCTGCTGCCTGCGGTTGGGATACCGAGGATGCCGACTCCGACAAGTATGTCCCCGGTCCGTTCTTCACCGCGACGCCCGTCTTCGACGGCGCCAAGGAGGACGAGATCGCCGAGGTCATCCGTCGCGCCAACAAGAACATGCTCAACAAGGCCACCGCTGCCTTTGGCGATCACATGCGCCCCGAGTTTGTTACCCAGCTTGACGAGCGCGGCAAGACCCGCCTGTTCGACGGCCGCACCGGCGAGGAGTTCCGCGAGCCCATTACCGTGGGTACGTCCTACATCCTCAAGCTCGGCCACATGGTCGACGACAAGATCCACGCCCGTTCGACCGGCCCTTACAGCCTGGTTACCCAGCAGCCGCTGGGCGGCAAGGCTCAGTTCGGCGGCCAGCGCTTCGGCGAGATGGAAGTTTGGGCACTGTACGCATACGGTGCTTCCAACGTCCTGCAGGAGATCTTGACCGTCAAGTCCGACGATACCGTGGGCCGCGTCAAGACCTACGAGTCCATCGTCAAGGGCGAGAACGTTCCTGTCCCGGGTATCCCCGAGTCCTTCAAGGTTCTCGTCAAGGAGATCCGTTCCCTCGCGCTGGACATCGAGCCCATGCACGATGCCGACGAGGACGCCTCCGCCCCTGTGACCGCCGAGGAGACCTCTGCCCTCGATGACCTGGCCGCGCTCGCCGGCGTTGACGCCGACGTCGAGGCCCAGGATGCCGAGACCGCCGAGGCACCCGAGGCTGTCGCCGCCACGACCACTGATAAGGAGTAGTTGACTGTGGCAGATTTCGAAGCTACTGATTTTGACTCGGTAAAGATCTCCCTTGCCTCCGCCGACCAGATCCGTTCCTGGTCGCACGGTGAGGTCAAGAAGCCGGAGACCATCAATTACCGTACCCTCAAGCCCGAGAAGGACGGCCTGTTCTGCGAGAAGATCTTCGGTCCCGCCAAGGACTGGGAGTGCTCCTGCGGCAAGTACAAGGGCATCCGCTTTAAGGGCATCGTCTGCGAGCGCTGCGGCGTCGAGGTTACCTCGGCCAAGGTGCGTCGCGACCGCATGGGCCACATCGAGCTCGCCGCTCCCGTGTCCCACATCTGGTACTTCAAGAGCCCCACGAGCTTCCCGATGAGCCGTATGCTCGACATCAAGTCCAAGGACCTCGAGAAGGTTCTGTACTTTGCCAGCTACATCATCACCGAGGTAGACTACGAGGCTCGCGAGGCCGACGCTGACGACCTGCGCGAGGAGCTCGCCGCCGATCTGGAAGAGATCGATGCCGAGTGCGCCCGCCAGATCGAATCCCTCAAGGAGCAGGGCAACCCCGAGAACTTTGACGAGTTCTCCGATGAGGAGCCGCTGACCCCCGAGGAAATCGCCTCTGGCATCGTCGACATCGAGGAAGAGTGCAAGGACGAGAAGCAGCTCCGCACGGACGCCTTCAACGCCTTCATGAAGCTCACCGAGCGCGACCTCATCTCCGATGAGCCGCTGTTCCGCGAGATGACCCGCTACTACTCCATGTACTTCAAGGGTGGTATGGGTGCCGAGGCCGTCCGCGACCTGCTTGCTGCCATCGACCTCCCCTCCGAGGCCGAGAAGCTCAAGGCCATCATCGCCGACGAGGACTCCCAGAAGCAGAAGCGCGAGAAGGCCGTCAAGCGCCTCGAGGTCGTTGACGCCTTCCTGAAGGGCGGCAACAGCCCCGCGAACATGATCCTGGACGTCATCCCGGTCATTCCGCCCGATCTGCGCCCGATGGTCCAGCTCGACGGCGGCCGCTTCGCTGCGTCCGACCTCAACGACCTGTACCGTCGCGTGATCAACCGTAACAACCGACTCAAGCGCCTGCTCGACCTGGACGCCCCCGCGATCATCGTGAACAACGAGAAGCGCATGCTCCAGGAGTCCGTGGACGCCCTGTTCGACAACGGCCGTCGTGGTCGCCCGGTCTCTGGCCGTGGCGGTCGCCCGCTCAAGTCGCTCGCCGAGGCCCTCAAGGGCAAGCAGGGTCGTTTCCGTCAGAACCTGCTGGGTAAGCGTGTCGACTACTCCGGCCGTTCGGTAATCGTTACCGACCCCAAGCTGCTGCTGCACCAGTGCGGTCTGCCCAAGACCATGGCGCTGGAGCTTTTCAAGCCCTTCGTCATGAAGCGCCTGGTCGAGCTTGGCAAGGTCGAGAACATCAAGGGCGCCAAGCGCGCTATCGACCGTGGTGCCACCTTTGTGTGGGACATCCTCGAAGAGGTCATCGACGGCCGCGTCGTGCTGCTCAACCGTGCACCGACCCTGCACCGTCTGTCCATCCAGGCCTTTGAGCCGGTGCTGGTCGAGGGCAAGGCCATCCACCTGCACCCGCTGGTCTGCTCGCCCTTCAACGCCGACTTCGACGGCGACCAGATGTCTGTCCACGTGCCGCTGTCCAGCCAGGCTCAGGCCGAGGCCCGCGTGCTCATGCTCTCTGCGAACAACCTGCGCTCGCCGGCATCCGGCAAGCCGGTTAACATCCCTTCGCAGGACATGATCATCGGTGTGTACTACCTCACCCAGGTTCGCGAGGGTCTGCCGGGCGAGAACCACGTGTTCTCGAGCTTCGACGACGCGCTGCACGCCTATGACTGCCGCTCCGAGGTCGACATGCAGGCCAAGATCCAGGTCCGCGTGTCCGCTGCCGACGCCAACGTCATCAACGAGGACGGCACCCGTATCTTCCGCGTCAAGAACGGCAAGAACGAGTTTGTCGACTACGACGTCACCGGTAACAAGACCGCGCGCTTCGAGACCTCTATCGGCCGTATCATCTTCAACCGCCAGTGCCTGCCCGAAGACTACGAGTTCATGAACTACAAGATGGTCAAGGGCGATGTGGCCAAGCTGGTTGCCGACTGCTGCGATCGTTACCCCGAGGCCAAGGTCGGCCCGATCCTCGACGCCATCAAGTACTCCGGCTTCCACTACGCTACCCGCGCCGGCCTCACCATCTCGGTGTGGGACGCTCTCATCCCTGCGGAGAAGCAGGAGCTGCTCGACCGCGCCCAGGCCAACGTCGACCAGATCAACGAGTACTTCGAGGAGGGCTTCATCAACGAGACGGAGCGCCACATCGAAGTCGTTAACGAGTGGACCGCTTGTACCGATAAGGTTGCAGCGCTCATGCTCGACATGTTCGACGAGGAGAACCCGCTCTACATGATGGCCGACTCCGGCGCCCGTGGTTCTAAGACCCAGCTGCGTCAGCTCGGCGGCATGCGTGGCCTGATGGCAGACATGTCCGGCGAGACGATCGACCTTCCCATTAAGGCGAACTTCCGCGAGGGCCTGCTGCCGCTCGAGTACTTCATTTCGACCTACGGTGCCCGTAAGGGCCTGGTCGATACCGCATCCCACACCTCGGACTCTGGTTACCTGACCCGTCGTCTGGTCGATGTGGCCCAGGACGTCATCGTCCGCGAGGAGGACTGCGGTACGCACGAGGGCGTCACCTACAACCTCATCATCCCCGGTACCACCGACCTCAACACCGACCTCGTCGGCCGTTGCTTCATTGAGGACGTCGTGGCCCCCGATGGCACCGTGCTCTTTGAGCAGGACGGCTACATCGAGAAGGTCGCCGACATCCAGAAGATGGTCGATGCGGGCCTTAAGAAGGTCAAGCTTCGCGCGCTGCTCACCTGCCGCTCCAAGTACGGCGTGTGCCAGAAGTGCTACGGCTGGGATCTTTCCACCCGTCGTCCGGTCGCTATCGGTACTGCCGTCGGCATTATTGCCGCCCAGTCCATCGGCGAGCCCGGTACGCAGCTTACGATGCGTACCATTCACTCCGGCGGCGTCGCTGGCGTCGACGATATTACGCAGGGTCTGCCTACGGTCAGCCGTATGTTCGATATCGTCGGCAACGTCAACGAGAAGATCCTGGGTCGCGAGGCCGAGCTGGCTCCGTACTCCGGCCACCTCTCGATTAAGCCCGAGAAGTCCGAGTACGTGCTGACGCTCACCGACTCCGAGGATCACACTCGTGTCCTCGACGAGCGTCGCGTTCCCGCTTCGGTGCGCTTTATGCCCGAGATCGAGGACGGCTGCGAGGTTCGCGCCGGCGACCAGATCACCAAGGGCTTCGTCAACTTCCGCAACCTGCGCAAGCTGACCGACATCGAGTCGACGATGCACACCTTCGTCGAGAGCGTCAAGGACGTCTACACCAGCCAGGGCGTCGACCTGAACGACAAGCACATCGAGGTGCTCGCACGTCAGATGCTGCGTCGCGTTCAGATCACCAACCCCGGCGACTCCAAGTACCTGCTTGGTCAGTACGTCGACCGCTACGAGTTCGCCGACGAGGTCGAGCGCGTTGCCCGTCTGGGCGGTCAGGCTCCCGTGGCCGAGCCCGTCATCCTGGGTACGCTCAAGGTCGCGTCCAACATCGACTCCTGGCTGTCGAGCGCTTCGTTCATCCGTACCGCTGGTGTCCTTACTGAGGCTGCCATCGAGGGCAAGGTTGACCACCTGCTCGACCTTAAGTCCAACGTTATCGTCGGTAAGAAGATCCCGGCTGGTACCGGCCTCAAGCCGTACGCCAACGCCAAGCTGACGTATCGCACGGCCGACGGCTACGTGGACATCGACGGCCCGGCTTCGCCCAACGCCAAGTCGCTGCCCGAGTGGGCTCCGGTTGAGCTCAAGGACCTGGACGAGCGGCTCCCGCAGCAGCTCGACTGGGCCGGCTACGACGAGTTCGGCGGTGCTGACGGTTCGTTCACCCGCAACGGCCACACCATCTCCGCCGAGAAGGCTCGCCTGTACCTGTTCGACGACCTGGGCGTGTCGCAGCGCTGGACCAACAAGTTCAGCGAGGTCGGCATCGAGACGGTCGGCGACCTGGTCGGTAAGTCCGAGGAGGATCTGCTGCGCATCGATGGCATCGGTGCCAAGGCAATCGAGGAGCTCCGTGACGGCCTGGAGGCCCACGACCTGCTCTACATCCTCGAGAACAACGACGACGTTGCCGACGAGGAAGACCTCTCGCAGCTGCTGCAGATGGTCTTTAGCCCCGACGGTCCGGACGACATCCTGCTGGGCACCTCCGCCGCTCCGACGCATCACGCCGACGCCGACGAGGAGCTCCTGGGCGCCCCGATCGACGACAAGAAGGCTCCCGCCAACGGCGCGATCAACGAGGACATGGCTTCCCTCGACGAGCTGCTCAACCAGCTCGTGGACACCGACGACGCCGAAGAGGCCAAGGACAACGACGAGGAGTAATTTCCTAGTACGTTAACCGTCCTTCCAAAGACCCGTTTCCCAACAGGGAAGCGGGTCTTTTTGTTAAAGAAAACCTGCCAAAAAGGGACAGGTATATTTTGGTAGGTTTTTCCTGCTTGAATTTGAAACATTTCGCCCGACAAGAGCGTATCTAAGGTGAGGGCCTCACCAAGAATTATTAACGTCACCGGGAGGTGATTATGGAAGAACAAGCATTTAGACAGGCGGTCGAGGATCACCGTGATGTCGTGTTTCGAATCGCATTGACGTACCTGCGCGATCGTGCCGATGCCGACGATGTTGCCCAAGATGTCTTTCTTAAGTTGCTTAAAAGCGATGGGCACTTTGAAAGTTGGGAACATCTTCGCCGCTGGCTTGTCCGGGTCACGATCAATGAATGCAAATCGCTCTTTCGAAAGCCATGGAGGCGTGTGGAGGATATTGAGAATCTGGCCGATTCGCTTTCGGCGGCGCAGGATGAGACCAAGGCGGTCCTGTCAGACGTTATGCGACTTCCGGAGCGATTCCGCGTTCCCATCGTGCTCTATTACTACCTGGGCTTTTCGACCTCAGAGATTGCCGAGTTGATGCATGTACCAGCCGCGACCGTTCGAACGCGTTTAGCTCGCGGTCGATCGAAGCTCAAATTCATCTTAGAGGAGGGCGACCGTGAAATCCAATCAAATCAAGCAGGCCTTCGAGTCCATCCAAGCCGATAGCGACCTTGCCGACCGTGTTATTGATGCTGCGGCTGGAGAGCCGCTTCGTCGAAAGGGTCACGCGAAGCCTCTGTATGTTGCCGTAATCGGATGTCTTGCCGGAGTGTTGGCGACCGGAGGGGTCGCCTACGCCGTTATCAATTCCAGCTATTTTGCCTCAGCCTGGGGAAACCACGGCAACGGGGATTCCATTACCTGGACCAACGGCGGTTCATCGGGGACTAAATATACCTACACCAGAGAGTTTGGTGACGGCATCGCGCCCCAAAGCCTGGAGGGCGCAGTTCAGGAGGTTAATCTGTCCGTCGAGGGTAACGGCTATACGCTTGATATCCATGAGATGGCTATTGACCAAAACGGCTGCGGAGCCGTGACGTTTACGTTGTCCAATTCAAATGGCGTTAACTACTACAAGCCGGCAGCAGAGACAGGCGAACTTGTTCTCTATGGTGAAGAAGAACAAGGCATCGGCACGCCCAGCATGAACTTCGGCGAGGAATGGGCTGACACACGCTGCACAATTGATAAGGACACATCAAGCGACACGGTCATTAATGGCACGATGTACTTTGCCTCGTGGGATCGCGAGCGAGATTTGGGACATGCGGTCACCTGGAATATCTGCTGGACTGAGGGCGAAGGCGAGGACGCGAAGCTGTTCGAAGCATCGACGCCCGAGTTTAGCGTTGGAGCGTACGTCGATACAAAGGAACTCCGCTCCGATGACTCGCCTCTCGAGATCAGCCCGTTTTCCATCCAGACGCACATCGATGATCTGGGCTATGAAGCAGTTGATCATAAACTGACCGTCAGCTACAAGGATGGATCGGAGCAGATTATCGAAGATGACGACGCAGGGGCGTACAATTTCTATGTTTCGATGGCACGCAATAGCGGAGAGAACATTTGGGTGCCAACGAAGTTGATTGATGTCGACCAAGTGGTTTCAGTAACGCTCGAAGGCACACGCTGCACTTCAACAGGGGGCGCCGAAACGTCGGAACCCTTTACCATCGTCTATTCGTAAGATTTGGGGCCGCTTCCTACTAGGGGAAGCGGCCTTCTTTGCGGTAAATGGGCGGTTAGACCGCACGATATTCGCCTGCATTTCTGAAGTATGCGGCAAAATCTTGATGGGTCGACCACACCGTATATGCTCAAGCGTTCTACCTGCGGGTTTGTTATCGCAAAATCCCTGTGTGCTCGGTAAGTTCATAATTTGCCGCATACTTCCGAAAACACCGTCAATCTACAGTGTTAGTGAGGTCGGATCACCGCTGGAGCGCGACGTTTCCCCAGATAAAACCGACCAAAATAAACCTGTCCCTTTTTGGTAGGGAACGTTGCCCCGACGAGCACGTCGGATTCCCGGTCCGGGCGGCCCGCTGTTTAAGTTTGTCGCGAGTTCCGCACGCAAAGGAAAGCACTTAATGTGCTTTCCGTCTTGCGCAGGACTGTAGAGCAGCAAACTTAAACAGCGGGC
>DBFOME010000073.1:0-26246 GCA_048430645.1 Collinsella sp. | reverse complement strand
GCCGGCACGTTGGCGAGCTGTTCCGGCCCGCTGCTGGCGCGTTCGAGTGAGACACACATTCATATTCACGGGACGAGCATCCATATCGCTAAGACCTATGGCGTTCCGGTCGAGGAGTCGCACGATGCGGCGCTGGCGGCTGCCAAGTTCTTGGTTGCCGAGCGCGAACTGATGGACGAGCTGGGCACCGACGAGCCCTGTATCGGCAAGTTTGGTCTGCTGCAGGCCGGTACCGTCTGCAATGCGGTGGCGGGGGAGGCCCATGTTGCCGGCAGCCTGCGTGTGTTTACGGACGACATGTTCGACCGGGCGCGCGAAGGCGTGCGCCGCGTGCTGGACGATGCCTGTGCCGCAACAGGCTGTACGTACGATCTCGACTTTGCCGAGGGCTATCCGCCAGTCGATAACGACCCCGAGCTGTTTGCCTGCATTGCGCTTGCCTTGTCCGAGCTGCAACTTGTGGACGAGCCGCTGCTGATCGCCGAGGATTTCGCGTTCTATCAACGCCATCTGCCGGGCGTGTTTTTCCTGCTGGGCACGGGTATGCCAGAGGACCAAGACAACCCGAGTGATTCGGATGGCTGCCCCGCCTATGCCACAAGTGCTCTGCATACCGATAGCATGCTCTTTGACGAGGAAATCCTACTCAAGGGCCTCGATGTCTACAAACGATTGCTTGGCTTGGAGTGACGATGGAACGACGCCGACAGACTGCCGTTTATAGTCCCGGTGGGTGTGGATGTGGCTTGTTGTTGCTTCCGGTTATTGCTGTGAGCATTGGCGTGATGTTTGCGCTTGCTGGGCTGGCTGCGGCGGCACTCGTACTGTTTATCACTGCCATCGGCGTGACGATTTGGCTCTGCCGCAATCGCGAGCGACGCCGTGCCGGCGGTAAAACCAATGTCGGCTGGGTTGTATTCCTGGTCATTGCGTACCCGCTGAGTGTCAGCTACCTGGTGTTCTTTGTCCTGTTGATGGTCAGTGCCTTTACCGGGGAATCCGTCACGGTGGGTTGATGCACTGCCAGCAGACGGTTGCGCAAAGTGCGTTTGCTCGGCGTTTGGATAACTGCATTGGCCGTTTACCGCAGCCTTAGCTCTCAGCTAATGAATTCAAGTTTAATCCTTTCTACGATGTGCTGTGTGCCGGCACGGTAGCCGGATCGTAGGAAGGATGCATGATGAAAAAGCTTGAAAACGAAGTGCTGCTGAGCCGTCGCGCTGCACTGAGCGCATTCGCCACCGTCGCCTTGGGGACTGCCGGTCTTCTTGCCGGTTGTGGTAGCGATAAGGCGACCGTCACCGAGGACGCTGGCGATGGCGACAAGAAGGAAGAGGCGAAGAAGGAAGAGCAGTCTACGACTGACCTGGCGGTTGGTGCGACGGTGACCACGGCTGCCGGTCTTTCCGTCGTTGTCGATTCCGTCCAGCCCGGCCTCACAAATTATGACGGTTCGACCATGACGGGCATTCACGTCACGTACGTCAACAATGGCGATGAGGGCGCAGATTACAATATCTACGACTGGAAGGGCGAGGACGCCAACGGCGCTCAACAGAATCAGGGTTACTACAGCGAGGGCTCCGATGAGCTGCAGTCTGGTACCCTTTCCGCCGGTGGCTCCGTGGCGGGCAATATCTACTTTGATGGCGATATCAAGAAGGCACTGTATTTTGCCAACATGTTTGATAAGTCTGCCACTGCAAGCTGGGTGCTGGCCTAGCATGTCGCTACCGTTGCGCCGTATGGGAGGTGAGGTCGTATGCCCGATAAAAAGTTGACTGACGAGTTACTCAATGAGCTTCTCGACGCGCCAAACATCGATGGCTATATCAAGGAGCACGACTTTGCCACCCCGTCGCTTTCGGACTACCTGAAGCAACTGCTGCAGGAAAAGGGTTTGGAGCGCTCGCGCGTGGTTCGTATGGCCGATCTCAATGAGACCTTTGGCTATCAGATCTTTACCGGTGCGCGTCATCCGAGTCGCAATAAGGTGCTGCAGATTGCCTTCGCCATGGCGCTAACGCTCAAGGAGACCAACCGCGCCTTGACGGCGGCGGGTGCCAACATCCTCAATTGTAAGGACCGTCGCGATGCGATCATCATCTTCTGTATCGATCGCGGGTGCAGCCTCCAAAAGGTCAACGAGGAGCTGTATCGCTTTGGCGAGGAGACGGTGAGTTAGCGGCTGATATCTGAGCCAGTGGAGCTGTCGAACAACGATGCAAACGAACGGGGCGCGGATGCCATGGGGTGTCTGCGCCCTGCGCTATGATGGAGGCTATGGATACTCAGACCCCAACATATTCCAATGACGAGCTGACCGCAGCGCTTGCCGAGCACCTGGCGTCGCTCGATCGCGACGACAGCTATCGCGTGGAGCGTGTACTTAAGCGCTCGTCCGTTGAAACAACCGAGCTCGTGTACTTTGAAGGAACCGGCGGTGGTTCGCTCGGCCCCTTTGTCCGTAAGCGCATCGATGCTTCGGCTCAAATCGGTGGGGCATACGAGCGTCTGTTTGCCGCTCAGCGGGCAGGTAGGCGTTTTGAGCACCTGCCCAGAATCGTCGATTGTCGTCGTGCGGGCGACGAGCTCAACGTGGTTATGGAATACATCGAAGGGGAGACACTCGGGGCGCTGGTGGACCGTCTGGGAGCCACCCCCGATTATGCGCACGAATTGTATCCTGCCCTATGCGATGCCGTGGGCGAGCTCCACGCCGGTTTTGCGATGGCGGGGGAGACGTCGGCGCCGGTGATCCATCGCGACCTCAAGCCGTCGAATATCATCGTGACAGGTGCCAACTATACGCCTGATGACGGTCTGACGTTTTCGTCGCTGGTGATTATCGACTTGGGGATCGCGCGCGTATGGCGCGATGGCGCCGATGCCGACACCGTCAAGTTTGGGACACGGCCCTATGCGCCGCCCGAGCAGTATGGGTTTGGGCAGACGAGCGTGCGAAGCGACGTCTACGCACTTGGCGCCCTGTTGTTCTTCTGCTTGACGGGAGTCGACCCTAAACCAGGGCTCGACATGCGCGAGCAATGCGAGGCGCGTGGCATTCCCACCCCACTTGCCGATGTCATCTGCATGTCGATGGCGCTCGACCCGGCCAAGCGTTTTGCGAGCGCGGAAGCGTTGGGACGGGCGACGTGCGCGGCATACGATCTAAGTCGCCCCGTGCGGCCTCCTGCGCCTGCGCCTGTCCGTACTCCGGCCTCGGAGACGGTGTTGACGCCCCAAGGGCTCCAGAACCCCACAGGGCTTCCTAGGCCTGCCGCCTCCGCTGCATGCGGTTTGCTCTCTCGCGTTCCGGAGTCTCTGGGGCGTATTTGGAATACGCTCGTCTGCTTCTCGCTGCTTGTGTTCTTTGCCGGAAGTCACTTTGCCGTCTTTCACCCCACGGGAGCAAACCAAAGCTACCCGACGTGGCTTCTCATAATCGAGTATTTTTTCTTTGTCGATGGCCTTATGGTGCTTATGCATTTTGCGCTGCTCGATAAGCGCCGTCTTCGTCGGCGATTCGCACTGCTCGACAGCTATCGCGGCAAGAAACTCGCGAAACTCTGGCTCAAGGCATTGGGTGTGCTGCTCCTATGCATGATCGTCATAGTCGCGGTTGCCAATGCGACCGGCGTTGTCGATACCTCCGCTACCTAAAAGAAAAGGGCCCCATTGGGGCCCTTTGCAGTTGCACTTAGATGCGGTTCATCTGAGCGGCGACTTTGTTGTACCAGTCCTGCCACGTGGGCGGGCAGTACTTCTTGGCGGCTGCCGGAGTAAGCGTGGAACCATAGTTGGCGCCCAGGTAGGCAACGTGGGCGGAGACGCCCTCGCTCCAGCTACCGAAGCTACGCCAACCACCGCCGCGGGCACTCCAGCCCCAGGCGTTATAGGAGCCGGCGCAATAGAGGCCCTTGCTGCTCTCGATGCAGGCGATGGCGGGGGACCAACGGGGATCGACGCCGGTATTCCAGGCGGCGACGGCAAAGTTGTAGCCCTGGCCTGCCATGGGGGAGCCGGCAAGGTAGTTATCGATGCGGCTCGTCCACTCGTTAATGAACGAGTCGTAATCGGAGTTACCGCTATTCGAGCTGTTCACCGTGGTGTCGATGGTGGTGTTGGCGTTGTTGGCCTGGCTGTTGGAGTTGTTGCCGCTTACACCCTCGCCCGAGATCTTCTCGGCGGCAGCGGCCTTGTCGGCCTCGAGCTTTGCCAGCTCGGCAGCATTTTCCTGCTCGGCCTTTGCCTGCGCCTCGCTGCGGAGCTGCTGAGCCTGCGCCAGTGCATCCTCGGCATTTTTCTGCTCGCCCTCGAGCTGAGACTTGGCCTGATCGAGGGCGGTTTTGTTCTGCTCGAGCTCGGTCTGCATCTTGTTAAGCTCTTCGATCTCGTCGACGCTCGAGCTCGTAATCTGGTTGGTGTATTTGCAGGTGGTGATAAAGTCACCCAAGCTCTGCGTGTTCACCAGGAAGCTCACGATGGGGCTGGTGCCCTTCTGGTACTTATACAGATCGCGCATGGCGGAGCTTGCCTTGGCCTGCTGCTCGGGTAGCTCGGCCTCAATCTTATCGATGTTCGCCTCATTGGAGTCGATCTGCTTTTGCAGATCCTCGAGCTTGGTTCGGGCGTCGTTGTAGGCGCTCGTGGCGTCCTCGATCTTTTTCTGGGCGGCGGAAAGCTGATCCTGCGTTGCCTGCGAGGCGGCATAGGCCGCGACGGGGGAGAGCATCGGCGTGGCCGTCAGCGCGACGGCGAGCGCGGCGCTCGTGATGATACGAGCCGGCTTCGACGCGATGAGCGCTGCGGTGCGATGGTTCGAATGCTGCATCCAGTCCCTCTGCAATCAATCGTAGGTTATTGGTCGAGGTGTATTCTACTACTGCTTTCGACCTCAACTTGAACCTTAAAGGTTCTAAAGGGTCAAGTTGAACTTGAGGTTTTAGCCTTGACCTGCGGGAATGGTGAATTGTTGAGAAACCATAGAGTTCAACTTTAACGTTACGGCACCCTGTTGTAACTGAATTCTTGGCTGCAAAAACTACCTCAACGTGGGGTTTTGCAACTATAGGGTTCCTTCGCGGCGAGCCTGCTCCACCTCTTGGAGCGCCTCAGCCGGCGTAAACGAACAGGTGCCGTCACCAAGCTTGACCATCTGTATGTCGTCACCGATATGGACTTCTCCGCCCTGCAGCACGACGCCAAAAATGCCCTCGTGGGGGAAGATGCAGTCGCCGGCGAGATAGTAGATGGCACAGCGGGTATGGCAGACTTTGCCGATCTGGCTGATTTCGACGAGTACTTCGTTGCCAATCTTGAGCTGCGTGCCCAAGGGGAGTGAGAGCAGGTTGATGCCCTGGGTTGTGAAGTTCTCGCCAAAGTCGCCCTCGTGCACATCGAGCCCGCGCGCCTGCGCCGTCTGGATAGACTCTGCAGCTAAAAAGGAGACCTGACGGTGCCAATGCCCGGCGTGCGCATCGGAGGCGAGGCCAAACTGCTCGATGACGGTGTCGTGCCCGTCGGCGACGGGTGACTTACGCGTGCCTTTGTGCTCCGACGTGTTGATTGAGACGATGCGGGCAGGCCCGTTGTAAGCATCGTTTGCGGTGCGTAGGGGAGCTGCCGTCTGGGCACGATCCGCAAGTTCGCGCTTTGCGGCGTCAATGATGGGGTTGTTGATCGGATGAGCCTGGGGCACGGTGCACCTTTCGACGGGGCGGGCAATATGCTGAATCCTATAACAACGGTGGGCTCATTGCCCGTTGTCGTACGCCGGTGATTGCCGCCTTCGTGCTGATAATTACGCCGATTGCCATAGATACGGTGGAGCTTTGGGTGCCGGCGGCTCGGCACGCTAGAATAAATCAGTTGCACAAAGACCGCCCGTCGTGTGGGCAGTTCTAGATAGGAAGTTTCCATGGCATTGCAGTTTACAGAGCGCGAGTTTATCCCCGTGCTGCTCGGCGGCGACATCAACGCGTATTCGGTGGCGCGCGCTTTCTACGAGGAGTATCAGGTTAAGAGCCTGGTCTTTGGCAAGTACCAGACCGGCCCCGCGTATCGCAGCCAAATTATCGATTACACGCCCAACGTGGATATCGATACCATGCCCGTGATGCTTAAGACCGTCAACGGTATCGCTCGAGTTCATGCCGACAAGACGATTGTTCTGATGGGCTGCGGCGATAACTATGTTGCCCTGGTGGCCCAGGCCAAGGATGCCAACGAGCTGGCGGATAACATCGTTGCGCCTTACGCGCCCTATAGCATGCTTGAGCAGTGCCAGAAGAAGGAGATCTTCTACGAGCTGTGCGAGAAGCACGGTGTGCCCTATCCGCATACGTTTACCTTTACTGCGCAGATGCTCAACACGCAAGGAGAGGCGCCTGCCGAGGTGCTCGACCAGATTGACTTCCCCTACCCGATGATCTTGAAGCCTTCCGACGGCATCATGTGGTGGCAGCATGAGTTCGAGGGTCAGAAGAAGGCTTATGAGATTGCCGACCGCGCCGAGCTGGAGCAGGTTATCCGCGATTCCTATGCCAGTGGCTACACCGATGACCTGATTTTGCAGGATCGCGTGCCCGGCAACGACGAGTACATGCGCGTGCTCACCAGCTATTCTGATCGCAACGGCAAGGTTCGCATGATGTGCCTTGGTCACGTGCTGCTCGAGGAGCATCAGCCCCATGGCGTCGGTAATCACGCCTGCATCATCACCGAGCCCAACGATGAGCTTATGGGTGGCGTGCGCAAGCTGCTCGAGGACCTTCACTTTGTGGGCTATTCCAACTTTGACGTCAAGTATGACGAGCGCGATGGCTCGTTTAAGTTCTTTGACTTCAACACCCGCCAGGGCCGCAGCAACTACTACGTAACCAACAGCGGCTTTAACGTTGCCAAGTATGTGGTGGACGAGTATGTGCTCAACCGCCCGTTTGAGCCGGAGTTTGTGACGGCGCAGGACGAGGCGCTGTGGATGGTCGTTCCCATGGGCGTCGTCGACAAGTACGTCAAGGATCCCGAGCTGCGCGCGAAGGTGCATCGTCTTGCCAAGGAGGGCAAGGGCGCCGATCCCTCGTTTATGAAGGGAGACTTTGTCTTTAACCGTTGGTTGCGCATGTGGCACACCAAGCTGCGCCACTTTAAGCTGTTCAAGACGTATTACAAGTAGACGAGCGTGGCGCCCGTCCGGTATGTATCGGGCGGGCGCGGGTATGATACGCGCAATTGCGCGGGCGTCACCAAGGAGGCGGCGATGGAAAAGCTGGGAGTTATCGGCGGCATGGGCGCCGAGGCCACGTCGTATTACTACGACCAGGTGGTACGTCATACGGCGGCTACGTGCGACCAGGAGCATATCGACATGGTGGTGCTTTCCAAGTCGACCATGCCCGACCGCACGCTGGCCATCAAGACCGGTGAGCATGCCGAGCTGCTGGCGACCATGAAGGAGTGCGCTCAGGCGCTCGAGACGCTGGGCTGCGCGCACATTGCCATTCCCTGCAACACGTCGCACTACTTCTACGATCAGATTCAGTCGTTTACCAAGGTGCCGATTATCCACATGCCGCGCGAGTCGGTGCGCTATGCTCTGGCCGGCGCGGTGATGGGGGAGTGCGAGTTCGATCCAAACCTGAGCATGCCGGCCGAGCCGGTGCACAAGATCGGCATCATGGGCACCGACGGTACCGTGGGCGCAGACGTCTATGGGCGCGAATGTGAGACCGCGGGCGTTGAGGTCATCTATCCCAGCGAAAAGCGTCAGGCCGACGTGATGTCGCTCATCTACGACGATGTGAAGGCCGGGCGCGAGCCCGATATGGATAAGTTTGACCGCGTGATGTGGGAGTTCGCCCGTAGCGGCTGCGACCGCGTCATCCTGGCCTGCACGGAGCTTTCGGTGTTGCAGAAGTATCGCGAGATGCCCGAGATCACCCTCGATGCGATGGATGTCCTGGTGCGCGAATCCATTATCCGCAGCGGCGCCCCCTACCGCCTCTAGTTCTTCGCCTGCCAAAAAGGGACAGGTTTATTTTGGTAGGTTTTATCTGGGAAAACAGTAAAGGCCTCGGCTCGTTTGGTGCGAGCCGAGGCCTTTTGCATTTGCCGGTTGCTGCCAGCGATTGCTAGAACAGGAAGCCGATGGCGATAAGGGCGATGCTGATGATGAGTACGGCGATGTCTAGGCCCTTGATGGGGTAGCGCTTGTACGAGCTGGCGCGCGTACGCAGATAGAAGCCGCGCTGCTCGGCGGCAAGCGCGGTGGCATCGGTCTTGCCCACGCTCGAGATAAGCAGTGGTACACACAGCGGCAGCATGAGTTTGAGTTTCTTGACGGGATTCTTAGTGTCGTATTCGACGCCGCGTGCAGTCTGCGCCTCCATGATGGCGTTCATTTCCTGGCCAAATACCGGCACAAAACGCAGCGCCGTGGTAAAGGTGAAGGCATAGCGATATGGCACGTGCAGCACCTCGACGCAAGCGTTGGCGAGGTCGTTGAGCTTGGTCACCATGAGCATGAGGATGAGTGGCAACGCCACGCCCAGCAGGCGCAGGCAGGCCTTCGATCCGGTAATGAGGCCCGTGTCGGTGATGAAACCCCACACCACGTTGCCATCACGCATAAAGGCCAGCTGGAGCACCAGCATGATAAGCGCGAGCGGAATCAGCAACTTGAGCAGCGAGAGCAGACGGTCGACGACGCCGGCATAGGCACCCAGTGCAAGGGTGAGTGCCAAAAAGCCCAGCAGCGCCACGTAGGTGTCGGACAGGAAAATGCCGATGATGATGGCGGCGGCAAGGCCCAGTTTGACGACCGGGTTCAAGCGGTGCAGCAGTGTATCGCCCGGCATATAGTCGATGACGTTAACCACGGTGGACCATCTCCTCGGTAATGCGAACGATATCGGTGACCTCGCTCACCTGTGCAAAGGCGGGAGAGACGGAGGATGCCAGGCGACGAGAAAGCTCTATGACCTGGGGCGGCTCAACGTAGGCTCGCTGCATGAGCTCGATGTTCGAGAACAGCTCGTGCGTGCGGCCGCGCTCGAGGATGCGGCCGTCGGCCATTACTACAATGCGCTCGGCAAAGTCGGAGACGACTTCCATGTCGTGGCAGACCATGATTACAGCGCAGCCGCGCTCGGCCATGGTGCGAACGGTTTCCATGACGGTCATGCACTCGCGGTAGTCAAGGCCGCTCGTAGGCTCGTCGAGCACCACGATTTTGGGCTCTACGACCACGACGGAGGCGAGTGCCACCATCTGGCGCTGGCCGCGCGAGAGCGAGAAGGGCGCCTCGTCGGCCGGCAAGCCAAAGCGGTCGATGACGAGCTGGGCGCGACGCAGCGCCTCGGCACGGTCGATGCCGGCAAGCTCCAGGCCAAAGGCGACCTCGACGAGCACGGTGTCCTTGCAGATTTGGCGGTCGGGGTTTTGGAAGAGGGTTGCGACTTCGCGGGCAATGCGGCTCGTGGGGACGGCTGCGGTATCCAGTCCCGTGACGCGCACACTGCCTGAGGCGGGCTTAAGCAGGCCTGTGAGCAGCTTGGTGAGCGTGGTCTTGCCGGCGCCGTTTTGGCCGACGATGCCCACGAGCTCGCCGGGATAGAGGGTCAGGTTGAGGTCGTGGACGGCGGCGCCGCCATTGGGATAGGCAAACTCAACGTGATCGAAGGTGAGCACGGGCTCGGCGTCCTTGGCGTGCGGGCGCAACGACGGTGCGTGCGGTGAGCCGGCGGGTGCCTGAATGTTGCTGCTTGCGTGTGCGGGGTCGACGATGCCCGTAATCAGGCGCTCGGCCTCATCAACATCCAAACAGGGAGTGCCGCTGGCCAGGCCATCGGCCTCGAGGCTGTTGAAAATGCGCGTGACACGCGGGCTATCGACACCGATGGCGCGGAGCTCATCGGCGTGCGCGAAGACCTCGTGCGGCTCGCCCTGTAGCGCGATTTCGCCATGATTGAGCACGAGCACGCGGTTGCAATACTCCGAAAGCAGGGCGACTTTTTGCTCAACGACGACGATGGTGATGCCGAGTGCGCGGTTGGCCTCGCGTAGGGTCTCGAAGACCAGCGTGGAGCTGGCGGGGTCGAGCGCCGCGGTGGGTTCGTCGAGCACGAGCACACGCGGACGCATGGCGAGGATGGCGGCGATGGCAACCTTTTGCTTTTGGCCGCCCGAAAGTGTGGCAATCTCGCGGTCACGCAGGTCGCTGATACCGACGGTCTTAAGCGTCTCGCTCACACGTTGCTCGATCTGGTCGTGGGGAACGCCAAAGTTCTCCAGGCCAAAAAGCATCTCGTCCTCGACGACCGAGGCGACCATTTGCGTGTCGATGTCTTGCAACACGCTGCCGACGATTTGCGACACATCGGTGAGCGAAACTTCACAGGTGTCGTTGCCGTCGACAGTGACGGAGCCAAAGAACGTGCCGGTGTAGTGGTGAGGTACGGCTCCCGACAGGCAGGCGGCAAGTGTGGACTTGCCGGCGCCCGAAGGCCCGATAATGCCGATAAAATCTCTCCTGTTCACGCCGAGCGAGATATGCTTAAGCGCCTGCTCGGTCTGCGTGCCATAGGAGAACGAGACATCGTCGACGTTGATGATCGTTTCCATGGATACCTTTCATAGTCATCGGGGACGTTCTTAAATGACTAGTCGTTTAAGAACGTCCCCAAAAGCTAGTTGTTTGGGACAGTCTTTGGTGGTGAAGTACGGAGGCGGCTTTACGAGGTGCCCCAGGTTGGCGCGAAAGAGGAGCGAAGCGTACTTGGGTACGCGAGCGACGAATGAACGCCAAGATGGGGTGGCTCGTAAAGCCGAGCGGGTTAGTTGAGCTTCAGGGCCTTCTGGATGGGCAGATAGAGAGCGCCAACCAGGATGGCGTTAAAGACGGCGGTCATAGCGACGACGGGCAGCATGGCAGCGGCGAGCTCGCCCACCACGCCGAGCATGGCCATCTTGATGACCATGAAGATGACGCCCGAGACAAAGGTGGTCACGAACGTTGCGACGATGGCGACGGCGGGCTTAGCCTGGCCGTTCTTGGCAGCAGCGTTGACGATGCCGGCCATGAGCATGGCGGCGATGCCCTCAGCGGCAAAATCAACGAACGGCGAGGTGGTGGTGATCTGGATCACGGCGGCCGAGATCAGGCCGATAACGAGCGCCTGACCGATGTTGGGGCGCACGACCAGGATGGTGAGGCAGAAGGCCGAGATGATGAACTCGGGGCTGATCATGCCGCCCGAGATGCCGGAGATGGCCTTGCCGACGGTGAAGTTGAGGATGAAGCCGGCGGCAAGCAGGATGGCGAGCAAGACGAGGGCGCGGACGTCGAGTTTGCCGCGGTCGGCGGTCTGGACGGTGCGGGGCTGGGCGGTGGTGGTGTTCTGAGACATGGTGAAAATCCTTTCGGAAGGGAAGTGCAAGAGAAGAAAGCGGAGGCGCGTGATGCGAATGCGATTGGGCTCGAGATAGAAAAAGGCCCCCGGTCGAAACCGGAGGCCTTCCAATCACCTAGAGCGCAAAAACAGGCGTGAGGGACTCACCGTCGACCGATCGTATTCGCATCACGCCACCACCAGTTGTTGAGAGACGTCATCGTGTTCTTCATGTTGGTGGCTCCTTTCGTGATGCCATGGCACGGTCGCACCTAGTTGCTGTTGCGCTGCACTATAGCACAGCAAAGTGTGTGCGGGGAAATCTTTTTTGAAAAGATTTCGGCGACGTTTCCCGCCGGTCGAATGGGCGGCTGGGTGGGCGGGCGACTTTGGCCATCCCGCCCGCGCCTTAAGGTGTGGGGTTCTTAGGCCTTCTTGCGACGATAGAGCACGAAGCCGCAGACACCGATGACGACGACGGCGCCAACGGCCATGGCGGCCATGTTGTTGCCCTCGGACTTCTCCTCGGTGGCCTTTTCCTCTTCGACTTCGGGCTCGGCTACATCCTCATCCGAGAGGGCCTCGTCGGCGTAGGTGATGGACTCGACCAGGCAGTCGTTGTCGGCATCGTAGTCGCTCGGGACGAACTCCTCGGAGAAATCCTCCTCCTTGAGGTAGTCACGCATCTCCTCGAGCATGGCCTTGCACTTGACGTAGGTGTTTTTGGTGGCAGCCTTGCCGGCCTTGTTGGCCAGGGTGGTGCGGGCCTCGGTGTCCTCGGCGGCCTGCATGGCCTCGTCGACGGTCAGGTTCTGCTCGATGAGCTCCTTCTGCAGGGCGTCGAGGTAGGCGCGGACGCCGGTAGCGCAGTGATCGCGGTTCTCATAGGCGAGCGTGTTGATGTCCATGAGGACGTAGTTGATGGAGTTCTTGGGCTCCTCGTTGTTTACAACGTCTTCCTCTTCGCAGTGATCGAAGGAGACACCCTGATCGCTAAAGTAGGGGCTGACCTCGGTGAGCAGTGCGGAGTAGAGGGGGATAGCGACGGAGAACTCGGCGTTGGAGAGCATCTCCCACTGGATGGTCGCGATTTCGGGGTCCATGCCGTGGCGGATCTGGAAGGTGTGGATCTCGGTGTTGCGGTTGGAGCCGATAGCATAGGCGCCGTCGGTGTTGGCGTTGAGACCGGCGACATTCTCGCCGCGAGCAGCGAAGCTGCGGATCATCTCAAAGGTGTTCCAGTCGGACTTGCCGGGCTGGAAGAACAGCGGCTGCATCTCGTGGACCAGGGCGCCGGTCGTGGCGCGAGCGTCTTCACGCTCGTCCTTGACGATCTCGTAGTCAGTGCCTTCAGCCAGTGGGGCCATGAAGTAATCGCGACCCTGGATATAGCGCGACCACTGGTGCATACCGGCCTCGCCGATCTCCTCGCCGTAGGTCTTGGCGACGTCGAACTTGCCGTCAGTGTACTCGGCAAAGCCCTTCTCCTTAGGCATGGACTCGATGCCCTCGGAATGGAGACAGTTCTCGGTGTCATCGAGGTCGACGTTATAGGTGAGGTTGCCGATGTTGGGGTTAAGCGAGGCGATGCCGTCGGCGAGCCTCATGGCAATCCACTGATGGCCGGAAAGCGCGGCGAACAGCCAGGTCTCGGTGCTGTCGGCGATGATGATCTGGTCGTTGGAGCAGACGCCCTGCTCGTCGATCAGGCTGCCGATGAGCTCGACGCCCTCGCGGGCCGTGGCGCTCTCGCCCAGGATGACGCTGGCATAGCTGTACTCGCCAATGCCAGTCTCCTCGGTGATGGGGTCGGCTTCTTCGGCCTTCTCGTTATAGGAGGTGCTCAACGTGGCAGAGCAGGAGACGCCCTTCTCGTTGATGCCGGCTTCGGAATATGCGTCGTAGCGATCTTCCCACTGCGAGGGGTTGTCGCGAACGAAGGTGTAGCGGTAGGTTGCGCCCTTGGACTTGTATTCAAAACCGGACTCGACCGATGTGTACTCGTTGCCGTCCTTGTGTGCGGGCTCAATGCCAAAGTGCTTGACATAGCGCGGACCGAAGTCCTCGGAACGGCCATAGTACGTGTTGCCGTCTGCCGTGAGCTTGCTACCCATGTAGATCTGGGTGCAGGCGAGCGCCGAAGTCGGCATGGCCATGATGGCCGCTGCTCCAAACGCAAGGCCGCAGCCGAGCTTTTTGAGCGTGTTGACAGGATGAGTAAACCTCATGATCCCTCCCAACTGTTGAGACCCCACAAAACTGTGCGGAATCTCAGCTAATAAATACATCTATTAGCCTATCGGAAGTCTAAATAGTATTCATCTATTTCGATGAAATACTCGATGAGCGTCCTAAAATATGCGATGAACGGACAATAATACTCATTATCTAGCTTTATTTAAATAAAGACTCACTGCAATTACTGTATCTGAATAAAGTGCCTTGCACGGGGCACGAAGAAAAATCCCCCGCTGTCTGGCAAATGCATAAACAACGGGGGAAATGATAATTGGATGAATATCATACCAATGTGGAATTACTTCTTCCGGCGGTGGATCACGTTGATCGCATAGCCGATGAGCATGGCCAGAACAATGACGATAAAGCCGGGCAGGGGAGTGTCGTTCATGGGGTCCTCCTATTTTCCGAGTGGGGAGAATTCGTCGACGATGAGGTCGAGGCATTGCGGAAGTGCGCGGGCACCAAAGACGCCCGAGTTGCTGGAGATGATCTCGCCGTCGAACTGCATGCCCAGCGACGGCGTGCAGGTGATCTTGGCTTCCTTGGTCTGGATGATCTTGAACTGCGGACGGCCGAGCACCTTGCCGGCGGGGTCGAGCGCGGCAGTGATCACGGTGGGCAGGAGCTGGACGGTTTTTACGGGCTCGATGACCGCGATGTCGACCATGCCATCGTTCATGCGGCAATCGGGGAACAGGTTGATGTCGTTTTGAATGACCGAGGTGTTGCCGGCCATGCAGCAGATGCCATCGAGCTCCTCGACAATGCCGTCATGCTCAATCGTAAAGTGCGCCACCGTGGGGTTGGGTGTGGCGAGCGCCGACAGGAAGTAGGCGATTTCGCCGATGTCGTTTTTGGCGGAGGCGGCCTTCATCATGATCTCGGCATCGTAGCCCGATCCGGCGATGATAATAAAGCCGTGGCGCTTTTCGTTGCCGTTCTCGTCGAGCCAAAAGAGCTCGCCCATGTCCGCCTTGACGGTACGGCCGACGCGGCAGGCCTTGGCGAGCGCCGCGGCTTCGGGGGCGTTGCCAATGTTGTTGAAGAACAGGCAGGCCGTGCCGGAGGGGAAGACGAGCGTGGGGACGCCGCATCCGCGCATTTGGTCGAGCACGTTGGAGACGGTGCCGTCGCCGCCCGAAATCACCACGCGATCAAACTCGCGCACGTCTGCCACGGCGTCCTCGGGTTCCATGCCATCGCCGATAAAACGCATCACGACCTCGTCGCCGCCCTGCGCGAGGGCGTGCGTGAACGCGTAGATTTCATCTGAGCTGGGGCCCGATGCCGGGTTGTGGATGATAAGGCAGCGCATACTTACGTTCCCGTTCTGTGACTAACCGAGTATAGTTGTAAGGCAATGCCGATATCCTACCCGTGTTTTTCGGGCCTAACCTTATTCGATGGGTTGATATGTACATTTCCACACATCAGGCTCTGCTCGACTTTTGCCAACGCGCCCGCGAGTTCGACGCGATTGCCGTCGATACCGAGTTTTTGCGCGAGCGCACGTTCCACCCGCGCCTGTGCTTGGTCCAGATTGCCACCCCTGCCGAGAGCGTCGCGGTCGATCCCCTGGTGATCGACGACCTGTCACCGCTCGCCGAGCTTATGGGCGACGAGAGCGTGACCAAGGTGTTTCACGCCTGCTCGCAGGATATGGAGGTCATGCTCCATACCGTGGGCGTGCTGCCGCGTCCCATTTTTGACACGCAGGTGGCCGCCGCCTTTTTGGGCGAGCGCCAGCAGATTTCCTACGGCGCGCTCGTGCAGACGTTTTGCGGCGTCTCGTTGCCCAAGACCGAGTCGCTGACCGATTGGTCGCGCCGCCCGCTGACCGACAAACAGATCGAGTACGCGATCGATGACGTCAAGTACCTGATTGTCGCCTATACCGAGATGATGAGTCGCCTGCGCGAGCTGGGCCGGGTGGACTGGGTGCTCGACGAGTTGCGTCCGCTGGCCGACGAGTCGCACTACCGCGCCGACTGCCATGAGGCATTCCGCAAGGTCAAGCGCATCAACTCGTGTAGCCGCCATCAGCTGGGCATCGCGCGCGAGCTTGCCGCTTGGCGCGAGGACCGCGCCGAGCGCCGCAACATCCCACGCAAGTGGGTCATGTCCGACGATACGCTGCTGGCGCTCGTCAAGCGCAATCCTGTGCGCGTTGAGGAGTTCCGCAGCATCCGCGGCACCGATCAGCTGGGGGAGCGCGACGTGGACGGCGCGCTCATGGCCATTAAGCGCGGCGCGAGCTGCCCGCACGATCGCCTGCCGCTCATGGTGCGCGGGCACCGTCAGATTTCGCCGGAGTTGGAGAGCGTGACGGACCTGATGTATGCGCTCATTCGCCTGGTTGCCGAGCGCTCGGGCGTGGCGACCTCGGTCATTGCCTCGCGCGATGACCTGGCCGATTACATCGAGCATCCCGAGCAAAGCCCCCTGCGCGAAGGTTGGCGCTTTGAGCTTGTGGGTTCGCGTTTGGACGATCTGCTTTCCGGCAATATGGGGTTGACGGTCAAAGATGGCAAAATTGAATTGCTGTAGGTATATAGTTACGCGGTTTTACCAAACCGCGTAACAGCTCGACGCTGCAAACGGCCGAGAGCGGCAATCTGACGTTCAATCGTCGCTCGCGTACCAAAGTACGCGTCGCTTCTCTTTCACGTCACCTTGCTCGCTCTCGGCCGTTTTCGCTGACATTGCCAAAACATCGATGTTGATTTGCTGGTCAGTCGAATGGGTAGAATGCCTCCAACGTGTAACTCGATTCGGAGGAATTCGCATGCCTTATTACTATGGATACGGCTTTGGCATTGACCCGCTGTACCTGCTGGTTGTTCTTGTCTGCACGGTGCTTGGCCTTGCCGCGCAGAACTATATTAACTCGACGTACAAGACGTGGTCTAAGGTGTGCTCGGACGGCGATACGGGTGCCACGGTTGCTCGCCGCATGCTCGATGCCAACGGTTGTAGCGCCGTGGGTATCAAGGGTGTTGCCGGCGAGCTCACCGATCATTACAACCCGCAGGACAACAACCTGTATCTGTCGGATGCCAACCGTTCGGGCGGGTCGGTCGCAAGCGTTGCCGTCGCCTGTCACGAGGCAGGCCATGCCGCCCAGCGTCAAAGTGGTTATGCCATGATGAAGGTACGCACCGCTTTGGTCCCCGTCGTCAACTTTACCCAGAACACCTGGACGATCGTGCTGCTCATGGGCCTGTTCATGAACATCGCGGGGCTCACGACCCTCGCGCTGGTCTTCTTCTCGTTTAGCGTGCTGTTCCAGCTGGTTACGCTGCCGGTCGAGATCGATGCCAGTCGCCGCGCCGTGGCGTATATCGAGCAGTCGGGCATGAGTTCCAAGCAGTTCAACGGCGCCAAGAAGGTGCTGACGGCAGCCGCGCTTACCTATGTGGCCGCAGCGCTCACCTCGATTATTCAGCTGCTCTACCTGATGGCTCGCTATAACAGAAACTCCAACCGATAACAAATGGGACCGACGGGCGCCGTGGGGATTTGTGTCCCCGCGGCGCTGTACTATGTGTTGGACTTGAATTTGCGCAGGGCCGGAGCCCATGTGCACGATGACGAAAGGGGGCTGCGTGGCAGGCTGGAATCTGACCGGCAATACCGTTTCCGCCGAGTTCGACGGATCGGACGAGCGGGAGCGCAAAGAGCTCAGCGTGAGCCAAGCGGTGGAGATCGCCGCCGGTGCGCTCGATGCCATTCCGCAGCTGAGCGTTTTGGGTGAGGTCACGGGTTTTCGTGGTCCCAATGCCCGAAGCGGCCACTGCTACTTCCAAATCAAGGACGACTCGGCCGCCGTTGACTGCATCATCTGGAAGGGCGCCTACCTTAAGCGCACCTTCGATCTGCGTGACGGCATGCAGGTGAGCTTTAAGGGCAGCTTCAATCTCTATAAGGCCACGGGCCGCATGAGCTTTGTCGCTCGCTCGTTTTCGCTGGCGGGGGAGGGTCTGCTGCGTCAACAAGTGGCTCAGTTGGCCGAAAAGCTGCGTCGCGAGGGCCTGATGGACGAGGCGCGCAAACGTCGCATTCCGGTGTTTTGCTCGCGCGTGGCAGTCGTCACCTCGCTTTCGGGCGCCGTAATCGACGACGTCAAGCGTACGCTGCGCCGTCGCAACCCGCTCGTCGAGCTTGTCTGCGTGGGCGCAAAGGTCCAAGGCGAGGGCGCGCCGGTAGAGCTTATTGAAGGCTTGCACCGCGCCGCTGCCATTACGCCGGCGCCCGATTGCATCTTGCTGGTGCGTGGCGGCGGCTCCTTCGAAGACCTTATGACCTTTAACGACGAGGAGCTTGCCCGTGCGGTGGCAGCCTGTCCCGTGCCCGTGGTGACGGGCATTGGACATGAGCCCGATACCTCGATCTGCGACATGGTGAGCGACCGTCGCGCCTCCACGCCCACGGCTGCGGCAGAATCGGTGGCGCCGGCTATGACGGAGTTGGTCGATGTGCTCGAGGCGCGCCATCAGCGTCTGGGCGCCGCGATGGCTTCGATGATCGGGTCGGATCAGGTCGATCTGGAAATGCTCGACCAGCGCGGTCGTCGTGCCTGGGACACCTATACGGCTCGTCTGGGCGACGCGCTCGATGCGGCCGCGTGCCGCCCGTGCCTCAACGACCCCACGTTTATGGTCGAGCGTCGCGAGTCTGAGCTCGCCCTGACGGCCGATCGTCTGTCCGGCGCCATCGCACGCTCGGTCGGGACATTCCGCTCCAACTTTGAGCGCCTGCCCGAGCGTCTGGTTGCAAGCACCTCGGGGCTCGATGGCAAGCGCCATGCGCTCACACTTGCGAGTTCCCGTCTGGAGCATCAGGGGCGCACGATGCTCAGCAAATCCGCGTCCGACCTGGGCCGAGCTGCCGCGTCGCTCGATGCCTTGTCGCCGCTCAAGGTGCTTGCCCGCGGTTACTCCATCGCGTACAGCGATGACGGTGTGGCTACGAGCGCCAAGACCTTTAAGCCCGGCGATGCCATTCGCGTGCGCATGGCAGACGGCAACGTGGCGGCAACGGTCGATACGGTCGAGTAGGCCGCGTTTCATAGCGATAAACCTTTAGGAAAGGAAACAGATATGGCAGAGAAGACCCCGGTCGAGCAGCTTACGTACAAGCAGGCCTCGCAGGAGCTGGAGCTCATCATCCGCAGCCTGGAGTCGGGCGACATGGAGCTCGAGGAGTCGCTCGAGAGCTACACCCGCGGCGTTGAGCTCCTCAAGAGCCTGCGCACCCGCCTGTCCGATGCCGAGCAGAAGGTCTCGGTGCTCCTGAAGGACGTCGACGGCAACGACGTGCTCGCCGACGGCGAAGCCGCCAACACCGACGACAACCTCTCGTTCTAACCATCCCGACCAAATATAATTACCTTGGTCTGTGAGAAAGGAACCAGCCATGTGTGATTGCATCTTCTGCAAAATCGCCAACCACGAGATCCCCTCGACCGTTGTCTATGAGGACGACCAGGTCATCGCGTTCGACGACCTCAATCCCCAGGCGCCGGTCCACACGCTCGTGATCCCTAAGAAGCACTACAGCGACATCGCCGACAACGTGCCTGCCGAGACCATGGGCGCCATGGCTCACGCCATCCAGGAGGTCGCCAAGGCCAAGGGCTTGGAGGACGGTTTCCGCGTCATCTCCAACAAGGGCGTCAACGCCGGTCAGACCGTCATGCACTTCCACATGCACGTCCTCGGCGGCAAGAACCTGGGCGAGAACCTCATCTGAGGACGCCTCTTCCGTGCAATGAAACGGAAGCTCGGGCACCGATAACTTATATATCAACGCAATAAACCCGAGCGCGAGGGCGTTTGGGTTTATTATTGAAGCGTATGTAACCTGGCGGCGCCACACCGCCTGTTAGTAGGGAGACACATGAACGTTCTGGTCGTCAACGCAGGATCTTCGACCCTCAAGTATCAGGTCATCGATACCAAGTCCCACAAGGTGTCCGCAAAGGGCTCCTGCGAGCGCGTCTGCTTTACCGGCGGTACCTTCACCCACGCTGCCAACGGTTCCAAGAAGGTGACCGAGAACATCGAGTTCCCCGACCACAAGGTCGCCATCGAGGTCGTCCTGAAGGACCTCGAGGCCAACGGTGTCAAGATCGAGGGCATCGGCCACCGTATCGTTCAGGGCGGTTGGTACTTCGGCGATTCCTCCCTCGTCGACGAGGACGTCCTCGCCAAGATCCGCGAGGTCGCTCCGCTCGCCCCGCTGCACAACAACCCCGAGGCCAACGTTATCGAGTACTGCCTCGAGCAGTATCCCGACCTGCCCAACGTCACGGTCTACGACACTGCTTTCCACTTCAATATGCCCGAGGTCGCCAAGACCTACGCCCTGCCCAAGGACGTCTGCGACAAGCTGCACATCCGTAAGTACGGCGCCCACGGCACCAGCTACCGCTACATCTCCAAGAAGGTTGCCGAGATGACCAACGGCGAGGCCCGCAAGGTCGTCGTGTGCCACATCGGTTCCGGCGCTTCCCTGTGCGCCATCGAGGACGGCAAGTGCATGGACACCACCATGGGCTTGACGCCGCTCGACGGTGTCATGATGGGCACCCGCTGCGGCTCCATCGACCCTGCTACCGTGTGCTACCTGCAGCGCGAAGGCGGCTACACCTTCGACGAGGTCGACGAGATGATGAACAAGAAGTCCGGCCTTTTGGCTGTGACCGGCGGTAAGACCAACGACTGCCGCAACGTTGAGGAGCTCGCCGCTGCCGGTGACCCCGAGGCTCAGCTCGCCTTCGACATGTTTGTCTACAAGATTGCCGCCAAGGCCGCCGAGATGGCCACTTCCATGTGCGGCATGGACACCCTGGTCTTTACCGCCGGCATCGGCGAGCACGCTCCGGCTGTCCGCGCTGGCGTGGCCGACCGTCTGGCCTTTATGGGCGTCAAGATGGACCATGCCCGCAACGCCCTGCGCGGCGACGGCGCTTGGTGCCTGTCCGCCAAGGATTCCAAGGTCAAGATCTTCGTCATCCCCACGGATGAGGAGTTCATGATCGCTTCCGACGTCGAGCGCATCGTCAGCGGCAAGTAATTGCAAGAGGGGAGGGGCTGGACGACCAAGTGCCGTTCAGCCCCTCTTTTGCGCTCGTTTGGCGATATGTCTGATAGCTATTTATCAAGATGTGATAACTTCTTATTAAAATGCGGTCGCCTTAAGAGGTCTGCGTCGACCGTATTGCACTGCAAAGGAGTCTCATGAACGTACTTGTTGTCAACGCCGGCAGCTCAAGTCTTAAATATCAGCTTCTGGATACCGATACCCGCGAGGTTTTCGCCAAGGGCAACTGCGAGCGTATCGGCTCGGACATGGGTGTCTTTGGTCATTCCGAGAACGGTGGCGCCAAGCAGACCGAGGAGGTTCCCTTCCCCGATCATCGCTCTGCTATCGCTCGCGTGCTCGAGGAGCTCGAGAAGACCGACTTTACGATCGATGGCATTGGGCATCGTATCGTTCAAGGCGGCTGGCACTTCGATGATTCCGCAGTCGTCGACGATGAGGTCATGGCTAAGATTCTTGAGGTGGCCCCGCTCGCCCCGCTGCACAATTATGGCGAGGCCGCGGCAATCGAGTATTGCCGCGAGAAGTATCCGGAGCTGCCCAACGTCGCCGTCTTCGATACCTCGTTCCACATGACCATGCCCGAGGTCGCCTACACCTACGCGCTGCCCAAGGACGTGTGCGACAAGTACCATGTGCGAAAGTACGGTGCCCACGGTACGAGCCACCGTTACGAGTGGATGATGGCCAAGGAGATCCTGGGCTCGCGCTGCCACCGCCTGCTTTCGTGCCATCTGGGTAACGGCGCTTCGCTCGCCGCCATCGAGGATGGCGTGTGCCGCGACACCACGATGGGCCTCACGCCGCTTGATGGCCTGATGATGGGTACCCGTTGCGGTTCCATCGACCCTGCCACCGTATGCTACCTCCAGCGCGAGGGCGGCTACAGCTATCAGGAAGTCGATGACATGATGAACAAGCAGTCCGGTCTGCTTGCCATCTCGGGTATCTCCAACGATGCCCGCGACATCCGTACGCGCGCCTCCGAGGGCGACGAGCGCTGCCTGCTCGCCTTCGATATGTTCGCCTACAAGGCTATGCAGCAGGCCGGTTCCATGATCGCCTCTATGGCGGGCGTGGATACCATCACCTTTACCGCCGGCATTGGCGAGAACGACTGGTCGATTCGCAAGGCCTTCTGTGACTGCTTTGAGTGGCTGGGCGTGCGCATCGATAATAACAAGAACCGTGAGGCCGTGGGCAACGGTCCGCAGGTCATCAGCGCCGCCGGCTCTTCCGTCACGGTCATGGTCATTCCCACAGACGAGGAATACATGATCGCCCACGACGTCGAGCGTCTGACCAAGAACAACTAACGCGCTCATTTGCAAGTAAACGAAAGGCCTCCAGAGCAACAGCTCCGGAGGCCTTTTTGCTAGCAAGTGGAAATCCGAGTCCCAAAGTGATCGCCACCAGCAACGTCTGCACTTTCAGCAACGACACCCATCCGTTCAGATTTTCAGACCCAGCTCGTAGCCAAGCCGCCGTCCACTCCAGATGCCCAAATTGCTACGTAGCGGTAGAAGGCCGTACGGGCTAACCCCTGAAAACATTCCGCAGACCAGAAACGCCCCCGTTCGTAGCTCCGAAGGAGCAGAACGGGGGCGTTTCATTGGTCGAGGACGTTTTCAGGGGTTAGCCCGTACGGCCTTCGGGCGAGTGCGTGCGCTACTCAGCCATCTGAGCCTGGACGGCGGTGATGGCCACGACACCCACGATGTCGTCGGCAGAGCAGCCGCGCGAAAGGTCGTTGACCGGTTTAGCGATGCCCTGCAGGATGGGGCCGTAGGCGTCAGCACCGGCGAAGCGCTGGACCAGCTTGTAGCCGATGTTGCCGGCCTCGAGGTCGGGGAACACGAGCACGTTGGCCTTGCCGGCAACGGAGGAGCCGGGGGCCTTGAGCTGGGCGACGGTGGGGACGATGGCGGCATCGAGCTGCAGGTCGCCGTCGATGGCGAGCTCGGGAGCCTTCTCCTTGCAGAACTTCACGGCCTCCTGGACCTTCTTGGCGACCTCGCCACCGGCGGAGCCCATGGTGGAGTAGGAGAGCATGGCCACGTGCGGCTCAACGTTGCCCATGAAGGTGGACCAGGAGTGGGCGGAGGCGATGGCGATCTCGGAGAGCTCGTCGGAGGACGGGTTGATGTTGAGGCCGCAGTCGGCGAAGATCAGCGTGCCGTCGGTGCCGAACTGCGGGGTGTCGGTGCACATCACGAAGAAGGCCGAGACCAGCTTGGTGCCCGGGGCGGTCTTGAGGATCTGAAGCGCGGGGCGCAGGGTGTCGGCGGTGGAGTGGCAGGCTCCGGAGACCAGGCCGTCGGCATCGCCCATCTTGACCATCATGGTGCCAAAGTAGGTGGCGTCCATCACCTGGGCGCGAGCCTGCTCGATGGTAACGCCCTTCTTGGCGCGGAGCTCGGCAAACTTCTGCGCGTACTCCTCGTGCTTCTCGGCATTGCGCGGGTCGATGACGGTGGCGCCGGGAACGTTGATCTCGTCGGGGTTGCCCAGGATGACGATCTTTGCCAGGCCCTCCTCGATGATCTTGGTGGCCGCGACGATGGTGCGCGGATCTTCGCCCTCGGGCAGGACGATCGTCTTAAGGTCGGCCTTGGCGGCAGACTTCATACGGTTTAGGAAATCGCTCATGTTACTCCTTACAAGCGTTTCGCTAAGCTCCAGGCGCCCGGCTGTTCACGAATAAACCCGCTGCTAGCGGGTTTACCTTACGTTAATGTTCGCCGCGGTGCTTGAGCTTTCCTTGTGTGGCAAGCTCATTATAGGACGCATTAGCGCTATAATCGCTCTGATAAATGTGTCTCGAAGAATGTTCGAGAAAAGCCCAGCTAACGAGCCCGTGGCTTTTGACAAGGAGTATCGATGCAGATTACCTCAGGCCTGCCTGAAGGCTTTAACGCCGGCGCGTACGACATGATTGTCGTCGGTGCTGGATATGCCGGTGCCGTTTGTGCCCGCCGTCTTGCCGAGACCATCGGCTATCGTGTTGCCGTTTTGGAGCGCCGTAGCCACATTGCGGGCAATGCCTATGACTGCACTGACGAGGCCGGAATCCTGATCCACGAGTACGGTCCGCATATCTATCACACCTTTAACGAGCGCGTGCACAATTTCCTGTCGCGCTTTACCAAGTGGACGGATTATCAGCACAAGGTGCTCGCCAACATCAACGGTACCCTTATGCCCGTGCCCTTCAACCATGCGAGTCTCAAGCTCGCCTTTGGTGACGAGCGCGGCGAGGAGCTGTATCAGAAGCTCGTGGAGACCTTTGGCAAGGATGTCAAGGTGCCCATTATGGAGCTGCGTAAGAAGAACGACCCCGACTTGGCCGAGGTCGCCGATTACGTCTACGAGAACGTCTTTTTGCATTACACCATGAAGCAGTGGGGCCAGACGCCCGATCAGATCGATCCCTCGATCACCGGCCGCGTTCCCGTCTTTGTGGGCGATGATGACCGCTACTTCCCGCAAGCCCCCTTCCAGGGCATGCCGCAGGAGGGCTACACGGCGCTCTTTGAGCACATGCTCGACCACGACCTGATCGACGTGTTCTGCGACGTGGATGCCCGCGATCTCTTTGAGATCGACGAGACCACCGTCAAGATCGACGGCAAGGTCTATGGTGGCGAGATTGTCTATACCGGTCCACTCGACGAGCTGTTCAAACTCGACTTGGGTGCGTTGCCGTACCGCACGCTCGATATGAAGTTCGAGACGCTCGATATGGACCAGTTCCAGCCCGTGGGCACCGTCAACTACACCACGAGCGAGGACTACACGCGTATCACCGAGTTCAAGAACATGACCGGTCAGGTCCTGCCCGGCAAGACCACCATCATGAAGGAGTACTCCAAGGCCTATACGCCCGGCTCGGGCGAGACACCGTACTACGCCATTCTTGAGCCCGAGAACCGTGAGCTCTATGAGCGCTATCTTGAGCGCGTCCAGAACCTGACGAACTTCCACCCGGTGGGTCGTCTGGCCGAGTATCGTTACTACGATATGGACGCTGTGACCAATTCCGCCCTCGATCTTTCGGATGAGATTATCGCCTGCCATGCATAAAGTCATAACATTCGGTATTCCCTCGTATAACGCCGCCAAGGACATGGACCATTGCATCACCTCCATCTTGGAGGGGAGCAATTACGCCACCGATATCGAGATTATCGTGGTGGACGACGGCTCCAAGGACGAGACGGCCGATAAGGCCGATGAGTGGGAGGCGCGTTATCCCGGTATCATTCGCGCGGTACACCAGGAGAACGGCGGCCACGGTATTGCCGTCCTTTCGGGTCTGCGCGAGGCACAGGGCACCTACTACAAGGTTGTTGATTCGGACGACTGGCTTGACGGCGCTGCCCTTTCGACCATGCTGTCGATTCTGCGTGGCTTTGAGGAGCGCGACCAGCGCGTTGACCTGTTTATCTCGAACTACGTGTACGAGAAGGTTTACGAGGGCACGCATACCGCTATTGGCTACAAATTTGCCCTGCCGCGCAAGAAGATCTTTTCCTGGGATCAGATCGGTCATTTCCGCCTGGACCAGAACCTACTCATGCACAGCCTGTGCTATCGCACGGATGTGCTGCGCGAGTCCAACCTTCCCATGCCGCCGCACACGTTCTATGTGGACAACATCTACGCCTACGTGCCGCTGCCGCGTTGCAAGACCATGTACTACGCCGACATCGACCTCTATCGCTACTTTATCGGTCGCGAGGGCCAGAGTGTCAACGAGGCCACGATGGTCAAGCGTCTGGACCAGCAGTTCCGTGTGACGCGCATCATGATGGAGTCGTACCACCTGTACGGCGATGTTGAGTCGTCGCGTCTGCGCTCGTACATGATGGGCTACTTCACCATGATGATGGCGATCTGCTCGGTGCTTACCAAGCTTTCCGAGGAAGATTGCGCCGACGAGCGCCTAAAGACGCTGTGGAATGATTTGAAGGCCTACGACGAGCGCATGTATCGTCGTGCCCGCTACGGCGTGGTCGGGTTCTTCACCAATCTGCGCGGACGGGCCGGAGACAAAACCACACTCGGCCTATACCGTCTTGCTTCAAAGATCTTCAAATTCAACTAGCTGCTGAGTAATCGCTGCTGATAGGTTGACTGGGCCCCTTGGCCTTTAGTTTGCTACTGCGAACAGTCCTGCTCGCACGGAAAGCACATTAAGTGCTTTCCGGCTCGTGCGGAACTTGTATCAAACTAAAGGCCAAGGGGCCTCTGCTATAAGAATCGATTGTCAGTTTATTTGAATTTGAAGATCTTCGATGCGCGGTACACAGGGGCCTGGGCTGAAAAGAATCTGGTTGGTAGTCGGTCGGAGGCGGGCGGGCGTTACGTTTGTCGCGAGTTCCGCATGCAAAGAAGGCCACTTAATGTGGCCTTCGTCTTGCATAGGACTGTAGAGCAGTAAACGTAACGCCCGCCCGCCTCCGACCGACTACCAACCAGATTCTTTTCAGCCCAGGCCCCTGTGTACCG
>DBFOME010000072.1:0-42007 GCA_048430645.1 Collinsella sp. | reverse complement strand
TGGACGTTGGCCTTGAACGCCTCGGGATAGGCATCCTGGAAGTTCTCGAGCGCAGCGGTCCAAGCAAGCGGGCACACGATGTTGACGTTGATGCCGTCCTTGCCCCACTCGTTGGCGGCAACGCGGGTCAGGCCGCGGATGCCCTCCTTGGCGGCGGCATAGCTGCACTGGCCATAATTGCCAAACAGGCCGGCGCCCGAAGCGAAGTTGACCACGGAGCCCTTGGTCTCCTTCAGGTGCGGATAGGCCTTCTGCATGTACAGGTAGGTGGCATACAGGCCAGAGTAAATGGCCAGGTTGAACTGATCCATGGTGTGATCGGCGATGGTCACGCCCGAGGCGCTGGCCTGAGCATTGTTGACGACGGCGTCGATGCGGCCGAACTCCTCAATGGCCTTGTCGATGACGTTCTGGACGACGGCCTCGTTGTCCTGACCAGCCGAGACATCGGCCTGAACAGGCAGAACCTTGACGCCGTACTCGGCCTCGAGAGACTCCTTGGCGGCCTCGAGCTTGGCGACGTTGCGGCCGGTGATGACGAGGTTCGCGCCCTCCTTGGCAAATGCGATATCGATGCCGTAGCCGATGGAGCCAGCGGAACCGTCCTTAAGCGTGGCCTTGCCGCCGCCGGTGACGATCACGGTCTTACCAGTGAAAAGTCCCATACAAAGTCCTTTCAAATCGCGACGGGCACGCCCGCCGACTGCGCGCATCCAACTTCACGCGCCAAAAGCTGAAATGCAACTTTAGCTTCTTCAAGTGAAAAATAAAGCCCATGGCAGGCGAACGGCACCACGTCGTTCGGCGAAGGGATTGTCAAGTACAAACTGAATAAAGCGATCGAGTTATTGCTATCAGATCGAGCCATCGAACACGTTTTGAAACTTTGCTGCGGCGCGCGGGATGTCGGCGCGAGACTTTATCATAGGGTGACAAACAACGATGAGGAGCACATGCCTATGACAGACGAGCTGGACCCCCAGACTCAACAGCATATTGATGATTCCGCAGACGTCACCGCAGATACTGACGCTGTGACCTGCGATGGTATCGACATCGACGACCCCATCTTGAACGAAAGCGCTACGGCGGAAACCCCCGAAACAGAAAACGCCGATGAGCAAAACGACGATGCGCCCGCTCAGGACGACGCCCCTGTACAGGACGACGCCCCGCAAGCAGCGGGCCCCATCGAGGTGTCTTCGGAAGAAGAGCTCGATGCCGTCATGGACTCCATGATGGATGCTGTCAAAGCGATGAAAAACGCCGTCGCCGATGCCGATATTGATGCCGAGGAAGAGGAGGCCGCCGTGGCGGCCTCGACCTTTGTGCCCGGCGAGACTCCGGTTGCCGACCAGGGCAGCACCATGCCCTCGTTTCTGCAGCTCGAGCACCCCACGATTGGCGCCGATGCGGTCGATCCGCACGCAGCAGGCTTTTCTGTGGTCGAGGGCGGTACCGGCAATATCGCCGCGCCGCAGGTTGCCGATGCGGACGCTGCCGACACCGCTCGCCCGACCGCCCCGCACTCCCCCGCCGCGAGCCGCGATCTGGGGACCGCTGTCTCGAACACTGCGAACGCCGTGGGCACCTTTATCGCCCAGGGCGCCTCGGCCATGCGCGAGATGAACGCCGCGAAAAAGGCACTTGCCGATGCCCGCGCCCACCTGGCCGAACTTGAGCAGCGCATTGCCGATCAGGCCGAGGAACTCGAGACGCGCCAGGATATCGCAGGCCGCTACGACCAGATCGTCGCCGACCAGCGCCAGGCGATCGCCACGGCGCAAAAGACCGCTGCGGCAGCCGAAATCGATCGCGATGTCCATGCTTCCAAAGTAGCAGAGCTCAAGGGTCAGATCGAACAAATGAAGACAGAGGATGACGCGACTGAGCTCCGCCTGAAGGCCGCGCTCGACGCCGTGGAGGCCCGCGAGGCGAGCTCTCGCGAGACCGGCAACCGCCTCGTTCGACGTCTTGAGGATTCCAAGCGCATCCGCGACAAGGTGAAGGCCGAGCGAGACGCCGGCATTGCGGCCGCACAACAAACCGTCGACGCCACGCGCGCCCAGCTCGAGACGCTGCGCCATGAGTATGCCGAGCTGCAACGCAATCCCTCGGCAAATCCCGCCAACTATACGGTGCGCACCAGCGAGCTCTCGATGCAGATCTCCGACACGGCAGATGCCCTGCGAAAAGCCGAAGAAGATGTCCCGCGCATCACCGCCGACCTTGAGCACTCGCTTGCCGCAGCCGAGCAGGCCGTCGAACAGGCGCAGGCCCCCATCGCCGACGCCAAGCGAGCCCATCAGGCCGTGACGGCAGAGGCCGATGCCGCGCGCGACGAGCTGCAGACCGCAAAAACCGCCGCCGCGACTCGTCAGCGCGAACTGCGCGAGAAGATCACTGCCGAGGACAAGGCACGCCGGGACCAGGAGCAGACCATCGCCAACGCCCAAGCAGATGCCGCACATGCACAGTCGATCATCGAGCAGGCGACCGAGGTACACGACCACCCAGAGATCACTGAGTCGCTTGCAGGATCCTTGGCCCGAGACAAAGCCGAACACGCCGAGACCGAGCGAGAGGTTACCCAGCTCGAAGCCACCGAGGACGCGGTGCGCGAGCGTACCCGCGACTCACGCATCAAATTCACCGGCGCCATCGTCTGCATCGTCGCCGCAATCCTGGTGATCATCCTGGTCTGGCTCTTCGCGAGCAAGTAAACCAGCTGCCAAAAAACGCTCAACGCAGTTGCGGTGAGATAGTTCCTGTTTAGCCCTCAAAAAGCCAATTCAAGAACTATCTCACCGCAACTTATTAGATTGATGCAAGGTAATCTATCCCTCTTGCACCAATCTCTTGACATAAGGAGTGTCCCCAGGTGCCGGCACAAAAGGAACGTCCCCAAGTGCCAAGTGCCCAATGACTACTCAACAACCACGGCAACACCGATGTAATGGCAGAGTCAGCGAGCGGGTCGCATTTGAGACAAGGTGACGTGAAACGAAAGGGCGCTGACCTTCTGGTCGCGCCCTTGAAGTTGAACGTCAGATTGTCCAAATGCGGCCCGCGCAGCGTCGACCGGTTACGGCGTTTGTAAAACGCCGTAACCTACAAGATGAGCATGGCGTCGCCAAAGCTGAAGAAGCGGTAGCGCTCCTCGATGGCGGCAGCGTAGGCATCCATGATCTGGTCGCGGGTGGCAAGCGCGCTCACAAGCATCATGAGTGTAGAGCGAGGCACGTGGAAGTTCGTGATCAACGCGTCGACCACGTGATAGGTCGAGCCGGGCATAAGGTAGAGCTGCGTTGTCGCGTTCTCGCGCACCACGATGTCGCCGCGGCCGAGCGTGTCGGCCCCGTCCTCGCGGCCCTCAAAATAGCGCGCCGTCACAGCCGGATCGGACACCGGCGCGTCCGCGTCAAACGCGCTCTCGAGCGAGCGCACTGCGGTAGTGCCGACGGCGATCACACGATGGCCCTCGGCCTTCGCCTTATGCACAGCGTCGACAACCTCCTGCGACACGTGGTAGCGCTCGGTGTGCATCACGTGCTGTGTAGGGTCGTCCTCCTCCACCAGACGGAAGGTATCGATACCCACCTCGAGCTCGACGGCGGCAAACTTCGCGCCCTTGGCCTCGATAGCGGCCATGAGCTCGGGAGTAAAGTGCAGACCCGCCGTAGGAGCGGCAGCCGAGTGCTCCTCCTTCATGGCGTAGACGGTCTGGTACTTCTCGGGATCGCCCTCGTAATCGGTAATGTAGGGCGGCAGCGGCACGTGGCCGGCAGCGTGGATGGCCTCGTCGAGCGTGCGCGGGTCGCCGGCGGCATTGCAACCGGCCGGCTCAAAGCGCACCAGACGGCCACCGCGGCTATCGGTAACAAAGTCGACGACCTCGGCCGTCAGCACCACGGGCGCGCCCTCGGGCGCATGGGCGCCGCCCGCACGATACTCAATCTGAGCACCGGGCTTCAGGCGCTTACCCGGCTTGACCAGGCACTCCCAGACATGGCCCAGCGGATCCACATCCTCGCGGCGCTTGAGCAGCAGCGTCTCGACCACGCCGCCCGAGCCGGCCTTGCGACCGATCAGGCGGGCCGGCATCACGCGCGTCTTGTTGATGACGAGCACGTCGCCCGGCTCGATATAGTCGATGATGTCGCGGAAGATGCGGTGCTCAACGGTACCGCCGTGCTCCAGCGGCGTTCCCGCCTGGGAGCCCTTGCGATCAACCACCAGCAGGCGGCAGGAGTCGCGCGGCTCGGCAGGAGCTTGGGCAATCAGTTCCTCGGGAAGGTTGTAGTCAAAATCATCGGTACGCATCTTTGCCTCTTTCACAAAGCGCGTCAGTCGAAAAAATCGACTGACGCGCGCATCATTCTCCCCTGTATCCTATCAGCTTGTTGAGAGAAATATAGTATGGAAACAGATTTGCGACTGTTTTCTCAACGCCCCGCTACTTAAGCGTTGCGTACATCACCGCCTTAATCGTATGCATGCGATTCTCCGCTTCTTGGAAAACACGAGACTTATCGGACTCAAAAACCTCGTCCGTGACTTCCATTTCGGTAACTCCAAACTTCTCAGCAATTTCGGCACCAACAGTAGTATTAGTATCGTGGAAGCTCGGAAGGCAGTGGAGGAAAATCGCCTCGGGCTTTGCCATAGACATCACCTCAGCGGTCACACGATACGGCGACATGAGCTTAATGCGGCTTTCCCACAGCTCTGCGGGCTGACCCATGCCAACCCAAACATCCGTGTAAATTACATCGGCATCACGAGCGCCTTCCTCAATATCCTCTGTAATGGTAATCGTCGATCCATGCTCGGCCGCAATACGACTACATTCTGCAAGGAGTTCAGGATCATAGGATGTAGCCCCCTCCGAATTTCCCCCGATTGGGCCGCAAGAACAGTAGTTAATGCCGAGCTTAGCGCAAATGACCATGAGCGAATCAGCGACGTTTCCGGCCGCCTTACCAAAAAATGTAAGTTTCCTGCCCTTAATCTCTCCAAACTCTTCACGCATGGTCAGAATATCGGCAAGCACTTGAGTCGGGTGAAATTCAGTAGTCAGCCCATTCCAAACGGGAACCCCAGCTTTTGCAGCAAGCTCCTCAACCTTCGCCTGTTCAAAGCCGCGGTATTCAATTCCGTCATACATGCGGCCAAGGACGCGAGCCGTGTCCTCAATCGACTCCTTTTTGCCCATCTGAGACGAGCCCGGATCCAAATAAGTTACACCCATGCCAAGGTCAAGTGCACCAACTTCGAAGGCGCAGCGAGTACGCGTGGAAGTCTTCTCAAATAGCAAAACAATATTCTTGCCTTCAAGGTATTTATGCGGAACACCGGCACGCTTCATGCTTTTGAAGTTAGCAGAAAGCTCAAGCAGATACTCAATCTCTTCCGTCGTGTAATCAAGCAGCTTCAGAAAACTGCGCCCAGCGATATTAACACCCATATTCGCCATCTCCCATCACAGTGGATTTGCAACTAAATATCTTCGCGCCAGAAGGGCATGCTCATGCAGCGCGGGCCACCACGACCGCGGGACAGTTCCTCGGAGGGAACGACCAAAAGTTCCAAACCGTTCTTGTAGAGCTCATCATTTGTGACAACATTGCGCTCGTAAACACAGACTTTACCAGGAGCAACGGCAAGAGTGTTCGACCCGTCGTTCCACTGCTCGCGAGATGCCTCAACCATATCGCCGGCACCGCACTCAATAAGCTGCACCTTCTCCACGCCAGTAGCCATTTCAAGAATATGTTCAAGCGTGTCATCAATCTCTTGAACAGCGACCATTCCCTCAGAGTCACCACGAGTCAGACGATAAACACGAAGGGTCTCAAAAATACCGGGATAAACTGTGAACTTATCGAAATCCACCATGGTGCAAACGGTGTCAAGATGCATGTAAGCATAGCCGTTGGGGATTTTAATAGCGTAAACGGTATCGATCTCAGAATTCCCAGATCCCCAGAACAAATTCTTTGCAAGCTCCTCAATCGCAGCCGCCTCAGTTCGCTGGCTAATTCCAATAGCCAAGGTATGAGCGTTAATGTTAAGCACATCACCGCCCTCGATATGCCAGGGATTCTTATGGTCGTACCAAATCGGAGTCCCTGCATAATCGGGATGGTATTTGAAAATCGCTTCGTAGAAGGGCACTTCACGATCTCGCTGTTTCCAATACATATGGTGAAGCAGAACGCCTTTGCCCACGGAAGCAAGAGGATCGCGAGAGAAATATGAACTCGGAAGAGGCTTCAACACCAAATCATCGGGCTTCGCATCCTCATTATCCATCATACTAAGCGTAGTCGAAACGCGAGGCAGCTCAAGGTCACGATAACGATACCCCCCCATAGCCTCAAGTACAAACTGATACGAATCTGAAATAGCGTCGAGCTTTTCACGAACAGCCTGCTCAAGCATAGGATTGACAATCCCGCTCTCAGCCATAAATGTATCGGTAAACTCAGCGCGAGCCGAGGGGCATGCATCCAGCGCTTCAGCAACGAGTTTCTCCATATAGAGAACCTCAACACCTTCGCTCCTCAGAAGATCCGCAAAGGCATCATGCTCCTTTTGAGCCACATCAAGATAGAAACAGTCGTGAATCCAGACATCATCGAACTCTTCTGCCTTTACGTTCACAAGGTCACGACCGGGGCGGTGAAGCACAACTTTCTTGAGCTTACCAATCTCGCTGTGTACATTCAGTCCTTTAGACATTCCTGTTACTCCATTTCAGCCATGAAACCTACAGGGCAATAAGTCCCGAGATTGCTACGAATACGATATTGATGAGCGACACGACCAAGAAGAATTTCCAAACGGTCTTCCACCACTGGCCAAGCTTGATCTTGCACACGCCCAAACCCGCTACAAGAATGGCGCTAGTAGGACAGATCAAAGACATCGTCGCGCTACCCATGGAGAGAGCCCACACGGCGGCCTCGGGATTAAGGCCCATGAGTTCGGTCAAAGGTCCAAAAATGGGAGCGGTCAGTGCTGCAAGGCCAGATGAGCTGGGAACCAGAATCGCCAGGAGGTTCTCAACCGCATAAAGAAGCGTAGTAAAGAGAACCGCCGGGATGCCGCCCAGACCAGTGGCGAGCGCATTGAGGATGGTATCGATGATCATGCCGTCAGAGGCAATGACAAGGATGCCACGCGCAAGTCCAACGACAATTGCCGAGAAAGCAAAGTCAGCGATACCCGCAACAAATTCCTGAGCGATGACGTCCTGACTAAAGCCCGCAATAACACCAGCCAACAGGCCCATGGCCAAAAAGACCGCAGAAATCTCGTTCATATACCAGCCCTGGGTCACAAGTCCCCAGATGATAAGGCACATACCAGCGATAAATACCGCAAGCACGCCTTTTTGACGACCCGTAAATTCCGCGTCAAGGGCAGATTCATCGGCAGCGAACTCGACTTTCTTGGCGATATCATCCTCAAATGTGATCGATGACTCAGGGTTCTTCTTTACCCTTCGTGCATAGAGGACAACCCAAGTAATTGCAACGGCAGTCAAAACAACCCAGGCAATCATACGCAGCCACAGCTGGGGGTTGCCCTGAATACCAAGAATACCTTGCGCAATGAGAACATTAAACGGATTAATCGTTGAGGCGATGTAACCCGTGCGCGCTCCAACGAACACGACCATGAACGCCGTCATCGAGTCGAAGCCCATAGCCATCATAATTGGCATGAAGATCGCAAAGAACGGGAGAGTTTCTTCCGCCATGCCAAAGCTCGTTCCGCCCAATGCAAAGAGAACCATCGCAATAGGAATAATTAGAATGTCTTTGTTCTTAAAGCGGCGAACGACACGACCCATTCCGCTCGTGATAGCGCCCGTTTTAGTAATAACCTGAAACGAACCGCCCACAATCAAGATGAATGCAACGACCTCAATTGCCTCTTGTATACCGCGCGTTGGAGCCTGAAGAACATCGAAGACGCCTTGTCTGAGATCTACTTCATCCCCGGTTTCCTCGTCAATATATGTCTTTTCACTCTGCTCATACGTACCTGCGACAGTGACTTCACGACCGTTCACCTCCTGACGCTGATAGGACCCAGAGGGAACAATCCACGTGAGAACAGCGAAGATGACCATAAGTGCAAAGATGATCGCATATACGTGCGGGACCTTGAACTGCTTGATGCCTTTCGAACTTTCCGCTGCCATATCTCCTCCTTCATTCCTTTTCCCATCTATCCAGCTGGCACCATAAATGTATGAGGTTGCTCAGCGGTGGTCGGCCAACCATCGCCATCGTGTCGCTTTTCACCTATGAACGGCAGCTAAAGTGACGTTATTAATCAATCTGATATTTAAAATTGATGTTATTTATCAATTACATACGTCTTTTAACTTTTCCGCAACACAACAAGGAACCTGCCTTAGCCTTATATAAAAACCAGCAGGACAGGAGACAGACATGCAAGGCGTACACATAACAAATGAAATCGGTCATTTAAAAGCCGTACTTGTCCATCGACCAGGAACTGAAACACAAAACTACCCTGATGCCGACTTCAGCCAAGTTTTCTCCCTGCGAAAATGGAGCGGTCGTTTTGACCTCGACAAAGCAATATATGAGCACGATTCCATGGTTCAATTGCTTGAGAAGCATGGCGTAGAAACCATTGAAATTAGGGACCTTCTCGAAGACTCACTTGAAACTGAGCCCCAATCACTTAAATGTTTTATTGATGACTACCTCCGTTGCAGTGGGGCAACAGGCAGAGAGTTCCTCGAGACAATAACCCAGCTGTTTGAGAACGCTAAGAACACCCAGGAATTGGTGAATATAGTACTTAACGGCATTCGCTTTGGAGACACTGAGCTATGTTCAAACCAGTCGGAAACACTACGGGCGCTCGTGCACGAGCAATTTGACCCCGCCTCGCTCTTGGTCAATCCCCTCAACACGCTTTTTTTCACTCGTGATCCTGCTGTGGTAGTCGGAGACGGCATCATCCTAAATCATATGTATTGGCCTGAGCGTGATCGTGAGGTCGCCTTATACCGGCAGATATTCACCCACCACAAGATCATGGGAGAAACCCCGGTATGTGATTTGAACAGGAGTAGTTACCATATCGAAGGCGGAGACATTCTTGTTATCAGTGCTAAGACATTATTAGTTGGAATCTCTGACCGAACTGAACCCGCCGCCGTCGAGTCACTTGCCAAAGAGCTCCTGGCCTCAAATAAATTCCAGACTACCGAGCTAATTGCGATTCGAGTCCCCTCTGACGGGCTGCGTATCCACCTCGATACGTTCATAAGTAGAATTGATCACGACGCGTTCCTCATCGATCGTGAGATATGCAATGCCGTTGATGCATACAGCATTCAACTAAAACGATCCGGAAAGGGCCTTACGATCACTCCTATCGATCGCACGATTCCGGAAATACTCTCTGCAGCCTGTTGCGAACCAATAAAAGTAATTGACTGCGGAGGCGGGAATCAAACCGCCTACGAAAGAGAGCGCCGGAACAACGCAACGTCTATCCTTGCGCTCTCGCCAGGAAAACTATGCGTATATGAAGAAAACGTTTGGACCAACGAAGCGCTTGAGAAAGCAGGAATGGAATTATTCCCGTTATCCATTGACGAGCTCACCAAAGGCTATGGTGGCACAAACTGTCTATGCCTCCCTCTGTGGCGAGAGGATCTATAGCCATGGGCTTCGGGGCAAATATTCGTAAACTCCGCACCATGGAGCATCTTGGTCAGGCGCAACTTGCAGAGATGTTGGGGGTATCTAAAGAGACCGTTTGTCGTTGGGAAAAAAGTCGGTATGCCCCCCGTGAGCGCCATATTGAAAAGTTACAAGCGCTCTTCGGTTGCACCCGCGATGAACTTGTTGGCGAGGAAAACGGTTTGGCCGTAAAGCTCGCAAATAAAAGAATCGTCACCGACGAAGACCCTGCTATCCACGAAATGGAGGGCGCATTTCCCGTCATCGATATCGAATCGCAAAAGCGCCGCATCACGCACAGCCAACAAAATGCTTGCGCGCCTGTAGACGTAGCCAAGCGTCACCCACATAGCGTTTTCGTTAAAATCAAAGGTGACGAAATGTCCCGCATTTACCCTCCCGGCAGCTTACTACTTGTCGATACCACCGCAAAGCCTTGGAACGGCTGTGCTGTATTGGCGCTCGCAGACGGTAAAACACCGGTAATTAGGCGATTTGCAGAAGGAAACGACATGATTGTGCTGTCGTCCCATTCATATGCAACAGCAAGTCCGGATCTGATGTTTAACAAACGGAGGATTAGAATCATAGGAGTCGTCGTTTGGTATCAAGCGAGCCACGATCACACGCTTAATTAAATCGACTTTCCCAAAAACGACCGTACCGCACAGACAGCTCAAAGCCCCAGCCCAAAATGAACTACTTTTTGGACGCTTTGCGCTCGTCGCGGATGCGGGCGCGGTCCATGGCCGCCTCGACGGCCGAGAATCGGCAGCCGCAGTAGTTCTGCCGATACATGCCCAGCTCGCGCGAACGACGCGTGGCCTCGGGGTAATACGGACGAAAATCACGAATCACCGGAGTGAGACCGCGGGCGGCAGCCAGACGCTCCAACACATCATTGCAGGTTTCGAACAACTGATACGGCGAGACGACGAGCGTCGTGCCCACAAACTCAAACCCGCGCTCCTGGGCCACACGGCACGCCTCGGCCAGACGCAGGGCATAGCACGCGCGACAGCGACGGGCTCGGTCGGCTCCCAGCGGGGCCACGCCGGCCTCCCAGCGCTTCCGGTCCTCCCCCGCCTCGATAAGCTCGATGTCGCCATCGGCACACCACCGGCGCAGCTCGTCCAAGCGGCGCTGCCATTCATCGCGCGGTTGAATATTGGGGTTGGTCCAGCAAATCGTGGGCTCAAACCCCTCCTCGCGCAGCAGGCGAACCGGCTCAAGCGAGCATGGTGCACAGCACGCATGCAGCAACAACGGCTTCATCGACATCTCCTCACCCAAAAAAGCGCACGCCAAAGGACGTATCTTCGCAGGCGACAATGCGGCGGTCGCGCAAAATGGTCCGCACGTAATACCAGTCGCCTACACAGCCCGACAAATGCAAGCCGGTCGCCAGATAGCACAGCAGCGGATAGCCCGAAAACGCAAACCCCAGGGCAAACGCTGTCGTCACAACAACCGTCGGCGCCAGGCAAATCGCCATATACCGCCGGCGCGAATACACAATCCCCTCGGCGCAGGCATAGATCATCGCCGTCTCGCGATTCGCCCCAAAGGTCACCTTCGCGCCCGCAGGCGCCAGCAGCTTAAAAAACACACCGTGCACCAGCTCGTGCACGGCGAACGACGCCATTGAGATCGCAGCCAAGCCGACTATCCAGCCCACGACAGCCATCCAGCCGCCCGCGTCAGCCGCATCCAAGTCTGCAGGCCCGCCCAGCAGCATAAACACCGGCACCAGGCACACGGCAAACACGCCGACTACGACCATCCCCCACACGAAGCAAGCGTGCAGAAAATCCTCGTCCTCAAACGCATGTATGTTGGAAATCTCATTCATAGCATCTTAGGATAGCGCCCCTGCCACGCACCCGCCCGCATGTGCGATAATGTCGAACGATATGCACGAATTGACCACCGCGCCGCCGAGCCCCGCGCCCGGCCGCGCCCTCAACATATGCGAAGGAGTCCCATGGCATCCAAATACTCCATGAACGACCGTCCCAGCTGGCCTCGCCGCGCCATCGTTACCGCCGGCGAGCCCTACGGCAACAAGGGCCTTCACTTTGGCCACGTTGGCGGCGTCTTTGTCCCTGCCGACTTCTTCGCCCGCTTCCTGCGCGACCGCCTGGGCCGCGAGAACGTCATCTTCACCTCGGGCACCGACTGCTATGGCTCGCCCATCATGGAGAGCTACCGCAAGCTCAAGGAGAACGAGGGCTACGACAAGTCCATTAGCGAGTATGTCGAGTCCAATCACTCCCGCCAGGCCGCGACCCTCAACAACTACAACATCAGCTGCGACATCTACGGCGGCTCGGGCCTTGAGCCGGCTGCGCAGATTCACAACGAGGTGACCGCCGAGATTATCAAGCGCCTGCACGAGCAGGGCACCATCTCCAAGCGCTCCACGCTGCAGTTCTACGATGCCAAGGCCGGCACGTTCCTCAACGGCCGTCAGGTGATCGGCCGCTGCCCCATCCAGGGCTGCAAGTCCGAGAAGGCTTATGCCGACGAGTGCGATCTGGGCCACCAGTTTGAGCCCGAGGAGCTCATCGCGCCCAAGAGCCAGCTCACCGGCGAGGTGCCCGAGCTGCGCCCGGTCGACAACCTCTACTTCGACCTGCCGGCCTACCTCAACTTTATGAAGACCTATACCGCCAAGCTCGCCCAGAACCCGCAGGTTCGCTCCGTGGTCTCCAAGACCATGGAGGAGTGGCTGCTGCCGGCTCAGCTCTACATCCAGAACAAGTTCCGCGAGGCCTTCGATGCCGTCGAGGATCAGCTTCCTGAGCACACCGTGCTGGAGCCCGAGGGCAACAAGAGCAGCTTTACCGTCACCTTCCCCAGCTGGAAGGAGCGCGACGATGCCCACGCAGTGCTCGCCAACGGTGGCGTGCGCTTCCGCAGCGGCAAGGCGCTCGTGCCCTTCCGCATCACCGGCAACATCGACTGGGGTGTTCCGGTGCCCGAGGTCGATGGCGTCTCCGACGTCACCTGCTGGTGCTGGCCCGAGAGCCTGTGGGCGCCCATCAGCTATACGCGTACCGTGCTCGCACGCGATGCCAAAGCCGCCGGCGTGACCGAGGGCGTCGCCGCCCAGGATGCCGCCCTCATGGGCGAGCCCGCTGCCGACTCCACGCAGGTGCCCGCGCCCACCTACCAGCACAGCTCGCTCGACTGGCGCGACTGGTGGTGCTCGGACGACGCACAGATCTACCAGTTTATCGGTCAGGACAACATCTACTTCTACTGCATCGCGCAGACCGCCATGTGGGAGGCCCTGGGTTGGGACCTCACGCAGAGCACCGTCAGCGCCTGCTACCACCTGCTCTACATGGGCAAAAAGGCCAGCTCGTCCTCGCAGACGCCTCCCCCGCCGGCAGACGACCTGCTCAACCACTACACCTGCGAGCAGATGCGCGCGCACTGGCTGTCGCTCGGCCTGTCCGAGAAGCCGGTAAGCTTTAGCCCTAAGGCATACGACACGCGTGTGACCGGCAAGGACAAGGACGGCAACGAGGTGCGCGCCTGCGACGACAAGCGCGTTATCGACCCGGCCCTTAAGGAGAGCGCGCTGCTGACCGGCGTGTTCAACCGCCTGGCCCGCAGCTGCTTCTACGGCGTCGCCGTCAAGGAAGGCGACGAGAGCCCCTACCGCAACGGCTGCATCCCCGCCGGTGCCGCTTCTGACACCGTGGTCGAAGCCGCCCAACAGGCAACCCTCGCCTTTGAGCAGGCCATGTACAAGTTCGAGACGCACCGCGCGCTTGCCGTGTGCGACGACTACCTGCGCGCCGCCAACAAGCGCTGGAGCGACGCCTCCAAGGCCGCCAACAAGCTCGAGGGTGAGCCAGCCAACGTCGCAATGACGCAGGCCCTCGTCGACGCCTTTACCGAGCTGCGCGTGGCGACCGTGCTCATGCACGGTATTGTGCCGGCCGGCTGCGAGCTCATCTGCGAATACTTCGACGTCGATCCGGTCGCCTTCTTTAGCTGGGATAACATCTTTGCCTCCACGGACGAGTTTGTGGAGAGCCTGGGCGAGAAGCCCGGCGAGCACCGCGTAAAGCCGCTGCCCCCGCGCTTCGACTTCTTTAGCAAGCACGAGAGCCAGTACTAAAGCGCGCCAGCAGCGGCGTGCCCGGAAAGTAGTCAATTTGGGACGGGAAGGAAAGACGGATGTCCAAGCCGCGTCGTCGTAAGCAGAAAAAGCAGGTCAAGGCCGAGCTCAAGCTCAGGCAGTTTGCTGCTACCGAGCTTTCCGACCAGCTTGCCGCCCTTCCCTGCGCCGCCGACCTGCCGCGCTTTATGGTCGACACGGTCGCCGGCGCCTATGCGCCCGCCGATGCTTACCTCATGATCGAGGGCTTCGGTGCCGCAGCCGCACGCCCGGTCACGCTGCGCGCCAACACGCTCAAGGCGACCGCCGAGGACATCGCTGCGGCGCTCGATGCAGCCGGCATCGCCCACAACCCCGTCGCCTGGTACCCAGACGCCTTTATCCTGCCCGAGGCCCAGGTTTCCGATCTGTGGGACCTCGACATCTACCGCGACGGCAAGATCTACCTGCAGAGCCTGTCATCCATGATGCCGCCTTTGGTATTAGGCGCTCAGGCCGGCGAGGACATCTTGGACATGTGCGCAGCCCCCGGCGGCAAGACGACGCAGATCGCCGCCCTCACCCAGGGCCAGGCACACCTCACGGCCTGCGAGATGAGCATTCCCCGCGCCGAAAAGCTTGAGTCCAACCTCCACCGCCAAGGTGCCAAAAACGTGCCCGTCATGCGCATCGACGCACGCGAGCTCGACGAGTTCTTCCGCTTTGACCGCATCCTGCTCGACGCTCCCTGCACCGGCACGGGCACCGTCATCAGTGGCAACGAGAAAAGCCTGCGCGGCCTCACCGAGCAGTTGCTGAGCAAGTGCGCCCGCTCGCAGCGAGCACTTCTGGACCGCGCCATGGGTGCCCTCAAACCGGGCGGCACGCTCGTCTATTCGACCTGTTCGATTTTGCCGCAGGAAAACGAGGACGCCCTGCAAGAGGCCCTCGACAAGCATATGGACTGCGAGCTCATCCCCCTCGACGGCATGCCAAGCGAAAGTGAAGCACGACGCACCCAGGAAGCTGGTGAGGAGCCGCGCATCGAGTCCAACGCTCTGACCGAAGCCATTGCCGCCGGTCAGGTGTCGGCCATCGCCAACGGCCTGCCCGGCACGCTCACCATTCCGCCTAGCCGCGACTTTGAGGGCTTCTACATTGCCCTGATCCGAAAACGCAGCTAGCGCACGGATCAAAAACTCAACAAGCTATCTCTGTGCGCGTTTGCCCTGCTGGTCGCGATGCTGTTTAAGCATCGCGCGCTCCTTGCGTTCGGCCCTTTTGCCCTTAATGGCCGTGACCACAAAGTAGATGACCGCGGCGGCAACGATTGCGCCCACACACAGGCCAATCGAGCCAAACATTGCTGTCAATTCCATACCGCGTCACCTCTCTTTTAAACGGGACTTTCAAGATAGCACCTCGATCCCCGCCACCACAGCTCCTTCACGTTCGCCTGCCCTTCGGTCTAACGGATGGCGCGGCGGGGAAAAATCAACTCGTCAAACGATTTAGCATTCGCAATTCCGGCTGCATCGCGCCGGCCGTCATCACATAGAATCGAGTCTCCATGGATACCCTCAACGATCTAAATGAGCGCGTCGACGCCTTCGTCGGCACCAGCTCCTTCGACACGCCTGCCGCGGCAAACGACCAAGCTCCCATCGATGTACCCGCCGAGGTTCACGAGGACATCGTCGCCTCGGTCGATTTCTCCGAGGTCGAGCTCGCAGACGAGTTCACCGAGCCCCAGGTAGCCGTGACCCCCAACGGACTGCTCCCCATGGAGCCCCTGCCCATCGACGGACGTCTGCGCAAGGCTGCTCTTCGCATGCCCGACGAGATCGAGGAGGCCAGCGGCTTCACGCTCTTCGGCCGCCGCATCAAGTCGCTCATTTACACTACCGATGTCGCGGTTATCCGCAACTCCAACGCCGATGCCGTTTTTGCGGTCTACCCTTTCACGCCGCAGCCCGCCATTACGCAAGCGCTGCTGACCGTCGCCGAGTGCCCGGTCTTTGTAGGCGTGGGCGGCGGAACTACGACCGGTAAGCGCTCCGTGCAGATGGCAGCCGTCTCCGAGATGCAGGGCGCGGCGGGCTGCGTGGTCAACTCCCCCGCTACTGCCGAGATGGTCGAGCACATCACCAACATCGCCGACATCCCCGTCATCGCCACGGTCGTACGTTGCGACGACGATGCGCATGCCAAAGTGCGCGCCGGAGCCAAGATTCTCAACATCGCCGCCGGCAAAAACACGCCCCAGGTCCTGCGTGAACTGCGCGAGCACTATCCCAACCTGCCGCTCATCGCGCCGGGCGGCAAGACGCCCGAGAGCTTCCGTGAGACCATCGCCGCCGGCGCCAACGCCATCATCTGGACGCCGCCTTCGGCCCAGCAGCTACAGGCCGACATGATGCAGCGTTATCGCAAGATGAAGGAAGACGCCACACCTGTCATCTCGCGCGACGATGTGCCCATTATCGACCAGGTCGCCGCCGCCGAAGTCAGCCAGGTCGAGAACATGAATCCCGACGTGCCGATTCCCGACGAAGTCATCGAGCGCGTCGCTTCGATCCACGAGCGCGTCGAGGAGCATCGCGCCAATCGCGGCCTCAAGCCGTCACTGCACGGCTTTTTCTTCCGCGGAAAGAAACGCTAGCCGCAACAGCAAGGCCCGCCCCACAAACGTGAGACGGGCCGTTTTCGTTTGAGCAATCATGCAGCAACGTGATGGGGCAAATTAATCCACGCGCTTGTCGCCCATAAAGAAGAGCGCCACCGTACCAGGTCCGGTATGCGAGCCAATCAGAGTACCGATGTCATTGATCTCAATCTTGCCTTTAAGCTGCGGAACCTGTTCCTCAATCAGCGCCGCAACTGCCTCGGCATCCTCGCGGCACGCCGAGTGCGACATGATGCACTTACCCGAATAATCCGTACCGCCCTGTACGTGTGCCATCATGGTCTTAGCCATCTCGGAAATCGCGCGCTTCTTAGTGCGAATTTTCTCACGTGGCGACAGCTTACCTTCGCAATCGACCGTCATAAGCGGGCAAATCTTAAGCGCCGTGCCAATGATCGCGCTCGCGGCCGAAATGCGACCGCCGCGCAGGTAGCTCGACAGATCGGTCGAGAAGAACCAGTGGTGCAGGTTGAGTTTGTGCTCCTCGATCCAGGCAGCCGTCTCGTCGAGTGAAGCCCCGCTATCGCGCACGTCGGCGGCATATTCCAGCAACAGACCAAAGCCCGAAGACGCCCCCCAGCGAATCGATGACGCGCACCTTGCCGCCCTGGGGATAGCGATCCGCGAGCATCTGCGCCGCGACGCAGGCCGATCCATACGTGCCCGAAATACCCGACGACAACGTCAGGTGCAGCACGTCTTTACCCTCGGCAACAAACGGCTCCCAAAACTCCTCGTACTCACCCACGCTCACCTGAGACGTCTTGGGCATGGCGCCCGCGGCAATCTGGGCAAAAAACTCGTCCGGCGTAATCGACTGATACAGATCGTCCGTATAGACAACATCGTCGATCTCGTAATGAAAACACACGACAGGGATATTGCGCGACGCAAAGAACTCACGGGTTCGATCGGCGGCGGATTCACAGGTCAGGACAAAATCACTCATATGAGGCTCCTTACTCATTGCTGCGCAAATTATCGCACAGTGAGCCTACATGCGGTACATATGTCCACTATTTACCAAATCGAACCAAAAATAGTGAACATCTTTACCACCATCGTCTCCACCGGCCCCACGCATAAATATCTGAGAAAACACCCTCTGTCGTCTCCACCCAACCGCCATATCTACCTCAACTAAATCGATTTACCAAACCGTTCAGCCGACAATTCAGCCGCTGGCGCAAAATCGAAACAAAAGCGGCGCATACTGATAAACGTTTGACGTTGTTTATCAGTTTTACCAACCATATCGGAAGGTGTTTCATGGTCGCATTCGATCGCAACCCGCAAGACTTCAAGTATCTGCGTCTGCTGTCGAGACAATTTCCCACCGAGCAATCCGCGTTTACCGAGATCATCAATCTCTCGGCCATTCTCAACCTGCCCAAAGGCACTGAGCATTTTATGAGTGACGTGCACGGCGAATACGAAGCCTTTATGCACATCCTCAACAACTGCTCGGGCGTCGTGCGCGAGCATGTCGACGAGATCTTTGGCGACACGCTCTCCTTTGACGAAAAGGGCGAGCTGTGCACGCTCATCTACTACCCGCGCGAGAAGATCGACCTGGTCCGCAGCCGGCGCGAGGACTCGCCAGCCTGGTACAAGACGATGCTTGACCAGCTCATCATGGTCGCTCGCTCACTTTCAAGCCGCTACACGCGCTCCAAGGTGCGTAAGGCCATCCCGCGCGACTACGCCTACATCATCGACGAGTTGTTGCACACGCACCCGGACGAGAACAACTATCGCGTGCGCTATCACGAGCGCATCGTGGAGTCCATCCTGGAGACCGCCAGCGCCGACGACTTTATCGAGTCGCTCGCCTCGCTCATCAAGCGCCTGGCCGTCGACCACCTGCACCTGGTGGGCGACATCTTCGACCGCGGCGGCGGCGCGGCCAAGATTATGGACCGACTGCTCACCTACCATTCACTCGACATCCAGTGGGGCAACCACGACCTGCTGTGGATGGGCGCTGCAGCCGGTGAGCCCGCCTGCATCGCCACGGTGCTGCGCAACAACCTGCGCTACGACAACTACGAGATCCTGGAGAACGACTACGGCATCTCGCTGCGTGAGCTTGTCGCCTTTGCCGATGCCACCTACACCGCCGGTGAGTCCATCACCCCGCTGATCAAGGCCATAAACGTGCTGCTCTTTAAGCTCGAGGGCCAGATTATCCAGCGCCACCCCGAGTTCGATATGACCGACCGCCTGTTACTCGACAAGATCGACCACGACACCGGCACAGTCACGCTCGCCGACGGCAGCGTGTGGCCGCTCACGACCAACGACTTCCCCACCGTCGACCCGGCGGACCCCTACACGCTCACGTCTCAGGAGCAGCACATCATCGACAAGCTCGTGTCAGAGTTTGTCACCGCCGATCACCTGCATCGCCATATCGATTTCCTCTATTCCCACGGCTCGATGTACAAGGTCGCCAACGGCAACCTGCTGTTCCATGGCTGCGTTCCGCTCAACGAAGACGGCACCTTTAGCAGCATGAACTGTCTGGGCACCTGGCACGCTGGCCGCGATTATCTCGATTTTTGCGACCACATCGCCCGCCGCGCCTGGCGCGTGGGCGACTGCGACGCCCTCGACTGGATGTGGTACCTGTGGATTGGCTTCAATTCACCCGCCAGCGGACGCTTAGTGCGTACCTTTGAGCGCGCCTATATCGCCGATAGGAGCACCTGGGTCGAGCCGATGGACCCGTACTTTACGCTTACCAAGTCGCCCTCGGTCTGCGATGATATCATGCGCGAGTTTGGCGTCGCGCCCATGGCATGCTCGCCGACCGGCCACATCATCAACGGCCACACGCCCGTTAAAACCACCAAGGGCGAGCAGCCCATCCGCGCCGAGGGCAAGCTGCTGGTCATCGATGGCGGCTTCTGCCGCGCTTACCATCCCAAGACGGGCATCGCCGGCTATACGCTCATCTCGAGCTCGCGCGGCTGCCGCCTCAAGTCGCACCGGGCCTTTACGACGGTTGCCGAGGCACTCACGCGCAACGTGGACATCGAAAGCGAGACCAACCGTTTTGACCAAGCAGACCGTCGCCGCATGGTGAGCGACACCGATACTGGCGCCAAGATTCGCAGCCAGATCCAGGATCTGCGCCAGCTGCTCGATGCATATAGAAACGGTGCTATCGAAGAGCGCGTCTAGCCCCACCCGCGGGGATTGGCTAAACTTGCTGAGTTTGTCATCCCCACGGCGTCCCCGCGCCACCCTAAGGCAGGTACCATGCAAAAGCTCCTTGCGCAGATCATGAAATTTGGCGTCGTCGGTGTCATTGCCACGGTTATCGACTTTGGCATTATGAATCTGCTCCACTACGGTCTGGGCCTCAACATCCTAATCGCCAACACCAGCGGCTTTATCATCTCACTCATCTTTAACTACCTCGCAAGCATGAAGTACGTGTTTGCGCACAAGGAAGGCATGAGCCGCCGCCGCGAGTTCATCATCTTTGTCGTGCTGTCCGTGATCGGTTTGGTGCTCAACGACGGCATCGTGCTGGCGCTCAACGCCGGCCTGGGACTCGAGGCCAATATCGCCAAGATCTGCGCCACCGCGCTTGTCATGGTCTACAACTTTGTGACCCGAAAAATCTTCCTGGAGGGCGACGAGACCAAGTAGCTCGAAACCCCTGCAGCATTACGGCGCCCACGGACGACGTGCACTCAGCGCAGTATCGTCCGTGGGTGCCGCTCGTTTACGGGCAAATTTTCAACGTTTGCGGATTAGCTCTTGAAAATTTGGCGAGTTCATATAGTTCTTGGCAAAGACCTTACGTTTCCCTTGTAAAAGCTCTAAAGTATCCTCTGCTCGATTCATCAACGCATTGGATGTGATTACGTGCGCAAGGCGCTGGCACAACCTCATACCAAGCAGTTCCTCAAGTTTGCTGTCGTGGGTCTTATCTCCTTTGGCATCGACTGGGGCATGCTCATTGCGCTCGTCGAGCTGTTCCACCTCGACTTTTTGATGAGCACCACGGTTTCGTTTATCACGTCCGTCGTGGTCAACTACTGGCTCAGCATGAAGTACGTGTTCGACCACCGCGAAGGCATGAGCCGCAAGCGCGAGTTCACGATCTTCACCATCCTGTCGGTGATCGGCCTGGGCCTCAACGACCTGTATATGTTTGTGGGCGTCACGTTTTTGAGCATCGGCTACCAAGCCATGAAGGCCATCGCCACGTTCCTTGTCACCTGGTACAACTACTTCAGCCGTCGCTTCTTCCTCGAGGGCGCACGGTCGTAGTCGATTCACTATTTGCTTGAATGTATAACCGGTTGGAATTCCCGTTCCAACCGGTTTTTTGTTTGCAGAGAGACCCGGCGACCCAGTCCCATTCGCATGAAAAACGGGCGGTCCGGATGTTGGCCCGAACCGCCCGTCTGGCGCGCTATGTCGAGGCCTCTAGCCCGTTACGTAATACCAAACGACGTTGTCGTCATTGGAGAGAACGTAGTTACTGCAGGCCGTCATGGGCGTTGTGCCGTTGACGGAGTACATCCAGCCGCTCGTGCCGCCGTACTGTTTCTCGGCCAAACCACCAATCGCGGAAACATACGTGCCGTACGACGAGCCGTGTGCGTTGACAGAAAGGCCTAGCGCGCACAGGGCATCGTAAACGGTGGCGCCTTCGTTAAAGGTAAAGGTGCCGCCAGAGGACACAGGATTGCCCACAGCGCTCGATGTGACCGAAACCGTCACCGTAACGTAGCTGGACTCCTGTGAGCCGCTTTGGCTGCCCGAGGAGGCGTTTCCACCATTAGAGGACGAGGCTCCATCAGACGACTGGCCACCGCCCGAAGAAGCACCGCCAGACGCATTGGAAGTATCACCGGCTCCCGTATTTTGGGCAGCGGATTTATCGCCAGACTTCTTGCCGCCCCGGTCCTCGGACTTCTTGCTATCCGAGTTTTTGTCCGATTCCTTGTTTGAAGACTCGGAATCGTCCTTGGCGTCGTTCGAACCCTTGGGCTCGTCTTTTGCATCATTCGAAGATTTGGAATCCTTGGAACTGGCCTCGCCCGAAGCGGCAGACGAGCCAGACCCCTTGGTGTCCTTGGCGACGACGCTCTCCCCCGTCACGGTCTGAACGATCCAGTCAATGGACCAGGCGCCGCTCTCGGAAGGATGGACGAAGCCCAGCGAGACGACGATCAGAATGGTGTACGCGGCAGCAAGAACGCCAAGGAGCGCCTTGCGACGAGAGGCGGACGCCGCCGAAGCGGCGCCCTTTTGCTTTGGATCATCGAGCTGGATAAACGAGGAGTCGGGCTGTTGCCCGCTGGTCTCCTTGGGCTTATCGGGCATTACCGTCACCCTTGCCGCGCTTGGTCAGCACGAAGACGGCGATGAGCGCGAGGCCAATCACGCCGGCGGCGATGCCAACGATGGCGAGCGGATTGGTGCCAGTCTCCTGCTCGGAAGCACTAGAGGACTTCTTAGCAGTGGTCGTGGAAACAGCACCCGTATCGGACTTGGAATCGGACTTCTTGTCGGACTTCTTGTCGGACTTGCCGTCCTTCCTGTCAGACTTCCTGTCAGACTTCTTGTCAGACTTCTTCTCGTCCTTCTTATCGGACTTATCGGAGTCCTTCTTGTCGGACTTGTTGTCCCTGGTCTCGGTCTTGGTCGACACCGTCGTCTTGGTCACCGGCTTCTGGCCCGGGGCAATAGCGCCGCCCTTCGAGCCGGAGCCAGAACCAGCGCCAGCGCCAGTGCCGGAACCAGTACCGGTACTAGAACCGCCGCCGCCATTCGAACCAACGCCGCCATTGCCGCCATTGGAGCCTGAACCGCCATTACCGCCAGGGTTAACGGCATTCTTGGTCCACTTGGCATACAACGTCAGGTCGGCCGTCACCGGCGTACTGAAGTCATACGCCTGCGTGCAAGCCTCATCGGTATACCAACCGCCGAAAGTGTAGCCATCGCGCGTCGGATCGACCGGCTTGACCAGCTTGCCATCGGCCGTAGCAACAAACTTAGTGTCGCAAGCAGACCCGCCGTTGGAGTTAAAGGCAACCGTCCAAGACTCGACAGCTCCAAGTTTAAACAGCGTGCCCGAATCATTAATGTAGTAGAGATTGCCAGAAGCATCGGCAATGACCGGAGAGTCACAGTACTGGTAATGGCCAGCCGCATCATAAATCTGCGTCGCCTCTGCATCGCCGAGCGTATAGCGATACACGCCACCACCAGCAGAGTAGTTGACGTAATCCTTGCTATCCGCGCTGTTAACGGTGAAGTACACATAGGTCTTGCCGCCCTGAACACTCACCAGCGGAGTAGCAGCAATACCGTTGAGGCCAGCCGGCAGCGCCTTGCCGTCGGCAGCAGCGACCATCGTGGTCTTACCCGTCTTCAGGTTATAGAGAACCAGAGCAGAGCCAGTAGCCGTCTGTCCGCCGACAATCAGATTGTCACCAGACACCGCAGGGGCGCTCAGATTATTCGTAAGGCCCAGATCAACCGTCTTCTGTTCACTCAGCACGCCCTTCGCCGAAAGCGAAATCACATGGAGCTTTCCGTCGTGCGTCATCTGATAGAAGGTCGAACCATTGGACGGATCGGCAATGCAATCGGCATTTGCGACAGCGCCGAGCTTCATGGTCGAAACGACATCGCCCGTCGTCTTATCAATGCACTTAAGCGTACCCGCGCTCGTAGGAACGATGGCATACTTATCCGTCAAAGCCGCACCAGTCCAGTAATAGCCCTCGGCAGGGTCGATGTTCTGCCAAGAAACTTCGCCCGTGGCAATCTTAATGCGCGCAAAGGAGCCGTTGCCGTAGGTCGCGTTGTAATTCTCGTCATACGAAATATCGACCGAGCCTACATAGACGTACTCGCCGTCCGAAACGACGGTGCAGGAGCTCTGCGTCAAGTCCGTCAAACCAGGCGTCAGCCACTTGCAGATCAGCTTGTCTGCAGTAATCGCCTGGACCGCACCGCCGTTGAGCGGAACGATGATAAGGCCATTGGTATAGATCGGACGAGAGGTATAGCTCACCTTGGAGGCAAGCGGCGCAGAGGCAACCTTTTTGCCCGTGGACGAATCGATCTTGATGAGCTCGTTCTCGGTCGCGATGTACACAAAGCCGTTGGCGATGACAGGTTCGCTGCAGTTGGCATACTGCTGACCAGACTCGGCCTTCCAATCGAAGGCCCACTTAAGACCGGCGGCCTGCGCAGGCGTCTTGGCATCCGTTACGGTCGAACCGTTGCCACTGTTGCCGTAGCCGGCCCACTCGGCATCCCAATCAGGAGTCGTCGCACTCGGGTCCACGACAACCTTGTCGGGATCGGGCATGGGCGAATCGTCGGTGGTATAGGCAAGCGTGACCTTATCGCCGCTCTTGAGCGTAATCTGATTGGCGCAGAGTAAGGAGGGCTCTCCATTGATATACAGGTGCCAATATTTATTGGTCGCAGCATCATAACCGTACGACTTGTCTTCGAACGGCGATTTGATGGAATTGAGGAACCAGTACTCGCCACTCTGGGAGCCGTTGTACGTAACGCCCTTGGCCTTCAGAACCGTCTCAATAAGGTTCTGGGCAGTAGAGCCTTCAGGCAAAGAAACACTGCTTGCCGAGCCCCAGCGAGTATTGTTGCCGTTGACATCGGGACCGATAACATCGGCGGATCCAAGCACCTGACCGGGGAGGGCATCGGCGTCAGCACCATACATAAAGGTGACGGCGTCACCCTCCTGGAGCTTGTAGGCACCGGCGCCAACGTCGGCGAACTTGCCATTTACGTAGAAGCGCCAATAGCTCTTGGTCGCAGCATCCCAGCCATAGGACTTACTGTCGAACGGCGAAGTAATACCGTTGAGGAACCAGCCCCAAGACGATTCGCTAGCATCGAGCTTAAGGCCGGTCTGCTCAAGGAGATCCTTGGCAGTAGAGCCCGCCTTGAGACTCGTCTGACCCGTCGAAGCCCAAACCTGTTGCTTGCCGTCCTTGTCCTTACCGAGAACCTGAACAGAAGCATGGACAGAATCGGACGGCAACTGGTCGCCCCAGCCACCGTAGAACCACGTGACGGTATCGCCGGCATGGATGGTGACATTGTCCGCCGTATAGTCACTCGACTTGCCGTTGATAAACAGCTGCCAATAGGTCGAATAATCTTGGGGCGTACCCAGCTCAACACCGTTGTACTTAAGGCTCAGAATGAAGGAGCCCGCAGCAACGGCGTCAATATCATTCGCCTCGAGCGCGACCTTCGTAAGGTCAAGCGCGCTCGAGCCGGACGTCACCACATACTGCGCGTTATCGACCCAAGTCTGAGTCTTGCCCTGGGCATCGCGACCAATGACGGTCACATTTGCGGCAACCTGGTCCTTAACGACAGGGGACGAGCTACCAGCCGTATAGGCAAACTCAATCTTCTGCCCCTGGGTGAGCTTGACGCTGCTCGCGCCAACCGAGGAAGACGCGCCGTCGACGAACAGCTGCCAGAAGGCATAAGTCGTCGGATCGTAGGCAAGCGTGCGACCATCGCTCGGAGATGTGATGCTTTTGAGGTAGAAGCCGTATGCCGTGTTCGGTTCGTAATCCGCTTTAAAGCCCATCTTCTGCTGCAGCTTAACGAAGGCATCCGCAGCCGTCGCGCCCTCGTCGAGCTTGAGCTGCGTAGGTGCCACCCAGGTCTGAGCCTTGCCGTCAGCATCGGTGCCGATAATCGAGAACGAGACCTCGACCTGCTTCTTGGCGACATCGCCGGTTTCTGTCGGGTTCTCTGTCTGAACGGCAGCCGCGGCGGCAGATCCCGCTTGGCCAGCGGATGCCGTCGAAGACTGCTCGCTCGTGGCAGGGCTCTCCCCCGTCGCCGAGCCTTCGCCGCCAGTTGCTGCCTCTGCTATGGCTGCACTAGCTGCAGGCGCGCCCTCGGAATCCGAAACCTCGGCGCCGCTCTGCTCAGCGGTACCGCCCGCAAGCGCTGCGTCCTCGCCCGGCGTCGCAGCCTGAGCCACAGCCTCGGCAATGCCCTCGGCGCCCTCGGCCCACAGCTGAGCCGGCGTGGTGCCAAAGGCCATCGCGAAGGCCAGGAATGCCACCAGGCCGCGCTTGGCTACACCGCGTGCAATCGCGCCACGGCGATGCGAGACGCGCTGGCGCTCGTCCTCAAACATATCCATTTGTCTCCTACTGTCTGTACTTGGAGCGTTGCCTTGAGACTGCCCCACGTCATCGCGCATGTTGCGCTCGAGTTCCCCCATCGGGGTCCCCCTTCCCTCCAGAGCCCTATGCACACCGGCGGCAAAAGCCGCAGCCGCATGCAAGACGGGAGGCGATCCGACTTAACCTTAACGACTCGGGCACGTCGTCCGATCTGCGACGCGAGCATCCCGAGCCAAGAGGAATTACGGTTACTGGTACAGCTGGGGACTTGCACCCCGATTCTCCCAAATGCGCAGGATAACCGCGCATTCGTGCGTCTCCGCACCACCATCTAGGCCATCGATTATTACCGTCAAAATGGTATCACGCAAAAGGGCCTCGCACGCAGGCGAAGCCCAAGGTAAAAGCTATTGTTTGCGATAGGAAAATGCGGTGACGGCCGCAGCCTCTAGTGCTTGCCGCCGTGACTGTTGAGCCAGATATTGCGGCCCAGCATAAGCGCCAGCACCAGCGCGCTCACGTAGCCCATAAAGCCAATGACCGGGATACCAAACACAACCGGCTCGATGCGCGCGTAGTACACCACCGACGAACCGATAAACAGACCGGCGATCACAATTGCCATCGACATGCGGTCGATAATCCCACCTAGCTGTCGCAGCGCCTTATCGCTGCTCATGATCTGCGTGTTTACCTTAAGCTGGCCGCGCGTAAGCATACGCGAAGCCAAGCCCAGATACTCGGCCGCCTCGAGCGAGCCCTTCGCCGCGCGATAACTGCTCGCTGCAAAGTCGCGGCTCATCTCGCGCATGCGCGCATAGGTGCTTTTCTCGTTTTTAATATGCGTCTGGATGATCTGGATCATGTTGACGTTGGGCATGTACTCGGTCAACAGGCCCTCGAGCGTCACCATGCCGCGGGCGAACATCGTCACCACGCTCGGCAGCTCAACGTCATTTTTGCGCGCGAGGTTTAACAGCGAGGTCAAAAACTCGCCGATATCCAGGTCTTTAAGGTCGAGCCCGGCAAAGTCGGCAACAATAAAGTCCAAGTCGGACAAAAAGGCCGAATGGTCAAGCTCGGCCGAATCGCCGCGCGTCACGGCAAAGCGCATGAGCGAATCCTTGAGCTTTGGCACGTCGCCCTCGGCCACGGCAAAGATCATATCCTTGACGATGCCACGGTTGTGGCTCGACATGCGTCCGACCATGCCCAAGTCGATAAAGTAGACAATTCCGTCTTTGAGGATGATGTTTCCCGCATGCGGGTCGGCATGGAAAAAGCCGTCGTCGAGCACCTGCGTCGAATAGTCCTCGACGATTGCGGCACCGATCTTTTCCAAGTCATAGCCCTCGGCCACTAAGCGTTCAGGATCGGCGATCGAAATGCCGTCGACGTAATCCATAACCACCACGTGCTCGGTGCACAGGTCCAGATAGGATTTAGGGCACGTCACGCCATGAACGCTCTTATGGAACTCGTAGAAGTCGTTGAGGTTTTTGGCCTCGGCCAAAAAGTTGGTCTCCTCGCGAAACGAGGTCCACAACTCCTCGACTACGCCGTGCAGGTCAACGAATTGATCGGTGTTGACGAACTTGGAAACAATGCGCACCACCGAGCGGATGATATCGATGTCCTGCGCCATAACCTGCTGCGCACCGGGGCGCTGCACCTTGACGGCTACGTCCTCGCCCGTCACCAGACGAGCGCGGTGCACCTGCGCGAGCGATGCGCTACCAAGCGGATTGGGGTCGATCGCATCGAACATCTCCCCCAGGCGCAGGCCGTATTCCTCTTCCAAGCAGCGGAGCACTACCTCGTACGGCACCGGCTCCACGTCGGAGCGCAAGCGGCGCAGCTCATCGCAAAAGCGTTGCGGCAGAATCTCGGACCGGTTGGCCAGAATCTGCCCCATCTTGACGAACATGGGGCCGAGCTCCTCGAGCAGGCGGCGCAAGCGAACCGGCGTGAGGTTATCCCACACACGGTACTTTTTGACCAAGCGAACAATCTGCCCAATGCGTTCGCGACGACCCGCCGGTGTGAGCTGATATTCCTCGTCCGGCGCCATCGCGTCGGGCTCCTCGGGGACCATATCGACAGCGCGCGGCTTTTTGCGAGCGCCCGAGACGGCGGCATCAACCTCATCGACAACCGCCGCCTCGTCACCCAGGGGATCTAGTTTGTTGTAATCGGTGGTGGAATCTGCCATCTGCGCTGCTACTCGGCCTCTTCGGTATCCTTCGCATTGTCGGGCTCAACGGACTCGACGGGCACCGAGGTCACGTTGTCCTCGACCGAATCGACGATGTCGCGCACGTGGGCCAGGAAGGCCGTGCGCTCGGACGCGGTCATAACGCGGACGCGAGCAAGGATGAGCTCATCGAGCACGCGCTGGGCCGCGGTCTCGCCCTGCATGCCCAGACGCTCGGTCAGATCGGAGATGGTACCGCCGGCCTGCTCGAACATGTCGGACACACTGCGGGCGATATCGGGAGCGCCGGCGTCCTTGCGAACCTGCTCGCCCTTGGTATTAAGGTCGTCGAGAACCTTCTTGCCGCCTTCGACAGCAACGGCGGCAGCGCCAAAGCCCACGTTAATGGCGCCGTTAACAAGCTGATCGAGTTTCATAACCATGGTTGTCTCCAATCACAAACAACTGCATTGGCGTTCTTGTACCCAAGATTGAGCGAAAGCGACAAAGCGTTTTAGCGCTATTCAATCGACGGGAAATCCCTACCTCACGTTGTCGTTCATCGCGAAAGAGTTCTTCATGGCGCAGCTCGTGGTGTAGAGCACCTTGCCCAGTAGAGCATCGGTCTCCACGCGAACACGCTCGGCAAAGGCCTCATTGGCGCGTGCAAGCTCGGCAGGTACCTCGGCCTCGGGCAGAGCGGCTACGGCAGCATCGACGTCATGGATCTGCTTGTGGCCCATGCCACCGACCTTCTCCTGATAGTCCTCCACAGCGCGGCCGCACTCATGGAAACGGACGTCGGCCAGGGCGCCGATCAGGCGGTTGGCCCAGTAGAAGTTTTCGGACGTCACGCGAGCCTGCGTGTCGGCATAGTACTCGGGCATGGTCTCGACGTTGGCGTACAGAGGGACCAGCGCGTTAAACGAGTTGGAGCCAAAGGCCATCCACTGCACGGCGCGATACGCCGGCTGCGCATAGGGGCGCAGCTGCAACACGGCGAGCTGGCTGTTGCGGTTGATGCCGATGGGGCGATAGGCACCACGCGTAGCGGGCGTGCCCTTGCTGCCGTAGCAGTCGTACTCCGTGCCCTGGTAGTGGCTCGAGAGCACGTACTTGATGTCCTCGATGGTCACCTTGCGCTCGGGCACGCGGCTCCAGGGGATATCGTCGCTCTCGGGCGTGTAGTCGGCGTCGGGGCCATCCCACACGTCGCTGGGGTTGAGGCAGCGCTGCATGTACCAGGCGCGCGGCGTGTTGTAGACATGGTCGCTGTCGCTGTGCGAGCCAAAGGCCTCGCGCGGGTTAAAGACGGCAGCCGGGCCGTCGCTCTCGACGCCCAGCGTCAGGTCCAGATGCCACTCGGCCATCCAGGCGCGCAGGTCGGCGGAGCACATATGGTCGGCCTGGGCGCCCTCGGCGTCATCCAGGTCAAAGCTGTCGATGCCCAGCTGGTTGGGCATGGTCACATAGGCGTCGTCAGGCACGCGCTTGGCGATCCAGTGGTGACCGCCGATGGTCTCGAGCCACCAGATCTCGTCCACGTCGCTAAAGGCGATGCCGTTGTTCTCGTAAGTGCCGTAGCGCTCGAGCAGGTCGCCCAAGATACGCACGCCGTCGCGGGCGGACTTGGCATACGGCAGCACCAGGGTCACCATGTCCTCCTCGCCCAGGCCACCGGGCTGCGCCGGCACATAGCCGTCCTCACCCTCGTTGCCCTTGGCGGGCACGTAGTCCACGAGCGGATCGGCGCCGCGGACGCGCTCGTTGGTGGTAAGCGTCTCGGTTGCGGACATGCCAACATTGAGCTCGTTGAAACCGGCCTCGGCCCAGATACCGTGGCCCGGGACAACATCGGGGACGCTCGTATAGCGCATGGGGTTATCGGGCAGCTCAACGGTCAGGTGGCTCAGGACGCTCGTGTAGACACGCGGCTGCTCGTCGGGATGCACTACGCGCATGCGCTTGGGCTCAAATACCCCGTTGGACGAGTCCTCGTTACGCGCGACCAGGGTCGACCCGTCGTAGCTTGCGTTTTTACCGACCAGAATCGTTGTGCACGGCATGCGCATCCTCCTTGAGCGAAGAAATCAAACGGCAACAGTGTATCGCTTCGGCGCAGAAAGGGCGAAACCACGGCCTCGGCAGCCCCCGTGGTCAAAAAATGCCAAATATGAGTACTGTCACAAATTTAGTGGCAGCAAATTGCACTGTAACGAGTGCCGAAAATCCCCATTTGCCCAAAAGCAAGACAACGTTATTCCCCATAAGTTCAATAAAATAGGCTTCCTAACGATAATGGATACCGTTAGGAAGCCAAAAAGACGTAAGACATATGTGACTATCTTGGCAACAGTACTCATATTTGGCATTGTTTGACCACGTGGTATATAGCTAACCCCCTCAAACAGCCCAAAACGCCTATTTCGATGCGCGCTCCGCCGCCTCGATCACGTGCTTGGCGAGAATTACTGTCGTCACGGCGCCCACGCCACCCGGCACGGGGGTGATTGCGCCAACAACCGGCTCCGCGGCATCAAAATCGACGTCGCCGACCAGCTTGCCAGCGGCTTCGTCCCAATTAATGCCAACATCGATAATCGCCTGGTCCTCGCGGACCGCATCTGCGCCAATCGTGCGCGCGCGTCCAACGGCGGCAACCACAATGTCGGCAGCACAGCACTCGGCGGCAAGATCGCGCGTATGCGTATGGCACGTCGTCACGGTTGCGTTGCGCGCCGTAAGCATGGCGGCAACGGGGCGGCCAATTACCAGTGAGCGTCCGACCACGGCAACTTTGGCGCCGTCCAGCTCAACGCCGTAATGATCCAGCAAAGCAAGCACGGCTTCAGCTGTGCAGGGGGCAAAACCCTCGCCGCGCCCCGAAAGCGTGGTGAGCAGCGAAGCCGGCGTCATGGAGTCAACGTCCTTGGCGGGATCGAGCGCTGCGGCGACGGCGTTCTCGTCAAGGCCGGCGGGCAGCGGGCGAAACATCAGACAGCCATGAACAGCCGAGTCGGCATTGATGTCCTCGATGGCCGTCAACAGCTCGTCTTGCGAAACACCGGCAGGAAGCAACACGCGACGCGCCTCGATGCCAACCTTTTCGCAGCGTTTAAGGGCGCCGCGCTCGTAGGATAGGTCGTCCTCGCGTTCACCCACACGCACGATAGCAAGCGTCGGAACAACACCGCGTTCGCGCAGCGCAGCGCAGCGGGCAGCGAGCTCCTCAGTCAAAGCGCGGGCGACGGGAGCACCCTTCAGTAGCTCAGCCATGGCTATCCCCTCTTTCTTGCAGCGTCGGAGGCGCGGCGCGCCAGCGCATCGGCGCGCGGCAACCATGTGTCGAGCAACTCATCACACGCCGTCTCGAGTTCCTCGGCGCGTGCACGATCCTTCATAGACGTGGTGTTCGCAAAGAGCGTCAAGCTCGCGCCCTGCATGGCGGCGCGGCAGAATACGGCGCCGCACGCCACATCGGACAGCAGCTGACGCGAACCCTTGTCGGCCATGTCCTCGAGCAGCGCCAGTGCGCGCCCGCAGGCATCCATAATGCGATACGGCGGCATAGCGGCCACATGCAGCGCATCCTGAATCGCAGCCGGTCGGGCCGGGTCCTCACGCGGAATACCGTACGCAGCGGACACCTGGCCGTACGCACGAACGTCCTCGGCGACCAGACCCACAAGCTCCTGCGCCAACTCGTCTGCCTGGGCAAACGCACGCGTCAGGTCATCCGCACGATCAGCAAGCGCGGGATTGGTCGCACCGTAGCGGGCAACCATTCCGCACAGCGAGGCGCCCAGCGCGCCCACAAAAGCGCTCGCGCTGCCACCACCGGGAACTGGCTCGCGCGCGGCCAGCGCCTCGGCAAAACCGCGACAGGTTTTATCCATCATCTCTTGGCTCATACGCACACGCACCTTCAAGTCATATATATCGGTCGGGCGGCCGACGCCGGCCGACCGCATCGATCACGTAATGGTGCTAAGTCTAGCCCATAAGTACGCGAGCGTCAGCGCACCTGGCCATCGCGGATTTCTATGACGAACGATAGGCGTCGGCACCGCAAACATGGGAAACATGGCCCGCCTTTCGGGACTTCCGGACGTCACAAACTGGGGCATATCTATAAACAAGGAACCTGTTGGGGCAACGCCCGCGTACACGCGCCCCTTTAAAACAACGGACACCTCACCCCGGGGAGAGCCGACAGCACCGGCCCTCCCCTCTTTTGGACCCGTGCATATTGCCACTTAACGGCGCAATTCCAGCCCCCAGAATGGGACACATGGCCCACCCGAGCGAGCCGTCCACGCGTACAGTAAAGGCAGGTAATCCGTGGGCGGTTACAGATCGAGGAGGACACGACCATGAAAAAGAAGGCCTTTGCGATTCTCACCCTCTGCATAAGCCTCTTTGCCGCAGTTGCCCTGGTGGGCTGCGGTGGCAGCGGCGGCGCTACCGGAAGTGGCGGTGGCGGTGGAGCAGAAAAGCCAGCCGTGGATATGAGGACCGACTTCATTTGGTTTAAGGTCGAGGTCCCCGAGGGCGTCGAGATCACCGACGTCGCAGGCGACACCGCCGACAGGGCCCAGTTTAAGTTCACCGAGAGCGAGCACGCCAGCGATCGCTTCATCCCCGTCTTCGACTCTGACAAGAACGCCGATGAACTGTTCGACTACGAGGCAAAGTGGAAGGCCAACTCCGGATGGACCGAGAGCGATCCCGTTAAGTACAACGGCAAGACCTGGCGCAGCGCCTACTTTACGCACTCGGGCGGCGTGACGACCGAGTACTTCACCGACGTTGACGGTGGCAGCGTGTATGTGCGCATCGACAACGTCGAGGAGCACAAGGACGCCGTCGAGACCATGATGAAGTCCCTGAAATTTGCCGACGACATCGCCGAGGCCAAGACCGAGGCCATGGACGTCAAGCTCGACGATATCGAGATCAAGCGTTAAGCGACTGGCGAGCGCAGCGGGAAACACGGGCGCAGTGCAAACAAGCGACGGTACCCCAGCGCTTCGTACCCAGGGAGGGCCGGTAAACCGACCCTCCCTTTCTTATGCCGGTAGCCAACGAACGCGAGGATGCCGGACGCCGGAACCGCTCCAAATGTAGCAACAGTACGAAAACGACAAACACCCCAACACGTCCGCCCGCCGATTTATTGCGCCGCGCAGACAATTAAACCAGCATCTTTAAACATCTGAGCAGTATAGTGACCAAAACTATCGCATAACCGCACTCTGCGAATGGAGAAGTTATGACCGAACATCACGCCATCAGCCGCCGAGCATTTACGTTGGGCCTTGGACTCGCGGCGTTGTCGCCACTTGCAAGCCTGCCCGAAACCGCGGCATTGGGCATTGGCCCACGGGCGGCATTTGCAGACGACGCTGCCACAGCGTCGGTCAGCCTCGACAATTTCGTCATTCGCCTTCGCCCCGCGGGCTATTTTCGCACCGCGAGCGTCAACGAAGACGGCAACGTCATCGGCAACGTCTGCCACCTGTTTAATGACGGCACGTCCAGCAAGCTCATCCTTGAGAACGTAACGACCAAGAATGACGATACAAACTGGTATGCTATCCGCACCTTGCTCAATTTCGAAGAGCATAAAAAGACGGGCTACAGCATTTGGTCGGTCGACGGCGACTCGGACAAAGATGGAAAGGTTATCCACGTATGGAGTGGCGAACATGACGGCAAGCCCAGCCGCTCTTTTGCGTTCGACCGCCAGCTAAACGGAACCTACATCATCCGAGACCGCACGGTCGAGAAAGAAACCGAGAAAAAAGACATTAAGTACCTGGCAATAGAATCGAACGGCGAAGACCAGGACAACAATAAGATCTGCCATAAGAGTGAGAGCATTCCGTGGGAGCTCGAACTTATCGGTTACGACATGAAAAAGAACGATGCCACGGTTAGCAGCCTCGACTGGATCACGTACAGCAGCTACGTCGATGGGCCATGTTGGATGAAATACGTCGACGACAACAAGTTCCTCGACGAGCTGAGCATCCCGGGTACGCACGATTCGGGCACCTGCAGCGTGGACAACGACACTGAGCCCCAATCCTCGCAAGTAAAATGCCAGCAGGATTACATTCCCACGCAGTTGCTCGAGGGAATCCGCTATTTTGATATCCGACTCGGAAAGGGCGACAACCCTGGTATCTGCCACGGGGATTTCTACCTATTCAAAAAAGACGGGTACTATCTGCATCTCTCCGATGTCATCGAGTACTTTAAAACGTTTTTGAGCGAAAACCCGAGAGAAGCGCTTATCATGCTCGCATCGCGCGGCAACGACGAGGCTACCGACGAAAGTGTTACGACGGCTTTCGCCAAGGTTTTGGACGACAACCCCAAACTGTTCTATACGTCGAGCCGCGTTCCCACACTGGGCGAGGTGCGCGGAAAGATCGTCCTGCTACGTCGATTTGGACTCGACGGCGACAGCGTAAGCGGCCACACGTGGGGACTCGACCTCACCGAATGGGATAACAAAATCGCAGCGCACACCGACAGCAGTTCCATGTGCCTCGTCCAAGACGCGCAGGGCTTTGAAGCCGCGGGGGAAACAGGCGACAAAGAGCCCTATTGCACCAAGGTATACGCCCAGGACAAGTACAAACTCACGGGAACCGACAAGCTCAGCTGGGTCGATAATGCGCTGAAGGAAACGACCGGGCGCACGCGCAACGAGGTAGATGTCGAGGACGATAACGGGGCCAAGGAGAAAGTCCTGGAGCGTTGCTGGCCTATCAACTACACCAGCTGCACGGGCTTGTCGCACGGAGGCAATCCTTTTACCTCGGCACGAGTAGTCAACGAGCATCTGTATAAGAGCCCGTACATCAATCCCAGCGGCATCGAGGATACAAAGTCAGATTACCTCAAGCACATTGGCATCATCGCATCCGACTTTGTTGATGCGGCGCTGGCCCGGAGCATCTATCAGCGCAATTACGATACGGAGCACAAGCAGACGGCTTCGTGCTACCTCCCAGCCCGCATGCACATGACATATGGCGACTCGCTGAGCGACGCCTCGCTCCAGGACGGCAAGACCGTTGGCGAGGGCCATTTCCGCCTCGTTAACAGCAGCAACGTACTCAACGTGGCGGCTTCGGGCCATGCGTTTGCCATCGAATATGTGGATGTCGACGCCCTAGGCAATGAGACCGTTATAGGGCTGCAGGGCTCTGTGCCCATCGATATCGATCCGCGCGTGCTGACGCCCCATTTTGAGGGACTCGAAGGCCTTAAGGCCGGCGAGGACGTGCGCGCCAAGATTGCGGCATCACTCGAGGGCAAGCTCGAAACCGATGCCTGCACGGCCCAGCTCGAGTTTGTGCACGACGCGAACGGCGCTCCGGGCACAGCAATGGCCGAGGGCGAAACATTTGCCGCAGGAACGTACTGGGTGCGCGTGAGCGGTCTCTTGGGCGACGCGGCGCAGAACTACACGCTCGCCAGCGACGGAGCCGCAAACTTTACCGTAGCGGCCTCGGACAGTGCAGGCGGCACCGGCAGCGGCACGGGTTCCAGCGCAGGCAGCGCTGATAAGAATGGTAAGGGCAACAAGGGCAAGGGCTCGGGCGGAAAACTCGCCGACACGGGCGACGGCTCCGGCATTGCCGCCGGGCTCGCCGCTGCCGCCATGGCGACAACGGTCGCAGGTGCAGCAATGCTTGCCAGTGACCGCGAAGACAGCGAAGGCGCTAGCGAATAGGCAAGCCGGCCTTTTAGACACATCGACTCAATCGGGGGCGCAGAACACCGTTCTGTGCCCCCGATTTTTACCTTGGCCCGAACGCCGCTATCGGCTACATCACCATGTTCAGCGCGTTAACAAACTCCTGGGCCTTCGCACGGCTGTTCAGGCTAAAGACGCAAGCGGTCAACAGACGATTGCGCAGAAAAACATCGCGGCCTTTGATTCTATTGACGCCCGTAATGTCCTTAAGATAAACAATCTCGGTGTGCTTGCCGCCAAAAGTGCCCTTCTTGAGTACCTCAATGCGGTTAGGGTAGATCTTGACGTCTTTATACCTACCCGAACCTTTGTCCTGGAATAGCAGCGTGTTGTTGTCCATACACGTCACTCCCGTGGGGTTCGCTAAAACTGTCTCTATGGCCACATTTTAGTCACCGCAAGGCCCCATGCGATGATGTCAGACAGCACAGCAATTCGTGTCCGCGCGAGGCTTTAAACTAAATTCGATAAAGATGCATTCCACAAGAGGAAAGCGGGGCGACAGTGATGGGCGAACTGGTAAACCGTGGAGAATCGACAATCGTGCCCGAAGGTTTTTACAAGCAGGTCTCCTCGATTCTCAACGCCGCTCGCGACAAGGCCTATACCGCTGTTAACTTTGCGATGGTTGAGGCATATTGGGAGATCGGCAAGAGTATTGTTGATGAACAGGGCGGAGAGGAGCGCGCAGCATATGGAGAGGCATTGATTGCAGGCCTCTCCAGAAGGCTTACCGCGGATTTCGGAAGAGGCTTTGGCATCGCAAACCTTCGCAATATGCGTCAGTTCTTTCTTGCGTTTCCAATTCGCGACGCACTGCGTAGCGAATTGAGCTGGACTCATTACCGCAGGTTGATGCGCATTTCCGACCCTGATGCTCGCACCTGGTACATGAACGAATGCGCCGACTCTCGCTGGAGCACGCGCCAGCTCGAACGCCAGATCAACACCATGTTCCGCGAGCGCCTACTTGCCAGCAAAGACAAGGAGGCTGTCACCCAAGAAATCCAAAAGAGCGCCCCAGCTCGTCGCCCCGAGGATATCATCCGCGATTCATATGTACTGGAGTTTTTAGGTTTCTCGGACGATACTGCGTTTCGCGAGAGCGATCTAGAGCAGGCGCTCATCACGCATCTTCAGAAGTTCCTGCTGGAGCTTGGCCGTGGTTTCGCTTTCGAGGCGCGCCAAAAGCGCATCACCTTTGATGGGCGCCATTTCTATATTGACCTTGTTTTTTACAACTATCTGATGCGCTGCTTCGTGCTCATCGACCTTAAGACGGACGACCTTACGCATCAGGACCTGGGCCAGATGCAAATGTATGTGAACTACTACACGCGCGAGCTCATGAACGAAGGCGACAATCCGCCCATAGGCATCGTGCTCTGCGCGGACAAAAGCGATTCGATTGTCGAGTACACGCTGCCCGAAGACAACGACCAAGTGTTTGCCGCCAAATACCTGCCGTATCTTCCAAGCAAGGAAGAGCTGGCGCGCGAACTAAGCGCCGAGTACCGCGCCATCAACGAAGCGACTAATGGCGAAACGCAAGAGTGGCAGCACGTTGCGACCGAAGCCACCGCAGCCGTCGCAGGCGCACTCGCGGTTGCGACGCACGCTACGAAACAATACCGGTCATGGACGCCGGCAACGACATTCTAGCCGTGGCTGGCGAGCGTGACCTGACAGGCAAAGACGCGGCCTTCGTCTGATGTGGGCCCATTGGCTGCCACAGAAAAGGGCCGGTTGCAGCCGGCCCTAGACGATAATACCTGCGTTGCCCGCGCTTCCGAAGTGTGACTAGCTGAAGAGCGGGTTCCGCGGCACAATCTGATTTTACCCAGTGAGGAGGCTCTTTTGCAGCCGCTCCACTGTTTATTTACATCTGGCACCCTCAAACAATCAGACGGCAGCCCGCACTCCTGAGAGCTGCCCCGCACCCCCGGCCATCACCTTACGGCAACAACCGGTGCTACTCCCCTACTTCCCAAATAGCGCACCCAGCAGACCGCGGCGTTTGGGCTTCTCCTCTCGGTAGGAACCCTCGACGGCGGCTGCAACCTGGCGCGGTTGCTCGCCGCCTCCACGGCGCACGATCTGGTACAGGAAGGGCGATTTAACGTATTTGACCTCGATGGGCGTGGCATGCACAGTACTTTCGCCGGACAGATGCAGGCTCGGGTTAAGCGGCGCCACGATATGCGCCTCGCGCTTGTCGCTAAACACCACCGCGGCCGCGCGGCCCGTCTGGCCGTTTACGGCAATGCGCACCTGCTCGCCATCGCGGCCGTCTGTCGCCGGACGATCGACAAAGTAGACCGGCACCATCACCAGGCCGTCCTTATGCTTGCGGGCCTTGCGCGCCCAGGTGCGGATGCTCTTTTTATTGAGCCCCAGTACAGCCTCGGCGTCGTTGCCCGCAACGTCGAGCGCCAACTTATCAATGACCACCTGGTCCTTGGTAGACGCATCGACGGAGACAACGCGGAAGTCGCCTTCCTGCATGGCGGGATCGAACGGACCGACCTTGGCAAAGTCCCACGGCTCCAAAATGCCCATGAGGCGAACGTCCAGGTAGTTTGCCCTGGGGTATGCCCAGTCGAGCACCTCGTAGTACACCAGGGTTTCCTTGCTCAGGCCCTTGCCCGGGAAGCTCGCCATCATGCGCAGGTCCGCCAGCGCCATGGGGAAGTAGAAGAGCATCATGTCGTTTTGGATCGCGTCTTCCACGTCGTGCCCGGCAAAGGCATCCGGATACTGGCGCACCAGCTGCAGCGCGTTGGCACGTGCCTGCTGCGGCGAGATTTCGCAGGGAATACCCTGCTCGGGCACATACTCCGCACCAACGCCCATGGTCAGGCGCTTGCTGAAGGTACCGGGCTTGAGCAGGTCGGCAATGCCGATCTTGTTGCCGCAGGACGGGCACTCAAACACACGCTGCGTTGACTCGCCCTCAAAGGACGCTCCGCAGAAGGGGCAAGGAATGCTCACATGCGTGGCCTCTTGGAACTCCTGCGCCGTGCCGCGATCCTCCCACAGCAGATGTTCCAGGACCGACTGATTGCGCCAGTGCGCATTGAAGAAATACCAGTCCGGGTCCTGCGGGCGCTCGAGTTGCGACACATGCGTGAGTTTGAGCAGTCCATCCACCACCGTCAACGGCGTATGGCGAATACCCAAAGCGCTCTTGGGCTCTCCGGCATCCGCCTGCCACGGAACCACCGTGCCGCAATAGGCGCACTCAAAGCTGCGCTTAGCCTGGTGCGAGTACATAGGGCCGCCGCAGTTTTGACATTTAATGGCAAACATCTCGTCCATGGAAACGTCCTCCTTTGCACAGGGGCTGTCGACATTAAGTATGTCGAGCAAGCAGGCACATGCCCATACCCATGTGGCCCAAAATGGACCACCCAGGCAGACGAGAAGTCTCGCTCGTTAGCACCGGCAGACTATTGCTGCATTTTCTGAGCATCGGCGCACGGCGCCCCCGTGCGAGCTACACTATCCCCTTAAACATGATTGTGAGGACGACCGCTATGCTATTTGTAAATCGGCTGGTACATACGCTTGTTCCCGGCAGCGAGGGCGAGCCGGTCGATGCATCTTGCCGCACCAACGCGGGCTTTTCCGCAAGCCTCGTCTGCATTGGCCTCAACATCACCCTGTGCCTGGCCAAGGGCATCGCGGGTCTGCTCGCCGGCTCCGTCTCCCTCATCGCCGACGCTTTCAACAACCTCTCCGATGCCTCGAGCAACATCGTGAGTCTGCTCGGGTTCCGCCTTGCCAGCCGCCCGGCAGACGAGGGCCACCCTTATGGCCACGGCCGCTACGAGTACCTGGCCGGTCTGTTTGTCGCCGTCCTGGTTTGCGCCGTCGGCATCAACCTGATTCTCGAGTCGGTCACTAAGATCATCAAGCCTTCCCCCACTGCATATTCGGTGCTCGCCTTAGCCGCCCTCGTCTTGTCCATGCTCGTTAAGCTCTGGATGGCGGCATTCAACCGCACGCTGGGCAACCGCATCGATTCCGAGACGCTCATCGCCACGGCACAGGACTCCAAGAATGACGTCATCACCTCGGGCTCGGTCTTGGCGGCGGCGCTTATTTCGCAAGCGACCGGCTTTGATCTCGACGGCTGGGCAGGCCTGGGCGTGGGCATCTTCATTTGCATCAGCGGCATGGGCCTGGTGCGCGACGCCATCAGCCCGCTGTTGGGGCAAGCGCCCGACCCCAAGCTCGTCCAGGAAATCCGCGACAGGATCATGTCATACCCCCAGGTTCTAGGCACGCACGACCTCATGGTGCATGACTACGGCCCCGGCCGTCAGTTTGCCAGCGCACACGTGGAAATGCCCGGCGAGGGCGATGCCTTTGAGCACCACGAGATTCTGGACACCATCGAACACGACATCAAACGCCAGATGGGCATTGGCATTACGCTGCACTGCGACCCCATTGCAACAACCGGTGACGACCTGCGCGGCTGGGTAAAGCGCGGCGTAGCGCAGATCGACCCTGCGCTTTCCATCCACGACCTGCACGAGCACGACGGCTTTGTTTCGTTTGACCTGGTGCGTCCCGACGGCTTTGACATATCCGACGAAGAGCTACTGGAGCTCGTCACGCGCATCGTGCACGAGCGCCGGCCCGATGCATCATGCGTCGTTACGTTTGACTCGGGCTTTAGCTCGCCCGACCGTCCGGCAGAGCAGCTGTAGCCCGCTTAACAGCTAGTTACCCTGTGCGCCCGAAATGCCGTTTTGCAGAGCGTCCCAGGCATTGGTAGCCATATCGCCCAGATTCTGAGCAGTATCACCCAGGTTTTGTGCCGTATCGCCCAGCTCTTGCGCCTTATCTCCCAACTCCTGCGCCTTGTTGCTCAAGTCCTCCAGCGTATTGGAGCTCGAGCTGTCGGTACCGCTTTGGCCGCCGGACGAGTTGCCATAGCTGTTCTTGTGCGTGAGCTGAATCTCCAGGTTGCCGTTGTCGTTATAGTAGGCATTCGTAACAACCCAGTTGGAATCGATGACGGGCGTTGAGCCATCGTCGGTCAGAATCACGGCGTTCGAAAGGTCGGCTCCGCGCGACTTGAGGAGCTTCTTGGCGTTGGACCAGTACTGTCCCGGGATATCGCTCAGGTCGACGGCAGCAGACTGGGTGGTCTCGGCCTGCTCGGTCGTGGCATCGGTCGTGGCGCCCCGCTTGTTGAGCATGCCCGACACGATGGCGAACACGATCGACAAGGCAAAGAAGATCGCCAGCACAATCAGGATTTTCTTGATCACGCTCGACGAACGCGACGGTGCCTTCTCCTCGTCCTCACCATACTGCGGAATCGATTTGGGATACTCGCGATACGGCTGGCACGCATGCGGATCGCGCGACTCATAACGAGACTGGACCTGCGCCGTACGCGGCATATACGTCGTCTGCTGAGGCTGCGGAATGGGATTATGCGGCAGGTTGTTATAAGCATCTGTCGCCGCATTGCCATACGGGTCCGGCGCCGCATTGCCATACGGGTCCGGCGCCGCATTGTCATACGGGTCCTGCGGTGCATAATCAAACGGATCCCGTGGTGTATCGCCGTAGCCTATAACCCGTGTGGGTTCGGCAGACGTCTGCGTCGCGGCGGGGTCGGTATAACCGGGGTTGGAAACAACGCGAGTCGCATCGGCGCTATCGCCAGCCTGCGCGGAACCGTAGCCGCCCATCACGGTCGTCTTGTCCTGGTCCATGCAACGTTTCCTTTCCGTCGCCTGCAAGCATCAAGTTATCCATGCATTCTACCCGCGCAAAAGCCTATGATGGGCAAAGCCCGCCGGTATCTACAAGACATGCGCGTGCCTAAGGATCAAAAAGCCCCGCCGAGCCTTGGTAGGCGCGACGGGGCGGGCTAGCAGCTATGGACAGCAGGCTTAGAACAGGCCGGTGATGTCGCCGTCGTTGTCGACGTCGATGTTTTCGGCCGCGGGCACCTTGGGCAGACCAGGCATGGTCAGAACACTGCCGGTCAGCGCGACCACAAAGTGGGCGCCGGCAGAAACCTTGAGCTCACGCACGGTGATGCGGAAGTTCTCGGGAGCGCCCAGGGCCTTGGCGTTGTCGCTAAAGCTGTACTGCGTCTTGGCGACGCACACCGGCAGGTTGCCAAAGCCATTCTCGCGCAGCTCGGCGAGCTGGCGCTTGGCGGCCGGCGTAAAGTCAACGCCGTCGGCGCGGTAGACCTTGGTGGCAACGGCCTCGAGGGCATCAGCGACATCAGCGCCGTCCTCATAGGCAAACTTGAGCTCGCTCGGCTGCTCAATCAGACGCATGACCTCATCGGC
>DBFOME010000071.1:0-79537 GCA_048430645.1 Collinsella sp. | reverse complement strand
CGCGGGGCATGGGGCACGGGCGGGCGCTCAAGGCCGTCGCGAGGAAGCGGCTCAGGGCGATATACGCCGTGATGCGCGACCGGGTGCCCTACCGGGAGTAGCCCCGACGGTTGACAAAACTATAGGAACACCCAATGACTATCTCGGGATGAGTTGCGGGGGGAGGACAAAATAGCCCTGCCGCGGGTAGCGGCAGAGCTTTTGGAAGGGGGCTTGGTTGTGAGGGCTCGTTAGGCGAGCTTGGCCTCGAGCTCGGCAATGCGCTTGTAGGCGGCGATGGTAAAGCGGGTCTGCTTCTCCAGGATCATAGTGGTCATGAGGGTGTCCTGAGCGTGAGCCATGATGAAGGTCATCTCCATCTCGCCACCGCCGGCCTCCTGCGAAAGCAGCTTGGTCTGCGTGTCGTGGGCACCGATGAGTGCATCGCTGGCATCCTTGTGCAGCTGCTCGGCCTTCTCAAAGTCACCCTCGCGAGCAGCATCGAGCGCTGCAAGCAGATCGGTCTGGGCGTCACCTGCGTATGCGACAATCTCGAATCCAACCATCGAGATTTCTTCTTTGGTTGCCATGTTGCGTTCCTTTCACATATGAACCAATGGAGAGCATCGCGTCCGGGCATACGCGCTGCGTTGTGTATGTCAGAAACAATAACATTCAAACAAAAAAGAACAGCGCAAAACGTAATTTCGAGCTATGAACGGTCACTTTTCGCCCGTGAACGGTTTTTAAACCAATCTGAACAATATCGAACACAATTAGCGGAAACCCAAACAGACCCGCGCTCTAGCGCCAATCGCGCACCGTATCGCCCTCGACGAGCACGCCCGGAAACAGCATGTGCTCCACACCGGGTTCAACGCCCTCAGCGCCGGCAATCTTGTCAACCGCCCACATGCCGACGCGCTTGTTGTCAAAGCGCACCGTGGTCAGGCGACAATCGGGCACGATATCGCCCAGGCTGTCATCAACACCCACCACGCTCACATCCTCGGGCACGTGCTTTCCGCGCGACTCGAGCCCGCGAATGCAGCCATATGCCATGGCATCGTTGGAGGCATAGATGGCAGTACAGGTCGGATCATCCGCCAGAGCCTGGCCTGCGGCATATCCGCTCTGTGCCGTCCAGTCGCCGCGCACGAGCTGCGGGGGCTCAATGCCATGCGCGCGCAATGTCTCGCGCCAGCCTTCCTCGCGCCGCATGCCCGAAAGCGAGCGCTCGGGGCATGAGATAAAGTGCACAGTCTTGTGCCCCCGCCCCAGCAAGTACTCGACAACTTGACGCGAGCAATCGAACTGGTCGTTATCGACCGTCGAGCACAGCGGGTGCTCCAGCATGGTAACGAGCACCGTCTGCATACCGGGCAGCGGCTCAAAGGTGCCAAAGTCCGCCGGCATGCGGTTCATAATCACGACTATACCGTCCACCGGCAGTGCGCTCATACGCGACGATGCGCTCTCGAGGGTATAGGGGTGTCCATCTACTTTAGTGAGGGTGATGGCATAGCCGTGTTTGTCGGCCGCGGCGGCAAAGCCCTCCATACGGTCGAGGTTGCCGGTGCCGGTAATGTTGAACATGGCGACGCCGACGGTCTTAAACTTACCGCGGCGCAGCGATCGACCGGCAAAATTGGGGCGATACCCCAGCTCGCGCATGGCGGCGCGCACGCGCTCCTTGGTCTCGGGGCGCACGCTGGGCGAATCGTGCACCGTACGCGAGACTGTCTGCTCCGAGACGCCCGCGAGACGCGCCACATCCTTAACGGAAACCGATTTTTTAACAGCGGCCATAGGTCGATCTTTCTATGTCGACGATGCTATTGGTGGCACCCTACACAGTCATTTTTAACGCCTTCAAGTATATCCAACGTCTCCCTCACCATACGCTCACCACCCAAAACCTACCGTTCACCGACAGTTTTGCTTCCCCAAACGACTTTTGGCGCCCAAATGTTAACGTTGCCATTGTGCAAACACAGAGCCACCGGGCGGCTCAAACGTTTACGCATAAGGAATCGACGGTTCGCAGGCACAGGAACCACCGGTTCGCGTCTATTTTTGTGTCGCAAAATGGCAACGTCAACATTTTGGCAACCGAACGCCAAAAGCTACCATCGTTGTTAACCCACCGACTCTTAGGAGCTTTGCATGGAGCAACTCATCGCCATCATCGAAAAGGGCCAGCCCTTTTTCAACGCGATCGCCCGCAACAAGTACCTCAAGGCGATCCGCGACGGCTTTATCTCCGTCATCCCCATCATCATCTTCTCGTCCATCTTCTGCCTGGTAGCCTCGGTCCCCAACATCTGGGGTTTCTACTGGCCCGATGACATCAACAACGCCCTGTGGAAGTGCTACAACTACTCCATGGGTATCCTGGCCATCGCCTGCGCCGCCACCACAGCCAAGCATTTCGCCGACGCTCAGAACCGCGATCTGCCCAAGAACAACCAGATCAACTTTATCTCGTGCATGTGCGCGGCCATCATCGGATTCTTGCTCCTTTCGAGCGACACCATCGCCACGGACGCCGCCAGCGGCTTCAACACCACCTACCTTGGTTCCAAAGGCCTGCTGACTGCCTTTATCGCTGCGTTTGTGACCGGCATCATCTACAAGTTCTTCACTAAGCGCAACATCACCGTCAAGATGCCCGAGCAAGTTCCGCCCAACATCTCGCAGACCTTTAAGGACATCATCCCCTTCTCCGTCTGCATTACCGCCTTTTGGGTCTTTGACATCGTCTTCCGCGCTGCTTTTGGCTTCTGCTTTGCCCAGGGCGTCATCCAGGTGTTCCAGCCCCTGTTCACCGCTGCCGACGGCTACATCGGCCTCGCTGTGATCTACGGCGCCATGAGCCTCTTCTGGTTCGTCGGCGTCCACGGCCCCTCGATCGTCGAGCCCGCCATCGCCGCCGCCCTCGTTGCCAACATGACCGACAACCTGGCTGCGTTCCAGGCCGGCCAGCACGCTTCCGCTGTCCTGACCCAGGGTGCCCAGTACTTCGTCGTCTGCATGGGCGGCACCGGCGCCACGCTCGTCCTGGTCTTTATGTTCTGCTTCCTGGCCAAGTCTCAGGAGATGCGCGCCGTCGGTAAGGCCGCCATCGTCCCGGTCTGCTTTGCCGTCAACGAGCCGCTGCTGTTCGCCGCGCCCATCGTGCTCAACCCCGTCTTCTTTGTCCCGTTTGTCTTTGCCCCGATCGCCAACATCTGGATCCTCAAGATCTTTATCGACTTCTTGGGCATGAACGGCTTTATGTACACCCTGCCCTGGACCGTCCCCGGCCCCATCGGCACCATCATGGGCCTGGGCTTCCAGCCGCTCGCCTTTGTGATGCTCGCCCTCATCCTGGTCGTCGACTTCGTTCTGTACTACCCGTTCTTCCGTGCCTATGACGCCCAGAAGTGCGCCGAGGAGGCCGAGATTTCCCAGGAGGAGCTCGCCGCCAAGAACGCCGAGAAGGCCGCCAAGCTCAACGATGCCTTCCAGGGCAAGGCTGACGCCAAGAGCGTTGCCGCCGGCGCTGCTGCCGAGGCCGTGAAGTCCGACTCCCCCGCCGCTTCTGCAGCACCCGCTGCCGAGGCAACGACCGCCAGCGACCTCAACGGCAAGCGCGTGCTCGTGCTCTGCCAGGGCGGCGGTACCTCGGGCCTGCTCGCCAACGCACTGGCCAAGGCTGCCAAGGAGCGCGGCATCAATCTTGAGACCGCTGCCGAGGCATATGGCAACCACGTGGACATGCTCCCCGACTTTGACCTGGTCGTCCTGGCCCCGCAGGCCGCCAGCTACCTGGCCGACCTGCAGAAGGACTGCGAACGCGTGGGCAACAAGTGCGTCGCCTGCCGCGGCAAGCAGTACATCGAGCTCTCCCAGAACGGCGACAAATCTCTCGCCTTCGTCTCCGAGCAGCTTTCGAAGTAAGTAACGCTCAGGGCCAGCCGACCATCAACAGCCGGCTGGCCCTTCGATTTAGACGATTGGATATTTCATCATGTCCGTTAACCCTGCTAGCGTCACCAACCCGCCCGCGCAGTTTCCCGAGGACTTTGTCTTTGGCGGCGCCACTGCTGCCTACCAGGTAGAGGGCGAGACCCGCACTCACGGTAAGGGCAAGGTTGCCTGGGACGACTTCCTGGAGGCCCAGGGGCGCTTTTCCCCCGATCCCGCTTCGGACTTCTACAACCAGTACCCCGTCGACTTGGAGCTGTGCGAGGAGTTCGGTATCAACGGCATTCGCCTCTCCATTGCCTGGAGCCGCATCTTCCCCAACGGCATCGGCGAAATCAACCCCGAGGGCGTCCAGTTCTACCACGATCTCTTCGCCGAGTGCCATAAGCACCATGTTGAGCCGTTCGTCACGCTGCATCACTTTGACACGCCGCTTCCCCTCTTTGAGAAGGGCGACTTCCTCAACCGCGAGACCATCGACGCCTTTGTGGACTTTGCCACCTTCTGCTTTAAGGAGTACGCCGACCAGGTGACCTACTGGTTCACCTTTAACGAGATCTGGGCCGACGCCTCCAACACCTACATCGAGGGCACCTTCCCCGGTGGCGTCAAGGCGCATCTTGCCGAGGCCTTCCAGTGCGAGCACAACATGATGCTCGCCCACGCCAAGGCCGTGCTGGCCTTCCACAACGGCGGTTTTAAGGGCAAGATCGGCGTTATCCAGTCGCTGGAGTTTAAGTACCCGCTCAACGAGAACGACCCCGCCGACATCAAGGCCGCCAACAACGAGCACGTGCTGCAGAACCAGTTCTTGCTCGACGCCACCTTCCGCGGCGACTACGCGCCCGACACGCTCGAGTGCGCCAACCGCCTGGCTGCCGTCTCGGGCGGCACCATCCAGATTCTGGACGAGGACCTCGAGATTATGCGCAAGGCCGCGCTCTACAACGACTACCTGGGCGTCAACAACTACCAGTGCCGCTTTTTGAAGGCTTACGACGGCGAGAACGACCTGCACCACAACGGTACGGGCGAGAAGGGCACCGGCCGCTGGCGCGTCAAGGGTATTGGCGAGCATGTGAACAAGCCCGGCATCCCCACCACCGACTGGGACTGGATCATCTATCCCGAGGGCCTGTTCGACCTGCTCGTCTACATCAAGCAGCGCTACCCCAACTACAAGCAGATCTTCATCACCGAAAACGGCATGGGTTACAAGGACCCCTACAAAGACGGCTTTGTGGACGATCAGCCGCGCATCGACTACATCGAGCAGCACCTGCGCTGGCTGCTCAAGGCCATGGAGGTGGGCGTCAACGTGGGCGGCTACTTCCTGTGGAGCCTGCAGGATCAGTTCTCCTGGACCAATGGCTACAACAAGCGCTATGGCTTCTTCTACGTTGACTTTGAGACCCAGAAGCGCACGCCCAAGGCAAGCGCCTACTGGTACAAGCACGTAGCGCAGACCCGTCGTCTGGACTAGCGGCTTGCGGGGTTGTCTGCCCACATAACCTGCCCCCATTTCTCAGCCGGGGGCGGCACGTCACACGGCGCGCCGCCCCCGGCTTTTTTTGGGCGGACCGTACCGCACGTTTGTCTCAATCTGTAACATCTAGCCAAGTTTTTGGTCCCTAGCTGTTACAAATCGAGACAGACAGAACGCCCGAGCAGAAATATCTCAATCTGCAACATCTAGCTGGTTATTTCACCCTTAACTGTTACAGATCGAGACATATGGAATAGGCGGGGTCGAATTGTCTAAATCTGTAACACTAAAACCGATTTTGGACGTCTGATTGTTACAGATTGAGATGAACGAGCCGAGCACGTCTACGCCCGCAAATCTCGCACGCTCGCACGCTCGACCAACACGCCCGAGACAAGCGTACGACTTCTGGAGCTCGGGGCTTCCAAACCCGCAACGACCTCGTTAAGCGCACGGATGCCCAGCTCGCGGTGGCGAAACTTCACCGACGTCAGAATCGAGTTGGGAATCGTCTTGTAGAGCTCATCGTCAAAGCCGATCACGGACACGTCGTCGGGTACGCTGAGCCCTTTGTCACGTAGAGCCATCATCACGCCGTTTGCCATGCAGTCGTTAGCGGCGAGGACCGCCGTGCAATCGGGTTTATCGGCAAGCACAAGGCCCGCGGCATAGCCACTATCCGCATTCCAATCGCCTTGCAGAGGCTCGGGTGGCTCAATGCCACGCGCCTCGAGTGCCGCACGCCAACCTTTCATACGGCACTGGCTCGACAGCGACTCTTTTTTACCAGAAACGAAGTACACGTTCTTGTGACCGTGGTCCAAAAAGTACTCGCACGCCATGCGCGCGCCGCCCTCTTGATCGTCACTGACGGTGGAGCAGGTAGGATGTTCCATCGGTGTGATAATCACCGTCTTGAGGTCTTTCGGCGCCTCAAAGGTTTCAAAGTCATCGACCATCTGGCGCAGGTTGAAAATCATGCCGTCGACGGGAAGCTGCGACATCCTACGCGCCGCTTCGGCAAGGGTCATCTTCTCCCCCGCCCGCTTTTTGATCATCGTGAGCGCAAAGCCTCGCTCTTCGGCGGCATCGGCGATACCGTCAATCATGTCCACGGCGCCGCCCGACAAGTGAAATAGCACCACACCGATGCACCCGTAACGGCCCAACTTGAGTGAACGCGCGGCAAAGTTCGCCCGGAACCCAAGCGCCTCCATGGTCGCATGGACCCTATCGCGCGTCGACTCGCGCACGCTATCGGGCTCGTTGATCACGCGCGACACCGTCTTGAGAGAAACACCCGCGGCAATCGCCACATCGTTCATCGAGACGTTTTTCTTGTCCATCGTTGCCACTACTTCTCCAGTCGGTTTTGCATCGCTTGTTTTTTGTGTTCTAGCATACACTACCTGCCCGACTGACAAATCAGCCGTTTATCGGACAATATCGACCGTTCACCCGTAAATCCTTGTTGCTCTTCCAAAAATGTCTTACGTTGTCATTAACGAAATGACAACGTTGTCATTTCGCAATGCCTTCCTTAGGTAGGAAGGCTTCCGGGCAGTCCTGACCATCCATCGACGACCAGTTCCATCCACATGCATCGCGCATCAAGTAGCAAAGGAGCTCTATGGACGCCATCGTAAAGATGCTCGAGAAGCATCAACCGTTCTTTGAGAAGATCTCGAGGAACGTCTACCTCCAGGCCATTAAGGACGGATTCCTTGGGTGTATGCCAATCGTCCTCACCTCTTCGATCTTCCTGCTCATTGCCACGCTTCCCGGCGTAGTCGGCGTCACGCTGCCCCAGCCGCTCATCGACTGGTGCAACAAGCTGTACAACTTCACCATGGGTGTTATGGGCATCATGGTTGCCGGCACCACTGCCAAGAACTTCACGGCTTCCATGAACCGTCGCATGCCCGCCGGCAAAGTGCTCAACGACGGCTCCACCATGGTGGCCGCCCAGTGCAGCATGCTTTTGCTCGCAGTCACGCAGTTCACCACCAAGCTCAACGGCTCCGAGCTTTCGGTCTTCGATTGCACCAGCATGGGCACGCGTGGTCTGTTCTCGGCCTATATCGCCGCGTTCATTACCGTTTGGGTCTATAAGTTCTGTGTCTCGCGCGATCTGACCATTAAGCTGCCCAAGGAGGTCCCGGGCGCCATCGCTCAGAACTTCCGCGACATTATCCCCTTTGGCGGCGCCGTAATCATCTGCGGCATCATCGATGTCGTCGTGCGCAACCTCATGGGCGTTCCGTTCTCCGAGCTGCTTATCAAACTGCTCTCCCCGCTCTTTACCGCTGCAGAAACCTATCCTGGCCTTATCCTTATCCAGGCAGCCACCGCGTTCTTCTGGTTCATCGGCGTCCACGGCCCCTCGATCGTCCAGCCGGGCATCGACCCCATCCGTCTTGCCAACCAGGCCGAGAATCTGCAGGTTCTGCTGGCAGGCGGCCACCCCGCCCACTCCCTCACCTTTAACATGTCGCTCGTGGGTGAGTTCGGCGGCACCGGCGCCACGTTCATCGTGCCACTTCTGCTGATTCTCTTCATGAAGTCCAAGCAGCTCAAAGCCGTCGGTAAGGCCTCGATTGTTCCTGTTGCCTTCGCCGTCAACGAACCGCTGCTCTTTGGCGCGCCGATGATCCTTAACCCCTACATGCTCATACCCTTTGTTGCCGCCACATGCTCATACCCTTTGTTGCCGCCGGCTGCGTCAACGTAAGTGTTGCCAAGTTCTTTATCGACAATGTGGGTATGAACGGCTTCTCCTTCGTGGTGCCTTGGGCTACCCCTGCCCCCATCGGCATCTTCATCACCACGAACTTCCAGCTTATCGCCCTGGTATTTGTCGCGATCATCATCTTGCTGGACGCCATCATCTACCTGCCGTTCTTGAAGGCATACGATAAGCTGCTCTGCGACCAGGAGGCCGAGCGCGCCGCCGAGCTGGGACTCGAGTCCGATGGTGCCGCTTCCGTCGCCGCCAACGCCTCTACGCCCGCTGTCGAGCAGGCCACCGCTTCCGTCGAGACGACCGTTGCCGCCGCCGACAGCAAGCCTGTCGCCGATCAGCCCGAGCCCGCTGCCGATGCATCCGCCAAGAAGGATGTCGATGGCCTGAAGGTCCTCGTCCTGTGCGCCGGCGCCGGCACCTCTGCCATGCTCGCCAACGCCATCAAGGAAGGTGCCGCACAGACCGGAGAGAACATCGCTTCCTCCGCAGGCGCTTATGGCCAGCACACTGCCATCATGGATCAGTACGACGTTATCGTGCTTGCCCCGCAGGTCCGTAGCTACTACAACGACATGAAGGCCGACACCGATCGCCTGGGCATTAAGCTGCTCGCTCCCCGCGGTAAGGAATATATCGACCTTACTCGCGACCCCGCTGGCGCCATCAAGTGGCTCCGCGAGAACCTCGACTAGTTCCTCCCTCTGTTGGTGCCCGGATCCCCAGTTCGGGCACCTCTCCCTATTCGTATCCCACAGAAAGGATGACTCATGACCAACCCCATGCAGTTCCCCGACGGCTTTGTGTTTGGCGGCGCCACCGCCGCTTACCAGGTTGAGGGCGAGACCCGCACACACGGCAAGGGCAAAGTGCCCTGGGACGATTTCCTGGCTGCTCAGGGTCGCTTCTCTCCCGATCCTGCAAGCGACTTCTACAACAAATATCCGGTCGATATCGACCTGTGCCAGCGTTTTGGCATCAACGGTATCCGTGTCTCCATCGCTTGGAGCCGCATCTTCCCCAACGGCACCGGCGAGATTAACCCCGAGGGCGTCGCCTTCTATCATGAGCTCTTTGCCACCTGCAACAAAGCCGGCGTTATCCCCTATGTCACGCTCGATCACTTTGATACGCCCGAGGCCTTTTACCTGAACGGCGGCGAGGGTTTCCTGACGCGCACGACGATCGACGCCTTTGTCGAGTACGCCAAGTTCTGCTTTGCCGAGTTCACCGAGGTCAAGCACTGGTTCACGTTTAACGAGATTCCCGCAACCGCCGAGGGCAGCTTTATCGTCGGCAACTGGCCGCACGGCGAGAAGTACCGCCTGGACAAGGCCTTCCAGCTCATGCACAACATGATGGTGGCCCACGCCAAGGCTGTCGTCGCCTTCCATGAGGGCGGCTTTGAGGGCGAGATCGGCATTGTCCAGAACCTGGAGCCCAAGTATCCCCTCGATCCCAACAGCGCTGCCGACTGCGAGGCCGCCCGCATGGCCGACGTCATCAACAACCGCTGGGTGCTCGACGCCACTTTCCGCGGCCACTATGCAGCCGACACCATGGAGGCTGCGACCAAGCTAGCCCATATCGCCGGCGGCGAGCTCGACGTCCGCGACGAGGACATCGCCGCGCTGACCGCCGCGCTCCCCTACAACGATTGCCTGGGCGTCAACACCTACAAGTGCCAGTTCCTGCGTGCCGCCGAAGGCGAAAACGACATCAACCACAATGGCACCGGCGACAAGGGCTCCTCGCGCTGGTTCCTCAAGGGCGTGGGCGAGTCATGCGTGCGCGAAGGCGTACCCACCACCGATTGGGACTGGATCATCTATCCCGAGGGCCTGTACGACCTGCTGCTCCGCATTAAGAACGATTACCCCAACTACAAGAAGATCTACATCACTGAGAACGGCATGGGCTATAAGGACGACTTTGAGGACGGCTTTATCGACGACGCCCCTCGCATCGACTACATGCGTCAGCATCTCGCATGGATCCTCAAGGCAATCGACGGCGGCGTAAACGTCGACGGTTACTTTGTGTGGTCGCTGCAGGACCAGTTCTCCTGGACCAACGGCTACAACAAGCGCTACGGCCTGTTCTACATCGACTTTGAGACCCAGAAGCGCTATCCCAAGGCGAGCGCGTACTGGTACAAGAACGTCGCGGAGACCGGCCTGCTCATGGCCTAGATTCAGCCGCATACCCCCTGTCGGCCGCATGCGAATCCCTCCACGGGCTCGCATGCGGCCTTTTTGTTTTTGGTGAGCCCGTGCGGGCCGTTTATCTCGATCTGTAACATCTAGCAGGGATTTTCGGCCCTAGCTGTTACAGATCAAGACAAACAGAACGCCCGAGCAGAAATATCTCAATCTGTAACACATAGCCCACTTTCGACCGTCTACCTGTTACGGATCGAGACAATAAGATAGTCAAATCCGAACTTTCCAAGCAGTTATGAACCATGGTTTCCAGTTTTCGGTATCACGAACATACTTTCGGTATCATTTAATGATATTATGATATCGAAAGTATGTTCGTGATACCGAAAGGAGCCGCATGCGTCAGTTCGATTACACCACAGTCCCAGCGGAACTCGAAGCAACTCCAATCACCAACCTCCTCCTCTCGATACGCGAGCATAAAGGCCGTCAGCTTGCTCTGAGTCAAGTCAAACCCGAGCTTCTATCGTCCCTAATGGAGGAGGCTAAGATCCAAAGCACCCGATCCTCCAACGGACTTGAAGGAATTGTTACCACCCAAAAAAGACTCAAAGCGATCATGGCGTATTCCGCCAAGCCAAGCTCCCGTGCAGAGGAAGAAATCGCTGGATACCGAGATGTGCTGTCGCTTATTCACGAGCAACACGATTCCATTCCCGTAACGCCATCGGTCATTCTGCAGTTGCATCGTGACCTCATGGCGCACACGGCAATCTCGTATGGAGGCCATTGGAAAGATGGCGATAACGAAATCGTCTCCATTGACGATCAAGGTAATCGATTTGTGCGCTTTAGGCCCCCTTCGGCTCTAGCAACCCCGGGACTTATTAAAGAAGCCTGCCAGTCCCTCAACGATGCTTTATCTCGCCAAGTTTGCGATCCCCTCCTTATATCGCTCCGCTTTATCTTCGATTTTGTTAGCATTCATCCCTTCAACGATGGCAATGGCAGGATGAGTCGGCTCCTTACAACGCTGCTGCTCGAAAAGACTGGATACGACGTTGCGCGTTACATCAGCATCGAGCGACTTATTGAAGACAACAAAGCGCTTTACTACAACGCCCTCGCTGCAAGCTCCACTGGATGGAATGAAAATCAAAACACCGAAGTACCCTTTATCCGATTCATGCTCGGAACAACCCTGGCCGCCTACCGACAGCTCGAGCAGCGTACCTTAATTGAATCAAGCACTCGTCCCATGTCGAAGCAAGCGCGCATCGCTGTTCTATTTCAACAGAGACCCGGCGTCATTAAGAAATCCGACATCCGGTCCAACTGCCCCGATATCAGCGAGGTAACCGTTAAACGAACCCTCGGTCAGCTTGTTAGTTGCAGCGCAATCGAAAAAACAGGAGCGGGTCGTTCGACGGGCTACATACTCAAAGACGCCCATGCTCTAGAACTATTCTTACAAGCCACAATACCCGATGGCGAGGCCGCAATAACAAAAGAGTCTCCAAAGGATAAACTCCTTGAACGTGTAAACCACGCCGAGGATGAAAGCAGAGAAGGGCTCTATGAAGACTACGATTCATTCTCAATGGACATAAAGACGAAATACGGAGTCTAGTCATATCTCAGAATAGCCTCATCCTTGTTGCCCAAAGTCATTTACGCGTCATTTTAAAGCGGTACCCCTGCGCCGGCAGGGGGGGCAGAAGTATCGCCTGCCGATCTTGCTGGAGTCGGCGATGAGGTAGCGCGTATCGGCCTTGCTAAAGGCGAGCTGCTGGATGCGGCCCTCGTCCATGTTGGACGTGGACACGTCGCCGTCCAGAATGCCGTTGGCACCGATAAACGCCGTGTCAATCCCTAGTGCGCGCAGGGCATCCTCGGCCATGGGGCCCACAAAGGCGGCGGTGCGGCGACGGTACATGCCGCCCACCAGGCACAGCTCGCAATCCTCGCGCGCCTCGAGCAGGCTAAAGGCCGAAAGCGAATTGGTCACATAGATAGAAGGCAGTTTGTCGGTGACTCGGAGAGCGCCAATGCGATCTCACGACGGTTGCGCTCATTGTCTCAATTAGATACCCAACGAAATACGGCCCCGCAGCTCAATAAGCTGCGGGGCCGTACCATATACCGACGAATCAACGACGAAGTGCATCCACTATTTGGCCAGCTCCTGAACGATCCAGTCAATTGCACCTTCGGGATCGTTGGTAAGGTCGATATACTCCTTGCCCCTTGTGGTGAGCAGTTTAATTCCAAGGCGATCAGTATCGGCCTTCATAGCGTCATAGTACATGCGTGCCTGGGGCGCCAGAACAATCACGTTGTACTGATCCATCGTCTCATAGTGGCTTCCGTACGCACCGGACTGAGAAACCAAATCGATACCCTTAGCAGCGGCACCTTCGCGAAGAGCATTTGCCAAGAGAGTCGAAGTGCCGGCACCCTGGCAAAGCACAAGCACGCGGATCTGCTCCGCCTTGTCCTTTACCGCCTCGAGAGCTTTTGCGACATTTTCCTGTGCGGCAATAGCATCTGCATCCGAGTTTCCTGCAGTCTCCTTTGCAGACTCTTCCAAACAAAGCTGATGGTCATACGCCTTGCAGAACGGATAGTAAATCACAAAGTCAACGACCAACAGCACTGCCATCAATACGAGAGAACGCAGATCGAGACCCGTGGTGAGGAACGCACCAATTGGGCCGGGAAGCGCCCACGGCATGGTATACATGGGGGCGTTCATTCCAATGACGTCAATGAAAAATTTACCGATAATGGCGTTGACCATAGGAGCCACTAGGAAGGGCACGAACATATAGGGATTGAGAACAATCGGCATACCGAAGATAACGGGCTCGTTAACTCCAAAAATCACCGGGATAATCGATGCCTTGCCCATGGCTTTAAGCTGCTTGGAGCGCATAAACATGATCAGGATAATAGGAACGATGAACGTGCAGCCAGAACCGCCCAGACCGCCGATGAAGCTTGTAAAGTCCTGCGTGAGAGCAATTGACGGGTGTCCACCTGCTTGGAAAACCTCAAGATTGGTAACGGTATTGCCGTAGAGCGCAGCATTGATCGGACTCATGACAACCGAAGCACCGTGGATACCCATAAATTGGAAAAGCGCGACCGCGCCTTCGATAAGCGCCATGCCAGGATAGGTGTCGACCGCGGAGAACAGCGGCGAGATGAGAGCGGATACCAAATTGGCGAACGGCACAGCAAGCAGCTTGCGGCTCGCAAGATCGATAAAAGCGCACGCAAGGATCGAAAACCCAAATGCAAAGATATCGCGAAAACTCTGCGCAATAGAGCCAGGGACCTCTTTGGGAAGCTTGATCGTCACATTATGGCTAATGCACACCTTATAGATATTAACGGTCAAGAATGCGGCTACGAACGCAGCGAGAAAACCCTTGGTTCCCATATAGCCGGTTTCAAAAACAGATGTATCTGCTCCGCCAATCGAGACAACATCGTTCGTCACCGATAGCAAGAGCATGCCGCACATGGCACAAACCATGCACGAGGTGGGGTTGAGAGATTTACCCGAAGGCATGCGACGGTTCATCGACATGGCAAGTGAGCTCGCCGTGGTGCCGGCCACCATAATGCCAAGAAGTCCCATGGTATATGCATAGATTTTATTGAAGAAATCCAGCACCTCAGACGGAAGCGTGATGCCTACATAGGCAGGGAGCGTCGAAAGAAGAAGGAACAGGCTCGAGAACAGCACAATTGGCATATTCGAGAGAAAGCCATCCTTAATCGCCACCAGATAAATGTTCCTCGAGATTTTGTCGAAGAGGGGCTGGTGTTTTTCAAGGAATTTGACGATAGCGTCCATAACACATCCTTTCATGATTCCCGGGCACACAACGATTTATCCGGACTCAACCGTCGTCGTCCCCGTTTGTATCCACTTATGTAAGTGAATACGTTCTTGTGCGAAATGTAATATCATTTGCGCGATTTGTCATAACCAATTCTTTTTCCGCTTTGTCGATATGTCAAGAATTCAAATACTTATTCGGTGAACGGTAGTTGATTAATTTAAGGTTTTCCCAGCTAGGGGCTATTTTTTCCGAGCAGTACAATAAGTTTGCAACCGTTCACCGATTGGATATAACATATTGAATATATTGTTGTAACAATATTAGAGACAATGTCACAAGCCTGTCGTTCTAGTCAAAGGAAGTAACAATGCCCAAACGATTACTGAACATGTCCGCATCCGATTTTGCCGCCACGTCACCCATGGATCTAAAACAGGCAATTCTGGCTTCCGAGGGACGTACCATCATGGCGGAAAACGTACCCTCTTCCCAATTTCTCGGCGGCGTTACTAATGCAGAAATCGAACGTGCCGCAGGTGCCGACCTGCTTCTGTTTAACGCGCTCGATGTGTTCGATCCAGTTATTGCCGGTATTCCAGATGATCTCAATGAAAACCCGGTCACTTGGGTGAAGCGAGCATGCGGAAGGCCCATTGGCGTCAATCTGGAGCCAGTTGATAACGAGGCAGAGATGTCTGAATCCCGAACGGAAATCCCCATGGGTCGTCGCGTCTCTCCCAAGACCTTAGAAAAGGCTAACGAACTCGGATTTGATTTTATCTGCCTGACGGGCAACCCTGGAACCGGCGTCTCCAACGATGCAATCGCCCATTCGATTAAACTCTCCAAAGAGCATTTCAATGGCCTGGTCATAGCCGGAAAAATGCATGGAGCGGGCGTTGCAGAACCTGTCATGACGCTCGAAATTGCGCGCAAGTTTGTTGACCTCGGCGTCGATATCCTTCTCGTGCCAGCCCCCTACACCGTCCCTTGCTTCCAAGAAGCAGACCTGCGCGCCATCGTAGACTTTGTACGATCCCACAACGTAGGCAAGTCAATTGAAGAGAAGGTTCTCGTCATGGCGGCAAACGGGACGAGTCAAGACTCCTGCGACAGCGAGACCATTAAGAAAATAGGCCTTGCAGCAAAAGCAGCCGGCGCTGACCTCCAACATATCGGGGACTCCATGAACGGTATTTGCCTACCCCAGAATATCTTCACGCTCGGACAAGCCCTTCGTGGATACAGGCATCAGATCGTCATGCTGAGCCGCTCTGTGATACGTTAAGGTTACCTTGCCCACGTTACATCCCGACTGAGGCAACCATCAGGTATAACCAACATGCAAACTGAGGCTCTAATGCTCGATACACACGAAAAACGGCCACTCTATTTACAGCTCACCGACGCGCTGCTCAAGCAGATCGTCGATGAATATGAAGCAGACGATAAACTTCCAACAGAAATGGAACTCTGCGACGAATACGCCGTAAGCAGAACAACCGTCCGACTTGCCATGAGTGAGCTGGAGCGTCGTGGAAGTATCTATCGAATCCAAGGTAAGGGATCGTTTGTTGCACCGAAACGCGTTAGCGAGCTCAATTCACTTTTAGACTTTGACTTTGCAAGCCATTGCGATGGCGTTGATCCGGATGCCATCACCAAACATTTCGGCGGCCTCACATCAGGTCGTCCAATTTCCGTAATGATGCTCCAACAATTTGGATGTCAAAGTCGCGATGAAATTCAGCGTCTTGAATTGACCTACGAACTTGAAGGCAGCTTCATAGGCGCTGATACGTTCTTCATTTCAAAGTCGCGCGTTCCGAATAACCAGTTAGATTTTCAGGCATTTAGCAGAATCATGGACGACTTGTCCAAGTCTATCCAATCTGTTAGGGAAAGCTATAGAGCACGTCTGCTTAGCGATTCCGAAGCCAGTAATTATGGTGTTGCAAAACTTCCGGTCATCGAACTGACTCATTATGCTTACGACTCCGGAGGCAAACTAATCTCAATTGTCTGCCGCACCGTCTTAACTGGGCGAATCCCTTATCAAAACTTTATTTTCAAGTCCTAATGTTCTTTTTCTTTTGTCTCGATCTGTAACACGTAGCCGAGTTTTTAAGTCCTAACCGTTACAGATCGAGACAAACAAGGTAGACCCCGCCGAATTGTCTCAATCTGTAACACTAAGACCGGTTTTGGACGTCTAGATGTTACAGATTGAGATGAATGCACAGGTCAATATCCCCAATCTAAATCTGTAACAACTAGCTGAATTATTCGGTCCTAGCTGTTATAGATCGAGACAAACGGAATAGGCCGGGTCAAAAATCTCAATCTGCAACATCTGGTTGGTGGTTTCACCCCTACCTGTTACAGGTTGAGACGATTTGATAGTGGAATCCTCATTTGCGCGTCATATCGCGTAGCGCTGACGCGCTGGTTTCCACAATGACAGGAGGTAAAAGTCCTCCCGCATCGCCTGTTGGCAATCCCGTAGCGCTAGCTAGCAAATGACCTGCGTGTGCTCCTCGATGGCGACACGATCCTCGGCGGCGATACCCGGCTCGCACACCACGGCGTCCAAACTGTCCAGGCGGCAGAAGGTGTAGAAGTCGCGCTTGCCGATCTTGCTGGAGTCGGCGATGAGGTAGCGTGAATCGGCCTTGCTAAAGGCGAGCTGCTGGATGCGGCCCTCTTCCATGTTAGACGTAGACACGTCGCCGTCCAGAATGCCGTTTGCGCCGATAAAGGCTGCGTCGATCCCCAGTGCGCGCAAGGTGTCCTCGGCCGTGGGGCCCACAAAGGCGGCAGTGCGGCGACGGTACATACCGCCCACGAGACACAGCTCGCAGTCTTCGCGCGCCTCGAGCAGATTAAACACCGAAAGCGAATTAGTCACGATGCGTAGGCGGCACGCCGGCAGCATCGAGGCCATCTGCTCAACTGTAGTGCCCGTCCCCAAAAAGATGGTCGAGCCCTCCTCGATGAGCCCAACGGCGCGGCGCGCGATCTGCAGCTTTTCCTCGGCATGCTTAGTGCGCTTTTCACTGTGCGAATACTCATGGCGCAACATAGCGTGCGGGCGACTCTGCGCACTACGGGCGCCGCCGTGCACGCGCTCGATCTCGCCCAGGCTTGCAAGCTCCTCAAGGTCGCGACGGATCGTCATGTCCGAGACACCTAACGCATCCGAAATCTCCTTAACCGAAACCGTGCCCTGCTCATCGAGCAGCTGACGAACCTTATCCTGTCGCTCTGCCTTAATCACGATGAATCCTCGCCGTTCTATGCGTGCATATCATTCAAACAGTAACGAACAAATTGTATCAGACCCATGCGCGTCAAAAATGAACGCCCGCACAGCTCCAATCATCACTTTTTTGAGAAAAATACCCCCTGCTTTAGTGGGGTGTAGTGATAATCTCGCCTGTTCGCGCTACAGTTTGTCGGAAATACCTCGATGTTAGGAACCAAATGATCACTTCCGAGCTTTTCGGCACCGCGCCGTGCGGTACCCCCGTTCATCGTTACACCCTCAACGGGCCCGAGATCTGCGTTCGCATTATGGACTATGGCGCCACCGTGCTTGGTGTCGACGTGCCCGACATTCCCGGCAACGTGCGCGATGTGGTGCTGGGCTTCGATAAGCTCGAGGATTACTTTGACAACCCCGCCTGCTTTGGCGCGACCATCGGCCCCGTGGCAAACCGCACCGCGGGCGCCACGATCACCATCGCCGGCACGGACTGGCATATGCCCGCCAACGAGGGCGCCAACAACCTGCACAGCGATCTTGAGCACGGTCTGCATAAACGCGTGTGGGACGTTGAGCTCGACGAGGCCCATAACGCCGTGCGCATGACCACCTCGCTTGAGGATGGCGAACTGGGCCTTCCCGGCAACCGCACCTTTACGGCCGTGTTTACCGTTACACGCACCGGCGTCTTTCGCATCGAGTATGGCTGCGAGAGCGACCGCGCCACCTACGTGTCCATGACCAACCACACGTACTTTAACCTTGCCGGCCATAACGCCGGCATGGACTGCGAGCACTTCTTTGTTGCCAACGCTGCCCACTACCTGCCCATCAACGAGCAGAACATCCCCACCGGCGAGATCGCTCCGGTCGAAGGCACGCCGTTTGACTTCCGTGAGCTGCGCCCCGTCGCTCCTGGCATGGAAGCCGACGACCCGCAGATTAAGCAGGCCCGTGGCTACGATCACTGCCTGTGCATCGATGGCTATCAGTACGGCCGTAATCTGCGCCGCGCGATGCACGTCGAGGAGATGTGGACCGGTCGTGAGTTGGATTACTACACCACCGCCCCGGGCGTGCAGCTCTACACCGGCAACTGGCTGGGCGACGAGCACGCCAAGGACGATGCCAACTATGGCTGGGGCGCCGGCTTTGCCCTCGAGGCAGAGATGTACCCTGACACGCCGCACCAGCCGCTGTTCCCGCAGGGCATTGTGGGCCCGGGTCACCCCTACAGCAATGTGATCGAATACCACTTTATGAGGCACTAAGCCCACAGCGCGACATATCGCACAGCAGCGCCCGCCGGCACCACCGCCGACGGGCGCTTTGCTACCTAGTCATTGGGGACGTTCTTAAATGACTAGTTGGATGGGGTCGGGATTGGAGCTGGGGAGGTAGCGAATTTCTAGTTCTATGCCGAGCTTTTGCAGCTCTTTGAGGGAGGCGACATCTGCGCCGTCTACGGCGACTGCGGGCGTTATGGGGTGCTTGCCCTCCCCTGCCTGCATATGGCCAATGCTGATCTTGGTGATCGGCACACCACCCTTAACCAGTGCGAGCGCATCCGTGGGCGACGCCACCATGATAAGAATCCATTGGCGCGGCGTTGCGGTATAAATGATGTCGACAGTCCTTTGCACCGAGAAAAACCGCGTCCAAACGCCTTCTGGCGCCGCCACCCTCATGGGTGCCCATTGGCGCGAATCCGCCGCGATCTCATCGTTGACGATCAGGACAAGGTTGGAACCAGTCGCCTCATTCCACAGCTCAACGTCTTGCCCGTAAATAAATCGGTCATCGATGCGTGTGAGAAGAATCTTGGGTTGAGCCATCGCTGCCCCATTCTCTTTGAGACCCGTAAGAGCAAGACATCACGTCTCCAATATTAGTGCATTTAAAGTGAGAAAAGCCGTCAGAACCCTTGCGCGGATGTGCGATGTCCCGTATCATAGACAGCCGTTGACGCCTCAGTTGCGTCATCATATGGCCGCCAGCGTAGCTCAGTTGGTAGAGCACCGCTCTCGTAAAGCGGGGGTCACCGGTTCGAGCCCGGTCGCTGGCTCCATTGCACAAGATAGCCGCCTTCGGGCGGCTTTTTTGTTGCCGATTTTGAGTACGTGTGTGCCAATCCAAACATCGCCACGTCGGCAGCTCCCCTATTCAATAACAGAAAACCCCGCCAAACGTGATTCCCCTAGGGAAAGCACGTTTGGCGGGGTCCTAGCGTGGTTTCCCTAGGGGAATCACGCCAACACGCGAACAGCTGCTCAACCGAACAGCGCGTTACTCCTCCCAGTAAGCATCTGCAAGTAGCTTAAAGCAGATCTTCTTGACCGGCTGCGCGCCATCGCCCGGGAACTCGAGCGTGGGCATATGAGGCTCGCCGGCAACGAACAGTGCAAACTTATCGTCAGCAAGATCGCCGGCGATCGAGGCGTCGGAATCGACCAGATCGTAGTCGTCCTTCTCGTCAAACTCCTGGACCAGCGTCAAGCTGCCCGTAGCGACCTTAAAGGCCTCGCGACCCTCGACATCGATCTGCAGGTCGTGATAGCGCTGATGCGTCTCATAGTGAGCCTCGGCCTCGGGACGCGTCGTGGGAGCCATGACGTTCGCATAGACCTTGTCGCCCAGAATCGGATGGCTGCCGACCTCGAGCTGCGCCGGATCGTTCTCCTCGAGCCAGTCAATCAGCACATCGAGGCCCTTGAGCATTCCGCGGTATTCCTCGATATCGCCCAATGCACCGTAAATCATCTAAATCCCCTCTCGGATCGTTTCTTTGGCGGCTACTCGATAAACGCGTTACCGACGCTGTTGCCGCCCACATACGTCTCGACCAGGGTAAGGTCGGGATTGAACACGACAACGTCGGCGTCGCGCCCCGACATAATGCTATCGCACTTGTCGTCGACATGAGCTAGCAAGCGATGCCGGGACCGACGCCCAAGCCCTTACAGCTCGGTCACGACAACGCCGTTGTAGACCTCGTCCCAACGGTCCATGACCAGATGGCCGGTCATAGGATCCATGGCGTTGAGCTTGCCGCAAGTGTTGGCGGTTCGCAGCACCGTCTCGTCGTCTGCGCCAGCAGCGATGGCATGCGCGAAGCCTGCGATAGTGGAGTCACCAGAGCCCGTTGCGTTAACGGCAGGGATATCGGGCGTCTTTGCGCGGAACGCACGGCCATTGTGGAAGCCAACGGAGCCGGCAGCGCCCATGGACACGACGACCCAGGGGATATCGGAGAAGCGGGCGTCAGAAGCGAGCGCGGCGCGGAGCTCGTCCACATCGTCGGTGGTAAAGCTCGTGCCCAGAAGGCCGTTGATCTCGGTCAGGTTAGGCTTGACCAGCTCGGGCTTAACCTCGGACTTGAGCGCAGCCTCGAGCGAGGCACCCGAGGTATCGAGCAGCACCTTGGCTCCGGCGTTCTCGGCAATGCCCGTGATCTTGGCGTAGTAGTCCGCCTCGACGCCGCGGGGCAGCGAACCCGAGATGGTGACGACGTCGGCCTTACCTGCAAGCTCGGTAAACTTGGCGGTAAAAGCATCGAGCTCCTCGGGGGCAATTGTCGGGCCGCTCTCGAGCAGCTCGGTCTGGTTGCCGGCGTGGAGAATGTTGAGGCAAATTCGAGTCTCGCCCTTGATGGGCACAAAGTCGTTGTTAATACCGTTGGCGTCCATGAGCTCAGCCATGTAGGCGCCCATGTGGCCGCCGAGCAGACCGGTTGCCACAACGTCGTCGCCCAGCTGACCCAGCACGCGGGCCACGTTGAGGCCCTTGCCGCCGGCGGTCTTTTCGGGCGTCACACGGTTGACGTCGTCGATAATGAGCTCATCGAGCTGATAGCGCGTATCGACAGACGGGTTCATCGTAACGGTGAGGATCATTTTTAGCTCCTTATCTCGCAGGCTCCTTGTGCCTCGCGATACGAGTCGGCAAAACGGAATTACAGAATCTCAATCGTGAACGAGCGAACGACGGTCTCCTTGGGCTTGGCGACAAGGCAGCCGCGCTTATGCTCAAGCACGTCGTCCTCATCGGAGCAGGTCGAGAGACCGCCCCAAGGCTCAACCGCCACAAAATCGCCCTCGGGCTTGCTCCACACAATGAGATATGGGAAGCCCTCAAAGCTCAGGCGGACGCCCTTGTCCTCGCCCTTTTTGGAAAGCGTGACCTGACGGCTCTCGAGCACGTCAAAGATGGTCTCCGCAAAATCGAAGAGATCGTGCGACAGGGGCAGCGTCTTTCCCACCATGGGGTTCTTGGAGCGGTTTGCCACGTCAATCAATCCAGTCGAGGGAACGGCGGTGCAGAGCTCCGCAGCCTCGTCTTTCTCAAAGCGCAACTCGTAGTCCGTATAGGCCTCGCCCTCATCGAGCGGACACCTAAAGCCGGGATGACCGCCGATAAAGAACGGCATGTCCTCGGTGCCCTCGTTGGTGACCTCGTAGGAAACGCGCACGGCAGCGTCCTCGAGCGTATAGCGGGCGACAAGCTTAAACGGATACGGATAATCGCTCAGCAGCGCGGCGTTATCCTCCGAAGCCAGGCACATCGCCAGCTCGCTCTCGCTCTGGCTCAGCAGCTTCCACTCCTGTTTGCGCGCAAACCCATGGCGAGCGAGCTTTACATGATGCCCGGCAAACGTCATGGCGTTGTTATCGCGCAAGCCTCCGCAAATCGGGAAGCAAATCGGTGCCTGGCCGGACCACACGGCGGGATCGCCCTGCCACAGATACTCGCGACCTCCGGCCTCGATCGAGGTAAACGAACCACCAGCCGTGGACACCTTAATAGAAATCGAATCGTTGGAGAGAGCGTATTCCATTGCCCATCCTTTCGAACAACTGCTTTTTGCTCGCAAGTACCCGTCTCGGCCCTAACCAAAGGACAAACCCGCACGTTCATCGATGCGTCCGGTATCCCAGCCATGTAACGGGGTACCATACAGACATTGATGCAATTACAGCTGAAAGGCCTTCTTATGCGAACCATCATCCTCTACGCCTCGCGCCATCACGGCAATACGAAAAAGCTCGTGGACGCCATCGTCGAGGCACACCCCGAGATCGATACCCTCGACGTCAAGGCGCTTGGCAAAAACGAGTACCCCGACCTGCACGAATACCATCTGATTGGCGTCGCCACGGGCATCTATTACTCCGAGATCGACAAGGACATGGCACGAGTGCTCACGAACGTGCTGCAGCCGCAGGACAAGGTGTTTGGCCTTATGACCTACGGTGGCAAAAACAAGTGGTACGGCAAGGATATCGATGGCATCTGCCGCATGAGGCAGGCCATCTTTATGGGTGTCTACGGCTGCCCCGGCTTTGATACGTGGGGGCCGTTCAAACTCGCCGGCGGTGTCCAAAAGGGACACCCAACCGCTGAGGAAATTAAGGGCGCCGTCGACTTCTTCGATAAGATCGAAGACGAATATGGCGATATCATCGTCGAAGAGTACGCCAAGCGCGAGAAGCGTCTAGCATACGAGAAGGAGCATCCTGCAGGAGGCCTGGTGGCCGGCGTCAAGCGCACGGCAAAGAAGATCGCTAACAAGCTGTAACTGTGAAGGTGCTTTTGAGCGTTTAACCCATACGGCGGGTCCGAGCAGATTCGGGCCCGCCGTCTTTTTCTATCGTTACTCGGTAAAGGCGTTGCCGACGCTCTGGCCGCCAACATACGTCTCGACGAGGGTAAGCTCATGGTCGAACACGACAAAGTCGGCGTCGCGACCCGGCATGATGCTGCCGCACTTATCCTCGATGTGCGCGGAGCGTGCCGGCACCTCGGTTGCCATACGAATGGCGATATCGGCGCTGGCGATGCCCCAGTCGACGATGTTCTTGACGCCCTGGGCAAGCGTGAGCACCGAGCCAGCAATGCTCTTGCCGTCGGCGAGCCAGCACAGGTTGTCCTTCATGATGACGTCCATGCCACCACTGGTGTAGCTGCCCTCGGGCATGCCGCCGCAGCCCAGGCAGTCAGTGATGAGCACCGTGTGTTGCCAGCCCTTTGCCTGCAGCAGCGCCTTGATGGCGGCAGGGTTAACGTGCTTGCCGTCACAGATGATCTCGGCGTAGGTCTCGGGCGTGGACATGGCAGCGCCCACGACACCGGGCTCACGGTGATGCAGCCCGCGCTGACCGTTATAGGTATGCGTAAAGCAGCTGGCACCGGCGTTGATGGCGGCGATGCACTCATCGTAGGTGGCGTCGGAGTGACCGATGCTGGTCACCACACCCTTGGCGTTCAGAGCAGCCGCATAAGCAGCGGCACCGTCGCGCTCGGCCGCCATGGCGCTCTTAACGATGCGACCACCCGCAGCCTCCTGCCACTGATCGAAGACCTCCTCGGAGGGATCGATGAGGTAAGCGGGGTTCTGCGCGCCCACGTGCTTCATGGTAAAGAAGGGGCCCTCCAGGTAGATGCCCTGAATGCGGGCACCGCAGAAGTCGGGGCCGCGACCCTCGTCCGCCTGAGCGATGGCGGCGCAGGCGTCCTTGATCTGCTCGACGCCATCGGTGAACGTCGTGGGCAGCCAGCTGGTGGTACCGCGACGGGCGAGCTCGGTCGAGCTGATATCGATGCCCTCGGGATCGTTATCGGTAGTTGAGTGGTTGTAGAAGCCATGGATGTGAGTATCGACCATACCCGGTGCGATCCACGATCCCGTGTAGTCCTTAATCTCGCAAGAGGGCTCGTCGGCCTGCCAGGCGCCAAAGACGCCATCCTCGACCATAAGATAGCCGCCCAGTTGCGGGCCTGCCGGCAAGAAGAACTTGTCAGCCTTAATTGCGTACGTGCTCATATGCACTCCTCGCTTCTAAAGCAGTTGACTGTGGTGATGCTTATACCCAGCTCACGTAAACAAAAAGCGCCCGCCCGCCGTTATGAGCGGACGGGCGCCCTTACAGGGGGACGCGATTAAGCGGTGAAGGGGTGAATCGTCACGCCCTTAACCACGCGGTTGACCGTGCCAGTGGGGCTCGGCGTGTCGGGCGTGTTGCCCACGCGCACGGAGTTGAGCAGGCTGATAGCCTGGGCAAACATCACGAACGGCAGAGCAAGGTAGCCCTCGGGAAGTGCCTCGTAGCCCTTAAAGGTGAAGGACTCGCCCTCGTAGACGGTGGCACCTTCCTGCTGAACGGCGATGGTGTGCTGAGCGATCTCGTCGCCACCGATCTCGTTGAGGATGTCGATGTCGTACTGACGGGTGTAGGCGTCGTTATTGACGAACACGAAGACGAGCGTCTTATCGTCGACGAAGGACTTAGGTCCATGACGATAGCCCATGGAAGTGTCGTAAGAAGTGGCAACCAGGCCGTGAGCAAGCTCGAGAATCTTAAGCTGGCTCTCCTGGGCAAGGCCACCGAAGGAGCCAGAACCCAAGTAGGTCACGCGGTTGAAGTCGCCAGCCAGGTAATCGGCGATCTCGGGCTCACGGGAGATGACCTCCTCGCCCATCTTGGCAATCGTCTCGACCCACTCGGCCTTCTGCTCGTCAGAGGCAGTGTCAAAAATAAGGGTGGAGAGCAGGGTCATGCAGGAATAAGAACCGGTCATGGCGAAGCCCTTGTCGTTGGCGCGCGGGATGAGCAGCGTCAGCGCGTTGGGATCATCGGCAGACTCGACGGCGAGCTTGCCCTCGGGAGCGCAGGTGATGTTGAGGAACTTGACGTTGTGGACGAGCTCCTTGGCAACGGCAACGGCGGCAAGGCTCTCGGGGCTATTGCCAGAGCGGGCAAAGGAAACCACGAGCGTGGGATCCTCGGCGCGCAGGAAGTCGCGCGGGGCGCTCACGATGTCGGTCGTGGCGATGGGCTTAAAGTCGTAGAGATCAGTGTTGCCAGCGTGACGCAGGTACGGGGCGCAGGTATCGCCAACGTAGTCGGACGTACCGGCACCGGTGAAGACAACAGACAGACGGCCCTCGCCCATAGCGCGAGCCTCGGCCAGGAAGGCCTCGATGGCCTCCTTGTTCTCGCGATAGATGTTGAGCGTATCACGCCAAAGCTCGGGCTGCTGAGCAATCTCGGCCGTGGTGATCTGGGCGCCGAGCTCGGTAAGCTCCTCGACACTCTTCTCGAACATTTCTAATACCTCTTTCTTTACTAAATTGTCTGATATACAAAGACTTAATCTGAAAAGTTAAATCGGGTAGTAGTCATAGGCTGTTTTTCTTTCGTTGGCACTCGTATCCGATCACAAAGTATCTCGATAGTGAGAGATTCTGTACTTGAACTTGTCGGCACGAGCCACCGAAAGCGTGAACTCGACAACATCATTTTGGGTGTTGTGAGTAGTTCGGACTATGTCCAGAACTGGCGCACCCTCACCAATACCTAGAAGCCGAGCGTCACATGGACGTGCTATACCCGCAGAGAACTCCTCATCCGCCACTCGAATTTTCTGCTGATAATCCTGCTCAATAACATCGTAAAGGGGCTTTTGTTCGAGTAGAGGACGCTTGAGTGAAATAAAGAGCCTTGCTGGAAGATAGCTACGCTCAACCATCATAGGTATACCATCTGCCATTCGTAAACGTTTGAGTTTTAATACCTTTTCACCCAAATGAATCCCCATTTGCATCGAGAGCGTTTTATCTGCTTCCATTTCACAGAACTCTAAGATGGTTGTTTCTGGCAGCCGGCCCATCGCTTTCATCTGTTCAGTAAAACTGTACGATTGGGTAAGATTTGTTGCTTGAGCTAGTCGATCGGCAACAAACGTACCGCGACCTTGTTTTCGCACAATCCGACCAAGATACTCAAGTTCCTGAATTGCAAGCCGGACAGTCGACCGCGAAAGCCCGAAACGTTCGGCAAGCTCACGTTCGGACGGAATCAAATCACCTGGCTGATATTCATGATCAATTTTTTCGATCAGAATATCTACGAGCTGGTCATATAGCGGTTGTCTGTGCCTCGTGCACGTCATGATATTCTCCACGTAATGAGCAATTGACCAATACTTCAGCCTTCAGGTAACGCACCAACATGTCCAATAAATGGGCTAATAGCGACACTACATCTCATCGTCTTCATCAATGTCAGCACTCTCGAGTTTCTTGAGATCGACTCCCTCACGACCAACGACCCGTGCGCGTTCGGCAAGTTCATCAAGCGTTGGGTCTCCAAACGCACGCGTCATAACGAGCTCCACCAACATAGGTAGATTTGTTCCGGTGACAACGGTCACGTTATCGAGCTCAGTCGTCATTGGGATAGCTTGATTGAACGGAGTACCGCCAAGCAAATCAACAAACACCAATACGCCATCACAAGCTTGACGCATCTTGGCAATGCAGGTTCGCAAATCATCACCAAAAGTAACCGCCTCCGAGCCCGCAAAAGGAACTACCTCAAAATTAGGCTGTTCGCCGGCGACCATATCCACAGCGCTTTTCAAACCAGGTGCAAACTGACCGTGACCAGTTAGTACAAATCCAATCATTCTATCTACCTTTCTACCGTTCGCTTTCTCTAGCCATAGAACCCCTCAAAAGGGCTCTTACGACCACTGCATCATTAAAGTTTAGTGAGTATTTTGTTTTATCGTGGGAGGTCTGTGAGCGTCTCTAAGCTGCTTTTCAAGGTTGCGATATCTACGTGCTTCGCTCTTGTTCCCGCTACTCTCATATTGATATGAAAGCAGCAGATAGAGCTTTCCGCGTAACCCAAGGTCGTTCGTATCTAGCATGGCTTCCATCTCATCGATCTTATCATGCCGACGGCGAAAGACTATGTCGTAGGTCAATTGACTGTCCGCCAAAATACCCTTCGACACGACGGGGCGCATCTCTTCCAACATGGACGCCGCCCGCTTCCGGTCACCCGTCTTGATATAGAAATTAAAGGCGCGAACCGCAAGCTGTCGACGTTGCTTATCGCTGCACGACATCTCCAGCAAGTGGTCAAGCATTCGATCTGCATATGCGTCCATATCAGCAGCTTCGTAGATAGTGAAACGAAGGTAATACTGCTTATACGTAGACATTACTATACGCGCTAGTTTGCGATCGAGCAGGTCTATGCAATCTTGGTATAAGCCCAAGTTAAACAATACCTGCAATTTCATATCGAAGTATTTTTTCGCTCCTTCGGTCACAGCGAAATAAGCCACGACAACACAAATGAACAGGACAATCCAAAATGGCATTGCACTATATTCCCTTCAAGGCAGCCTTAATGAATTAATCGAACACGATGACTGCATAACCGCCTATGAACAGCGGTGTCCGACAAAACAAAAGAGGCGCACACTCCAGGGGATATGGCGATAAAGTCGCCTTGGAGGTGTGCGCCACATCTTAATTGAGGATCAAATGTCGCGACAATATGGGGTACTTAGCCCTTGCAAATGATACCGAATGCACCCAAGGCAATGGACAGAACCAAGACGATAAAGATAGCCTTCGTCGAGGTCATGCCCTTCTTACCAAGGAGCCAGTATACGAAGCCGACGAGCGCGGCAGGAACCAGCTTGGGGCAAATCATATTGCAGATATTCTGCAAGTCAACGGTAACGCCACCGATAACAGGCTTCGCTGCAATGACGATACCGACATTGGTTGCGACCAGGGCACCGACCATAAAGACACCCATTACGGAGGCCGCGTCGGTCAACGCGTTCAGGCGGTCGCTCATGGTGGTGACGAGCTTCATACCCTGCTCATAGGCCATGTGAGTCTGCTTGCAGCGGAACCAGTCGACAAGGATGTTAACGGCGACCCAGATGAAGATACCCAAGGGGTTGCCGTTCATGGCCATATTGGCAGCCAGAGCGCCGAAAATGGTCGGGAGCAGCGAACCGAAGATGGAATCGCCGATGGAAGCCAGCGGTCCCATGAGACCAGTCTTGAGACCGGCAACAGCCTCGAGGCCCTCAATGCCCTCCTCTTCCTCGATCGCCAAATCGATACCGGTGATGATCGTGTTGAGGAAGTTTGAGGTGTTGAAGAACGGTGCGCACTGGGCGCGGCAGGCTTCCTTTAGCTCCGGCGTGCCGTCACCGTACAGCTTGCGCAGCGTGGGCAGGATAATCCAGAGATAACCAGAGTGTTGCATGCGCTCGTAGTTCCAACCATCCTGGAAACCAAGCAGGTTACGACGGTTGATCTGCGCAAGGTCGTCCTTGGTAATCTTGTAGCCAGTGGTGCCATTGGCGAGTTTCTCATTAGAGCTCATCGTCGTCGTCTCCCTCCGCAGCGCCAGCAGCAGCGACGGGACGCTGGTTGTTCTTGTAGTACAGCAAAGACAGAGCAAAGCCAATAATAGCGATCGCCAGCATCGACATGTTATTGAACATACCGACCATATCCACGGCGCCCTTACCAAGCGCACCGTTCACAGCGACGATGTTGGCGTTGAGGTTCATGATGCTCGTGAAGGCCGTACCAAACAGGGCGGCGACTACAAAGCCGAGCAGCAGGTAGGCGACGTGCTTTTTGACCGGCAGGTAACGGAGCAGGATGGCGAAGCCAACGGCGGGCAAAGCGCCGCCAGCAACAGACAGACCGTCACCCAGCCACTTCCAGTCGCCGTTAAGGGCGGTGGTGATGCCCTCGACCAAGCCCTGGCCAAATGCGAGAGCCAGGAAGACCGGAATCATGCGGGACAACATCCAGGAAACGGCACCGAGCAAGTAGTGTACGTTGTAGGCGCCCCAGTTCATCTTCTCGATATCGGCATCGCACATGTGACCGAAGAACGTGTTGGCGAAACGGCCGGCGATATCGGTGTAAACGAGAATGGCAGCGACAGGTACGCCGATGGCGGCAAGAGCCGTCTCGGGATTCATGCCCGCACCCACGGCAAAGGCAGTGGCGACCAGAGTGCCGGAGTTGGCATCGATACGAGAGGCGCCGCCAAAGGTACCAACGCCCAGGACGGTGAGCTGCATGCTGCCGCCGATAAACAGGCCAGTCTGCAGGTCACCCATAATCAAACCGGTAATCATACCGGAGAAGACGGCTGAGCCGGCACAGGTGTACCAGTTCAGCTCATCCAGAATCTGATAACCCGCATACAGGGTTAACAGAAGAATCTGCCACCAAGCAATCATGGTAAACTCCTTATTTAAGGTGTAACAGTTTCTACAATACCAATACGCTTATATAAACCGTGCATCCCCCTTCACGGCCTAGCGTTAATTCGACTAGAGCGTGAGAGCCTCTGGGTTATCCTGCGGCGTCAGCTGAATGACAATAGGAAGATTATCGGCCTTGAGTTTGGCAAATGCGTCAAGGTCCCCCTGGTCGCAACTAATGTTGCGATTCAGCTTCTTGACCGGCTCCATTGTCGTCATATTACCGACGATGAGCTGCTCAAGCTTAACACCTTGTTCCAAAAGTCGAACGTAGACCTCAGGCTTTTTCGCAACAATGAAGAGACGTTGCGCATCATATTTGCCAGCAGTGATGTTGGCAGCGGCCTTGTCGACAGGAAGCACGGACAACTTCACAGTTGCCGGGCAAGCCATGCGAAGAACCTGCTTTTGGGTAGCATCTTGCGATACCTCGTCGTCAACTACCATGAAGCGGCTTACCTGACGGGCGTTAGACCAGAGGTTTGCCACCTGTCCGTGAATCAAGCGAAAGTCGATTCGTGCGCCTACAATCATTTCTACTCAACTCCTTCTTGTTCAAGTGTACGGATAACGGGCTCAGAGCGAAGGGAGATTTTCGCATCATACACGCCCTCTGTTTCGAACATAACGAGTTCATTGGTACCAGGGTGTAATAAACCGTGCGGAACATAGAGCGTCATGATGGGACCCTTATCCCAAAAACGTCCGACATTCGTTCCGTTTACGAATGCCACACCCTTTCCAAAACCCGTAGTGTCGATAAAGGTATCAGCCGGCTCAGATATATCAAACTTTGCGCGATAAAAAGAAGGTTGCCCCTCTACCCAGCCGGCGGAATAATCAAGATTATCGATGTTATCGAGTGGCAGACAACGCATCTCCCAACCGGTAACAAAGTGAAGATCAACGCAAACTCCTGTCCTAATGCCCTTATGCTGCGTATCAGCGAGCAATTTGTGACCATAATTGACGCGACCCATATCCTCGGTCAGAACATCCAGGCGGTTGTGTTCACAGGGAAGAACGCAGTGAATATCTTCCCCGATGTGCTCCTGATACTGCGTCGCCACTTTGTCACCGTTCACAAACACCTGAGCGCGGTCGCGGGCGTCAATAACCCGAATACGCTCTTCATCTGCACGGTCACGCTCGACAGTCGTGGTATATAACGTATATCCATACGACTGACCCATCTCTTCCATGGGCATAGGATATTGGGCTTCAATCGGCTCCGAAAGAATATCGAGCACATTAAAGAGACTTACGCGCTCACTCACCGAAATATCGGGCATGGAAAACGCCTTTTTTGTTAACGGCTTGCTTTGCGCGATATCGGGATACAGCTCGTGAACTGTCCTTTGAATTGCGAAGTATTTCTCGGTCGGGTTGCCCTGTTCGTCCAATGGAGCATCGTAGTCATATGATGTCACCTGGTGCAGGTCATGCGTATGGCGTGCAGAACATCCGTTCATAAATCCAAAGTTGGTGCCTCCATGAAACATGTAGAGGTTTAAAGATCCTCCAAGCTCGAGCACCTCGCGAACGCAAGAGGCAAGATCCTCGGGATCGCGCCTGATGACGTTCTCCCCGTAGCGATTGAACCAGCCGTCCCACAGCTCCATGCACATAAGAGGCCATTGTTTTCCATGCTCCTTGTGAAAAGCAGAAAGAGCCTCAAAGTTCTCCTTTGCATGAGAACCAAAGTTGCCGGTGCACAACACATCATCGTCAATAAGCGTACCAGCACGAAGGCACCCACGCCACGGACCATCGGAAGTACAAAGGGGCACGGAAACCCCACGCTCGACCATAAGGCGACGAATCGCACGAAGATAGTCCTTATCCTCGCAATACGACCCGTACTCGTTTTCAACCTGCATCATGATGATGTTTCCGCCCTTGTCAATCTGACGCGAGACGAGTATCGGCATGAGATGGTCGTAGTACTGCGCAACGTGAGCAAGAAATTTGGGGTCGCTGCTACGCGGCCTCATATCATGTTCGCGCAGCAGCCATGCTGGCATGCCGCCAAATTCCCATTCTGCACAAATAAACGGAGAGGGCCGAACAATTGCATACAGACCGAGCGATGCTGCCTCATCAAGAAATGCCGCCAAATCGATTGAGCCAGAAAAATCGAAGACGCCAGGCTTTGGCTCATGAAGATTCCACGGTACATACGTTTCGACCGTATTAAACCCAAGAGCCTTAAGGTTATAGAGCGAGTGGTGCCAGTCGCTCGGATGAACACGCATATAGTGAATCGCCCCCGACAAGATGGTGAACGGCTCATCATCGAGTAGGAATTGATTGGTGATCTTAAACGAATGCATGCTACTCCCGATCTTCGTGCTCTACGACGCCGATGCCGGTTCCTCGGCCCTCGGCGAAACGCCTTGCCTATTATGGACGCATTAACGCAATTATGTAGACAGAATCTGAAGTGGTCCGTAAACGGTAGCGAAATGACGATGAACGGCTTTAATAAAGAAAATTAAACTACCTGTTAGACCACTGTTTAATTATAGATTCCTAACGATTCTATATTTGAAAGGTGGTATGTACCAACTATCCACTATTTCCTACTAGTTACGTTATGTTTAATCGCATTTCTTCAAATGCTTATCTACTTTGGATTCACCTACATGAGCAATAGGGATCTGTTGTCTTCCTATTTCCAAGACTGGAAATATCCAGAATCGAACCTGACTTTCTTACGGCCGTCTCGCCGCGTTCGACGACTCGTTAATACAGCAGAGCATTCATGGAGTCGGGTTCGTCACTGGGTAGATTGCGAACTTCCATTTTCACACCAAGCGCTTGCAGCTCTCTGAGAGCGGCGATGTCCGCATCGCCTATGGCGACCGTGGGCGTTGCGGGACGCCTGCCCTCCCCCGCCCGCATATGGCCAATGCTGACCTTGGCGATCGACACGCCGCCCCCAACCAGCGCGAGCGCATCGGCGGCTGAGGCCACCATGATCAGAATCCATTGACGCGGCGTTGCGGTATGAATGATGTCGATAGTCCTTTTGCACCGAGAAAAACCGTGTCCACACGCCTTCTGGCGCCGCGGCCCTCGTCGGCCCGGGCGATGGCGGCGCAGGCGTCCTTGATCTGCTCGACGCCATCGGTGAACGTCGTGGGCAGCCAGCTGGTGGTGCCGCGACGGGCGAGCTCGGTCGAGCTGATATCGATGCCCTCGGGATCGCCATCGGTAGTCGAGTGGTTGTAGAAGCCGTGGATGTGGGTGTCGACCATGCCCGGTGCGATCCACGACCCCGTGTAGTCCCTGATCTCGCAGGAGGGCTCGTCGGCCTGCCAGGCGCCAAAGACGCCATCCTCGACCATAAGATAGCCGCCCAGTTGCGGACCTGCCGGCAAGAAAAACTTGTCAGCCTTAATTGCGTACGTGCTCATCTATGCCCCCGTACCCGCAGTGCGTTTTAGGGCGGATCAAAAACCACCTCATTGTTAATTCGAGCGATTGTTCGTTGCCTTCTACCGCTTGGCACTTTTTGCACCCGCCGCAAAACACGCCAAGCCGTTTATATCCAATACCGTTAGACAGCGCGGTTGTGGTAGACCTTGTACTTAAACTGGTCGGCGCGCGCAACCGAACGCGTATACTCGATAACCTCGTTGTTCATGTCATATGTGGTACGAATCAAATCCAGGACCGGTGCGCCTTCGGCAATCTCGAGTAGACGAGCATCGGAATGGCGTGCGATACTCGCGTAGAATTCTTCCTCGGCCAGGCGAACTTTCTCGTGATAGTCCTGCTCGATCATGTCATATAGAGATTTGTTCTCGATCATGGGGCGCTTAAGCGCAAAGAATTTGCGGCTCGGCAAATACGTGCACTCAATCATCAGCGGCACACCATCGGCAATACGCAGGCGCTTGATCTTGTACAGACGCTCGCCCAGACGCGCGTTCATCTCTGCGGCAATATTCTTGTCAGCCTCGACCTCGGTAAACTCAAGAATCGTCGTCTTGGGCACACGGCCGATCGCCTTCATCTGCTCGGTAAAGCTATAGGTTTGCGTGAGGTTTGCCGTCTGCAGAGAGCGGTCGCTTATCATGGTTCCACGGCCACGCTGACGAACCACCAAGCCCAGGCGCTCAAGCTCCTGCAGGGCAAGGCGAACAGTCGTACGCGAGAGCCCGTAGCGCTCCGACAAGTCACGCTCGGACGGCAAATAGTCGCCGGGTCGAAGTTCGTGATCGATTTTATCGGTCAGTAAATCGACGAGCTGATCGTACAGAGGTTGTTTGCGCGCTCCCATTGCCATAATGATACCTGCCGGATAAATAACTCGAAATTGGTTGTAACCAGACACCACGTACTATATCAGTTTTAATGGAATAACAGCAGGTCAAACCGCACATTTCAATATTGTTTGCCAGTTGATAGCTTGTGCGCTGTAATACCAATCACACCGCTGCATCAAGTATCGATGTAGCAAAAAGGGCCGCCCCCGCGGAGCGGGACGACACTTTGCAAGATACATACGTCTTTAAGTCATAGAGAAGCTTCTTGAGCTCCCCGGCAACAGCTTGGGTCCGCGCCGATGATGACCTGGGTAGCACCCTTGCCAATCTTCATGACATCCAGAGCGCCAGCCTTCTTGCAGGCAGCCTCGTCGACCAGAGCGGAATCGCCGAGCTCGAAGCGCAGGCGAGTAGCGCAGCAGTCAACGGTCTTGCCCTTCTCCTTGCCACCGACGGCAGCGAGAACGGCAGCGGCCACAGCGGCGAACTTGTCGTCGCCAGCAGCGGAGAGGGCGGAGGTCTCCTCGACATCCATATCCTCGCGACCAGGGGTCATGAGGTTGAATTTGGTGATGGCGAAGCGGAACATATGAATAAAACGTCCGAAAAGCTGAATATAATCCCTCTTTTTTCACCAATCTCTTCTTCAACGCAAAAAGCCCGCTAAAACGGTATCCGTTCTAGCGGGCTTATTCAGATATTTCGGCTACGCACTCGGAAGCTCAGGCGAACCTTACGCAAACAGGCCGTAGATGCTGATGTTGGCCTTGGCGTAGAGGCCGTTAGCATACTCGGTCCACTTGGAGCTGGCACCCGAAGCCTGCGAGGAATACTGCTGATAAACAGTGTAGTAGGCGGTCATGGCCTGCTTGTAGGTGGCGCTATCGGCCGTAAAGGCATCATCGGCAAAGGCCTTGGCATAGGTGCTGTCAGCATCCTTCCAAGTACCCTTTGAGCTATCCCACTCATCGCCGGCAAGGTTGATGATGTAGTCGGCGTAGTCCTTGCTCGCGGTCTCCTCGTTGCCGTCAGCAGGCTCGGTCGGGGCGGCCGGCATGCTTGCGGAGCTGTCGCCGACCTTCTTCTTGTAGAGCTTCTGCAGCGTCGCGGACTGACGGACGATCTTCTTAGCCTGGTCCTTGGACACGCCGTACTGCTTGGCCATAGTCTTGTAGTCGGAGGTGCCGATGGACTCCTCGGCGTACTGCTTCATTTCCTTGGAAGAGACAGTAATGCCCTCGTCCTCGGCAGCGTCCAGCAGAATCTGGTTGCGCACGTAGGACAGGATAACGTCGGCAGACGGAGCGGTATAGTTGCCGTCGTCGTCCTTAACGGTGTCGAGGCTGTACTGGCTCTCGATGGCCTCACGCGCGGTGATGTCGCTCTTCTTGCCGTTGTAGCTATAACTTGCCACGGTCGAATCGAGCTGGTCCTCGGTGAGGGTCGCCGAGCCGGCACCCTTGCCGCCAAAACCACCGTTGCCGATAAAGAAGCCGACCACGGCAGCGATCACGACGGCGACCACAAAGGCGGCAATCATCGTCTTCTTGTGCTTGCAAGCGTGGTCGTCCACGTCGGGGTCGTCGTCCTCGTCCTGCTCCTCGGGCATGAGGTTCTCGTCGGCAGCGTCCGCGGCGATCTTTTCCTCCAGGCGAGCGTCCTCCTCCTCGGCGGTCGTACCGGCGGCAATATGCTCGGCAGACGTGCCGGCGACCAGGTCGATCTTCTCGTCCTCATCACCGTCGGGGCCTTCGCCGCGCTCGATGATCTGGATGCCGTCGATCTCGTCCTTCTCGTCTTTCTTTTGAATCAGACCCATAGTCAGCTACTCCTTGTTAGGAAACATAGTCCTCAATAGAATACGCCCGACGGAGCGCCGGGCGTATTGATTCTTAGGTTATACGCAAACACTTAAGTACTATTTAGGCGTTTGCAGCGTGCATACCTTAGGCCAGGTGCGCGATAACGGCATCGGCAAAGGCTTGCGTGCCCACAGCACCCTCAACGGAGCCGGTCTGGGCACGACGAACGTCGCCGGTAACCTGCTCACCCTCGTCGAGCGTGGCAGAAACGGCGGCGCGAATGCGATTGGCCGCATCGTTCTCGCCCAGGTGATCGAGCATCATAGCCGCAGACAGAATCTCGGCCGTGGGGTTAGCGATATCCTGGCCAGCGATATCGGGCGCGGAGCCGTGCGTTGCCTCGAAGATGGCGCAGTCGGCACCGATGTTGGAGCCGGGGGCCATCCCTAAGCCGCCCACCAGGCCGGCGCACAGGTCGCTCACGATATCGCCGTACAGGTTGGGCAGCACCAGGACATCGAAGTCGTTGGGGTTCTGGACCAGACCCATGCAGGTGGCGTCGACGATCTTGTCGTTGAACTCGATATCGGGATAGTTGGCGGCCACCTCGCGCGCCACGCGCAGGAACAGGCCGTCGGTCGCCTTCATGATGTTGGCCTTATGCACGGCCGTCACCTTTTTGCGGCCGCAGCGGCGGGCATACTCAAAGGCATACTCCACAATGCGGCGGCTCTTGGCGATGGAGATCGGCTTGATTGAAATGGCGGAATCAGCGGCGAAGGTCTTCTGACCCGAGCGCTCGACAAGCTGCGAGAGCTCCTCGACCTCGGCAGCGCCCTCATCGAACTCGATGCCGGCGTAGAGGTCCTCGGTGTTCTCGCGCACGATGACCAGGTCGACGTCGCGGAAGCGCGAGCCGTCGCCCGGCTGCGACAGGCAGGGGCGCACGCAGGCGTACAGGTCGAAGTGCTTGCGCAGTGCCACGTTGACGCTGCGGAAACCCGTGCCGACCGGCGTGGTGATGGGCCCCTTGATGGCAACCTTGGTCTCGGCAACCGCGTCGAGCACGTGCTGGGGAAGCGGCGTGCCAAACTCGTCCATGACGCCGGCGCCGGCCTCCTGGACGTTCCAGTTGATCTGGACACCGGTGGCCTCGACCACGCGGCGCATGGCCTGCGTAATCTCGGGACCGATACCGTCACCGGGAATCAGGACTACATCGTGCGCCATAATCTGTTACTCCTCGTCTTCGGCGTCGTCAGATTTTTTAACGCTAGCACGCTTCTTCTTTTTGGAGAGATCCAGGCCAAAACGTTTAACAAGCATTTCGCAAATCTCGCTCGAACGGGCCTTGAGATAGCTGCCCTTGCCGTTCTCGGCGTCGAACTTAAGGCGCAGCGCGAGCTTCTCGGCGACCTCGGCGTCAATCTCGCCCTGGCCAAACTCGTACAGGCAACCGAGCATATCGCGATACTCGAGGTCGCCGTGGTAGCACTGGATGGCCTCGTCCAGGATGGGCCAAGCCTCGCGCGAGCGCTCGACGCTCGTGGCGCCCCACACGCACAGCAGACGGAAGGCGGCATAGCGCAGCGTGGAGGAAATCTCGTCGAACAGCGCGGTCTCGGCGCCCTCAAAGGCATCGCCCAGCTGCTCGGGGCAGGTGGTGGCGAGCGCCGCCAGGGCATCGAGGGCCTCCCAGCGGGTCTGAGCCTCGGGGCGGTCGAGTGCCTCGATCAGCGCGGGCACGCAGGGCACGACGCGCTGTGGATCGCGCTCGGCGAGCAGGTGCAGCACGCGGGCGGCAAACTGGCGGATACGGCGCGTGGGGCAGCCGAGCTCCTTGACCAGACGGTCGACGGCGTTCTCGTTCTCCTCTGCCAGCTGAAGCTGTGCCAGCTCCTCATCGGTGAGCTGTTCTTCCTTGTTTTCTGCCATAGTTACCTCTTCTTACTATTTCTTAGCGTGCTTGCCAGCACCCTTGCTGTCATCGGTGACCGAGATGAGCTGTCGGTCGGCCGCGCCATTGTGACGCGCGCGGCGGCGCTCCTCGGCGTCGCCTGCATCGGCGGCGGCGCGGTGTGCCTTGTTGACGTTAAAGACCTCGTCGTGCTTGCGCCACGGGCCGACGGACTCGCCAAAGCTCATCTTAAGGCCGGCGATAAAGCCGCCGAGCCAGCCGATCGGCGCAAACTGCACCAGCGGGAACAGCGAGAACACCCAGGTTAGCAGGACGACTGCCGCCGCACCTACAAAATTGGCGATCCAGTAGTCGCGTTTGGTGATGACGCGCTTTTCGCACGCCCACTGGCCGCACAAAAAGCCGATGTAGATCGCAAAGAGAAAGAGCACCAGCGCAAGCACCACGAACGTCCAGCTCATGGTCGCTACTCCTCGTGATGGTGGCCGCAGCAGCACTCGTGGCCGTCGTCATGGCCGTGGCCGCCGCAGCACTCGTGGTCCTCGCCGTGGTGGTGGCCGCAACCGCACTCGTGGTCGTCGCCGTGCTCGCCGCAACCGCAGCCGTCCTCGTGGGCACCATGCTCCTCGGGGCGATACTGCGACCAGTCCAGACCGGCGGCGATGGCGTCGGCCTCCTCCTTGTAGAGTACCGTGATGGCCTGGGTGCCCAGCTTGGCGCCACCGATGGCGTCGAGCATATCGTAGAGCGTAAAGGCCACGTCGGCACCGGGCAGCGCGAGCTCGCGATCGTCGGCGTAAGCGAGCGCCAGGCGCAGGTCCTTAATGAAGTGCTCGACCATAAAACCGGGCTTGTAGTCGCCGTCGAGCGCCTTGGGCGCCAGGCTCTCCATGGCGCCGGACTTGCCGGTGCCGCCCAGGATCATCTGGCGGGTCTTCTCCAGGTCAAGACCGCTCAGCTCGGCAAATGCCATGGCGTCCGCCATGCCGACCATGCAGGCGCCCAGCGACACCTGGTTGGCGAGTTTGGCAGCCTGGCCCTTGCCGGCGCCATCGAAGCAGCAGATGTTGGCCGCAAAGGTGGCAAGGATGTCGCGGACCGGCGCGATGTCGTTCTCGGTAGCACCCACGATAGCCGTGAGCGAACCGGCGATAGCTCCCGACTCGCCGCCGGTGACGGGGCAGTCAAACGCCATGCGACCAGAAACCTGGGCGGCCTCGGCAATGTCACGGGCAAGCTCGGGCGAGCTCGTGGTGAGGTCGATCAAGACCGCACCCGGCTTGGTGCACGCGAGCAGGCCGTCGCCCGCCAGGTAGAGTGCCTCGACCTCGGAGGGATAGCCCACCATGGTAAAGACGACATCGGCGTTCGCCGCGGCATCGGCCGGCGTATCTGCCCAGACGGCGCCGCGCTCGATAAGCGCCGCCGCCTTGGACTTGGTGCGGTTGTTGACCGTGACGGGATAGCCGGCGTCCAGAATGTGGCCGGCGATGGGGGCACCCATGATTCCGGTGCCAATGAATGCGACGGAGAGCTTGTTTGCCATGAAACCTTTCCTTTTGGGTTGGGTGTTGTTACCAGGTTGAATACTCGGTGCCAGCGTTTGGGCTGTGAGTCGAGGGCGATTACGGACGCAGCGCTTGCCTACTGACCGCGCACGCGGCGGGCGATACGGTCGGAAAGCGACGCCTTGTCGGCGCGGTTCTTACCCCAAAACGCGCAGCCCACCATGCCGGGGCCCACGTGCGAGCCGATGGTGGGACCCACGGAGCCGCGAATGATCGTGACGTCGGCGCAACCCTCCTCCTTGCGGATGGCGGCTTCGAGCCAGTCACCATCCTTTTCGGCATCGGCCGTCATGATGGCGATGGGCATGGTGCGATCGGGCACGTAGTTCTCGCGGAACGACTTGAGGATGGACTTGAGCGCCTTCTTGCGGCCGCGGTTGACGCCGATCAGCGACAGCGAGCCGGCCAGGTCGTAGGAGAGCTCGGGCTTGACGTCGAGCTTTGCCGTGAGCTGCGCCGCCGCGGGCGGAATGCGGCCGCCGGCAGCCAGTGCGTCGAAGCTCTCGAGCGTAAAGTAGCCGTGCACGTAGGTCTTGGCCTCGTTTGCCCAATCGACCAGCTGCGTGGCGGTCAGTCCCGCCGAACGCTGGCGCACGGCCTCGAGCGCCAAGAGCGCGCCGGTCGCGCAGGGCAGAGCGTTGTCGACCACGTAGAGCTCAAAGTTGGGATACTCGGCACGCACGGCGTCCGCCGCCTGGCACGCGGAGTTGTAGCTCGACGACAGCGCCGAGGTAAAGCACAGGTAGACCGTGGGCGTGCCCTCTTTGGCGCACTCGGTAAAGAACTCGATATAGCGACCGAGCGACACAGCCGAGGTGGACACGCGGGCACCGGCGCGCATGCGGTCGTAGAACTCCTTGGGTGTGATGCTCGACCAGATGTCATCCGTGCGCTCCTCGCCATCGATAATGAAGGGGAAACCCAGGATATCGACATCAAGGTTCGCGGCGACCTCGGGGCTAAAGTCGCAGCAGGTATCGACGACGATGCGGCAACGGTTCGAATGACCGGCGGATGCGGCCTTGTCCATCAAAGCGACTCCTTACGTAAAAAAGGCGGCCACCCGCATGGGATGGCCGCCAACCGTTAACTCATGCAAGTTAACGTATTTTACTCGTCAAGTGTTTCGATGCGGGGCTTGATGATGCCATATCCACCATTCTTACGGTGATACACCACATTGATGAGGCCGGTCGTCGCGTTCTCGAACACGTAGAAGTCGTGACCCAGCAGATCGGTCTGCACCAGCGCCTGTTCCTCGGTCATCGGGGTGACGTCAATAACCTTCTCGCGGACGAGCAGGTCGTCGTCCTCCTCGGGCAGCAGCAGGTCGGCCAGATCCTCGACGCGCTCGACCGGCGCAACATCCGCGGCGCTGGCACCACCCTGGCGGTTATCCACGACCTTGGTCTTGAACTTGCGCAGCTGGCGGGTGACCTTATCGGCGGAGAGATCGATGGCGGCATACATATCTGCGCCGTGCTCGGCAACGCGAATCACAGAGCCGCGGGCACGAACCGTGACCTCGACGATTGCCGGGTTGGGGTTCGAGGGGTTCTTCTCATAACGAAGCACGACGTCGACTGTCATGGGCTCGATGTCGAAAACCTTGAGCGCCTCGCCGATTTTCTCATCCACATGCGCACGCAGAGCATCGGTTACCGTCGTCTTGCGTCCAGAAACCTTGATATCCATACGTGGCTCCAATCTGCCTCGGGGACTTACTGTACTGGCTATGTACCCATTGCCGTGCATTTAATCACGCGGATTCCCAAAGACCCGAATAACGATTGCTTGATACCGCATACCGAAGTCTCGCACTTTTCTGTGGCAAAGTGCGCTATGGGAGGGCGACGGCGACTTTGGTTTTGCACCTAAAAAATGTCCTTGACCTGCTGGTTTTATGGAAACGAAAAAACCGGGCTCCCCTGTTGGGAAAGCCCGGCAATGCGTGTTGAAACCGTGAAGAGGCGTCTCTCCTAGCGCATAGGAGACGCCACCCCTAGCAATAACTAGCTATTGAGCTTGTTAATGTCGTCGTCGGTGATAGTGCCCTCCTGGCTGGACGATTTATCCTCGGAGGTTGTACCCTCGCTGTTCGAATCGGAGGATGCGGACTCACTGGATCCGGTGTCGGTCGACTGTACGTCGGCGCCCGAGACCGTCTTGGTGGTGAGGTCATAGGGCATCGTGCCGTACCAGACGGAGTGGACCGCCTCGAGCGTGCCATCGACCGTGATACCGTCGAGGGCATCGCTCACGGCACGGCATAGCTCATCGTTGGCCGCGAGGCCCGCGACGCCGAGCGTCGAGGGCGTCTCGAGCGCGCCGACGTAAGAGATCTGGCTCATCAGGCGCGCAAGGTAGCCGCCGGCCGTGGAGTCGCAAATCACGTAGTCGATCTCGCCGGACTCGAGCGCCTCAAAGCACTCGTTGATGTTGGAGAAGGTCTTTTGGTTGGCCGTAATGCTCTGCTTGGCAAGTGCTTCCTGCGAGGCCGAGGAGGTCTGAACGCCCAGGGTAGCGGTGTTAAGCGTTTCGGTGGAAACGCTCAGCGACTCGCCGTCGCTCGTCTTTCCGAACACTGCCGCAGCGTCGTACAGGCAAGTACCAAGCGTGCTGATGTCACCATCCGTGGAATTGATGTCACCAATGAAGATGTCGGCCTTTTTGTCACCAAGCGCGGAATCGGCAGAAGACGCATCGACGAAGGCAACCTTAAGGCCCATGCGGCTTGCAAGGGCGCGGGCAGCGTCGACCGCGTAGCCCGTGAGGTTGCCATCGGCGCCCTGCATGGCCTGCGGGGCATCGGAGGTATCGAGGGCAACCGTCAGGGTGCCGGGAGTGACCAGGGCATCGTCCGACACCGCAGGGGTGACGGTCTCGCGCTCGATCTGGTCAATCGTGGGTGTCGTGAACGTGGACAGCGGGTTGAATGCGCATCCGCTCAAGCCCAATACGGCAATGACCGCCGCGGTCCCAGCACCCAACCGAGCCGCGTGCATCAAGCTGCCCCTCACCATGTCCACTACCCTGCCTTCTGTGTCGTATACAATCCGTGCGTTGCGCGGAATAACGGGTTGTTCCCACCAGCTGACCTGGTATTTGACCCCACACTTGCGCACCGGGGTGTTTGCTCGGGAGGCCGTAGCCACCTTCACGACTGGCCCGCTCGCCCGAGAGGCGGTATTGCCCCAAAGAAAGTAGAACGGACGGTGCGGCTTACATCTAGGACGCGCCATGATCGCGCCGCGCGCACGCGGTCGCTTACGTGGATCCCTTTGACCGCGTCTGTCTTGGACTAGGATGGACATTTCGTCCGTCCGCAACCACAGCCTGGCAGGAACGTAGCGCATTATAGCTAAGTTCAAGCTAAAGTTTAAGGTTAGGGGCGTTATTCGCATCGCGAGTACAGATTTCGCAGGTCAGGACGGGCCGCACGCGCTCTGATTGAGCCCGTCGCTCCCCTATGGAAAGCCCCAACACACCCGTCTTAGGGCGCCGTGGCCAAAAAATAGCAAATATGAGTACTGTTACCAATTTAGTAGCAGGAGTTTTTGGCTCTGCAAGCTGTTTTCACGCTCTATAACGTCAGATTGACGCCAGGATATTCCACATTTGTTTAATATCTTTCTAATTTACCCCATCTTCCAGTCCCAAAATCCCTGATTTTGCTGTTACTGAATTTGTAGCAGTACTCATATTTGCTATATTTTGGCCAGAGCATATATCCAACCCCCTGTTTCAGAGCATTGTTAGGCGGGTTTAAGCCCAAAACACGCCCGCAGCGTGTTAAGCAGCGCCTCTTGCTTTTTCCTGCGGGCATCGACACGATTCCGGTACCGCTTTCGCATACGCTGGTGCATGCGCCATGCGAGCGCCTCCATCGCTTCCGTGTCGCAGAGCATTTCGTTGTTAACCGTCGCGACCTCGATTCCCATAGTAATCAAGCCCGTGTTGCGTTTTTCATCATGGATACGTCCCCTCCGGGAGGAATGGCCCAGCTCACCGTTGTATTCCAGGTCAAACTGGGCTGCTTCCTGATACGCATCGCAAACTGCATGCGGCATCCCCGAGATTGCCTGCGCGCGGTCATCGAACTCGATCTTGTAGTCGGTCTTAAAGGGACCGCAGGCAAATCCGCCATAGGAAAACGGAAGCGAAAACAGAGCGAGCATGATGCACTCCATGGGCGAGCGCAGATTTTCTGACAGGTAGGGACACAGGCGCAGCAGCTGTTTGGCCACATTCCCCTTGCATGCCGCGAGGTAATCTACCAGGCAATCGGGTGTCAGCACGGACTCGACCTCAAAGTAACCGACATCTGGCGGCTGGTCTTTGTCCTTTGCCAATTTGTTCACGACAGGCGAGGTGTAGGGAGGCAGATACTTCCCGCGGTCACTCAGTGAAATCTTAGAGCACAGCTCCTGGGCCAGGGCAAATGCCTGGATGCAGCCGACCTCGCGCGCGACGGCTACGCAAAGGGCCTCGGGAGATAGACTGTACACCCCCGGTTCCACCTCTAGAATCGAGCCGGCGGGCAACTCGGAGCATACGGACCAGCTCACGCCAAGAATACGGCGGCGCTGCGCTGCAGATCCTACCAGCAAGCACAAATCCTCTTGCACCTCGCCGCTTGCGGCCCCAATCCGCACCAAGTCGGGAAGATAGATATCCTCGGTCGAGGGCGACGACGCGCGCAGCACACGGCACTCTTCATCGGGGTTAAGGTCCTTCCAGCTGATATAGCCCATCTGCCGGCGCTCGGCGCGCATCATGCGCAGCGCCGAGGCGCCGGTCAGGATTATGGAAGCCGCTAGCTGTTCGCCTGTCGGCTCGTTGCGCCGCTCAATCTTTACTGCCACAAAACCACCCCTACCAAACGCGTGCGATAGCGAGGCCATCAACGGCCGTGGCACCGGCGCACTTGAGTTCCGCCGAAGCCGCTGCCATCGTCGCACCCGTGGTGATAACGTCGTCGATAAGCAGCAGGCGGCGGCCGTGCACATCCTCAACCGTCTCGTACATGCCTTGGGCACGCTCGCGGCGCTCCTCACGACCGAGTTCGCGCTGGTCGCCATGCCCGTACTTGACGAGAGCATCGAGCAGGGGAACACCCGACAGCTCGCAAAATGGGCGCGCAATAGCCTCCATATGATCAAAACCACGCCGCCGAAACGCTGCCGCCGTCGCAGGCACAAACACCACCGCATCTGCGCCGGACAGCACACCTCCATAGCGATCGGGCGCTACGACCTGGGCATGCAGGGCGGTGTCGTAGAGCAGCTCCGCCAGATACGGAGCCAGACGTCGCTCGCCCGCGTCCTTGTACGCTTTAATGATGCGCGGCAGCGGATGCGCATAGACGGCGCACGCCAGGCAGCGGTCGAGCGCCTCCGCCATTGCCGAGGACATGCCCTCGACCGAACACTCAGTGCACAGCAAATCCCCAAACGGGGCGCCGCATCGGATGCAGCTATGACGTGGGTCGATGAGCGTGAGCGCAGTCAGGCAGTCTTGGCAAATAAGCGTACCGGCGCGCTCGCAGCCGGCACATCGTGTTGGCGACAATGCCTCGAGCGCCTCGCGTGCCACCCGCTCGGCAAACGGTAGCAATTCGTCCGCAAACGGTAGGGCACCGGCACCCTGCAGACAGCTCAATATGTTCAGATGGCTCTTCAAGACACAACCCTCCCTACGTTCGGTCGCAGGGAGGGTTGTTGATTCGGCGCTATGATACCCCGATGCGCTCGGGGCAAGGCGGGCTAAATCCGCTCGCGGGCGTTATTCGCCGGCAGGCGGTTGTGGAGCGGACGAAGACGGGGTCGAGCCCTCGCCACCATCCTGGCGCGGCTTGCGGGAACGGCGACGGCGACGGCGCTTTTGACCCTGGTCGGCCGAGCCCTCGCCACCGCGCGGCTCGCGCTCGTCACGAGCGGCGCCATGCGAAGCCTTGGCAGCCGCTCCCCCGCCATCTCCGGGACGACGGCGCGTGACCTTGACCTCGCCATCCGAGACCTGATCGGCCACGGAGGGCACTGAAGGCTTCTGCTGCGCGCCCGAGGAATGGCGACGGCGCGGACGCGGCGCGCGCTCCTCCTCGCCACGTGACTTGCCGCCCTTGTCGACAGGCGCATCGGAGGCCGAGGCGCCCTTGGAAGTGGCACCGACCTCGCGAGCAGCTGCGGCGCGGAAGGCGTCCTCGCGCTCCTCGCTCGACAGATGACGGCGGCGGCGACGTGTGGGGTTCATGCCGCCGCCGCGATTCTGCTGCTGGGGTTGCTGGACCTCGCGCTCGCGAGAGGCGTTCTTGCCCGCGGCTGCAGCCTCGGTAGCATCGACCGAGCCCGCGCGCTTGCGGCGGCGACGGCCATCGGCCGCCCCCTCGGCCTCGGGTGCCTCGGCCTTGCCGCGACCCTTTCCACGGCCACGGCCCTCGCCCTGACCCTGACCGGCGCGAGCATCGGATTCGGCATCGCGACGACGACGCTTGGGCATCGACGTGCCGGCCAGACGGTCGGCACTCGACAGGCCATCGCCCACATCGACGCCGTTTTCGCGATCGAGCTCCATGAGCGCCAGGCGCATCTCGGGCGACTCGATGCGCTCGAGCACGTCGCGCGTCACGCAGTCGGGGCGGCAGCTGCAGCCCTGCTCGGCGGCCTTCTTTTTGCAGCCCTCCGAGCACGTCATATCGGCCAGGTTGACCTTAAAGACTTTACCGTTCTCCAAGCGCAGCACCAGCCGCTCACGCGGCGTGTCATACTCCTGAATACGCGCCTTGCCAAGCGGCGTATCGATGAGCGTCTTCTTTTTGGGCGCACGGCTCTTAAAGTCCTTGTACGCCTCGAACTCATAACGCAGGCAGCACATCAGACGACCGCACACGCCGCTGATCTTGGAGGAATTGAGCGGCAGGTCCTGCTCTTTTGCCATGCGAATCGAGACGGGTTCAAACTGTCCGCCAAAGCGCGTGCAGCAGAGCTCCTGTCCGCACTGGGCATAGCCGCCCACCAGGCGGGTCTCGTCGCGCACGCCGATCTGGCGCATATCGACGCGAATGTGCAGCGTCGAGGACAGATCCTTGACGAGCTGGCGAAAATCGACGCGCTCCTCGGCCGCAAAGTAGAACACGGCCTTCTCGCCGCCAAACAGGTACTCGACGCCCACCGGTTTCATCTCGAGGTCGAGCTCCTTGACCAGGCGGCGGAAGTCGACCATCGCCTCGTCGCCTTGGATGGCCAGGTCGTCGGCAAGCTGCAGGTCGATGTCGCTCGCCACGCGCAGCACGGGCTTGAGCGGCTGACCGATCTCGTCTTGCGGCACCTCGAAGGGATCGGCCGTGACCAGGCCGATCTCGGTTCCGCGCTCAGTGGAGCAAATGGCATAATCGGCCTCGAGGATATCCAGATCCTGCGGATCGAACCACAGGTCGCGCGAGGCGTAGGTAAACTTAACGGGTACGACTAACGGCATTTCAGTGCCTTCCTGATGTCGAACAGCATGACCTCGATGGCCAGCTGGGGAGTAACGTTTCTGGCGATGTTGCGCTCGGCGGTCGCGACTGCCTCGAGCGCCTGGGTGGCACCCGCAACATTGGTCGCGGCGGCAAGCCGACCGATCGTGTCGCGCACGTCCTCGTTCACCACGTCGGCTGCCTCGTCCTGAAGCGTCAGCAGCACGTCGCGCATGAGCGTCCGCGCGCTCGCCAGCGCTTCCATGATACCCGAACGCTCGCGCGCGTTGAGTTCGCGCTTGTTGCGGTCCTCAAGCTGCTTCAATGCTCCACGCGACAGGTAGTCGGCGTTTTGCTCGAGCACCTTTTCCTGCGTGGACTTGACCTCGGCGAGCGGCGCCTTAACGGCGACGATGAGCGACTTGGCGCGGCTGAGCACGTCGGCCTCGTCGGCGGCGATGAGCGAATCGATGGCGCGAACCATCTGACGGCGAGCGTCCTGGCGCTCGGCGCTCTTGAGGAACTCGATGCCACGCGCGGGGCTTCCCGCTACTGCGACGGCCATGCGGCAGCGCGCGAGATCCTGACCGGTGGCGCGGCTCACGGCCTGCGCGGCCACAGTAGGCGACACCAGCCGAAACGGCACGCACTGGCAGCGGCTCACGATGGTGGGCAGCATCACGTCGGCCGAGGTGCCCAACAGGATGAACATGACGCCCTCGGGCGGTTCCTCGAGCGTTTTGAGCAGCGCGTTGGCGGTGTTGGCGCGCAGTTGCTCGGCACGGTCGATGATGTAGACCTTTGCCTTGGCGCGGATGGGGGCCAGGGGCACGTCGTCGAGCAGCTCGCGGGTCTGCGCGATGAGGTAGCCCGTAGCACTTTCGGGCGTGTAATAGTGCACGTCGGGATGCGTATGGCGGGCGACGCGTACGCAGCTGTCGCACGAGCCACAGCCGCCCTGCTCGCACAGGAATGCCTGGGCAAGCGCCCATGCGGCGTCGAGCTTACCGGCGCCGGGCGCGCCCAAAAACAGGTAGGCGTGCGATGCGCGGCCGTTTGCGATGGCGTTGGTCAAGAAGTCGCGCACGCGCTGTTGGGTGTCGAGCTTGGCCAGCAGGCTTGCCTGAGCGGGGGCCATGTTACTCGGCCTCCTTGGCAAGCGCGGCGGCGACGGCGTCTTGGGGAATGTCGAGACCGTACGCGCGAACCAGCTCGACCGTCTGCGCGAAGACGTCTGCGATCGACGCAGTGGCGTCGATGAGCTTTACGCGGGCGGGTTCCTCGGCAGCGATAGCGCAAAATCCCTGGTAGACGCGCTCCTGGAAGGCCATGCCCTTGGCCTCCATGCGATCGGCCGCACCGCGGGCTGCCATGCGCAGTGCCGCCTGCTCGGGCGTGATGTGATAGACGAGCGTGAGCGCCGGATGCGTACCGGCGACAGCCAGGTTGTTGGCATCGCGCACCATCTGGCGGTCGAGGCCGTCGGCAAACGCCTGGTAGCAGGTCGTGGAATCGTAGAAGCGGTCGCACAGGACCACCTTGCCGACAGCGAGGGCGGGAGCTATGACCTCGTGCACCAGCTGGGCGCGCGCCGCCTCGTAGAGCAACAACTCGCAGGTGTCGCCCATCGCCGTATTGGCGGGGTCGAGCAGCAGGGCGCGGATCTTTTCGCTGATGGCAGTGCCGCCCGGCTCGCGCAGGCTCACAACCTGGTAGCCAGCGAGCTCGAGCGCACGGGCAAGCAGGCGCGCCTGCGTGGACTTGCCGGCGCCGTCGACGCCCTCGAGCGTGATAAAGCTATGTTGAGCGGGCTCAAAAGCCATGGGCGCAGCCCCTTCCTACAAGGCGCGAAAATGCAAGTTATAGCAACCAAGCCATGATACCCCAGGGGCAGGCGCGTCCCAAATCCAACCTAGCCATCGAGGCATCCCCGAAGTTGCGGTGAAATAGGGACTGATTGAAGCTCTGAGACCGCCAAACAGTCCCTATTTCACCGCAACTTATGATGGAGAATTTTGGACGCTGGGTATAATCGTCGTATTGCATTGAAATGTGGCGAAAGGAGTGGCAATGTCTCGGTATTGCGCCTCGTGCGGCAAGCTTCTTGCAGATAATGCCAAGTTCTGCACCTCGTGCGGTGCACCCGTTGAGCAAACAACCGCGAGCGATAGCCAGCCCGCTTTTGAGCAGACCGGCTCCCTTGATACGCCGCAAGCCAAGGCGGACGACCCCCTCGCCTATCGCCCCGACCCCGCCGCAAGCCCTGCGGCCGTCGAGACCACGCAGCGCATACCCGTCGCGAGCGGCTCGCCCCAACAGGAGCCGGCTCCCGCATACACGCCCGCTTCGCCACAGACCCCCGCTCCCAAAAAGAGCGGCACCGGGCCGCTTATCGCCGTTATTGTTGTGCTGGTGGCAATCATCATCGCCCTGGTCGTTTTCTTTGTGATCAAGCCTTTCGACAACGCCGCCACGCAGACGACTGCCGAGGTAGCTAAGCTGCACCATGACGTCGACGACGATGACCTAAAGCCTCTCGGCGATCCCAACAGCCTGTACGACGATGATGACGATGACGACGAGGATGGCGGCGAAGCAACGCTCTCCGAGCAGAACCTCTACCGCCGACTGAGCGAATACTACGACTTGCTCGAAGACCTCGACAACTACGTCCGTGGCTGCGCGCAGAACTTCAACGGCAGCTATCTGGAAGAAGATCGCACCACCCGTCAAAATCTCGCCGACGTCGCCGAGCGCACAGAGGACACCATCGAGCAGTATTACGACATCGTCGAGGACCTGGACGTCCCGACGAGCTCTAAGAACTACAGTTCCTGGAAAGACATCGTTGCCCTGTATGACGACCTGGATCACCGCATTGACGCAATCTGTGATGCCTGGGAGATCAGCCTGAAATACACCAAGCCTGCGGATCACAAGAATGAGATCGTGGCGCCGCTGTCGCGCGACAACGTGGCGGGCACCAATGACAATAAGTACCGCCTAGACTTTGAGGAGCGCTACCCCGGCGCCAAACCCGTCGAAGTGAACTAGTGCTTTGTCGTTCCCGAGCCGGCAGTTAGGGACGTTCCTAAACTGCCGGCAGAAAAGGAACGTCCCTAACTGCCGGATAAAAAACGAGCGAGGATTTTGAGGTCCTCGCTCGTTTTTGTTTTAGGTGATGTTTCGACCGTGCGGCTACTTGTCGGCAGCGGTCTTTTTGGTAGTCGACTTCTTGGCCGTCGTCTTTTTGGCGGTCGTCTTCTTGGCAGCAGTCTTCTTTGCCGCCGTCGTCTTCTTGGCCGCCGTCGTCTTCTTGGCCGTGCTCGCCTTGGTCGTGGTCTTGCGACCGCGGGCGGGCTTCTTCTCCTTGGTCGGGCAGTCCATGTTCACGCAGATGCGCCACGGGCCGCGCGCCGTGTTGACCACCACGATGGGGGCGCCGCACTCGGGGCAAGTCTCACCCGTCGCCTCGAGCTTACCGCGCGCCGGCAGAGGATAGCTCACGCCGCAGTCATCGTAGTTGGTGCAGCGGATAAAGCGCTTGCCGCTCTTCTCGCTCTTGTGCGCGATCAGGTCGCCATGGCGTCCGGCCTCGGCGCACACCTTGCACTCGCCCACCTTAAGGTCAGGCTCGTAGTTGGTGGGGCACGTGGGGTTCACGCAAATCTCGAAGGCCTTCTGGCGGAACGGCTGGCACTTAATGCGCGGCGCACCGCACTCGGGGCACACGGCAGCCTCGCCCTCGAGCGGGCTGACCTTGACGCCGCTCGGCACCGGATAGGTCACGTCGCAGTCGGGCCAGCCCATGCAGCCAATGAAGCTGCCACGGGTCTTGGCGCTCGTCTTCATAACCAGGTCCTTGCCGCACTTGGGGCAGGCACCCACGCGCGCATCGGCCGTGACGGCGTCGCTGATGGCGTCGCCGAGCTCCTGCGTATGTTTGAGCAGCTCGTCGAGCACACCGGCCAGCAGCGCGCGCGAGTGCGTCACGACATGCTCTTCGGTGTCCTCGCCGCGCTCGACGCGGGTCATGTCGCCGTCGAGCTCGCTGGTCATATCGGGGCTCGTGATGCGCGGGGCAAATTGCGTCAGCGCGTCGATAATGGCGATGCCCAGCTGGCTCGGCTCAACGGGATCATTTTTGAGATAGCGCACGGCATACAGGCGCTCGATGATGCTCGCGCGCGTGGACTTGGTACCCAGGCCGCGCTTTTCCATCTCCTGCACAAGCTTGCCCTGGCTGTAGCGCGCGGGCGGCTCGGTCTGCTTGGCCTCGAGCTTAATGTCGAACACGTCGACCGTGTCGCCCTGCTCCAGCGGCGGCATCTGCTCATCGCGCTTAAGGCCGTACGGATAGGCCTCGCGGAAGCCAGGGGTCACGAGCACGTCGCCCGAGGCCACAAACGGCTCGCCGTTGACGTCGAGCTCGAGCTTGGTGTTCTCGATGGTCGCGGGACCCATGAGCGTCGCCAGGAAGCGGCGGGCGATGAGGTCGTAGAGCTTGCGCTGACCGCCGTCGAGTGTGGACGGATCGCCCTCGCCCGTGGGGTAGATAGGCGGGTGGTCGGTGGTCTCGACTTTACCGCGCGTGGGCTTCATGGGGCCAGCGAGTACCTTTTTGCACACGGGCGCCAGCGCCGGGTTGATCTTTGCCAGGTCGCTCACTACGGCGCCCAGATCGAGCGTCGCGGGATACACGGTGTTGTCGACACGCGGGTAGCTGATAAGGCCCGCCATGTAGAGGGACTCGGCGATGCGCATGGTACGCGCAGGCGAGATACCCTCGGCTGCGGCGGCAGCCTGCAGCGAGGTGGTCGCAAACGGCGTGGGCGGCTGCTGCTTGCGCGAGCGCTTGGTCACCGCGGCAACGGTTGCCGTCTTGGCACCGTCAACGTGACCGTACGCCGTCTCGGCAGCATCTTTGTCGGTAAAACGCGCCGTCTTGTGAGCGATTTTAAAGCGATCGTCCTCGACAGCACCCTGCGCGGCGCCCATGCCGCGGATCTGCCAATAGTCCTCGGGCACAAACGCCATGCGCTCGCGCTCACGCTCGACCACCAGGGCAAGCGTCGGCGTCTGCACGCGGCCGGCGGAACGCACGTTGCCAAAGCCGCCAAACTTGGCGAGCGTCAGGTAACGCGTGAGCACCGCACCCCAAATGAGGTCGATGTGCTGACGGCTCTCGCCGGCGTCGGCCAGGTTCTGGTCGAGCGAGACGAGGTTATCGAAGGCCTGCGTGATTTCGGCCTTGGTAAACGAAGAATACTGGGCGCGGGCGACCGGCAGGTCGGGCGCAACCTCGCGCACCTTGTTGAGGGCGTCCGAACCGATCAGCTCGCCCTCGCGATCAAAGTCCGTGGCGATGATGACGCTGTCGGACTTTTTGGCGAGGTTCTTAAGCGAGCGGATGAGTTCCTTCTCGGCCGGCAGCTTAATGACGGGTGCCCAGGTGAGATACGGCAGACTCTCGAGCTTCCAGCCCTTGATGGAGATGCCGTCGGCAAGAAACGGCTTACGCTTGGTGTCGTAAGGCGGACGCGCCAGGCCATCGGGCATGTCGGCCGGCAGCATCTCGCCGTCCTCGGTGACCGAATACCAGCCCAGCTTTTTATCGAACAGCACGCTGTCGCAAAAATCAGGCGCAAGGATGTGACCGGCAAGGCCGATCGTCACACACTCCTCGCCCTTCCACTCAAAACGGTAGATGGCGGTGTTGTACACCTTGTCCTTTTTGGGCTTGCCCGTGGACAGACGCTCGGCGATCTGACGCGCGGCATCGTTTTTCTCGGCGATGATGAGCTTCAAAAGAGGCTCCTATCTCGTGTCTCTGCGGCTACGCCCGCCCGTATGGCGGCCGATTTACGCCCTTGCTTGCTCGATCTGCCCGATGAGCCAATCGCACCAGGCATCCATGCCCTCGCCCTTGCGCGCGCTCACGGCAAACCGCGGCGCCTGCGGATTGAGGTCATCGAGTGTCTTAGTATACCTATCCATGTCAAAATCGAAAGCCGGAGCCACGTCAACCTTGTTGAGCAGCTGTGCGCCGGCGTGCTGGAAGATGCCCGGGTACTTGATAGGCTTGTCGTCGCCCTCGGGCACCGAGAGAATCATGATGGACAGGTTCTCGCCCAGGTCAAAGTCGACCGGGCAGACCAGGTTGCCCACGTTTTCGATAAAGATGACGTCGATGTTCTCCAGACCGACGGCCTGGTCGAACGCGTCAACGGCCTCCATGATCATGTTGCCCTCAAGGTGGCACAGGCCACCCGTGTTGATCTGGATGGCGGGCATGCCGGCTTCCTTCATGGTGATGGCGTCGACATCCGAGGCAATATCGCCCTCGATGACGGCACAGCGCAGGCCAGCCTTGTCGCGCAGGCGCTCGTTGGTGCCCAGGATCGTGGTGGTCTTGCCCGAACCGGGGCTCGACAGCACATTGATCACATAGGTGTTTGTCTCTTTAAATCGCTGTCGCAGCTGATCTGCCAGGCGCTCGTTGCGCGACAGGATCGGCGACGCGATATCAATCGTTTTCTCAGCCATACTCAGCGCTCCTTACTTTTGCCCCTTTATACCCCGTCCCCAGGTGGCTGATGGGCTAATCGTCGGGGGTTTCGATTTCGATACTTGCGATGTCGAGTTCGCGGCCGTGCAGCAGGCGCACGTTGGCGCCGCCACATTGGGGACAGCGGCAATGGAAGCGATCGTGCTCAAAGACCTCCCCGCAGTCCAGACACTCGCTTTGTGGATGGACTTCCTCCACGGCAAGCTCGCAGCCTCGCGTGAGCGGGTCCTCATCGCGAAATGTCTCCCACGCAAAGTCGAGCGCCTCGCGCACAACTTCGGTCATATCCCCGATACGCAGCGTTACCAAAACGGCGCGCGAGGCCCCCGCCCCACGCGCCGCGCGAATCACTGTATCGAGTATGCCGTTGACAATGCCAACCTCGTGCATACCGATTTACTCCTCGTCGTCCTCATCGTCCGAGAACAGGTCCAGACGGCTCACAAACAAGCCCTCCTTGCCCTCGCGCGCGGTAATGACCACGCGGGCAATGGCGAGCGAAATCTCGTAGAGCGAGAGCAGGGCACCATACATGAGGCCCAGCGTAACGGGCGAGCCGTCGGGCGTAATCACAGCCGAGCCCACAAGCAGGCCCACGTACACGTAGCGCCAGGCGCCGCGGAAGGCCGCGTAGGACACGATGTGGAAGACGGACAGGTAGAAGATGATGAGCGGCAGCTCAAACGCCACGCCAAAGCCGATCATAAAGAGCAGCTCCATGTTGACGTAGTTCTCCAGGTCGGGCAGCGCCGTGGCGACGGCCGAGGTCTCGCCGATAAGCCACTCAAAGCCCGCCGGGATGATGATGAAATAGCAGAAGATGGCACCCAGGAAGAACAGCACCGTCGAGGCGAGCACCGTGGGCACGACCCATTTGCGCTCGTTGGGACGCAGTGCCGGCAGGAAAAATGCCAGAATCTGCCAGATGATCATGGGCGTGCACATGACCACGGCCATCTTGATGGCCAGCGAGAAGCGCAGGCCAAAGCCGCCGAGCGTGGTGGTGATGTAGAACTTACCGTCCGGCACAAAGGAGCGGATGGGGTCTTCCAGGATGTCGAGCACCACGGGCGTGGCGAAATACAGCACGATGGCGGCGGCAAACACCGACACGACCACGATGGTCAGGCGGCGACGGAGCTCGCCCAGGTGATCGAAGAGCGGCATGCGCGCAGGTCCGATAGGCATTACTCATCGCCTCCCTTCGGGGCATCGGCGGTGGCAGCCTCGGCAACGGCCTCGTCCTCGGCCTCGAGCTCGCGAGCGAGCTGGTCGACGACGGCCTTGCGCTTGCGGGGACGACGGGCGTAGAGGTCAGCCGTCGTGGGCTCTGCCGGCTCGGGCTCGGACTCCGGCTCTGCAGCAGGCTCGGGCTCGACGACAGGCTCGGCGGCAGCGGCAGGCTCGGCACCCTCGGCCTCGGACTCCTCAGCAGTACCCTCGCCCTCGGCGGCAGCCTCGCTCGCGGCCTTCTCGGCAGCAAGACGGGCGCGACGCTCGGCAAAGGTCTCCTTCTTGGCGGGCGCTGCCGTCTCGGCGGCATCCTCGTCCGCATCGGAATCGTCGTCGGTCGCAGCAGCCTTCTTGGGCTTGACCGGGGCCGACGCGGCCTCGCTCACCGGATCGATTATCTCGGACTGAACAACGGCCGTCATCTTTTCCTGCGTCTCGCGGAACTGACGAATGGCACGGCCGATCGTGCGGCCCATCTGTGGGAGCTTATCCGGGCCAAACAGCAAAAAGCCGAAGACCACGATGATCGCGAGCTCACCCTCTCCAATACCAAACACACATACCTCCAAGGCTCGATGTGAGTCGAGCCCGCACCGCGCCATTCGGCCGGAACTCGTCTATTCATTCGGTCAAGTATAGCGCCCGGACACCAAAACGTCCGAGCGCATCACAAACATATGCCAAATGGCACGCCCTTTTGGGGGCAAAGGTTATGCAGCGGTGATCGAAATCTCCTGGTCGACACCCAACAGCTGAACCACGCGCATCACCGGGGGCTGCACATTGGTGCAGCTAAAGAGTTTGCCGTGGTCGACCGCGTGGTGTGCGGCGCCCACGAGCACGCCAATGCCCGTCGAATCGATGTAGCTCACCTGGGCAAAATCGAGCTCAACGGCCTCAGTGGGCTGCTCGAGCGCCAGGTCGATGGCATTGCGCAGGCTATCGGCGTTAGAGATATCGATCTCGCCGGTTACCTTAATGGTGTAGAGCTCTGGCGTGGGGTTGGTGGAAATACCCAAATCCATGTATACGCTCCTTTACGTATCGAAAGTGCGGATAGTACGGGAAGCCGCGCGTTAGGCGCGCTCGACACGCGCAAGCTCGGCAGCGACAAGCTTGACGGCCAGCACCAGCACATCGAGCGCGGCCTCCAGGTCCTCGACCGTGGGATAGCTCGGCGCGATGCGGATGTTGGTGTCGCGCGGGTCCTTGCCATAAGGCCAGGTGGCACCAGCCGGCGTGAGCTTGACGCCCAGGTCGGCGCAGAGCGCGGCGACCTTCTGGGCTGAACCCTCGGGACCATCGAAGCTTACAAAGTAGCCGCCGCGGGGGTGCGTCCAGGTGGCGCAGCCCGTGTCGCCCAAGCCCTCGGTGAGCTTGCGCTCGACAGCCTCAAAGCGCGGGCGCAAGAACTCGGCATGCTTTTTCATGTGCTCCTTGACCGCCTCGATGGTGGGAAGGAAACGCACGTGGCGCAGCTGGTTGAGCTTGTCGGCACTGATGAGGCCGGCCTTCAGGCGCTTGGAGAACTCCGCGATAACCGCGGGGCTCGCACCGATAAAGCCGATACCGGCACCCGGGAAGGTGATCTTGGACGTCGAGGCGAATGCCACCACGCGGTCCTCGGTGCCCGCCGCGCGGGCAAGATCAAAGATGTTGGCGAGCTCGTCGGTCTCGTCGTACAGGTCGTGCACGCAGTAGGCGTTGTCCCAGAAGATGCGGAAATCGGGCGCGGCCGTGTGCATCTCGACCAGGCGGCGCACGGTGTCCTCGCTAAAGGTGATACCCGTGGGGTTGGAATACTTGGGCACGCACCAGATGCCCTTGATGGAATCGTCGGCGGCAACGAGGCGCTCGATCTCGTCCATATCGGGGCCGTTGTCGGTCATCGCGACGGGAACGTTCTCGATACCCAAGTCGGCGGTAATGCCAAAGTGGCGATCGTAGCCGGGAACCGGGCACAGGAACTTGACCTTCTTGCCGTCGTGCGCTGCCTCGTAAGCCTCCCAAGGATCGCTACCACACGAGCCGCAACGCCAGAACATACCGGCGATATCGTGCTCGATCAGCAAGCTCGACGAACCCAGCACGAGCGTCTGCTCGGCGGGGCAACCCAGGAACTCCCCCGCCAGCTTGCGTGCCGAGGGAATGCCCTCAAAGCAGCCGTAGTTGGAGCAGTCGACATTGCCGTCGTGCAGATCGGCATCGGCATTGAGGATATCGAGCATGGGTCGAGAGATGTCCACCTGGGAGGGCGACGGCTTGCCGCGGGCCATGTCGAGCGCCAGGCCCTTGGCCTTGACCTCGGCGACCTCGGCCTTGAGCGCCTCGATGGCGGCATCGAGTTCGGTGGTTTCCATCTTCTGGTAGATCGTCTGCATGGGTGCGACCTTTCACGAAGCGGTACGTTGCAATTCTTCTAAGTATAGACCGCCACCGTCGCAACGTTATGAAGCCGTGATAGATTAAGTCCATCGCAATGAATTACGAATCGCCGCGCATGCCGGCGTGAAGCGCCCAAGGAGGCACTATGGAGTACGAATCATTCCAGGCCGAGGAATTCGGCGACCTGCAGCGCCTGGTCGACGGACTATTTTACGACCGTCACGCCATCGACCGCCTGGATCTGATCGTACAGGCCGAAATCTTGGACCTGGCGCCCGATCTCATGGAAATCGTCAACCTGCTACCGCCCGGCTATTACGACCGCCAGTCACTTTGCGACCAGCTCAACTCCGCCTTGGCCGCCCACGGCTGGGGCGCCATCTACGGCACCGTGGAATAAACCTAGTCATTAAGAACGTCCCGAATGACTAAAACGCCGCCCGTGATGGTGTTCACGGGCGGCGTTTTCAAACTTGTATGCGCTTTTACTCGTCTTTGGGCGCGGGGTGCTTGCAGATCACACTCATGTAGATCATGCCAAGTACGGCCGCGGTGACAGAGCCGGCGAGAATAGCGGCCTTGGCAGCCAGAACCTCAAACTGGGCCGTCGGGAAGGCGAGGCCGCTGATGAGAATCGACATGGTAAAGCCGATACCGCCCAGAATGCCCACGCCGGCAATCATATGCCAGTTGACATTGTGCGGCAGCTCGCAGGCCTTGAGCTTGACCAAGGCGAACGTCATGCCAAAGATACCGATCGGCTTACCCAGCAGCATGCCAAAGTACACGCCGAGCGTCACCGGGTCGGTGAGCAGCGTGCTCATGTCCACGCCCACTAGGCGAACCTGTGCGTTGACGAACGCAAAGATCGGCAGGATCACAAAGTTGACCGGTGTGGAGATCAGACGCTCCATGCGGATGAGCGGCGGGGTCACGCGGTGCATGACGCGCTCGACCTTGGTGGTCGAGACGGTAAAGTCATGCTGGCCCAGGATGTGCGCCTCGTCGTCGTAGCGGTCATCGAGCAGCGGCAGGCACTCGCCCAACCAATCGGTGAGGCTATCGAGCTTGACGCCGCACTTGGCCGGGATGGTGAAGGCCAGGATGACGCCGGCAAGCGTAGCGTGCACGCCGCTCTTGAACATGCAGAACCACAGCAGCAGGCCCAGCACCGAATACGGGGCAAGGCGGTAGTGCTGCGTCTTGTTGAGCCACACGAGCGCGCACGTCACAAGCGCGGCGGCGCCCAACCAAAACGGATTGGGGCTCTGACCGTAGAAGATGGCGATGGCGGCGATGGAGATGAGGTCGTCGGCGATGGCGAGCGTCGAGAAGAACACACGCACGCCGTTGGGCACGCGATTGCCCAAAAGCGACAGCACGCCCAGCGCAAAGGCAATATCGGTTGCCATGGGAATGGCCCAGCCGTTGTGCGCGCCGGCATGGTTAAAGATCAGATAGATGCAGGCGGGAACGACGACGCCGCCCACGGCCGCCAGCATGGGAAGCATAGCCTGGCGCGGGTTTTTGAGCTCGCCGACCGTCATTTCATATTTGAGCTCAATGCCCACCAGCAAAAAGAAAATCGCCATGAGGAAGTCGTTGACGAAAAGCTCAACGGTGAGACCGGCCGTAAGGTTGCCCAGACCCACATACAGCGGGGTCTCCAAAAAGTGATGGATGGCCTCGTAGGCATCGGTGTTGGCGCAAATGACGGCGGCGATGGCGGCGAAGACCATGACGGCGGCGGAAATCGTGCCGTTCTCGGTGATGCGCTCCCAAATGTCATGGCGCTCAAAACGCTTGCGCTCACGAACGTTAAACAGCTGCTCGGGTGCTGCCATGGGCGGCTCCTTTCACGGGAAAGCTCCCGTCTTAAAAAAGCACGGCCCGCCCAAGTGGCGGTGCCGCGCTCTAACGTATTACGCTTGCATCTAGCCTACCCTGCACGACAGGCACGCAGGCGTGGCCGAAAAGCGGAACCACAGGTTGAACATTATTTGCTCAACGGCACGGGCGCGCCTATCCAAGAGACGACGCGGCGCCGTGCACAAAAAACGACCGGAGCGCGGGGCTTCCGCGATCCGGTCGTGGCGTTTGGTCAACTAAACCTAGCAGGCGGCCATGATGGGGGCAGCGACCTGCTTCTTACGGGAGAGGACGCCCGGCATCCAGACGCCGTCGTGCTCGTCGGCAATGCCCAGGCCCTTCTGAGCAGCCTCGGTCTCGCCCTCGAGCAGGACCTGCGAGCCCTCCTCCATGATGTCAGTGATGCACAGGACGATGCCGTCGGCACCCTTCTCGGCGGCGTAGGCGCGCATGGCCTCGCGAATCTCGTCGATCATGCCGAGTGCGCGAGTCTTGTCGACAGTCTCGTACTGGCCGATGAGCAGCTTCTTGCCGGCAGGCTCGAACATCTTGATGTCGTTGCCGACCATCTCGGCTGCGGTGAAGGAGCCGGACGGGCGGGTGAGGAAGACCTCCATGCCAAACTTGACCGGGTCGACGCCCACCTGCTCGCCGAGCTTGGCGGCGACGGCGCGGTCGACATCGGTGGTAGTGGGGCTCTTGAGCATGAGCGTGTCGGTCATCATGGCCGAGAGCAGCAGCTTGGCCTGAACGTCGGAAAGCTCAACGCCGAGCACGCCGGCGAGCTTGGTGACGATGGTGCAGCTGGAGCCCCAGGGCAGGCAGATGTAGTGCAGCGGGCCGGCGGTCTCGAAGTCGCCGATGCGGTGGTGGTCGACGACGCCAAAGACCGTGGCGTCCTTAAGACCGGCGACGGACTGGGCAGACTCGTTGTGGTCGGTGAGGACGACGAGCTGACCGGCCTCGACGGACTCGATCACGCGGGGCTCGGCAATGCCGGCGTCGGCGAGCAGCTTGGCGGACTCGGCCGGAAGCTGACCAAGGGCGCAGGCCTCGTAGGTGTTGCCGGCATACTCAACCTGGTTGAGCAGCTGAGACAGGACGACGGCGCTCATGATGGCGTCGTTATCGGGGTTCTGGTGACCAAAGACAAGAACGTTTGCCATGGATATCCTCCACTTGATATGTGTACTTGGACGTAGCTATGGTAGCACGCCGATGCCGAGCCTTCGCAGACGGAAGGGCCACGGCATATTTTGGGGCGCAGGCACGGGGGCCAAGGCTGTCCCTTTTGCACCATGTTGGTGCAATGTAACCTGTCCCCCTTGCACCAGCTATTTACCGGCAGCGCGCAGGGCTACGTAGGCGGCACCGATGATGCCGGCGTCGTTTCCGAGCGAAGCGACCTTAATGGGCGTCTCGCGCGAGGCGGAAAGCGCGTACTGCTTAAAGTGCTCGCGAACCTTGTCGAGGTAGACATCGGCCGAGGCGGAGGCGCCGCCGCCGATGAGGAACATCTCGGGATCAACCACGTTGGCAATAAGCGCCAGTGCGCGGCCGAGATAGTCGGCCATGGTATCGGCCGCGGCCAGCGCGAGCTTGTCGCCCTCGCGACAAGCCTGGAACACGTCCTTGGAATCGGAGGGGCCGGTGAGCTCGATGGGCTCGACGCCAGCCTTCTTGCACTCGGCAAGGTAGTTGCTCACCACACCGGTGGCGCTGGAATACTGCTCCAGGTGGCCATGGCCGCCGCAGCCGCAGGTGCGCTCCTCAGCCGGATTCAGGCACATGTGGCCGATCTCGCCGCCGGCACCCACAACGCCCGACACCACGTCGCCGTTGACGATAACGCCGCCGCCCACGCCGGTACCGATGGTGACCATCACCACGTTCTGCACGCCCTTGGCAGAACCGAGCCAGGCCTCGCCCATGGCAGCGGCGTTGGCATCGTTCTCATACTTAACGACCGCATCGGGGCAGTGCTCCTGAATGGCGACCCTCAGCTCGGGCAGGTTAATGGCAATGTTGGCCTTGACCTTGGCATCGCCCGACGCCGGGATGGGACACGGAACGGCCAGGCCAATGCCCGCCACAAAGGCACGCGGAATCTGTGCCTTGGCGACCACCTGGTCGATAGCCTCGGTCACCGCGGCAAAGCCCGCAGCGTCAACGATAGGAGGCGTGGGCACGCTGGCCTTGGCAAGCAGGTTGCCGTCCTCGTCGAACAGGCCCTCCTTAACCGAAGTGCCGCCGACGTCGATGCCGATGTAGTACTGCTTAGGTTCCATGGGAGCCCGCCTTTCTCGTTTAAACATTGCCTGTATGGTACCGCTCCCAAGGCAAAAACCTACCAAAAAGGGACAGGTTTGTTTTGGCAGGTTTTATCTGGGAAAACGCGAATGGCCGCTTAACACGACATTACTCAGATGTTTATCTATTTAGAGCGCTCTAATTTATATGCAAAGCGACTTTTAATTATATCTTTCTCGAACTTTTTAAATATATAATAGAGATGCTTAGGTGTTAACTATACTTTCTTTTATACTCAACCAAGTTGGAAAGGAGGTTCCATGATTCCCAAATACGAAGCGATAGCTGCAGATATTCGTCGCACTATCGAGGATGGCGCTCTTAAACCGGGCGACAAGCTTCCTACCGTCGTTGAGTTCTGCAAGCTCTATAACGTTTCCAAAATCACCGTCAAACGAGCTATTGAACAAATCACCGAAGAAGGTCTTATTACCAGCCGGCGTGGATCGGGTACCTACGTTAAGGACACGGCGGGGCTTCCCGGCCAGGCGTTTTTCCAGGGCAAAAACGACCGTGCCCAGGGTTTTTCGTATGAGCACCGCGAGGAGAAGGTGACCTCGGTGGTCTACGATTTCTCGATCGTTAATCCACCAGCGGACATCGCAGCCCAGCTGGGAATTGCCGAGGATGACTTTGCCTATCACGTCGTGCGCGTGCGTCAGGCCGATGAGAAGCCCATCGTTATCGAGTACACCTACATGCCCCTCGAGCTGATTCCAGGCCTTAAAAAGAAGGACCTGTACGGATCGGTCTACCGCTTCATCCGCGAGCAATGTGGGCTGAAGATTTCGAGCTTCCACCGTACCATTCGCGCCGTGGCAGCAACCGAGGAAGAAGCCGAGCGTCTGGACACCAAACTTGGCTCTCCCCTGCTCGAGCTCACCCAGATTGGCTTTTTGGACAGCGGCGCCGCCTTTGAGTATTCGATCTCGCGCAACGTTGGCGATCGCTTTGAGTTGCACAACGTAACGTTGGCATAGGTTTTTGTAGTCACGCGGGCGCTCGTTTTGAGCCGTCTTACGCGGCACCCGCACAACCTTATGGGAGTATGCACATGTCCGATTTGATTAAACTCACGCCGATCTTCCACGAGAAGATCTGGGGCGGCCGCCAGCTGGAGACCGTGTTTGGCTACGACATTCCCGAGGGTCCCATCGGTGAGTGCTGGGCCATCTCGGCCCATCCCAACGGCGACTGCCAGATTGCGGAGGGACCGTACGCCGGCCACACGCTGTCGTGGCTGTGGGCCGAGCACCGCGAGCTCTTTGGCAACTGCGAGGGCAAGGAGTTCCCGCTGCTCATCAAGATTCTGGACGCCAAGGACGACCTTTCGATCCAGATTCATCCCAACGACGAGTACGCCGCCAAGCACGAGAACGGCAGCCTGGGCAAAACCGAGTGCTGGTATGTACTGGACTGCGAGCCCGATGCCACGATCATCGTCGGCCAGCGCGCGCACGACCGCGCCGAGGCCGCGCAGATGATCGAGGGGGGCCGTTGGGACGAGATGCTCAACGTGCTGCCGATTCACAAGGGAGACTTTTTCCAGATCGACTCCGGCACCGTTCACGCCATCAAGACCGGCACGCTGATTCTGGAGACGCAGCAGTCGAGCGACGTGACATATCGCCTGTACGACTACGACCGTCCCGGCACCGACGGAAAGCTGCGCCCGCTGCACATTGAGCAGAGCCTCGACTGCATCGACTTTGATGCTCAGGCTCCGACCGACGGCACGGTGACCGCGCCCGAGGTGGACGGCGTGACCGAGCTCGAGTCCAACCCCTGCTACACCGTCGATCGCGTGCGCGTCAACGGCAGCAAGACCCTCGACCAGCGCTGGCCCTTCATGTGCCTGTCGATCATCGACGGCGAAGGCACCGTCTGCGGCGACCCCGTCCACAAGGGAAGCCACCTGCTGGCCCCGAACACCGTCAGCTCCATCGACCTCGAAGGCAAGATGGAACTGATCATCAGCCACCTCTAGGTCACAACAACAACCAAAACGAAACAAGGGGCTCCCCCGTTCATCAACGGAGGAGCCCCTACTCGTATCTACATTTCAGCCCACCCGGTTCTCCAAATCAAAAAGCGGACGAGCGGAGCGGCGTTCGCAAGCAACGTTACCCAAGGACCTGGGCGGGCGTATGGGACAACATCGATCGCGAGTTCCGCACGCAAAGGAGAGCACTTAATGTGCTCTCCGTCTTGCGCAGGACTGCCCGAGCAGGCGATGTTGCCCCATACGCCCGCCCAGGTCCGCCGGGATCACGACAGCTTGACGATCGGTGCAAAACCTTTCATTAGCTTTTTGGTCTGGCCGGTCTTTTCGAATTGGACCTCGATCATGTCTCCGGCGACCGAGATCACGGTGCCCGTGCCAAAGGTCTTGTGGCTCACGGTATCGCCCGCGGCAAAGTCCTGCGATGCGCTGGCACGATCGACCTTGCGCTCCACCGTCGGGGACACCTTGGAAGACGGCTTTTTGGCTCGCGACGCGCCCGAACCAAAAGTCGAGGCAACACGGCCGGCGTCAGGCGAAACCCCACGATGGCGCTCGGTCCCGTAACTGCTGCCGCCAAAGAAATCGTCAAAGCTCGATCCGCCGCGCGAACCGGAACCGCCGGTCGAGCGCGTATGCGAGCCAAACACCTTGCCGCCGTACATATCCGAGCCCATGCCCGAGCCAAAGGTGCCGTGACGGTCGCCGCGCTTCTCCCAGCCCGTGCCCTCAAAACCGGCAGAACCGATGCCGCTAAACTCGATATCCTCAAACGGAATCTCGTTGAGGAAGCGCGAGCGCGGGTTGGCAGAGGTCGAGCCGTAGGTGCGACGCGTGGCCGCATAGGTCAGGAACAGGCGCTTGCGAGCACGCGTGATGGCGACGTAGGCCAAGCGACGCTCCTCCTCGAGCTTGCCCGGATCGTCACTACCGCCAAAGTCGTGCACGTGCGGGAAGATACCCTCCTCCATGCCGGCCACGAACACCGCCGGGAACTCCAGGCCCTTGGCGGAGTGGATGGTCATCATGGTAATGGCATGCGTCTCGCCGGCCAGGGAATCCAAGTCGGAGCGCAGGGCCAGCCACTCCATGAGCGCCGGCAGCGCCTTACAGGTGAGCGGACCGTAGGTGCGCTCGATCTCGTCGGCATGCACGGCACCCGCCGGCATCTCCGTCGGCGCGGCATACGCGTTGCCCGCGATGGCGGCGGCCAGGGCATCCTGCGGAGACAGCGCCGGAGCGGCCAAGCTATCGAGCGGATTGGAGCCCGCGGCGTCACGCGCGCCAACGAGCGCCTCAAACGAGGATACCGGGGCAGATGGCCCCGGTTCGGGCGCAGGCGCGCTCACCACGACAGGCTCGGGCTCGGCGCTAGCAGGCACATCGGCAACACCGGCAGCGCGCAGCTCTTCCAAGCTCTCGAGCGTACCTTCGATATCCTCGTGCGTCTCCTCAAATTCGGCGGCGACGCCCAGGAATTCCTGGATGTTCTCGGCGCGGCTCTCGGACTCCATGGTGCCCTCGGCGCGGAAAGCCTGCAGCAGGCCCGTCTTATCGACGATCATCTCGACGACGTCCTTGAGCTCGCCGTCCATGCGGCGACCCTCGCGCACCAGCGCCACAAAGCTCGACAGGCCGTTGCGCACCTTGGCGCTAAACATGCCCGTCTCGGCTGTTGCGATCTCGCAGGCTTGGAAGAACGAGCAACGGTTGTCGCGCGCCAGCTGCTCAATCTTTTGGATCGAGGTGGAGCCGATGCCGCGGCGCGGCGTGTTGATAACGCGCTTGACGCTCATATCGTCTGCCGGGTTCACGATCATCTTGAGGTAGGCCATGACGTCGCGGATCTCGGCACGGTCGAAGAATCGCGTGCCGCCCACGATCTTGTAGGGCACGCCTGCGCGCAGGAACATATCTTCGAGGATACGCGACTGGGCGTTGGTGCGGTAGAACACAGCGATATCGTCGTAACTCGTGCCCTTGGAGTGCAGCTTTTCGATCTCGCCGGCAATCCAGCGGCCCTCGTCGCGCTCATCGCTTGCCTGGAAGGCCTGGATCTTCTCGCCGTCGCCCTCGGCCGTAAACAGACGCTTGTCCTTGCGTTGCGAGTTGTGGCGCACCACGGCGTTGGCGGCGCTCAGGATATGACCCGTAGAGCGGTAGTTCTGCTCCAGCTTAACGGTCTTGCAGTTTTTAAAGTCCTTCTCAAAGTCCAGGATGTTGGTGATGTCGGCGCCGCGCCAGCTATAAATGGACTGGTCATCGTCGCCTACGACCATGAGGTTTTGGTACTTGGCGGCCAGCAGGTTGGCGATCTCGTACTGGACGTGGTTGGTGTCCTGATACTCGTCGACGCTAATGTAGCGGAAACGCTCTTGGTACTTATCGAGCACCTCGGGGCGGGTGCGCAGCAGCTCAAGCGTGCGCACGAGCAGGTCGTCGAAGTCCATAGCGTTGGCGGCGCGCAGGCGGCGTTCCAGCTCCAGGTAGACCTGCGCGGCCTTTTTGTCGTTGGGGCTGTCGGCGGATTTGAGCATGTCCTCGGGGCCGATCATGGCGTTTTTGGCCGAACTGATCTTGCTGCGGATCATATTGATGGGGAATTGCTTTTGCTCGATACCGAGCGCCTGCATAATATCGCGCACCATGCGCTTGGAATCGTCGTCATCGTAGATGGTGAACTGACCGGTGTAGCCCAGCAGATCAGCGTCCTCGCGCAGCATACGCACGCACATGGCATGGAAGGTGCACACCCACATGCCACGGGTGCCGCTGGGAATGAGCGCCGCCAGACGCTCACGCATCTCGGCCGCGGCCTTGTTGGTAAACGTGATGGCAAGGATCTGCCAGGGCTTAACACCCAGGTCGCCGAGCATATGTGCGATGCGGAAGGTCAAGACGCGGGTCTTGCCCGAGCCGGCGCCGGCAAGGACCAGCAACGGACCCTCGGTGGTCAGGACCGCCTCGCGCTGGGCGGGATTAAGGCTGTCGAGGTCGACGAGCGGCTTGGCGGGTTTGGGTGCCGGCGCGGGAGCGTCGTAGATGTCGAGCGGGACGAGCTCGGGCTCCGGCGCAGCGGGGGCGGTGTATGCATCGAGCGGCACGGGTTCCGGCGTGGGCGGCACGGGTACCGCGGCGTTCTTTTCCCAGGGCAAGGGCTGGGTCATGGGCGACTCCTCATCTGACGGACGGCGCGCCTGCGGGCGGCGCCATAGTTTGAGCCGTACCAGTATACCGAGCCGCGCGGACACCGGCGCAAATCACACCACGACTCCGTGCGCCACCGTCAGGCCCGCCCCAGCGGATTTGGTGCAATGGAGCCACCGATGTCACGGCAACGGCAGCGAGCGGCGGCCAGAACGAACAAATTGGCATGAAAAGAGGGCGGCATAGACCTTTTGGTCATGCCACCCTCTTTGAATGACAAGTTGTCGTTCTGGCCGCCGCGCAGCGTCAACCAAGTTACAGGCCGAGCATAGGCTCCAAGACGAAGAAGTACGCAAGCACCACGATGCCCAGAATGATGCGGTAGACGCCGAAGCACTTGAAGTCGTGACGGCGGACGAAGCCCATAAGCCACTTGATGGCGATGAGCGAAACCACAAAGGCCACAACGCAGCCCACGCCCAGGATGGCGACCTCGTTGGCACCGAACGTACCGCCCTTGATGAAATACTTGACCAGCTTGAGCGCACTCGCGCCAAACATGACAGGGATGGCCAGGAAGAACGTAAACTTGGACGCCACCGAACGCGTGCAGCCCAAAAGCAGGCCGCCGATGATGGTGGAACCGGAGCGCGACGTGCCCGGAATCAGCGAGAGCACCTGGAAGCATCCGATGCCCAGTGCGGTCTTCCAACTCAGGTCCTCGAGCGTGGTGATGGAACCAAAGTCCAGATCCTCGTCATCGCCCTCATCCTCAGCGGTAGCCGCGGCGGGCGCCGCAAAGTGCGCACCGGCGGGACGTCCACCCGACACCACAGCACGCGAACCAAACGAACCGGCAACGGCCATTTCCTCGCGCTTGTTCGCGCGCCAGTTCTCGATCACGATAAACAGCACGCCGTACACAATGAGCGCCAGCGCCACGACGGGAGCATTGTAGAAATGCTCCTCCATCCAGTCGTTGAGCGGCAGGCCGATCGCCGCGGCGGGAATGCAGCCGAGCACAATCTTGCCCCACAGCACCCAGGTGTCGCGACGGCCCTCCTTACCCTTGCTGGGCGAGAACGGGTTGAGCTCATGGAAGAACAGCACACAGACGGCCAGAATGGCGCCGAGCTGAATCACAACCAGGAACATATTCCAGAACGTCTCGCTCACGTTCATCTTGACGAACTCGTCCACCAAGATCATGTGACCGGTCGACGAAACAGGCAGCCATTCGGTGATGCCCTCGACCAGGCCCATGAAGGCAGATTTTAGAAGCTCGATAATATCCAAAGGGACCCCCTCGTTAGACACCCGCCGATATTGTTCTGCGGACGGTGCGGGCGATGTCCCATTATCAACCGTTCGGGCGCGTCTACGCCTACCCTTACCAAAAAACTCGCCCGTTCACAGAATTGCGAGTGGTCAAACCCAAATCCTTGGGTATAACTGCAACAAGATAAAGTGTCCGGCGGCCAACGCGCCCGCGCCCGCCCGATGCACGAGCCCCGCGCCCGTGCGATAGACCAAGGAGGAAACCATGAACGAGGGCTACACCAAGGTATTTGTTTCACTCGACGGTACTGAGCAGCAGGATTTTGTGCTCGCACGCGCCATCAAGGTCGCCGCGAACAACGGCGCCAAGCTAATCATCGGCCACGTTATCGATTCCACGGCGCTCGAGAGCGCCGGTTCCTATCCGGTCGATCTGGTCAACGGCCTAGAGGAGGCATTTAAGAACTCCATCGCCAAGCAGCTCGAAGAGGCCAAGGCCAATCCCGATATTCCCGAGGTCGAGGTCATGATTCGCGCCGGCCGTATTCGCGAGACGCTCAAGGACGAGATGCTCGACGTGGTTAAGCCCGACCTGGTGCTCTGCGGCGCCCGCGGCCTGTCCTCGATCAAGTATGCGCTGCTGGGTTCGATTTCGACGTTCCTGCTGCGCAACACGGACTGCGACATCTTGGTCGTGAAGTAGCGTTGCTCCCACCGGCCGCGGGGCCTGCGGGGTTTCCACGGGCACGTCCTCGCCGCGTTGCGGCTGCGGGATGTGCCCTTAGGAAACCCCTCCCGGCCCCGCGGCCTTCGCAGCCTTACTTCAACGAGTTGTCTGATAGAAAAATGGCGTGCCGCCCCGTTTGGGGCGGCACGTTTTTTGTGGGGCGATTCATTTAAATCCTTGCGGCTATATTCACGTTCAGGAACATGGCGCCAATTGCCTTAGCTAAGTTCACGTTCGGGAACATAGCCGCCCGCACCGCAAGACGGCCCGCCTACTCAAAGTATTGGAACTTGTTGGTTGAGAAGGCAAATGTTACGACAAAGCCTTCGCCGGGCTCGGATGCCGCGGTGACGTCGATGCCCATCTTGGAGCACAGGCGCGCCACCAGATAGAGACCGATGCCCGTTGCGCGCTTGGTGGTGCGGCCGTTGTCGCCGGTAAAGCCCTTCTCGAACACGCGCGGCAGGTCTGCCGCACACACGCCGCAGCCGTTGTCCGCGACGGTAAGCTCGATGCGCTCGCTTGCCAGACCCTCGTCCAGCAACGCACCCGAAAACACGATCTTTGCGCCGTCCTCACGCGCATATTTAATGCTGTTCTGAATGAGCTGGCCCAGAATAAACTCGAGCCACTTCTCGTCGGTAAAGACCTCGAAGTCGAGGTTCTCGCACACCGGGGCCACATGCGCCGCAATGAGCTCGCGCGCGTTGGCTTTAATCGCGCCCGTCACCAAGGTTTTGAGATCCCAGCGGCGAATCAGGTAGTCGCGCTCCACGACTTCCGAGCGCGCGTAGTACAGCGCCTGGTCGATATAGCGCTCCACGCGGGCAAGTTCGCGTGCCAGGTCGTCCACGCGCGACAGGTCGTCTTCGCTGCTGTCCAGGTTTTCCAAAATCAGGTGAGCCGCCGCCAGGGGCAGCTTGGCCTCGTGGACCCAGCTCTCGATATAGTCGCGATAGTCATCGGTCTGACGCCTGCCTTCGGCAACCTCGTCGCAGGCGGCTTTGCCCACCCGGCGCAAGACCTCGTATTCGAGCTCGCCCTCGGCATAGGTCGGGCATTGCACCATCTCCTGCACCCATGCGGGACTCTCGAGCTCCTCTGCCGCGCGCTCCAACTGACGCAGAAAACGGCGACGGCGCGCGTACTCGATCACGATGCCGAGCATACCAAAGATAAAGGACACGCCAACCGCCACGACCACGATAGAAACGGGTGCACCGGCGACCGTCAGCACAAAGCAGCTCAGCAGCACGCCGCACGTCCACACGGCAACGGGAAGCAGCGCGTCTTTAAAGAACTTGGCAAACGACATAGCCGGCCCCTAGACCGAATAGCCTTGGCCGCGGTGCGTCGTCAAATACCCCTTGATGCCGATTTTTTCGAGCGTGGTGCGCAGGCGGTTGATGTTGACGGTGAGCGTATTGTCGTCCACGAAGGCATCGGAGTCCCACAGGTCCTGCATGATGGCCGAGCGCGAGACGATCTTGCCCGCACGGCTCAGAAGCAGCGAGAGAATACGCAGCTCGTTTTTGGTGAGCTCGGTACTGGTACCGGTCTGCATGTTGGTGACCATGGAGCGAGCGAGATCGAGCTCCAGGCCCTTGTGGACAAGCGTGCTGCGCTCGCCCGCCGCCGCGGTGCGACGCAGCAAGGCATTGATGCGCGCCACGAGCACACGGGCGCTATAGGGCTTGGGAACAAAGTCGTCCGCGCCGAGCGTCATGGCCATGACCTCGTCGATCTCGGTCGTGCGCGACGTGAGGACGATGATGGGAACCTCGGATTCGCGGCGAACCTCGTGGCAGATATGCTGGCCGTCCTTGACGGGAAGCGTGAGGTCGAGCAGCACCAGGTCGGGCGCGGTGGCGAGAATATCGCGCGAGACATGCTCAAACGATTCGCAGGCCTCGATTTCAAACCCGGCGCGGGCAAGGATGTCGATAAGTTCACGACGAATGGGCTCGTCGTCCTCAACGACATAGATCAGCGCCATGTGTCCTCCCATTTCGCGTAACTTGCACCTTTCACACCATTATGCCCACAGCGTCGCAGCGATACGACCCCGTGGGCACCTAATGTGACAAAAGCGTTCGGTAGTCTTGAGAGAAAATAGGGGCCGACCGGTCCTAAACCGATCGGCCCCATCACTTCGACCACGAGTCTCTACTCGAGCGTACGCATGTACGCGGAGATGGCATCCAGGCCCTTCTGCAGGTCGTCGGTGTTATCGGAGTATGCATAGCCGATGCGCATGCTCTTGGGCTCCTCGAAGCAATCGCCCGGAGTGACGAGCGCGCCGGACTTCTTAATCATGTCGATGCAGAACGTCCTGGAATCGATGTCGTAGTCGTAATACACGAGCGCGGTGGTACCCGCCTCGGGCTTGACGAACGACAGGTGCGGCTCGCTCTCGACCCACTTCTCCAGAACAGCAAGGTTCTGACGGACGATGCGACGGCTGCGCTCAAGGATCACGGAAGCGTTGCCCAGAATCAGCTCCGCCACCGTCTCGCTGAATATGCCAGCGGAAATCAGGTTGTAGTCACGATGCGAGAGCAGCGCGCGACGGAGCTCCGGGCTCTTGGTGACCGCCCAGCCCAGACGCAGGCCGGCGAACGACCAGACCTTGGACATGGATGCGGTGACGATGGCCTTGTCGTACAGGTCGATCACGGACTCGGAGTACTCATCCGTCTGAGTAAGCAGACGGTAGACCTCGTCGCAGAGCACCCACGCGTCGTGTTTGCGCGCGACCTCGACAATCGCCTTGAGCGTATCGGTGTCGAGCAGGGCGCCCGTGGGGTTGTCCGGGTTATTGATGCAGATGAGCTTGGTATCGTCGGTCACCAGGGCATCGAGCGCGTCGACGTCGACGTGGTAGCCGTTCTTGCGATCGAGCTGAAGGATATCGACCTTCGCACCGCACATCTCGGGAATCGAGTAAAGCTGCTGGTAGGTGGGCTTGACGGAGACTACATGATCGCCCGGTTCGACGAGCGTGGAAATAACCAGGGAGTTGGCACCGGTCGCGCCGTGCGTGGGCACGATATGCCCAGGCTCGACCGTCTTATAGAGACGCGCGACCCCCTCGAGGAAGCCGGGCTGCCCCTCGATGTCTCCGTAGGTGAATCGGCGCGAGCACAGGCTATCGAGCCACGCCTTCTTGTCGGTGTTCGTAAGCTCGAACAGCTGGTCGAGCGTGAGGGAGTAGACGCACGTCTCCGCAACGTTGTGGGTGCACTTGGTCTCCCACTCGTTCATCCACTGCTCGACAGCGAAATCCTTGATCTGCATTGTCGTTTCCTTTCCTTGACTTTCTTACAGTTCCACCACGGTGCCCAGCCCCGCCTCAACGGCGCGGTCGTAGGCGATTTTCGATGCCGAAAGGTCCTGAACGGCGATGCCCGACGTATCGAACACCGTCACCTGCTCGTCATCCGAACGCCCCGTAGCCGCGCCGGCGATGACTTCACCGAGCTCCGCTTTGATGTCCTCGGGCGTGATGGCACCCTCGGCAACCGGAATCTCCAGCTCACCGGACGCGACCGATTGCTCGCGGTCGTCGACGTAAACAGCGGCACGGGCGACAAGCGCCGAGGCGAGCTCCTGCTTGCCGGGCATGTCGGCACCGACGCAGGAGATATGCGTACCAGGACGCACCCATGCATCGGGGATGATGGGCTTGGTCGCCGGCGTGATCGTCACGATGATGTCGGCCTCTGCCGCGGCACCTTGGCCGTCGGCCGTCGCCTCGATGGAATAGGTGGATGCCTCGCGAGCATGCTCGCAAGCGCCCAAGATATGGGCGACCTCGTCTCGCATGCGCTCGACGCGGGCCTCGGGCGCGGCATCGGAAACTGGCTCCCACACCTTGACCTCGCTCACTTTGGGACAGGCGGCGAGCACGCCCGCCACCATATAGGTGCTCATGTGGCCGGCACCCGCAACAAGCAGTTTGGACGCATCCGCCCGAGCCAGCCACTTGGCACCGAGCGCAGCGGCGGCACCGGTGCGAAGTCCAGTGACGGCGGAGGCATTGAGCAGCGCCAACGGCTCTCCCGTCGCGTTGTCGCACAGCAGCGTGGTGCCAAAGATCTCGGGCAGCCCCTTTTTGGGATTCTGAGAGAACCAAGCAGTGAGCTTGAGACCGAAGAGGCCGCTTCCCGCCAACTCGCCCGAGCGGATATCCATATCGGCCACGCCGGGTTCGAACTGCTCATATACCATCGGCCACGCAACACCCTTGCCCGTTGCCTTCTGGCGATATGCCTCCTCCACGGCAGCGATTGCATCCTCAATCGTCAGCACCTTGGAAACTTCCTCGGCCGAAAGCACCACCATCTGCCCCATCATCGCTCCTCTCAGCGAAAGCTTTACGTTGCTTCACTGTACGGTTTAGTAACGATGCCGCCAAGGATCATTTCTTGTTGGAATCTACAACGATTCTCGATCTGATTTTTCGTTCTTTCAGCAGGTATTTGAACTATTTCTCGCATCAACGGCATACTGATGTGCGATTATCCTATTTGTACAGGTACTTATTGTAATGATTTACAAGGTGATGCTGATGCTATACACCATCTCGGACTTCTCACGGGAATATGAGGGGTCGGTCCGTCTAATCGCCGGCAGCGATGGCGTCTCGCGTGCCGTCTCTGGCGTCGGGATCCTCGATTATGAACTCATGCCCGGCCTCAAGAACAAGTACCAGCGCGTCAACTTCAGCTCAGACGAGATCATCCTCAGCACTTTCCTCTATGCGAAGGACGACCCGTACCTCATCACTGAAGCCGTGAAATACCTCGTCGCCAAGGGAACGAGCGGTCTCATCATCAAAAACGTCCTGCACATCCCGATTCCCGACCAAGCCATCCGCTACGCCAACGCGCGGCACTACCCGGTCTTTCTCACGACCGACGACTCACTGTTCTTTGACAGCGTCATCTATGAGGTCAAACGGCATATCGAGCAGCTCGCGTCCATCGACTTCGCGCAGCGCGAGATCGATGCCCTGAGGACAGACGTATCGCCCGAGTCCATCTGCCGACGCATCCGAGGTCTCAACCCGTCATTTCTGGACGAAGCGGTCGCCCTGTTCGCATCGTTTGCAGAGCCCCTCGACCCGCGTACGTTTTTGCAAATCGAACGTCTCTGTGCAAAATCGACCCTCGCCGGATGCCACAACATGCTGGCACCCTACGACGGAGGTTTGTTATTCGTAGCGACAAGTGACTCGGAACAGACGCTCGATGTAGAGCGAATCGTGCAGGCGCTCACGGAGCTCATCGAGGCTAGCGACATCGATGGCGGAGCGGAAGGGCTCGGCATCAGCGATATTCTGTTTGGAGACGAGGCGGTGGCGCAGGCGATCTCGCAGGCGATTTACGCACAGCGCCTATCTTGTCAACGAGCCGAGGGTCCCGTCCGCTATACGCAGCTCGGCATCCTGAGAACCGTGATGCCTTTTGCGGAAACCCCGGAGATGCGATCGTTCTCGGAGGCGATTCTCTCGCCGATACGTGAGCACGACAGTGAGCATGGCAGCGAACTGGAATCCACGCTCGCCGCATTCATTGAGAACGACCGACGTATCGAGCGAACCGCCAAGCAGACTAGCCAGCACCCGAACACGATTCGATATCGCCTCGATAAGGTGACGGCTCTCACCGGACTGAGCTACAAATGCGCCCCGGAGATGGAGCAGCTGTCGCTCGCCTACGCCATCGAACGCGCTCGCTCGCTTCAGTAAGCCAACCCCGCATTGAGGTTAGGAGCGGCGGGCACGGAGCTTTTCGTAGCCGTCGGCGAAGAAGGCGACCGTGGCGGCGTCGGCCTCCGCAGCGTCCGTCTCGGTTGCGGGGACCACGCCGTGCTCGTCGCTCACTAGGAACAGCGCGCCCTTAAGCTGCGCGGGAATGTCTACGCGCGTGACCGGGATGCCCTTGGTCTGGGCCAGCTGCTCGATGAGCGTCGCCGTGCCGCACAGGCACTCGTCCGCCGGCGCCACAAAGGCAAGCTCGCCGTTGTTGACGGCGGCGAGCAACTCGGGCGCCACGCCGGTCTCGTCGGCCTCGGAGCGGGCCTCGGCGGAACGGGCACGCAGCGCCTTGGCCGACGTATCGGCGAGCGGCTCGTACTCCCCCACCGTCATGGCGGCGTTGCCGTTGACGTCGATCACCAGCATGAGCACGCCGTCGCGTGCCGTGTAATCGCCCTCGGCAAGCGACCACTCAACGTGCTGCTTGGCCCAGCTGAGCATGTTATGGGTAAGCGGCTCGCCCTGCACCAGGCGCTCGGACAGCGCACGAATGTGGCGGTTGAGCATGGGCACCTTTTTGTTGGACATGCGCCAACGACAGACAAGCGCGGGCTTGTCGAGCGTGAACTTCTCGACCGCCTCCTGATTGGCGCAAAATTCCTCGTACGCACGCTGATCCTCGGCATTGCCAAACAGCTCGGCATCATCAATCTGGGGCATGGTCATACCTTTCGTGTTAGTCATTCCGTCCTCTTATACCAAAAAGACGGCCCTCCAAACGGAGCAGCCGTCTTTTGCGGAGATTATTTTGTCCCAAGGCAGAACTTAGTGGCGGAAGTGGCGAGCGCCCGTAAACACCATAGCAATATTGTGCTCATTGCAGGCCTGGATGCTTTCGTCGTCGCGCTTGGAGCCGCCGGGCTGGATGATGCAGGTCACACCATGCTCGGCAAGCACGTCGACGTTGTCGCGGAACGGGAAGAACGCGTCGCTTGCACAGGCAAAGCCGCCCTTCTCCACGCCCTCGCGCTCGCAGAAGTCCTCGGCGCGCTCGCAGGCAAGCAGCGCAGAGTCAACGCGGTTGGGCTGACCGGGGCCCATGCCAATGCCGGCCTTACCCTTGGAGACCAGGATGGCGTTGGACTTAACGCCCTTGCAGACCTTCCAGGCAAACTCGAGCTCGGCCATCTCGGCGTCGGTGGGCTTGCGGTCGGTGGGGAACGTAAAGGTCGCGGGATCCTCGGTCACGTGGTCGACCTCCTGCACCAGCATGCCGCCGTCGACGGAGCGCAGCTCCACCTGAGCGCCGTGGTCCACGCCGCCGGTCGCCAACACGCGCAGGTTGGGGCGCTTGGCCATGCGCTCGAGCGCCTCGGCGGTGTAGCTCGGGGCAATGATGACCTCGACGAACTGCTTGTTCTGATCGGCAAAGTGCTCAACCAGATCAAAGGGAACCTCGCGGTTGCAGGCGATGATGCCGCCAAAGGCACTCTTGGGATCGCAGACAAAAGCGCGGTCGTAGGCAGCCGTGATGTCCTCGGCAACGGCGGAACCGCAGGGGTTCTGGTGCTTGAGGATTACGCAGGCCGGCTCGTCGAACTCGCGGACCAGGTTCCAAGCGGCGTCGGCATCCAAATAGTTGTTGTAGCTGAGCGGCTTGCCCTGGATCTGCTTGGAGCCCACGAGCGGGAACTGCGAGCTCGCGGTGTTCTCGCAGCCCTCGGCAAAGCGATAGACTGTGGCTTTCTGCTGCGGGTTCTCGCCATAGCGCAGGTCGTCGACCTTCTCCAGCGAAATCTCGAGCTTGGCAGAGGTGTCCGCCACGTCGCTTGCCTGGGCGGCGAGCCAGCGGGAGATGGCCGTGTCGTAGGCGGCGGTGGTCTGGTAGACCTTCACCTGCAGGCGACGACGGGTGGAAAGCGTGGTGCAGCCACCGGTCTCGTGCATCTCGGCCAGGACGGCATCATAGTCGGCCGGGTCGGAAATGACGGTAACGCTCGTGGCGTTCTTGGCGGCAGAGCGCAGCATGGAGGGGCCACCGATGTCGATGTGCTCGATGGCGTCCGCGAAGGTGACCTCGGGGTTGGCGACGGTCTTCTCGAACTCGTACAGGTTGACGACGACCAAATCGATCAGCTTAATGCCGTGCTGAGCCGCCTCCTGCATGTGTTGCTCGGAATCGCGGCGGGCCAGCAGCGCGCCATGAACCTTGGGGTGCAGGGTCTTAACGCGGCCGTCCATCATCTCGGGATAGCCCGTGAACTCCTCGATGGGGGTTACGGGAACGCCCGCGTCCTCGATGGCACGAGCCGTGCCGCCCGTAGAGATGATCTCGACGCCAAAGTCATCGACCAGCGTCCGTGCGAAATCGACGACGCCCGTCTTATCGGTAACCGAGATCAACGCGCGTGCGATCTTCACATCAGATCCCATGCAGTCCTCCTGTCTGGTACGCCGCCGTGCTCTGTGAGTCGGTGATACGTCGATCTGCAGCGCTCGCGCAGCGGCATTGAAAATACTGATTTAATGTAGCGCATCGAGCGCATCGATGCATCCCGCAACGGGCGCATGTGCAGAAAAAGTTTGCACGCGGAGGGGATGGGCACGGTGAGTTCATGGAACACAGGGGCACCATAATTTGATGCCAATGGCGTGGTAGAACTGTGCTCGATATGCATCCGCAAAAGAAAGAGGCACCATGGTCTCGCGGGTTCTCTACCGACCGTTTGATACCGAAGACTTCGACGCCATCGCGCTGATTCTGCAGCAACTTTGGCATAACAATTCGGATAACGATGAGTACAACCGCCTTGAGGCCGCGTGCGACCTCGCCTATTGCCTTTCGTCATCGACGTTTTCGCAGGTTGCGGTGATTGACGGCGAGGCGCGCGGCATTGCACTTGCACGCGCAGGACAGAACTCCGGCGTCACTATCAACGAGCATTGGATGGATACCGAACGCGCACTGCTATCGCAGATGCGTGAGCTGGAGCCTGATGCCTGCGCCGAGTATCTCTCGTTTGTGCGCGCAACCATCCGAACCAACAACCGCCTGCTCGAGAGCAGCCCGTTGCCGCACGACAACGAGGTCACGCTGCTTGCCGTGGATCGCGATGTCCATGGCCTGGGCGTTGGCACGGTTCTGCTCGATGCCGCGGTCTCGCACCTGTCCTCGCTTGGAGCGACGAGGGCGCACCTGTACACCGACTCCAACTGCTCGTGGAAGTTCTACGAGCTGCACGGCTTTAAGCGCACGGCCACGCACCGCGCCAACCGCGAAGAGCGCCGTCACGACATGCCGCGCGAAAGCTTTCTCTACGAACTCGACCTAACAGCCTAAACCCAGCAGTTAGGGACGTTCCTTTTGTGCCGGCACCCCGGGACACTCCTTGGCAGCAACCGCACCTAGTCGTTGGAAACGTTCTTAAATGATTAGTTGCTGGGGACAGTCTTCGTAGGTAGCGCGTAAAAAGGGGATGGGCTTTCCCCGACGGCTGTCGAGAAAAGCCCATCCCATAATTTACGACCGTTAGAACGTTCCGCCGCCGCCGCTCGAGCTATCGGAACTCGACGCCAGCTCACGGATGGTCTCGTGATACACGTCATCGAATGAATCGAGCGGGGACTCGGTACCGTAATGATGGTAGTACCACCAGTAGCAGGGATAATTGTCATAGAAGCCGTCGGCCTCGCGCACCTCGGGCGGCACGGCCTCGGCAAGCTGACGCAGCACTTCCTTGGAAACACCCAGCGCCACGCCCATCACCAGCAGCTTGTTCCACAGCACCAGATCGCCGGGGACGGCTTCCTTTAGACGCGTGAAGTCCTCAAGCCAATGCTTAAGTGCCTTGCAGCGAGCCGCCACCTCGGCGCCCTCCGGCGTAAAGCGGCGGAACGTAAGGCCCACGCCGATACCCACCAGCACAATCGGCACCGAGATAACCGCGGCGATAATGTTCGCCTGTGCGCCATCGGTAAAGAAGATGGATCCCACGGGAACAAAGGCAATCAGGATACCAAGAACCAGGCAAAACACCATTGCGACAATGCCGTCCGAGGCAACGTACTCGCTATCGGCCAGCTTGCCCTTAACGGTGTTCTGATAGTCCTCGAGCTTGTCGCCCACGGGTGTAGCATGCTGCTTGACGTAGTGCTGCAGCTCGTCGAACGTGCGCGAGCGATCGCCGTTCTCGTCAGGCTTAGTACCGGCAAAGAAGACCTTGAGCACCATGTGGTCAATGCCCTTGGCCGACTTCCAGCCCGCATCACTCACCGTCACGCGATACGTCTGCTCTTCTTTTTCACGCCCCAACAGACCCTTCTTGGCCTTGGTCACGGTCGCCTGCTCCAGCTTGATCACACGGTCGTCAGTGAGCTTCATGAGCGTGGCGATATATGCCTGATCGGGCACCTCGTTCCAGCTCATGAGGGCCGAAAGCACGGCGGGATGGTCGGCCGAGGGCACATCGCGGAAATATTCGTCCTGGAAAAACGGCTTGGGCTTGCGCTTGCGCAGCTTGAGCATAACGATTGTGCCGGTAAAGGCCACCGCCGCAACAACACTTAGCACGGCAAGTGCATTGGCAATCATGCGAGCGTGAGCGCGGCGGGCGTTAGCTTCGTCGGCCCATTCCTTCTCTTCGCTCAGGATCGTTGACATGCGCTCTTCGCCCGAAGCGGCAAGCTGCGGCACCCAGTCGCTAGGGAAGGCGATGCGTGCCTCGGCGAATTCGCCCTGATGCACGCAGGGAATGGTATAGGTGACCATGGGTTCGTCCGCATCGAGCGACACGTCGCCCGTCAGCGGACCGTGGCCCCATGCGCGGAAGTTATCGCCTTTGACGGCCGCCGTCCCGGCAGTGGCATTTGCGAAGCGCACTTCCATCTCGACGTCATCGGAATCCGCAGACCAGCCGTCGCCCACAAACTTCCAGTAGAGCTCGGCGGTATCGGCCCAGTTCATAACCGCACCGGTCATGGTATAGCTCACGTAATAGGTCGCGCTGTCGCCGCTCTCGTGAGGGCTGAACACCTTAATCCTTACGCCGTCACCGGTCTGCTCGACCGTATAGACGCCAGAGTCGCCCTTGTTCGCGCTATCGACTTTGTTAAACGCGGTGTCCTCTTCCTCGACACTCAGCACATCGACGCCCGCCGTGCCGCCCTGCTGGTTGGCGCCCGTATTGATCTCCCAAAACACGCCGTTGATGTCGTCGTCGAAATCAAACTGGCGTCCCTCGACAACGGTCAGCGATCCATCGGCCTCAACCGTGGCACTGATATAGGTCTGGGTCATGGAATAACCGTCGGCGTGTGCGGCGGCGGGCAGTAGCAGCAATGCAAGCGCTACGAGTGCGCAGACGGAAGCGAATCGCGCAAACAGGTGGCGCTGCCGGCTGACTTTGGCGGCGAGGGTGTTCATAGGCACATCCTTTGTCTGTAAAACCAACAGCGCCATTGTCCCACGTTTGCGGGTACGCATGGCGAACATCTAGGCGACCGGAGCGCCAAACGGGATGAAAGTCACACCAGCACCCCGGCAGCTAGTCATTGGGTGTTCCTATAGTTTTGTCAACCGTCGGGGCTACTCCCGGTAGGGCACCCGGTCGCGCATCACGGCGTATATCGCCCTGAGCCGCTTCCTCGCGACGGCCTTGAGCGCCCGCCCGTGCCCCATGCCCCGCG
>DBFOME010000070.1:0-2771 GCA_048430645.1 Collinsella sp. | reverse complement strand
CGAGGCTGGCAAGAAGTACTTCTCCGTCGCTTCTGGTGGCGGCACTGGCCGTACCCTGCACCCGGACAACATGGGCGCCGGCCCTGCCTCTTACGGCATGACCGACACCATGGGCCGTATGCACTCCGACGCCCAGTTCGCCGGTTCCTCCTCCGTGCCTGCGCACGTCGACATGATGGGTCTCATCGGCATGGGCAACAACCCCATGGTCGGTGCCACCGTCGCCTGCGCCGTCGCCGTCGAGGAGGCCCTCAAGGCCTAATCGCGCCCGCGCGATGCTCATATAGTTGAGCTTTGGAGCCGCTACCTTTCGAGGTGGCGGCTCTTTTTTATTCACGCTGCCATAAAGTAGTCCATCACCGGTATATCAGTTGCGTTGATATACGGACTGAATAACGCCTTCACATACCAAAACAGTCCCTATTTCACCGCAACTTATTGAGGGGATGGGGGCAGAGCGATCGGACACTCTTGACGCCCACCTGCCATATTTGCCCTTTACCGAAACGTGAGTCCTTTGCAAGACATTTGCCGATCAGCCATGCGACAATGCGCCGGACGAGAAAGGAATCCGATGGAATCGACTGATGTACTGGTAATTGGATCTGGCATTGCGGGCCTTTGCGCCGCCATAGAAGCAGCTCGTGCAGGCGCAACCGTTGCCATCGCAAGCGCCGGCAAGACCATGAGCGGATCGAGCTTTTTCCCGGGCACCTGGGGTCTGGGCCTTATTGGCCCCGTCGACGAGGGCGACGAGCAGGACCTCATCGACACCATCCAGGCCGTCGGCGGCGGCGCTGCCGACCCTACGCTCGTCCATACGTTTGTCCACGGTATTCCTCAGGCCATCCAATGGCTCGAGCAGGATCTAGGTGTTGAGCTCCAGCGTCCGCAAAGTGCCGAAAGCGCCCAGCAGAAGCAGTTTATCCCCTGCTTTGACCATAAGACGCGTATGTGGCGCGGCCTCACCCGCAAGCCCCTTGAGGACGCGTGTACGGCCCAGATTGAGTTGCTCGGCATTCGCCTGCTCCCCCGCCACGAACTTATCGACCTTGTTGAGGACACAACCGGAAAGATTACCGGCGCCGTGCTCTACGACCTCGCAAACGAGCGTCTCGTACCTTTGGCAGCCAAGGCCACTATCATCGCTGCGGGCGGCACGGGTGGCCTGTTCGAGCGCAGCCTCACTTCCGCCGACGTGCTCAGTTCCTCACAGGCCATCGCACTGGCGCACGGCGCATCGCTTACTAATATAGAGTTCATGCAGATGATGCCCGGCTTCATCGAGCCCAAGCACAACCTGGTCTTCAACGAGAAGACCTGGCGCTACGTCACATTTGACCAACCGGTCGCTATTGCCGACGGCAAGCTGGACGACCTGCTCGATCAGCGCTCCGGATATGGTCCCTTCACGTCACGCTTGGCCTCCCGCGCCATCGATCTTGCCATCGATCAAGCGGGTGCCGAAGGCCTCGCGCTCCACTACGACTTCCCCCGCGAGAACGTCCCCGAGTTTGTGCAGACCTTTGCCACTTGGCTACAAGACGAGCATAGCATCGCGCCGACCGACGAGATGCGCGTGGCGATGTATGCCCACGCCGCCAACGGCGGTATCAAGATCGACAAGACCGCGTACACGGGCGTTGAGGGACTCTATGCTTGCGGCGAGGCGACAGGCGGCATGCACGGCGCCGACCGCATCGGCGGCCTGTCAAGCGCCAACGGCATCGTCTTTGGGCGCATCGCTGGCGCATCGGCAGCCCTTGCAGCGCAGAAAGAGCCTGAGGCAGCTCTGAAGGCGGATATCGCCCTCCCCCAGTACGGCATTGCCACAACAGATGTCGAACGCCTGACCCGCAGCCTCAAACACACAATGAGCACCTACTGCATGATCAACAGGACCGAAGCAGGCCTCTCCAAGGCGCAACAAGATCTTGAAAGTCTGCAGGACGAGGCCAAGGCTCTAAATAAGTCGCACGCCAACGACAACGAAATCGCCGCCCTCGCCCGCCTACAGTCGCAGATTCAGCTGGCAACGGAAATGGTCAAAGCCATGCGCAAGCGAACCGAAAGCCTGGGTTCGCACTATCGAGCGGACTAATTCGATTTTCACTTTGAGTTTGATCACAATTTCTCAACATACATCGAGCCCCGAAAGCAGGATTCCCCTAAGGAGAACACGCTTACGGGGCTTTAGCCGTGTTTTCCCTAAGGGAATCACAGTGCAGATAGCTCAGCTCCGCGCCCTTTCGGGTTCGACCCCATGCGCGGTCAACAAAAAAGCGACCAGCCGAAGCCAGTCGCTTTAACATGCTTTGGTGGGCCGTCAGGGGGTCAGCCTGCTTCGCAGGCGGCCGCTGCGGCGCTAGAGCGCCTTGCGCGCTGCGCTGGTAAATGCTTACGCATTTCCTCAGCTCCGCGCCCCGACGGGTTCGGCCCCAAGCGAGGTCAACAAAAAAGCGACCAGCCGAAGCCAGTCGCTTTAACATGCTTTGGTGGGCCGTCAGGGGGTCGAACCCTGGACCTTGGGATTAAGAGTCCCCTGCTCTACCAACTGAGCTAACGACCCAAAGCTAAAGTCCGCTGTGGCGGACTTTAGAGTAGATATCGTGTGGTGGGCCGTCAGGGGTTCGAACCCTGGACCTTGGGATTAAGAGTCCCCTGCTCTACCAACTGAGCTAACGACCCGATATCAACACGAAGCAAGAACTGGGGTGGGTAAAGGGACTCGAACCCTCGACCTACGGGACCACAACCCGTCGCTCTAGCCA
>DBFOME010000069.1:0-5874 GCA_048430645.1 Collinsella sp. | reverse complement strand
TGCGTCTTTGGGAGTAATCAACAGTTTCGTCAGTGCTATTACTATTATTAAGATATTTATATCTATAGAAAGGTATTAAAAGATGAAGTTCACCGTCAGCCAGAGCTCGCTTACACAAGCCATCGGCGTCGTTATGAAGGGTGTCGCTTCGGCATCCACCCTTCCCATCCTGTCGGGCGTGCTCGTCAAGGCCCAAGACGGCATCTTGGAATTCCAGACCTCTAACTACACCATCTCGATCCGTCATCGCATCGCGGCGCATGTCGAAGAAGAGGGCGAGATGGTTATCCCCTGTAAGATGCTCTCCAATATCACCAAGACCCTCCCCGATGCCCCGGTCACCTTTGAGCTGTCCGAGCGCCAGGTGCTGATTGGTTGCGAGAAGAGCTCTTTCCGCCTGAACACGCTTGATGCTAATGACTTCCCCGAGTTTCCGGCCTATGCCATCGAGAGCGCCGTGGAACTGCCGACCGATATCTTGTCCGAGATGGTCGGCCGCGTGTGGCGCGTCACCTCGACCGACAAGGCCCGCCCCATCCTGGGTGGCGTGCACATGAAGGTCGAGAACAACACCGTGCGCCTGGTGGCGACCGATTCCTTCCGTTTGGCCGTGTGCGATACGCAGGTCGAGACCTCGACCCTCGAAGGCTCCTTTGAGCTCAACGTTCCGGCTGACGCCTTTAACGACGCACTGAACATCATGGCCAGCCAGGCGACCATCATGATCGGGGCTACCGACACCCAGGTCGTCTTCGAGGCCGGCAACACCACCTACGTGTCGCGCCGCATCGAGGGCGTGTACCCCAACTACAAGCAGCTCATCCCCGATTCGTGCGTGACGAGCGTCAAGATCGACGTCGCCGCCTTTAACGCCGCCCTCAAGCGCGTGGCCGTTATCGCGAGCGCCAACCCCGCCGTCAAGTTCGAGATCGATGTCGAGAACGGGCAGATGGGCCTGTCCTCCATCTCCAATGACCAGGACCTTGCGCAGGAGACGATCGATGTCGAGGCCGAGGGCGAGTCGGGTACCATCGCCTTCAACTACCACTACATCTTCGGCTGCCTCAATGCCCTGTCCAAGGAGAAGGAGATCACGCTGGAGCTCAAGAGCTACTCGCAGGCGGGCATCTTCAAGTCCTACGACAAGATCAACTACCTGTACCTGGTCATGCCGGTTCGCATCTAGCGCTGCGCCATGACCATGTTCGCCCGCGATCTTTCCGTCGCGCACTACCGCAGTTTCGAGAGCTATCGTCTTGCCCTGGACGAGGGCGTGACGATACTTGCGGGACCCAACGCGGCGGGAAAGACCAATCTCATAGAGGCGCTGCAGCTGCTGACGAGCGGCGCCTCGTTTAGGCATCCGACCGCAGCCGAGCTCGTCCATGATGGCGTGGGCTCGTGCAAGATCGAGCTGAGGCTCGAGGGCGACGGCCGCGTACTTGATATGGGATTGAGCGCGGAGGACGGTAAACGCTCGTTTAGCCGCAACGGCAAGAGATGCTCTGCCGCCGGTGTGCGCGGGGTTCTGCCGAGCGTGCTGTTTTGCCCCGACCATCTGGACATGGTTAAGCGAGGCGCCAGTGTGCGCCGCGCCGCCCTCGACGACTTTGGCATGCAACTGAGCGCACGCTATGCCGATCTTGCGAGCACCTATGGTCGCTGCGTGACCCAGCGTAACGCCTTGCTCAAGGAGGCCTGGTGCTGCCGCGAGATGCTCGGCGCGTGGAACGATTCGATTGCCCGCGCGGGCGCGGCTCTGCTCGTGCACCGGTTGGCCCTGCTCGACCGGCTGGCGGGCCATGTGCGTGCTGCCTACGGGCAAGTGGCGTCCGGTGAAGCCGCCAACGTGTCCTATGCGTCCACGCTGGGGGATTTGCCCCAGGTCGAGGATCGCGAAGAGCTGAAGGGCTGGGCGTACGAGCGCATGCTGGCTGCCCTTGATGGGCACGCCGACGAGGAAATTCGCCGCGGCGTGACGCTGGTGGGACCGCATCGCGACGAGATTGAGTTTACCGTTGCGGGTCGCTCCGCCCGTTCATTTGCCAGCCAGGGTCAGCAGCGAACGTTGGTGCTGTCCTGGAAGGTGGCCGAGGTGGCCGTGGCTCGCGATGTCCTGGGCACCGCCCCACTGCTGCTTTTGGACGACGTGATGAGCGAGCTCGACGGCGAGCGTCGCGGCGCTTTCCTGCGGCTGATCGGCGATGATATCCAGACGGTCATAACCACGACCAACCTGGGGTATTTTACCGATGACCTGCTTGATCGAGCCAAGGTGGTGAGCATGGGTGAGACGTGCTAATTACGAGCGCGAGAGCGAGACGGTCGCCTTCAGTGGGTTTTTGAACGCAGAGCGCCAGCGCATCTTGGCGTCGGCGACGCCTGAGCGCCGTGCGCAGATGGAGGCTGCCGAGGAGTCGCGCGCGGTCTATCGCGCGTGGAACGCGGTGTGCTCGGGCACGCGCGAGGGGCGGCATGTGACGGGTCTGCGCTACCTGCCCGAGTCCAATGAGCTGCTGGTATATCTCGATTCGCCCTCGTGGACGCAGGAAATGACGCTGTTGCGCGAGATCATCCGCGCGCGCATGGAGCGCGCCGGTGCTCATGTGGACGGCCTGGTGTTCAAAACCACCGCACCCGGTCACACGCCGCCCGCCGCTAAGGAGCGCCTGCGCCCGGCGACGACCGAGCGCCCGTCGGCCCCGCACGCCGACCTAAGTGAGGCCGAGCTCACCGAGATTGAGCGCCAGGTGGCGCCCATCGAAGACCAAAAACTGCGCGAGGCCCTCGAGAACGCCATGAGAGCCAGTGCCGAGTGGGCCAAGGGCGTGCAAAGCAAAAAAGAGCCTTAAATCGCATCTGGTGGCCTTGTAGAGCCAAATACCCTCGTTCCCGAGGGTATTTTTTTACGATAAACTAGTAAGGCTGTACACATTTTCTTGACTGAAGGAGGACGTGTGGCAAACGAAAACGATTACGATGGCGGCGAGATTAAGATTCTCGAAGGTCTCGAGGCCGTTCGTAAGCGCCCGGGCATGTATATCGGCTCGACGAGCGCCAGCGGTCTGCATCACCTGGTGTGGGAGATCGTTGACAACTCCGTCGACGAGGCCATGGCCGGTTTCTGCACCGAGATCCAGGTGACGGTCCACGCCGACAACTCCATCACGGTCGTCGACAACGGGCGCGGCATCCCCGTCGACGAGCACCCTGTTAAAAAGATCCCGACGCTCGAGGTCGTCATGACGATCTTGCACGCCGGCGGTAAGTTCGATAACTCGGCCTATAAGGTCTCGGGTGGCTTGCACGGTGTGGGCATCTCCGTCGTCAACGCACTGTCCAAGCGCGTGGTCGTTCAGGTTCGTCGCGATGGCAACACCTACGAGATGGAGTTCTCGCGCGGCAAGACCGTCAAGAAGATGGAGGTCGTGGGCACCTCGGATTCGACGGGCACCACCGTCACCTTCTGGCCCGACGATGAGATCTTCGAGACCTGCATCTACGATTTCGATACGCTGCATAACCGTCTGCAGGAGACGGCGTTCCTCAATAAGAACCTCAAAATCGTGCTGACCGACGAGCGCGAAGCGACTCCCCACGTGGAGGAGTTTTGCTACGAGGGCGGCATCATCGACTTCGTCAAGTTCCTCAACGAGGGCAAGGACGTCCCCGAGGCCTTTAAGGAGCCCATCTACATCGAGGGCAAATCGGACCCGGACGCGCCTGTGGCCAAGATGGGCGAGGTCGAGGTTTCCCTGCAGTGGAATAGCGGCTACGGCGAGAACGTCATGTCGTTTGCCAACGACATCTACACCCCCGAAGGCGGCATGCACCTTGAGGGCTTCCGTACCGCGCTCACCCGCGTGATCAACGATTACGCGCGCAAGCAGAACCTGCTCAAGGAAAAAGACGCCAACCTGACCGGCGACGATGTGCGCGAGGGCCTTTCGGCCGTTATCTCGGTCAAGCTGCCCGATCCGCAGTTTGAGGGCCAGACCAAGGCAAAGCTCGGCAGCTCCTATATGCGAGCGCTCACGCTCAAGATTGTGACCGACGGCCTCGCCGATTACTTGGAGGAGCATCCCAAGCCCGCTCGCGAGATCGTCAAGAAGGCGCAGCAGGCCTGCAAGGCGCGCAATGCCGCCCGCAAGGCGCGCGAGGCGACCCGCCGCAAGAGCCTGCTCGAGACGGCGTCCCTGCCCGGTAAGCTCGCTGACTGCTCGGTGCGCGATGCCGAGCTGACCGAGCTCTTCATCGTAGAGGGCGACTCGGCAGGCGGTTCGGCCAAGGACGGCCGTCGCCGAGACATCCAGGCGATTCTGCCCCTGCGCGGCAAGATTTTGAACGTCGAACGCGTTGGTGACCATCGAGCGTTCTCGAGTGACACCATCCAGTCGCTGATTACCGCGATCGGCTGCGGCGTCACGACGAGTGCCGGCGACGGCGGCGACTTCGATATCACCAAGGCGCGCTACCACAAGATCATCATCATGACCGATGCAGACGTCGACGGTGCGCATATCCGCATCCTGCTGCTGACGTTCTTCTACAAGTACATGCGTCCGCTGATCGATGCCGGCTACGTCTATGTTGCCTGCCCGCCCATCTTTGGCATTAAGGTGCGCAACAAGATCCACTACGTGTATCCCAACGGCCGCCAGCCCGAAGACGAGATCCTGCGCGACACCATCCAGAGTCTGGGCCTGAACCCCGACGATAACGACGAGGACGGCAAGGCCAAGGACGGCAAGATCACCAAAAAGCGCAAGGGCTATACCGTCCAGCGCTACAAGGGCCTGGGCGAGATGGACCCCAAACAGCTTGCCTCGACGACGATGGACCCAAAGACCCGCATTCTGCAGCGTGTGTCGATCGAGGACGCCGTGGTGGCGGACCGCGCCGTGCGCGAGCTGATGGGTTCCGAGGTCGGCTATCGCCGCGAGTACATCGAGAAGCATGCACATGATGCACGATTCTTAGATGCCTAACCTGTTCGGCTTTCCCAGCCACCGCACCTTCGCCCTCAATCGTCGGTCGCGTACCCAAGTACGTTTCCCTCCTCTTTCGGGCGAATCTGCGGCACCTGGAAAAGCCGTCTCCGTGGTAGGGAACTAATTAGACCACGCAAACCATGAGGAGGTAACGTGGCAGACGATATCAACAATAACGAGGGTATGGACGAGGCCGGCGATGCCGGTATGCCCGACGATCTGAAGCGCCTGCTTGCCCGTGCTGAGCAGGGCGAGGACGGCGACCCGGACGCCTATAACCCCGATGCCGATGATGATGAGGAAGAAGACGACGCCGAGCTCGAGGAGAGCTTTGGCGAAGTCGACCGTGGCGCCTCGGCCGGCGAGGATATCAACGGCGGCCAGCTCCAGATTTCGGAGTTTGGCCGCGAGATGAAGCAGTCGTTCATCGAGTATTCGATGTCGGTCATCACGGCGCGCGCCCTGCCGGACGTGCGCGACGGCTTAAAGCCGGTGCACCGCCGCATCCTGTACGCGATGAACGAGAGCGGCATCTACCCCAACCGCCCGCACAAGAAGTCAGCTTGGACGGTCGGCGAAGTTATCGGTAAGTACCACCCGCATGGCGATTTCGCGGTCTACGAGGCCATGGTCCGCCTGGCGCAGTGGTTCTCCATGCGCACGCCGCTCATCGACGGTCACGGTAACTTCGGTAACATCGACGGCGACGGCGCGGCGGCCATGCGTTACACCGAGAGCCGCTTGGCAAAGCCCGCCATGGAACTGCTGCGTGACTTGCAGAAGGATACCGTCGACTGGCAGCCCAACTACGACGAATCGCTCGCCGAGCCCGTGGCGCTGCCTGCGCGCTTCCCCAACCTGCTGGTCAACGGCAGCCAGGGCA
>DBFOME010000068.1:0-41092 GCA_048430645.1 Collinsella sp. | reverse complement strand
CACGGTGGCAAAGTCGAAGCTGGGGTCGCCCTCGGCGGTAAAGTACTCGGTTTCGAGCACCTTAAGGGCCTCTTCGCCCTTCTGGCGCTCGGACTCCATGGCGCCATGATCGCCATAGATAAACATGGGAATAAACGGCTGGCGCTCGTATTCGAGTGCTTGTGAAACGTTCATATAACTGCTCCTTGGATGGGCCGCGTCGTGCGGCTTTGAGTCATTAAGATGTGGCGAGATGATAGTTTACCATGGGCAACTATTGGCATCGCGCCTAGGATAACTACAATACCCTAGTTGACCGCTAGGACTTTTACAATGCTGCCGAAAGACACGAAAGGTTCCATCCGTCATGGGTTTGTTGATTGATATTCTGCTCGACGCCGGCAAGGACACGCTCTCGCTGGTGCCGTTTTTGTTGGTGACGTATCTGGCCCTCGAGACGCTCGAACATGTTGCGGGCAACCGCGTTAACGGCGCCATCAAGCGTGCCGGAGCCGCGGGCCCCGTGGTTGGCTCGTTGCTGGGCATGGTGCCGCAGTGCGGCTTTTCGGCAATGGCGGCCACGCTGTATGCCGGTCGTGTCGTGACCTTGGGTACGTTGGTGGCGGTGTTCCTTTCGACCTCCGATGAGATGCTGCCGCTGTTGCTCGCCGAGCAGGTGCCCGTGCAGACCATGGCGATGCTTTTGGCTTCGAAGGCACTGATCGCGCTGGTCACGGGCTTTATCGTGGACGCCGCCATTCGCGGCCTGCGTCGTAACGCTCGCGCGCATGCGGCGATTCGCCGCACCGTGCTGGGAACCGCGGCCAACCCGGCCCACGTGAACTGCGCGCACGACGACCACACTGGCGGTGACATCATCGACGAGGTGGCCGAGGCGGGCGTGAGCGCCGACCACATCCACGAGCTGTGCGAGCGCGACCATTGCGGTTGTGATGAAGACGAGGACGAGCACGACCACGGACATGGCCACGATCACGGTCATGAGGGCGAGCATGAACACCATGATGGCCACGGTCACTCCCACTCCCACGAAGGGACGCCTGTCCTGTCGATCATACGCAGCGCGATTTCGCACACCGTGCAGGTCTCGGTATTCATTTTTCTGGTGACGCTGATTCTGGTCGCCGTGCTCGAGTCGTTCGGCGAGTCCGCAATCGAGCAGTTCCTGCGCGGCAACGAGACGCTTGCGGTCCTGGGCTCGGCACTCGTCGGCCTGATTCCCAACTGCTCGGCCAGCGTCGTCATCACGCAACTGTACCTGGAAGGCGCGCTGCAGCTGGCCCCGATGCTCGCCGGCACGCTCATCTCTGCCGGTGTGGGCTACCTGGTGCTGTTCCGCACCAACCGCAGCGCCCGCGAAAACGTCCTGTTCCTGATCATGATGTACGTCATCGGTGCGGGCTGGGGTCTTATCCTTTCTGCCTTTGGCCTCTAAGTAGATGCTTGGGGCATGCCGTAAAAACTGGGGCATGCCGTAAAATCTACCGCCATGACCTGGGCGTTGGATGCGTGTCAATCGCCAAAGCAAAAAAGCAGATTTCCGGACATGTCCCAAAAATCTACCTTGGTTAGCGCAGCAGCTCGGTGAGGTTGCGCTTAAAGCGAGCGCGGTCTTCGCTGGTAAATGCCGCCGGTCCGCGAGTGCGTCCGCCGGCGCGGCGCACCTTCTTTTCCTCGTGGCGAATAAACAGTTGCATGTCGATGGCCGCCTTGTCGTAGACGCGCCCGCGCACACCGATTGCGGCGGCATCGCGGCCGAGCACCATGCTCGCCAAGCCAATGTCCTGCGTCACGACTACGTCGCCCGCCTGCAGGCGTTCGACAATGGCAAAGTCGGCGCTGTCGGCGCCCACGCTCACATCGAGCGTCGTGACCCAAAAGCCGCGTCGCGCGTGCTCGGCATCGCGCGGGTCGTCGCGGCGAATGTGCCGTTCCAAGTTTTGCGTGCTGTTGCCGGCGATAACAACGGCGACGCCCGCCCGCCGCGCGCAGTCAATCGACTCGCGCGTGACCGGGCAGGCGTCGGCATCAATAAAGAGCGTTCGCGGCATCTAGTGCACCAGTTTGCCAAATTGAATAGCGCGAACAATCAGCGTTACGCCAAACACCAGCAGCGCGGCGCCGCTAAAGATGACGAGCATCTTGGCCGACCACAGCGGATAAATAAACACGAACATGCCGGCGATGATGGAGAGTGCGCCGCTCAGGATGGCGAGGGCACGGTTGGACGAAAGCTCGGACTCCAGAATGGACATGACACCTTCGACAATCCAGCCAAAGCCGGCCACGATAACCACCATCGTGGTGAGCGTCGCGGTCGAGAAGGCCTGGTTGCGCAGGATTATGACGCCGCCCAGAATAATGAGTAGGTTGGAGATGATGCTCGTCACGCGCCAGCCGGTGGGCAGCAGCGGCTCAAAAATGGCAGTGAACAGCCTGATGGCAGCAGTGATTACAAAGTAAAAACCCAGGACGGTCGTCAAAAAGACGAGGGACTTGGCGGGTGCAAAAAGCAGCGCGATACCAGCAATGAGTGCTGAGACCCGTGATGGCGTAGATCCAGCGTACGGCCTTGACGGCTTTGCCCGCCATGCTTTTCTCGTCAAATCCAAACTGGCTCGATTTTTGGTCATCGTTCTTAAAGATGCCCATAATGTCTCCTTTCCGTGCGGCGTAAGCCTTGATCGTTACAACCAGTATCGCTTAAAGGCGCTGGCGTATGGGTCGGGGAGGGCGAAACGTAACCCAAAGGTCCCGAATTGTTTCCGTTGTTCCCCACGTCGCGATTTTCTATTCAACAGGTGTAGAACATTGCAGCCCTGTTCGTTATTGCCTACGTTTTAGGTTAGATTCTCCTAAGGACAATTGGCTTGTATTGGGGGTCCCTATGAACGAAGCAGTTCCCGCGGCGCCGGTAAGCGCCGAGTCGATGGCAAAGCAGGGTTGCGAAAAGCTCGGCTTGAACGCGTTTGATGCGTTGGTTCGCCGCGCCCGTACGTGCCGTCGCTTTGACGAGTCCATGCGCGTGCCGCGTGAGCTTTTGCTTGAGCTGGCGGAGCTGGCGCACCTGACTCCCTGTGGTGCCAATGCTCAGCGTCTTCGTTTTCATGTGGTGAGCGGTGCCGAGGATTGCGCGCGCGTATTTGATGAGCTCGCGTGGGCCGGTGCGCTTAAGGATTGGCCGGGTCCTGCCGAGGGCGAGCGCCCGACCGGCTACATCGCGATTTTGGCCGAGCGCGCCGTTCCGGGTAAGCCCGCCGCTCCCATTACCGAGGCCGACACGGGCATTGCCGCGCAGACGATGATGCTCGCCGCCCGCAGCGCCACGCCCGAGGTGGCAGCCTGCATGTTCAAGGCCTTTACGCCCCACGCGATCGATGCCATGGGGCTCGATAACGACAAGTATGAGCTCAAGCTGATCATGGCGTTTGGCGTTCCGGCCGAGACGCAGGTGATCGATGCGATCGATTCCAACCCCGACGGCTCAATTAATTACTGGCGCGACGAGGCACAGGTGCACCACGTACCCAAGCGCCCGCTTGCTGACGTACTGGTGTAGCTGAGCGTCGCCGCGGTGTGATCCGGCGGTGAACCACCACAAAGGTGCCTGTCCCCTTTGTGGTGGTACGAGGGGAGGACATGTGGCCGATCTGTATTTGGTGCGGCATGGGCAGACTGAGTTCAATGTGCAGAACATTTTGCAGGGCTGGCACGATTCGCCGCTTACGGCGCGCGGGCGCGAGCAGGCACTGGCGACGCGCGCGGCGTTCGAGGACCGCGGCGTGACCTTTGACCATGTGTATTCGTCTCCGTTGGGGCGGGCGCGGTGTACGGCAGAGCTAATTGCTGGTGAGGGCCGCTCGATAGAGCTGGTCGATGACCTACGCGAGTGGCATTTGGGCTCGCTGGAGGGCACATCAAATCGCGATATGCCGCCGCAGCCCTGGGGCGATTATCCGGTCGCGTTTGGCGGCGAGTCGGAAGTGCAGCTCCAGTCGCGTATGGTCGCGGTGCTGTCGCGCATTATGGCCCGCCCCCAGCATAACTGCGTGCTGGCAGTCTCCCACGGCTCAGCCTGCCAGGAGTTTCTTGAGTATGTGACTGGCAGGGGAGAGCTACCCGACAACGGCGCCGTGCTTCATTTTGGCTATTGCGACGGGGCGTTTTCACTCCTTGATTGGTAACGAACGAAAGGACCCCTATGAACAAAGACCTGTATCTGGTTCGTCATGGGCAGACAATATTCAACCTTAAGCGCATTATTCAGGGCTGGAGTGACTCGCCGCTTACGCAGTTGGGTTGCGACCAGGCGGCGCGCGCCGGCATGTTTTTACGTGCGCGCGGCATTGAGCCCGATCATGCCTACACCTCCACGCTTCATCGTACCGAGCAGACTATCGCCAACTTGTGGCCGGGCTTGGCGTACGAGCGCCTGGACGGCCTGCGTGAGTGGTTCTTTGGCGACTTTGAGGCCGAGCGCGTGATGCTCATGCCCAGGCGCCCGTGGCGCGACTTCTATCGCCAGTTTGGCGGCGAGGGCCAGATGCAGGTGCGCGAGCGCATGGTGGCGACGTTGACCGATCTTATGCGACGTCCGGACCACGAGTGCGTGCTCGCGGTGAGCCATGGCTCGGCTATCAAGGAGTTTTTGGACCACGTGCGGGGCGCGGCGGCAGACGAGCGCGAACGCGTGCCGGGCAACTGCTCAGTGCTGCATTTTGCGTTTGACGATACGGCCGATACGTTTGAACTTGTCGAAGTCTTTACGCAGGAGGACTACGCGCGCGAGCTGGGGCTTGAACCGCTCGTGGCTACTGCGGGTCCGCAGCGCGGATAACGCGAGCGTGGCGGCACGGGTCGCCGGCATAACTTCTCGACGCAAAAGGGGCGGAGATGCATGTACCTGCTGCATCTCCGCCCCCTGTTTGTTGGGCTGCCGATTTTTGTGCCGGGCGGTCTGGTCTCGCTAGAACCGCGCGATCTGGTGGGTGAGCAGGCCCATCGGGACCTGCGGCGCGCCGCCGCTGACCTGCGCGGCGGGGAAGAGCACAGCTACGGTAAAGTTGAACGGCTCTTTGCCCGTGTAGGTGCCGGGGGCACGGGCATCGTCGGCCAGGAGCTGTGATGCCCTGACCAGCGCGGCAGCGTAGGCGGGGTCGTCGGCCAGTGCCGGCTCCGGCGCCTGGTCGAGCATGGCACGGATGGCGCCGACGGCGTCCTCGCGCTTGACCTCCCACACGCGGTGCGTAATGCCGGCGGGGTCGGTGACGGCATAGAGTGAAGCGCCCTCTTTTGCGGCGCCGAGGATGATATTCATGACGGGCGAGGCTTCGTAGGCAAGTGTTACGGGACGGGGCTGCACCTTGAGCTCGGTGATCGCGCGCGCGGCGGCGAGTGCGTCGACGCTCTCGGCGGCAGCCTCGTCGCTACCCGTCAGCACGTTAACCGGGCAGATCGCCACGACACCCGTCACACGTCCCGGCTCGCCCGAGCATTCGTACACGTAATACGCCGCACCCGGGTCCTTGAGCATCAGACCATCGGCAATGGCTCCGCGCAGAGCATCGTTGCCGCTCAGGATGCTGCCCATTGCAGGCAGCGCCTCGAGCACGCGGTCCTGAGTCGGGCGGATGCAGGGAAACGGAAGTGCTTTCATGGGCGGTCCTAACGCACGAATCGGTTTGTTCGCGGCTTATTATGCCCCAACTTGGCAGCTCTCGTCCCAGAGCACGTTATCGGCGAGCGCGATTAGCACCTGCTGACAACGAACGATATCGGCGTGGGACACATATTCGTTGGGCTTGTGCGCGAGCGCGAGCGACCCGGGACCGTAGCTCATGCAATTGCGGTTGTCTGTCTTGCCGGCAATGACGGCGGTGTCGGTGTAGCCGGTAAAGAAGCCGACGGTCGTGTCCGCGTCCGTCACGTCATCGGCGGCACGCTTGAGCGCTGCTAGAAGGGGAGAGTTCGGGTCGCGCTCGATGGCGGGGCGGTCGCCCGTCACGGTGTAGCTGCCATGGCAACCGGGAACGGCGGCTTCGGCGACGGCGATGGCCTGCCCTACCATGCGCGTCGCGGCGGCCGTATCGGTCGGCGGGGTCAGGCGCATGTCGACCCAGACTTTGGCGCGGTCGGGTACGACGTAGGGGCGATATCCGCCCTCGATTTGGCCAAACGTGATGGTCGAAGGCCCCAGCTCATCGTGCGCGGGCAGCGCCACAAACGCGCGACGGAGCGAACACACGACCTCGGCCATGGCGGCGACGGCATCCGCGCCCTTCCAAGGCTGGCTCGCATGCGCCGTGACGCCGGTCATCTCGATCTCGAACCACGTGCGACCCTTGTGCGCCACCTGGATCTGTCCGTCGGTGGGCTCGGTGTCCAGCACCCATTCACGCGAGCCGACCCAGCCAGCATCGATGGCTGCCTCTGAGCCGCGCATAAAATCTTCCTCGTCGACCGAGCAGATGAGCGAAAAGCCGCGGCGGGGCAACGCGCCATCCGCCGCCACGCGCTCGAGCGTATGGACCAGTGCGGCAATGGCGCAGGCCAGGCCACCCTTCATATCGCAGGCGCCACGGCCATAGAGTTTGTCGTTACGCACAACCGTCCCGAGCGGCGGCGTGTCCGCGTCCCAGCCATCGCCCAGCGTAACGGTATCCATATGGCAGATATAGACGAGTCGTGGCTCGTCGCTCAGTCCCGGCACGGTGACCATAAGGTTGCGGCGCCCGGGCAGCACCTCGAGTTCCTCAACCTGCACGGCATGGAGTACCGGATGGCTCAGCTGCGCCAACCGTTCCTCAACCAACGCTTTGATATAGCGCTCAATCTCGTCCTCATACGCACCCGGGTCTGAGCTGTCGATCCGCACGAGTCCTTGCGTAAGCCGCCAAGCAAAATCTGTATCAACCATAGGCACCTCACAGATAGTTAGGTCAACATACAGATTGTATGCCAAGAAGCGGCTCGGTGCATTTAATGGAGCGCTCACAAAAACGGGGCGCCTCTCGTGCGAAAGGCGCCCCCGCGGGCATTCAATGTCAGTGACGGGCAGGCCACATGGGGAACTGCCCGTCAGATCAGCCGGCGCTATTTGATTACGCGCACGCGATACATCGACGGAATCTGCTTGAGCGCCTCGATCGTGCTGCTGTCCAGGTGCTCGTCGGTGTCGAACATGGTGTAGGCGTTCTCGCCGGCGGACTCGTTGGTCATACGCTGCACGTTGGCGTTGTCCTTGGCGAGAATGGCCGTGATCTGGCCGATCATGTTGGGCACGTTGGCATGCAGGCAGGCGATGCGGCTTGCGGCGCGCGCCTTGCCCATGCTGCAGGCGGGGTAGTTGACGCTGTGCGCGATGTTGCCGTTTTCCAGGTAATCCTTGAGCTCGCTGATGGCCATGTCGGCGCAGTTGGCCTCGGCCTCGCCGGTGCCGGCGCCCGAGTGCGTGGTGATAAACGTGTTGGGCATCTTGACGGTCTTGGGCGTGGCAAAGTCGCAGCTAAACCAGCTGAGCTTGCCCGCGCGCAGGGCGGCGTCGACGGCGTCCTCGTCGATGATGGTCTCGCGCGCGTAGTTGATGAGGACGGCGCCCGGGGCCAGCAGGTTAATCTGCTCGGTGCTGATCATGCCGATGGTGTCGGCCTTGCTGGGCACGTGCACGGTGAGGTAGTCGCAGCCGCGGCAGAGGTCCTCGAGCGTGCCCACGCGCTGTACCTCGCGGCTCAGCACCCACGCGTGCTCGACGGAAATGAACGGATCGTAGCCGTAGACGTCCATGCCCAGGTCGACGCAGGCGTTGGCGACCTTGGAGCCCACATTGCCCAGACCGATGACGCCGATGCGCTTGCCCTTGAGCTCGCGGCCCACAAAGGCCTTCTTGGCCTTCTCGGCATCGACCTGGATCTCGGGGTCGTCGGCGTTGTCGCGCACCCAGTTCATCGACTGCACCACGCCACGGCTCGAAAGCACCAGCATGCCCAAGACGAGCTCCTTGACGGCGTTGCTGTTGGCACCGGGGGAGTTAAAGACGACGACGCCCTTCTTGGCGTACTCCTCGACGGGGATGTTGTTGACGCCGGCGCCGCAGCGTGCGATAGCGCGGATGCCCTCGGGCAGCTCGTAGTCGTGCAAGTCGGTGGAGCGCATCAGGATGGCGTCGGCCTCCTCGGCGGTGCTTACAAACTCGTAGCCCTCGCCAAATTCGACCTTGCCGTCCTTGGTGATGTCGTCGATGGTCTTAATCTTGCGCATGGAAAACTCCTTAGCGGATTTGTTTATAACAAGTGGTTTGAAGTGGCTGGTCGGCCCGCGGGTTGCGGGCTAGTTAGATCGCGGGCTCAAACTATGCTGCGCTTCGAAGTCCTTCATGTACGAGGCCAGTACCTGCACGTCTTCCATGGTTACGGCGTTGTAGACGCTGGCGCGCATGCCGCCCACCAGGCGATGGCCCTTGACGTTCTGAATCTGGTGCTCGGCCGCGCCTGCGACAAAGGCCGCGTCGAGTTCGGCGTCGCCGGTGCGGAAGGTGACGTTGGCGATGGAGCGACTGTCTGTCTGCGCGGTGCCGTGGAATAGTTTACTGTTCTCGAGCAGGTCGTAGAGCAGGTTGGCCTTGGCCCAGTTGTGCTCGGCCATGGCGGCAAGTCCGCCGGTCTGCTCAGCCCAACGGAACACCTTGCCGCACACGTAAATGCCAAAGGTGTTGGGCGTGTTGAGCATGGAGCCCTTGGCGGCCTGGGTCTTAAGGTCCAGGTACTGCGGCGTCTGCGCAAAGGCGGGACCATCTGTGATGAGGTCGTCGCGCACGATGACCACGGTCACGCCCGCGGCGCCGGCGTTTTTCTGTGCGCCAGCGTAAATGAGCCCGTAGCGCTCAACGTCGAGCGGCTGCGACAGAAAGCAGCTCGAGACATCGGCTACCAGCGGTACGTCGCCGCAATCGGGCAGCTCGTGGAACATGGTGCCAAAGATGGTGTTGTTCTGGCAGATGTAGACGTAGTCGAGCCCGTCGCCCGCGGCCTCGGCGGCAATGCGCGCGTTGATGTCGGCCATGTCGGGGATGCGGTCGAAGTTGGTGTCCTCGGAGCTCGCGAGCAGCACGGTCTCTCCGTACTTGGCGGCCTCTTTGTACGCCTTGTTGGCAAAGTTGCCGGTCACGACGTAGCCGGCGCGGCCGCGGCGCATGAGGTTCATGGGGATACCCGCAAACTGCAGCGTGGCGCCGCCCTGCAAAAACAGGACGCGGTAGTTGTCGGGGATGCTCAGCAGGCGGCGCAGGGTTGCCTCGGCGTCGTCGATGATCTGCTGGTACATGCTAGATCGATGGCTCATCTCGAGCACGGACATGCCGCAACCGCGGTAGTCCATCATCTCGTCGGCGATCTCGGCGAGCACGCTTGTAGGCAGCGCGGCCGGGCCAGCTGAGAAGTTGTGCACACGTGCCATCTTCTAGTTCCCCTCGTAGTCGTTTGAACGTTCGGGATACTTTAGCACAGTGGAGCGCCAGGCGCGACCGCATCACGGTAAAACTCGAGTGTGCTGCTATGATTTACAGGATGGTTACATGGGGGAGACTACTTGAGTAGTTTGAATCTACTCAAAGGGTTCTTTCGATGGTCCTCGATTGCCAGGATGCTGATGCTTCGCTGCTCAACATCCACGTGGTAGTACACGCCGTAGTGCGCGCAAAAGAAGACCCTGCAGTCAATGGGCGGAAAGGCCGCCTGATAGTAGGGATCGTATTCTTCGCCAAAATAAGGATGCTCGGCCAGAAAGTCGATAAGGTTGCCGATTCTGGCGTAGACTCGCTCCGAAGGAATCTCGGCATAGGCATAGAGTGCCTCGTCAGTCATGACAATGTCAAAAGGCTCATCAAGTTCGTCGAGCTCTGAGTAGAACTCGACGTCTGCGTTATCCAATTTCATGGCGAGCTGCCCTGATGCGATCCGCATCTGCCTTGGCCTGTTTCCAAGGCCGCACACGACCGTTCACTAAGTCGTCGTAGCCACGCGTGATGGCTCGCTGAATGCGTTCTTCGCGCTCCTGAATTGCGGATAGCGCGCGCGTCTGCTCGTCATAGGCCTCGGCATCCATGACGACAAGCGATGCCGACCCGTTTTTGGTTAGGTAGACGGGCTCTTTGGTTTGGTGGCAGCTATCTGCTATGGAACCAAAGTTGCGTTGCAGATCTGAAATAGGCTTTACAACAGGCATATGAAAATCCTTACATAGAATCATATGTATAACTCTATGTTGATTATAGCGGAGGATGGGGGTCCAGTGCGCGGGCGGCGCTGCGCCAATTGCCTTTGGCTCCATATCTACCTCAAGGCTTCAGAGGCTTTGTTGCGCAATAAATTTGACTTCGATCCGTTTGCCGCGCAGCCAAAGCGCCTCACCTCTCATTTGTTGCCGTCTGTGGGAGCGTGCCCCTCGTTTATCCTCTCTAGACCTCACGACCCGGTACTTAAACGGTATGATTGAAAGGCATGTTTGCATCGACCCGATGCGAATAAAAAGGCCCGAACCCTTGGAGTGTGTCCTGTGGATAACACCGACAAAATATCGCTGGGAGGCGTGCTCACGCGCGAGCAGTTTTTGCTGCCCGAGATGCGCATCGTCGCCGCGCTGCGCTTGGACGGTGTGAGCGATGACGACATCATCGCACGCGTTAAGCACGACAACCTGTTTCAGTATCCCACCGAGCGCATGCTGGCCAATCGCGCCAGCGTGTGCCTGCGCCGTTTTGATGCCGTGGCGCTCGACGAGGCGCAGTGCGCTGCCCGCGGTATCGACAAAGATGCTGCCGACCAAGCGGTCATGCGCATTATGGACCTGATCGCCAACGGCATGCCCGATCAGGCGGCCCAGGCAAACCTATTTGCCATGATGTGTCGCTACACCATGGTTCGCGAGCTCATCCAGGTGGAGATCGGCGAGCGCATGGCCAGCTTCGACTACACCTTTACCGACGTTGACCTCAACGCGTTTGTCACCCGTTTTCAGGTTGAGCATGCCGAGGCCGCCAAATGGTCAGACGCCACGCTGGAGCGCATTAAGGGCACCCTGCGTCAGATTCTGCGCAGTGCCGGTTTTAAGGCGTCGCAGCGCACCGACGCGCTCCAACCCCTGCTGCTCGACCCCGATGTAGAACAGGCCATCCGCGACCTCGGCGACATGGACGCTCTGGCCGCGCTCACCGGGCAGGTGATGTAGCCCATGACAATAAACCAGCCGCACATTCGCCCGCGCAACCGCGCCGAGCGCATCCATGAGGACTTTGACCATCGCCGCGAAGCGCTGCGCGAGCGTCTGCAAGACCAGGACTTCTTGGCCAATAAGGGCATTGGCAACGAGATCGGCTTCTACACGTTTTGCTACGATCCTTCGCTGGAGTTTGAGTGCCGCGCCTACGTGGACGAGCTCGTGGCAGATGCCCGGGCCGGCAAGCTGCCGTGCAATCTGCAGGTCTTTAACCTGTATGACGTGATGCTCGATATCTGCGAGCAGCGCCGAATTTTGCGTGCGATACCCCGGCGCGAGGCAAAGATCGGTTCGGAAGCGCAGGTCAAAGAGTTGCAAAAGCCTTGCAGCTCCAAGAGCTTTGCCCAGTACCTCTTGGAGCATACCCAGCCACATCAGCCCGGCGACGTGATCCTGCTCACGGGCGTGGGCGAGGTCTTTCCGCTACTGCGCGTGCATAACCTGCTCAACGACATGCTTGCCGATTTTGGCACCGTGCCCGTTGTCGTCATGTATCCCGGCAGCTTTGATGGCCGCCAGCTCAAGTTGTTCAACAAAGAGAACGCCAGCAACTACTACCGCGCGTTCGATATCTCTTAGGAGCGACAGATGATTATCCAAGACCTGTTTTCCAAGGACATCAACCGTTCCATTAACGGCGTCGTCAAGGTGCAGGACGCCAGCGACGAATCGGTGCGCCAGGAGCTCGACGAGTACGTGGTGACGCGTGAGCTGCAGGGTCATTTTGCGCACTTCTTCGAGGCGTACGATAAGGCGCTCGACGTTCCTACCGACAACATGGGCGTGTGGATTAGCGGCTTCTTTGGCTCCGGTAAATCGCACTTCCTCAAGATGCTCTCGTATCTGCTGCAAAACGATGAGATTGCCGGCAAGCGCGCCGTCGATTACTTTGATGGCAAGATTTCCGACCCCATCGTAGCCGCTCGCGTTCGCCGCTGCTGCGAGGTTCCCACCGAGGCGATCCTGTTTAACATCGACAGCAAGGGCGGCCAGTGGAAAGAGGGCGACACCTCGCGTACGGCCCTGCTGCGCGCCTTTGAGCGCGTGTTCTTTGAGCACCTGGGCTTTTTTGGCGAGGACCTTAAGCTTGCGCGCCTGGAGCAGCATATCGACAGCAAGGGCAAGACGCAGGAGTTCCGCGCTGCCTACGAGCGCATTGGCGGCGGCAACTGGCTCGAGGACCGCGAGAGCTATAGCTACTTTGAGGACGACATCGTCGAGGCCCTGCAAGAGGTCCTGGGCATGAGCGAGCAGGCAGCGCGCCACTGGTTCGACGGCACCGAGGACGACGCCATCGCTGCCGACACCTTTGCCAAGATGGTCAAGCAATATGCCGACAAGCGTGCCGAGGAGTGCGGCGGCGAGTTCCGCCTGCTGTTCATGGTCGACGAGGTGGGTCAGTTTATTGGCTCCGATGCCGACATGAGCACGAGCCTTATGCTGTCGCTGCAGACGCTCGTCGAGGAGCTGGGCAGCCGTTGCGGTGGCCGCGTGTGGGTCATGGTGACCAGCCAGGAGGCCATCGACGAGGTCGCCATGATCGTGGGCGACGACTTCTCCAAGATTCAGGGCCGCTTTAACACGCGCCTTTCGCTCTCCAGCTCCAGCGTGGACGAGGTCATCCAGCGCCGCGTACTGCAAAAGAACGATGCCGCCTCGGCAAAGCTCCAGCAGGACTACGAGGTCCAGAGCACCGTGCTCAAAAACGTATTCTCCTTTGACGGCTCGCGCGGCGACCTAATTGGCTATGCCAGCCGCAAGGACTTTACGGATAGCTACCCGTTTGTGAACTACCAGTTTAAGGTGCTGCCCGACGTTATGACCGAGGTGCGCAAGCACGGCGTCAAGGCAAAGCACATGTCCACGGGCGAGCGCTCCATGCTCTCGGCCTTCCAGGAATCGGCCCAGGCCATTCAGGACCAAGAGGTGGGCGCCCTGGTGCCCTTCTGGCGCTTCTTCGATACCATTGCCAAGGATCTGGAGCACGGCGTGATCCAGGTGGTCACGCGTGCCGAACGTGCGGCCGAGGATGGCCATGGTCTTAAGACCGAGGACGTTAAGGTCCTAAAACTGCTGTACCTGATCCGCTATATCGACTACATCAAGTCCAACGTCGAGAACATCTCTATCCTTATGGTCGACGGCATGGACGTGGACAAGGCCGCTCTTAAGGACCGCGTTAAGGAGTCGCTCGACCGCCTGCTGCGCGAGAACTACGTGGCACGTCAGGGTGATGCGTACAACTTCCTTACCGACGAGGAGCAGGATATCTCGCGCGCCATTAGCGAGACGCCGGTGGATGCTGCCCTGATTATCGAGGGCATTAAAAAGTCGCTCTTTAGCGGTATCTATACGGCTACCAAGCTGCGCGTGGGCGCCAACGACTTTCCCTTCGACCGCTATGTTGACGACTCGGTCTATGGTGTTGCCCAGGGCGGCATGAAGCTCAACGTAGTCACGGTGGCAGATGATCTCTCGCGCGCCGACGACGCCGAGCTCGCCGTCAAGTCGGCCAATATCGCGCTGGTGGTGCTGGCAGACGACGTCGACTACTTTGACGACCTGCAGAATGTGGCTAAGATCCGCAAGTATCGCAAGACCATCAACACCGAGGCCCTGGCGCCTTCGACCCAGCAGATTATCCAGGCAAAGATGAAAGAGGCTACTTTCGTTGAGCGCGAGGCGGCCGAGCTGCTGAAGGAGGCCGTGCTGCACGCCCGCGTGGCCGTGAACGGCTCCATGGTTAACATTCGCGCCACCAAGCCCGCCGACGTGTTTGACCAGGCCCTGTCCAAGCTGACGGACGCTATCTTTACCAAGGCCGACTACATTGCCGACCCCGCCAAGACCGATGACGACATCCGCGCCACGCTGCGCGGTGCCAACCAGATGGCGCTCGACGGCCAGAGCTCTAGCAATGCCCGCGCCGAGAAGGAGGTTGCGGACTATTTGCATCTGCAGACGCGTATGTCGCTTAACACGACCATGGGTGACCTGCAGCGCAAGTTCCAAAACGCTCCCTATGGCTGGCGCGAGATCGATATTGCCAACGTGGTGGCGCAGCTGGTGGTTTCGCAGCGCGCGACCATTACGGCTGCCGGTGCCAATGTTGCTTCTGCTGATCCGCGTATGGTAACCCTCCTGCGCAAGGATGCCGACAAGGCCCAGGTGCGCGAGCGCGTTAAGATGAGCGACGAGCTCATCAAGAAGGTCAACAGGGTGCTGCGCGAGACCTTCGATGCCAAGCGCGACATTACCAACGAGGACGAGCTCACCGCCACGGTGGTCGAAACGCTTAAGGGCTTTAAGAACGAGTGCGTGGAGCTCACGAACAACAACTTTACGGGCCTGGCCCCGGCCTATCCCTATCCGGGCCTAAAGGTGCTGGAGGACGGCATTAAGCTGACCACGCACCTGCTGGACAACCAGAACGACGCCCAGACGTTGTTCAACGCCTTTGTGAAGGCGCAGGACGATCTGGACGACTGGAAAGAGGACTACGACCAGGTCGTGTTCTTCTTTGAGAGTCAAAAGCCTGTCTTTGATAAGGCCGTTGAGTTTATGGGCCTTATGAAGGACGAGGGCTTCTACATGGACTCTAACGCCCAGGCGGTCGAGGCCAACAAGCGCATCGAGCAGATTCTAAAGAACCCGCGTCCGTACCGTGAGGTTCGCGAGCTGCACGACTTGATGGAACCCGTCATGGCTGCTCACAAGCAGATGGTCGATGCCAAGCGCAAGGAGATGCTGGACGACATTGCCGCTCAGATGGCCCAGGTGCACGAATATGCCCAGAGCCAGGACGGCTATGCCAAGCTGGCCGAACGCGCCATCGAGGACGCCGGCCGCATGGCAAAGACGTTCGAGAGCCGTGCGCACGGCGCCGCCAAGGCCAGTGAGCTTGCCGCGCTCAAACAGCAGCTGATTGAGTATTGCGACCGCGCGTGCGAGAAAGTCGATACCGCCATCGAGGTTGAAAAGGCCCGCCAGCAGCGCGAGAGCCGCCACAAGGAAGTTGCGCCCAACGGCGAGATCGTAACCACGATCAAGGACAACGACAAGGACGCCCCGACGACCGTAAAGCCTGCGCCCGCGCCCAGGATTAAAAAGCTGCGCCTGGCCGACCTAGGCGAGCGCAAAAAGCTGGAGAGCGAAAGCGACATCGATGCCTACCTTGGCCAGCTCCGCGCACGTCTGCTTGCTGAGCTGCAGGGCAACGACGCCATCCGCCTGAGCTAACTAAGAACCACCGGGAAAGGGTAGACCGCCATGAACGATACCGCCAACAAGAACTACTGTATCTGGGCCCGCAACGAGCTCATCGCCGGCGTCGAGGCCCGCATGAGGCTCTACGGCGTGGCCGAGGGCGCCGAGCCCGCCGGCGCGACGGTGGTGGGCGGGCGCGCCCTGTCTCCGGAGGAGACCGAGTGGCGCGACGTTCTGCTGCGCGCCGGCGCCGAAGAGGGCTTCACCCACCTGCGCGACCGCGCGGCCTACACCTGGTTCAACCGCATCGCCGCCGTGCGCTACATGGAAGTCAACGACTTCCTGCCCTCCCACGTACGTATGTTCACCCGCCCCGCCGCCGACGGCGGCTGGGAGCTGGGCAGCCAGGCGGTGGGCGAGGCGCTCGACGTGGAGATCGAGGGGGCGGACCCGGTGCGCGTCGCCGAGCTCAAGCAGGCCGGCGAGGACGGGCCGCTGTTCCGCTACCTGTTCCTGGCCCAGTGCGCCGAGCTCTCCGGCTGCCTCCCCGGCGTGTTCCAGCCCGTGGACGCCTGCATGGCGCTGCTGCTGCCGGCCAACCTCATGGACCCCGACGGCGTCATCGGCCGCATGGTGGGTGACATCCCCGAGGAGGACTGGGAGAAGAACGTCCAGGTCCTGGGCTGGATGTACCAGTACTACAACTCGGAGGTCAAGGACGCCTTCTTCGCTTCCAAGGCGAAGGAGACCCCCGACACCATAGGTCCGGCCACCCAGCTGTTCACGCCCGACTGGATCGTGCGCTACATGGTGCAGAACTCGCTGGGGCGCCTGTGGATGCTCAACAACCCCGAAAGCCCCCTGCGCGACGAGATGGAGTACTACATCGAGCCCGACTCCGAGCACGAGGACTTCATAAAGATTGGCGGCCCCGAGGACATCTCCCTGTGCGACCCGGCCTGCGGCTCGGGCCACATCCTGGTCTACGCCTTCGAGCTGCTGGCCAAGATGTACCTGGAGCGCGGCTACCGCGAGCGCGAGATCCCCGAGCTCGTTCTGTCAAAGAACCTGCACGGCATGGAGATCGATCCCCGCGCCGCCCAGATCGCGCGCCTGACGCTGGCTATGTGCGCCCGCGGGCTGGACCGCCGCTTCTTCGGCCGCGGCGTGCAGGCCGACATCGCCGTGCTCGCGCCGGTCGTGCTGGGGGAGGGCGACGTGCCGCACGGCAGCGCGCTCGAGAAGAGGAAGGACCTGGTCGACGCCCTGGCGCACCTGGACGAGGCGGGCTCGCTGCTCGCCCCGGGCGAGGACGACCTCGCCGCGATCCGCGAGGCGATGGCGCTCGCCGGCGACGGCGGCCTGTTCGGCAGCAGCTCCAGGGAGAGGCTCCAGTGCGCCCTTTCCACCTGCGAGACCCTGGCCCGACGCCACGACTGCGTGGTGGCCAACCCGCCCTACATGGGCAGCTCCAGCTTCGGCCCCTTCATGTCCAAATGGGTCAAGAAGAACTACCCCGACGTGAAGAGCGACCTGTGCACTTGCTTCATCGAGCGCGGGTTCAACCTGACGAAGGACCGCGGCTACGCGGCCATGATCACCATGCAGAGCTGGATGTTCCTGGGCAGCTTCGAGAAGATGCGCTCCTCGCTCATCGGGTCCAAGTCGATCCTGTCCATGCTTCACCTGGGCCCCCGCGCGTTCGACGCCATCGGCGGCGAGGTCGTCAACGTCACGGCCGACGTCGTCTACAACGGCCGCGCGGCGTGCGAGGGCGCCTACGTGCGCCTCGTCGACATCAACGGCAGCGATGCCAAGCGCCAGAAGGCCCTCGAGGCGATCGGCGACCCCGACTGCGGCCGGTTCTACCGCCGCGACGCCGAGACCTTCAAGCAGGTCCCCGGCACCCCCATCGCCTACTGGGCGAGCGATGCCCTGCTTGATGCGTTTGCAAATGCGAAACAGCTTAACGAGTTCGGTAAGCCTCGCCAGGGTCTTGCTACTGGTGAGAACGCGCGCTTTGTCCGCGAATGGTGGGAAGTCGACGACCAAAAGAGTTCCTATTCCTGTTGTTCTTTGGAGGAGTCGGTTTCTAGCGCTTGTAAGTGGTTTCCCTACAACAAGGGCGGCGATTTCCGCAAATGGTACGGAAATAACAGTTCGGTTGTTAATTGGGAACATGACGGACAAGAGATTCGTAACTACAAAGACGAGAATGGGAAGCTGCTTTCCAGACCGCAGAATACGAATTGTTTCTTTAAGCCGTCGATTACTTGGTCGAAGATTTCGAGTGGATCAATTGCATTTCGTTTTAAGCCGGCGGGCCATGTCTTTGATGTTGCGGGTACGAGTGTGTTTAGTGACGCCGCTTCGCTCAAATACTTACAGGGCGCGTGCAACAGTTCTGTGATTATGCGCGTTGCAAGCATGCTCTCGCCGACGCTCAACTTTGAGGTAGGACAAATCGCAACCTACCCAATCATTCAAAATGAAGATCTTGAGCCTTCGGTTAACGCTACGGTCGACTCATGTCGCGAACTGTCAAAAACCGACTGGGACTCGTTTGAAACCTCCTGGGATTTCAAGCATCATCCATTGATCGCTTAATTGATGCAGGCTAACTGGTTGGGAGGTTTTAGACGTGAATCGTGTTCTCATTGCCGGAGCCGGGGCGGAAGTTGACCTTGGATTTGAGTGCGGCATTAATTTTACTTACGATACCTTTTACAGGAAAAAGTTAAATCTATATGATGCGTTAAGTAAGTTCTACAATCCTAGAATTAGTAGCGAAGATGCGTTTTTAGCCCCCAACCAATATCGTTCAGAGTTTCTTTTCAACTCAAAAGGTCATGCCTTTATTGATTTGGTTGCCAGCATTTACGAAAAAGATCCTGTTTTTATCGGCAAAATTGCCCCCGGGCTATTCAAGGAAAATACTAAAGATGGGAATAAATTCAATACAGCAAACTTGGATAAGAAGCAGCTAGACAAGTTATTTAACCTACTCATTATCGAGTCTGATTCAACGGACGATGTATTGAGGCAGCAAGAAATAATGAAACACGTCCCCAGTGATTCTCACTTTGGCGTTCTCGAGGGTTACTATTCAAGTTTGCTTAACTTTGAGCACGCATTACCAAGCTTTTGGAAGTTGATTAACTTTTACTGGAGTGCCTATTTTTCAATTGCCCTCCCGATTACTGACAGACTGTATAGGAACAATTCGGAAGAGTATCGCTTGAATCGATATGACTTTGTTCTAGATAACTTGGATCAAGTAATTGGCGACTCATTTGAGCCAGACTTTGTTGATTCCGCCGTATCGCAAGGTTGTTATTATTCGGCTTTAACAGGGTTATTTGATGGCGTGATTACAACGAATTACACACCCTTTTGCGAGCATGTTGTCAATCATGCTCATGATGCCGTCGTTTGGCTGAGCGGTAATCTGTCAGAATTCGAAAGATTAGATTCCCTCGAATTTGAAAGTTACGTCGATAAGGCAATTCCGGACAACGTATTTGTTTTTCCATATCTTATGTGCCAAGCCCCTGTTAAACCTATTATTTCTAGATCTCAAATACTTGACTTTAATAAGGCGATTAGCTTTCTTGATGCTGCAGATGAGATTGTTGTACTGGGCTATTCGTTCTGTGATGAGGATTCTCATATTGCATCAATGGTCGGAGAGACGCTCCGCTCAGACGCATCTAAGAAGATGACATTTTTTAATTATTGCAAGAATGAACAACCCGATTTGATTAAGAAGTTAAGGCTTCCACCTGATTTTGATTCTCGACGGCTTGAGATAGTGAATATTGAGAACTATAAATCGAGCACATTTATAGAAAAAACTAAACGCTGGGCCGGGCAATGACTTGGTCGTCAATGGATTATGCGCCGCTGCGTATTATTGTAGCGGCTATCTTTCAGCGATAATTCCCGACGACGTTTCTCTAAAGCCAAATAACCCGGGGGATTGCTCTCGGGTTTCTGAGGATGGCATTCTTCGTGCCCCTTGAAAACCGTGGGGGCCGGTTCGGCTTGGGCAAACGTGTTCTTGTTGTTGCTGCATTTATTCAATCTCCAACGGTCATGGCCCAATACCTACCGCTCGCACTTGTTGCTCAACATATGGCAAGGTTGGTGGGCTAAGTTAAAGCCAGTGCTCGGCCAAGGTGAGGGGATAGAGGGAATCGAAGTCCTCATCGCAAACGCCCCGAAAGAAGCGAAGTAGCTCCTGAAGCCTAAGCGAAAGGTAAATTGAAATGGATTTGGTGACTTCTTTTTTCCACCTACTGTCTGATTATTACGCTTGCTTTGACGACGGAATGATCACCTGGGACGGTCATCATCACGCTGCGACTGGCCTGCATGTTGATAACGAAAAGGTGCCCGAGCTTACCGAGTTTGCCACGCAGGGTGGCTTTGATGATCTGAATGATTACCTCAACTGCTTTGTCGATGGCTTTCTGAATAATCTGGTTGAGGCCGATGAAGATCTCATTGTACCCAGGAGCGCAATCCACGAGGCGCTTTACCCTATGCTTCGAGAAGGGGATTTGACGGGCCTTGTTTTGGCTGATTTCTGCGGCTGTAACAAGGCGCTCGTAATCGACAATCCAGCCCCCGATGCATATTGCGTAATTATGACACGCGAATCGCTCGCGGTATCCCGCAGTTCTTCAACTTGGTCACACGCATGCTTTGGGATATGCGCCAAGGGCTGCGTAGCCAGCAAGACGTTTCGTTTAAGGTGACGTTTGTTGCGGCGAAGAATGTCGATTTATCTATGCTGGTCGTAGACGACGTGACGGACGTTGTGGGTGTGCAGGAGAATCCGGGAACGACGATGGTCTACTCTGCCCCGAAGATTCGGCTAGATGCTCGTAATGGATCGGAATTGGTATCGGCATCCGTCGCGCTAGAGAACGACGGCGATGCTTCTGGCAATAAGAACGAAGGCGCGGGCGAGAAACCTCAGTCGTTCCAACCAAAGTCTTGGGCAGAGGACGAGACGAGGGATAGGGTCTACGCGCTTGCTGATCGATGCCTCGCGGATCAAGACGAATTAGATCAGGCCGAAGCGGAAAAGGTGGAATTTCAGCGGAAGCTTGAATCAAGTGCTGATGCTGTGGCCTGGGCCAACTCGGAGTTCAAGCGCTGTCGCCGTTTGGAGCGCGAGCGCGAATTGCTGGCAGGTCAGAGGAGTGCGCTTGATGATGATGTGTGTAACTGTGAGAAAGAGCTTCAGTCGTCTGGTTTCTTTGACATTAAGAACAAACGTCGTCTAAAGCAGAAACTTTTGAATCTTGCCGAGCGTATAGAGCAAGTCGATTCCAGCACTAAAGAGGTTGAGCTCAAGCTCATGAAATGTTCAAGCGAGGTCGCCAAAACCAACATTGATGAGTTGAGGCAGCAAGAGGTCGATGCTCAACTAACGCTTGAAGAGGCTGAAGCGAGCTGCAGACAGAAAGAGTCCGCACTGGAAGAAAGTCGAGCTGAGCTTGAAGCGTTCTGCGCCAGTGTACCAGATGATGATCGAATGGATGGATATTTTTGGGATGCAGATTGGCGCATACGAGAAGCGCGTGTCCGCAGGGCTGTGCCTGGGTCTCGAACAGAATGCTGGCGTATTGCAAAACAGTTTGTGCAAACAATTGATATTTACGATTCTTTTACTTCGGCAGACATCTTATCTAGTTTTCCCGAATTGCTGACATATCGAAGAGCTGAAGCGATTATTGAGTTATACAAATTAACCAATTCGATAGAAACAATTGGCCCGTTTGGCAATCTCACTGCCTATATTTTTACAGATACAGAGTTCATGGATATGTGGCCCGATTGATTCCTGTTTAGAAGCCGGCGCTATTCGTAAGGGGGCATCTCTCTAAGGGATGCCCCCCCCTGTTTTTATGTCGAGCTTGCATTGGATCCACGCATAAAAAATGCCGGGGGACATCCCCCGGCTCTTGGAGGTCCCTCTATTCGAGGGTACCGATATCTTTATAGCAGAAGCTGTGTACCGGGTCTACGCGAGACGTTTGGCTCGACTGACAGTCTCCCTAAAAACAAAAATGCCGGGGGGATCCCCCGGCCCTTGACTGCCCTCCATAAAGGAACGCAACCCATTTATACCATGGCTCCAGCGCGAATGGCTGACTCAATCGAGCTTCTTTTTCTTTAGCTTCTTAACGAAGTTCTTTTTGAATGGAGTAATCGAGCCAAAGAACTCCGTGTCTGTTTTGGTCGCCGTTCCATTCTGGAACTTAAGGAGCGTGAGCTCGATCCCGCAAATATAGTCGGCGACCTGAGATAGTCTAAATGTTCTGGGCGAAGCGTCGCGATAAACCGTGGCCCTTTGGGAAATGGCCTTCTCGATGGCACCGTGAAGCGCGCGCGTTACAACGCTTTGGCCTCCGTCGTAGTAGATCTTGACGTGGTCGAAGCTCTGTATGTACGCCAGGTGGTCGGCTAGGAATAGCGTAACATCGCGTTCGATCTTTTCGGAGAGCTTTTGCGGTTCGTAAAGGCCCTGCCTCTTGTCGTAGATGAAGGGGCGGTATGTGATGGGGGAGTGATCTACGAACTGGCGGAACAGGCTGAGCTGTTTCTTTCGGTTGCGAATGCTGACCCACTGGTAATCATCGTGGCCCGTGAGAAGAGGCCCAAAGTGGAATGGCATCACATCGAGTTCACAGTCTCTAACGTTGCGTTCATACGCGGCGATATTTTCCTTTAGTTCGTTTGCTTGCTCATGAAAGACAAGGGTGACGATATAGTAGCGGGATACGGGACCCGCATCACCCGATTCATCGATAAAGATCGAGAGTTCCGTCATGAGGTGACCTCCATTTACGCATAAAAAATGCCGGGGGGAAGCCCCCGGCTCTTGGAGGTCCCTCTATTCGAGGGTACCAACCTTTTTATACCACGAGACGAGGAGTCTATTCAAGTAGAAATTATAATGACCAAACACATGTTCGTCAATCTGCCTGCGGTTTTAGGAATAACGACAGACCTTTAGCGTGAGATGGTGGGGCCGTATTCGTTTGTGTTGGCTTGAGCTGGCTGCTGCGGTCGTGGCGTTATGGCTACCGCTCGCACTTGTTGCTCAACAAATGGTGGAGCTGGTGGAGTAAGTTAATACATACTGGCTGCTAGGCGGGGTTCGCCTGTAATGGGCGTACTCTCAAAATGATGCCTGAGAATGCTCTGCATAGGGCGCTATTAGCTTTGCTGTCGGGTAGACTTGTCTATGTTGACTTAGCTAGTTTTATTGGGCTTTTAATCGGTCCTGATTGGATGGGGTAGAGATATGGCAACGTTGCTCGCCGATAAATACGAGGCTCGCAAGGCCGAGGTCAATGCTCGCTTTGAGCAGCTTCGCGCTAACGAGGAGGAGCTCAATCGAATCTTCGCCAAGATCTACAACATGGAGGGCGAGGTGCCCATCGAGGTCGAGGACAAATACGTCTCGGTGGCGCGCATCTTCGACACCGCCGACGAGATTCCCGAGAGCTACAAGGGCAACAAGTACGTGCGTACCAAGCGCGACGAGATTACCTCGCTTATTAGCTATGCCGTGGGCTGCATGTTTGGCCGCTATTCGCTGGACGTGGACGGTCTGGTCCTCGCCGATCAGGGTGCCACGGTCAACGACTATCTGGCCAAGATGCCCGATCCCGATCACGTGACCTTTATGCCTGACGGCGACAACGTGCTGCCCATTACCGATGACGAGTACTTTGACGACGACATTGTGCGCTATTTTATCGACTTTGTGCGCACCGTATATGGCGAGGAGACGCTCGAGCAGAACCTGGCCTTTATTGCCGAGGCGCTCGGCGGCAAGGGCACCTCGCGCGAGGTCATCCGCACCTACTTTTTGAAGGACTTCTTTAAGGATCACTGCCAGACCTACAAGAAACGTCCCATCTACTGGCTGTTTGATTCGGGCAAAAAGAACGGCTTTATGGCCTTGGTGTACATGCATCGCTACACGTCCGACTTGCTTGCGCGCATTCGTACCGACTACGTGCACGAGCAGCAGGAGCGCTATCGCTCGCAGATCGCCGACGCCGAGGACGCGCTGGCCACGGCGGAGCGCGGCGAGAAGGTCGCGCTGACCAAGCGCATCAAAAAGCTCAAGGATCAGCTGACCGAGACCGTTGCCTACGAGGAAAAGCTGCATCACCTGGCCGACCAGATGATCAAGATCGATCTGGACGACGGCGTTAAGGTCAACTATGCCAAGTTCCAGGATGTGCTGGCAAAGATAAAATAATGCAACGTGATTACGCGTTACGCGAATTGTTTTGACCGGTATGATAGTGGGATTGTTGGATGGCAAAGTTCGATGTAATTGAAGAGCTGGCGGCGCGCTTTGAACAGCCGCTGCCCGATTGCCGTGAGCGCCGCGTGGTGGTGTGGCACGACGCGGAGGGCGAGTTTGCCGCTACGTTTGCCGAGCTTGCCGAGGGCGGCTTTGGCGAAGCGGTAGAGCAGCGCTTGCCGCGTCCGGTGCGCTTTGTGGAGGCTTGCGACGGGCATATGTTTGAGGTCAAGCGCCTTATCGCCCGCGAGGACACCACGAGCGACATGCTGGTGTATCGCCAGCAGGGGCGCGGTGGCCTCGAGGGCGATTGGCTGGCCGATGTTGAGCTGTACGCCGATCAGTTCTCGGCGGACTATCTGTCGCTGCTGGCCGATCAGCTGGGTGCCTCCAACGCGAGGGATATTCGCAAGGCGTTGCAGGCGCACAAGTCGTTCTTTGCCGCCAAGGGCCGCGTCGCCAAGTTTTCTAAGTGCATGCCCGCGCCTGCATGTGCGGCCGATGTTGAGCTGGGCCTACTGGCTGCCATGTTTGGCGGCTCCGATCCCAGCGCTGCCACCATGCCGTTTATTGTGCGCGCGTGCCTGACCATGTTGCTGCACGATGGCCCGGAGGCGCTGGCGGAGCTGGCGCAAAAGTTTGAGGCCGCCGATAGCCTTGCTGCCTTTGTGCGTCAGCGCACGGGCTTTGAGGGCGCGCTGTTCGAGCGCGATTCTCTGCAGGATTTTGCGGCCCATGTGCTGCTGACGGCTTCGGCCTCGCTGGTGCCGTCGGCTGCGCTGCAAAAGCTCTCCAGTCATATTGCGAGTGCCTATGCTCCGTATTGCGTCGCCGTCGTTCGCGAGTGGGCGGGCGATTCCGCGGCTGCCGACGATTTGCGCGAGATGTGCGAGATGGTCCAGGACACGTTTGGCCTGCGCCGTGTGTTTGGCGGGCTGTCTACCGACGACCTGCTGCGCCTGGATGTATTCCCGTGCGTTGACGAGGCCATTCTGAGCGACCTGCTTGCCTCGCTGGCGCAGGGTGCCGATCGCGTTGACGAGGCGCGTCGTGTTGCCTCAGCCCGTCGCGATCTGTGCTGGTACGACGATGTCGCCTGCTATTATCAGGTGCTTTTGGCGCTGGCCGATATGGCCGCCTTTAAGCGCGACCATGCAGGTGGATTCCATATTGCCCAGGCAACCGAAGTGTGGGAGGCCTACACCTCGGATTGGTGGCGCATGGATGCGGCCTATCGCGCACTGCGTCAGGCCAACGAGCGCTGCAAGCTGCGTGGTGTCGACCTGCTGGAGGAGCCCGAGCGCCGCGCGGTCGAGTGGGCCGAGAACAACTACGTTAACTGGTATCTGACCGAGAGCAACGCGTGCTGGGCCAATGCCGCTCAGGCGCAGTGGCGCGATGCTGGCTATGTTGAGGGTGTCGCCCGTCAAGACCTGTTCTATTGGGAGACGCTGCCCACGTATGCTGGTAGTGCCAAGACCAAGGTGGTCCTGATTAGTGATGCGCTGCGTTACGAAGTGGCGCAGGACGTGGCTGCCGCTTTGGAGCGCGAGCGTGGCGGTGAGGTGCGCATGGGTAGCGTGCAGACGATGTTTCCCTCTATTACCGAGATGGGCATGCCGGCGTTGTTGCCGCATCAGGCCATGACGCTCAACATGGAAACGGGCGCCGTGCTGCTCGATGGCATGCCCACGGGCTCTACGGTCGAGCGCCAGGCGGCGCTGCAGAAGGCCGCGCCTACGGGTCGTGCCCTGAGTGCCGCGGCGTATCTGGACATGTCTGCCGCCGAACGCAAGGAACTGCTCAAGTCCAGCGAGATCGTGTACCTGTATCACAACAAGATCGACGCGACGGGGGAGAAGCTCGCCACCGAAAGCGACGTGTTTGATGCATGCGCCGAGAGCGCGGATGAGCTGGTCTCGATCGCCAAGCGCGTGTGCACCGACGCTCCGGGCGCCCGCGTGACGATCACATCCGACCATGGCTTTTTGTACACGGCCAACGAGCTGCCGGAATGCCTGTTCCTGGGCAAGAACGACCTGCCCGACGATCCGGTGCTATTTGGCAAGCGCCATGCGGTGGTTGCTCAGGGCGACGCCTTGGCCGATATCGCTAACGGTGCGGACGGTAGCCCGTATTTGGCCATGAACATGGATCATGTGGTGCCGGGCGGCGACTATGTTGGCTTGGCTCCGCGCGGGATCGTGCACTACAAGCGACCCGGCGGAACCAAGCGCTACGTGCATGGCGGCGTGAGCTTGCAGGAGCTTGTGGTGCCGGTGGTCGGGTATCGTCGCCTGAGTGCCTCCTCAAAGGAATTCGTTGATACGCAGACTGCGAAGCTGCGCGTGCTGAGCGAGAGCCGTCGTGTTACCAACTCGCTGTTTGGCATTAAGTTGCTGCAGGAGGAGGCCGCTACGGGCAAGGTTCTGCCGTGTGAGTACGAGCTGGTGTTTACCGACGATACCGGCAACGAGGTGAGCGATGTTGCTCGCGTGCATGCGGACATGACCTCGCCCAACCCGCAGGACCGCGTGGTCGAGGCTCGCTTTACGCTTAAGACAGGCGTGTCATTTGGATCCGGTTCGTCCCATTTGCTGGTTTGTCGCGATGCCCAGTCGGGCAAGATCGTTTGGCGCGAGACGTACACCATTGCCGTTTCGTTTGCCCCCGTTGCTGACTTTGGTTTTTAGGAGTGTGCCCTATGTTTGATAGCCAAGACGACGATCTGTGGGAAGTCCCCTCGATTGATGTGGATGTGCCTGCGGAGGCTGCGATGCCTGAGGCCGCGCCCGTGAAGGCTCCGGAGGCCGAGACCGCTGCGCCTGCCCCAGAGCCGGCGACTGCTGCCGCGCCCGCTGAGGCTGCGGTGGCCGCCGAGGACGAGTCCTCGACCGATGGCTATGACCAGGCTGCGGCCGAGGCTCCCGAGGATGAGGGCTACGACATGGACGGGCTTGATGGCAAACTGCTCGAGCACTTTGGCGGCAAGATCGTGCGCAAGGACCTGACGGCCTTTATGAAGCGCGGCGCCAACGTGCCCACCTTTGTGCTGGAGTACCTGCTGGGCATGTACTGCTCGACCGATGACGAGGAAGCCGTGGCAGAGGGCCTGGATCGCATCCGCAGGATCCTCACTGATAACTACGTGCGTCCCGACGAGTCCGAGCGCATTAAGTCCAAGATTCGCGAACTGGGCCGCTTTACCATCATCGACAAGGTGACGGCCAAGCTCGACGAGTACAAAGACATCTACGTGGCATCGTTTGCCAATCTGACCATCGAGCCGTTTGTGATGCCGGCCGAGTACGTGCGCGACTATTCCAAGATTCTGCAGGGTGGTATTTGGTGCATCATGAGCATCGAGTATCGTCATCCCTTGGATGAGGAAGACGAGTTTGGCATGGAAGTCTTTGGTGACGATGCACCGCGCCGCTCCAAGGCCAAGCGCAAAAAGCGCGGACCCGAGGACTCTCCGTTTAGTGTGGCGTCGCTCACGCCCATCCAGATGCCCAATCTGGACCTGGATGCCATGGTCGAAGAGCGCCAGTATTTCTCGCGCGACGAGTGGCTCAACATGCTGCTGCGCTCCGCTGGCTATGAGCCCAGCGAGCTTTCCGAGAAAGAGCGCCTGCACTTTATCGAGCGTATGGTTCCGCTCATCGAGCGCAACTATAACCTGTGCGAGCTGGGTCCCCGCGGTACCGGTAAGAGCCATATCTACAAAGAGGTCTCGCCCTACGCCATTTTGCTTTCGGGCGGCCAGACCACCACGGCCAACCTGTTCGGCCGTATGAACTCCATGCGCGCCGACCGCGTGGGTCTGGTGGGACACTGGGACTGTGTGACGTTTGACGAGGTCGCCGGCATGCGGTTTAAGGACACCAACGCCGTGCAGATCATGAAGGACTACATGGCGAGTGGCAGTTACGCACGCGGCCGCGACCAGATCAACGCCGATGCCTCTATGGTCTTTGAGGGCAACATCAACGATACCGTGCAAAACGTCCTTAAGACCACGCACCTGTTTGATCCGTTCCCGCCGGAGTTTAACAACGATTCGGCCTTCTTCGACCGTATCCACTATTACCTGCCGGGCTGGGAGATTCCCAAGATGCGCTCGAGCCTGCTGACCGGGCATTATGGCCTGATCACCGACTGCCTGTCGGAGTTTTGCAAGGAGATGCGTCGCAAGGACTTTACGCACCATATCGACCGGTATTTCCGCTTTAACAGCGACTTTAACAAGCGTGACGAGATCGCCGTGCGCAAGACCTTTAGCGGCCTGGCCAAGCTGTTGTTCCCCGACGAGGCTATGGACAAGGACGACGTGCGCTGGCTGCTGGACTACGCCATCGAGGGCCGTCGCCGTGTAAAGGAGCAGCTTAAGATTATGGCGGGCGTCGAGTTTATCGACGTCAACCTGGGCTATATGGATGCCGACAACCCGCAGGACGTGCACGTGGTGCGCGTGCCCGAGCAGACCGAGGACACGCTGATTCCCGACGGGCCGCTGCTGTCCGGCCACGTATTTGGCGTGGGCAGGTCGCAGGGCGGCGAGGTTGCCGTATACAAGCTGGAGAACAAGGCCGTTGCCGGCGAGTGCAAGTTTAAGTACGAGGGCGTGGCCTTTAACAAGCCGGTGCGCGATACGCTGGAAGCCGCGTTCGACAACTTTGTGAACCTGGCGAACCGCGTGGCGCCGGGCATGCACATTGGCTCCAAGGATTACCTGCTGTTCTACAACGACCTGCAGAGCAAGGGCCTGTCCGAGGAAGTTTCGCTCGCCGAGTTTGTGGGACTTTGCTCTGCCGCGTGCAACCGCCCGGTGATGCCTGCGCTGGCGATTCCGGGAATCTTGCGCATGTCGGGCTCTATGGACGAGATTCGCGGGCTCGAGGACATTATGCGCGTGGCCAAAAACGCCGGCGCCAAGCGCGTGATTTTGCCGCTGAGTGCCATCGCGGGCCTGCAGAGCGTTTCGTCCGAGATTATCTCGGGCCTGAGCCCGGTGTTCTACATGGATGGCGACCCGGTTGACGCTGCGAAAAAGGCTCTGGATCTGTAGGAGCGCGGGCGAGCGGGTTTACGTGCGCGTGGGCCCGCGGGCGTGTTGGCGTGTTCGGGTAGGGAGGCCTGCCATGGCAGACGAGCGTTCTGTTGGTGAACTGCTCGACGAGCTGTTTGGCTTTGAGTCGGTAGCCAAGCGTCAGACGGCGCTTGAGCAGTACGATCGTGGGGAGTTGGTGCGCAAGGCGCGCTCCCGCGAGCTGCTGGGCGTTCTTAGGGACGTCGAGGCTGCCGAGCACACTGCGCGCGAGTCTGCCGTTCGGGCAGTTGATGGGTACGTGCGCCGTGTCGAGGGTGCGGCCCTTGCGCGCGCTCGCAAGCAGGCTGGCGTTGTGGGCCCGCTGCAGATGGAGCGGCGCTATGCTGCCTTTTTGCGCATGGAGGACAAGGCCGAGCTGCTGACGCGCCTGGAGCAGACGCTTTCGTTTATCGAGGTAAAGCTGCGGGCTAATACGGCGGACAGAGTGTGTGCGGCGTACGATGCTGCGGGGGCCTTGGTGCTGCGGGATGCGGCACGCCTGAGTGACGTGCGCGTTGTGGACGCCGTGCCCCTGGACGCCGATCTGCTGTGTACACAGCTGGAGCAGTTGCGTTGTGCCGCCGATGCGACGGACCTTGCGGGCATGATCACGGCGACGTTTGAGTCCGAGCTGAGTGCGACAGGGTCGCAGGACGCTGACGGGTTTGTGAGCGACGTGGCTGGCGATGTTGCTGGTGATGTGGCGCTGGAGCGTGAGCTTACCAACGTGCACGGCGCTGCGCAGCGGGCACGCTTGGCCGCGCAGGCGTATCGGGCCGAGCGCGCCGCCCGCATTGCGGGGAGCATGGTGGAGCCGGTATCGTTGCCCGAGTCTGCGTGCGTTGCGTGCGAGACGGCGTGCGATGCCGGGGAGCTTTCCGAGCTGCTCTTTCAGGTTAAGAAGTCGTTTGAGACCTACCGTCGTGTTATTGCCGACGGCGGGTTGTTCTGCGCGTTTGGCACGGGCTCGCCGCATGGGATTTGTTGTGGCACGAGCTATTTGGACTACGATTCTCGGCTTGATGAGGACGTGCTGGTGGGCGAGTACGATGGTGCAACCAGGCATACTGTTCGGCGTGAGGTTGCGATTCCCGAGCTGGTGGATGAGGCTTCGGCCGAGGGCGGCGACTCGCTCGAGGTTGCCGTGGCACGCATGCGTGAGTTTAACGGGCGTCACTACGATGGTGTGCTGGATGAGGATCCCGCGCGCCATGTAAATGCGTTCTGGTATGGACTCAAAAAGCTCAGCCAGTATTGCGAGGCAGCCGTGCGTGTGGACGAGCGTGCTTGGGATTGCTTTATCGATAAGGTACAGTTCGCCTACGATGAACCCGTGGGGCGCCTGGCCACGCAGATGGACGACAAGCAGGTTGCGGCTTTTGTTGCTGCCGTGGAAGTGCTTGGCGCTGACGAGTAAGGGCCTGGTTTGGCGGGAGGTTTTACCATGAAGATCGAAGTTGATGTAGACCAGCTGCGCGAGAGCCTGCTCGACCGCGCGGGGAGTGCGGCTGGCGTGGGCTTTCCCGCCGCCATGCTCGACGTAGTGGATATCGAGGACGAGTCACCCCAAGAGCTCCTGGCCCGAGCCGAGCGCGAAGGCCTCGACCTCCGCGACTTTGCCGTCGACGACGACTAGGGTAGCTAATTTGGGAAGGGGCGTCTGCACCCGCAGCTGCGCGAAAATGCACGATAAGCCGTCGCAATGGAGCCTAATGAGCTCGCGACCGTTCTTTTTTTGACTGCTCGCTGGCTAAGTGAGTAGGCTTTATTGGAAATCCTGAGCACTCGACAAATTTGCTTCAACAAACCCGCAGGTCACAGACTTGTGCTTTGGTGGCGTGGTCGGCGATTTGGCAAAAGTCTACTCACTTAGTTTTGAGAGACGCTAATTGTCCGCAACGAGACCCCAGCCGGGGCGATTGATGCTCAAATGTAGCCAATTCGGGACGGCAACCCCCTGGTCGCTACGATGCCAGCGTGGCGATGACGGCTTCGTCGCCGGCGTATATGAGGGTGTTGCCGTCGGGGATGATGATTTGGCCGTCGCGTTTGAGCATCACCACGATAAAGGGGTGCTTGCCTTGCGGCACATCGCGCAGGCGCAGTCCTGCCAGGCGACCGTGGGGTGCCACGGTGACCTCGCGCAGCGTAACCTCGGCACGCTCTTCAAACGTCGGCGCGGCCATCACCAGCAGGTCACCTTCTTCAATTACGGTATCACCGTTGGGCAGCACCGGGTTCGCACCGTCACGAAGCACCAAGACCACGAGCATGTCCGTGACGCTGCCAATGTCCGCGAGCGAGCGACCGGCAAACGGATGCCCTGCGCCCACCTTGAGCTTGACGAACGACATACCGTCCTCGTCGCGGTAGTCGTTAAACGTACGGCGCACGTCGCCTTCCGCGTCGATCATGTCGAGCTTCTTTGCCACCGCCGGCAGCAGCGATCCCTGCACCACAATGCTCGACACGGCAATCACAAACACCAGGTCAAACAGGTCGTGACCGCCGGGAACGCCGGCCACCACGGCAAAGAGGCTGAATACGACCGAAGCCGCGCCGCGCAGACCCGCCCAGCTTACGAGTGCGACTTGGCGAGGATTGGTCTTAAAGGGCGCCAACAGCAGGCCGACAGCGATGGGGCGGCTCGCGAAGAGCATAAACGCCATGAGGGCCAGGCCCGGTAGCAGCATTTGCGGCAGGCGTGCGGGCGTGACGAGCAGGCCCAATAAAAAGAAGATGGTCATCTCGGCCATCTCGGTGAGGGTATCGAAGAAGTGCGCCATCTCGACCTTGCCGGTGATGTCGCTCGCACCCAGCACAATGCCTGCCAGGTATACGGCCAAAAAGCCGTTGCCGCCCAGGTAGCTCGGCAGCGCGTACGCGACGATTGCCACAGCGAATAAAAAGATAGTCTGCGCGCCCTCGGCCGTTGCGTGTGCGCGTTCAATCAGGCGGCTGGATGTCCAGCCGATGGCAAGGCCCAGCCCCACACCCAGGATAATCTGCTTGGCCAGCAGCACGGGAATGTCGATATTGCCGCCCGCTGCGAGGGTCGCGAGCACCGCGGTGAGCATGTAGGCGACGGGGTCGTTGGAGCCCGATTCGACCTCGAGCAGCGAGTCGGTGCCGCCCCTCAGCGACAGGTTGTGCTCGCGCAGCACGCTAAAGACGCTCGCCGCATCGGTCGACGCCACGACCGAGCCCAGCAGCAGACCACCGATCCAGTCGAGGCCCAGTGCGAAGTGCGCAAAGGCGCCCGTGATGCCAGCGGTGATGACGACGCCGAGCGTGCTCAGCAGCACTGCCGGCGCGGCGACGGGCTTGGCACGGTCGATGTTGGTGTTAAAGCCGCCGTAGAACATGATGAACAGCAGCGCCGTACTGCAGACGGTTTCGGTAAGCGCGTAGTCGCTAAAGTCGATGTGCGCCGGCCCGTTAACGCCCAGCAGCATGCCGAGCGCGATAAAGATGAGCAGGGTGGGGAAGGGGAGCTTTTTGCCGACGGGTTTGATGGTCAGGCACAAAATGATGACGAGGCCGATAAAGAGAAGTATCTGGTTCATGGATAGTGTCCGCTCCTGGGTGGTTGGCGTGGCACGGTCGATTGTCTGCGGTTATTTGTACCCAAAGGTGGTGGGTTTATGGGGTCGGGCCGTGTGTGTTCGCATTTTCGACACGAGGCCGGGGCGCGGGCGGCGCTGGTTGGGGCGTTGGTGCTGGTGGCGCGGGGTTTCCGGGGCGTGCTGGCGGCCGCTGGCGACCGTTGGCGGCTTGCGGTACTTTCCAGCTTTATTGCAACGGAGTACAATGGGTAACGTTTAAGTTCAACTTGAAGTTTTAGTCGTGGCATCGGGCTTCGGCCGTAATGCAGGGAAAGGCGTTCCATGGCGATCTATGTGACATCTGATGCTCACGGGCACGTGCGCGCGCTGGACGAGGCCCTTTCCAAGATCTCGCTGACGTCCGACGACACGCTGTATGTGCTGGGCGACATGATCGACCGCGGTCCCGATCCGGTCGGTGTCATTAACTTGGTGCGGTCGCTGCCCAACGCTCGCGTGCTTAAGGGCAACCACGAGCAGATTATGCTCGACGCGATCATTGGCCAGGACCCGCTCGATGCCGAGACCTGGGATATCAACGGCGGTTGGACCACGCGCCAGCAGCTCAACGAAATGGAATTTGAGGCATACGAGGAGCTGGTGCGCTGGGCTGCCGCCCTGCCGCTCTATGCGGTGGTCGAGACTGCCGAGCGGCCGTACCTCCTGGTGCACGCCGGCATTCAGACCGAGGCGGCGCGTGCGTTTTTGCTTGAGCATGGTGTCGATTGCGGCGACGGCAGGGGAGCGGTCGATGCCGATAGCGAGCTGCTGCAGCAAATGCTCGCCGTGCAGTCGTCCGATGACTTGCTGTGGATTCGTCACGGCTATTGGGATGCGCCGACGGGACTGCTTTCTGCCGAGGGCAAGGGCCCGGTCGTGGTGAGCGGCCACACGCCCACGGTGTCGCTGGGGCGTTATTGCGAGGTTGGCGGCCTGGCAGGGCTCGATGAGGAGTCGGGCCGCGGGCGGATGGTGCGCTTGGGTGGCGAGGATACCGCCGGCGTGCCCGATCGCATCGATATCGACTGCGCGGCGGCCACCGGTTCCGAGTTCGGTCGTGTGGGTATCCTGCGCCTGGACGACGGGGCCGAGTTCTACGCAAGCATTCTTCCCGGCGAATAACCTTGTTCCGCCGTTCTACCGAACGGCGGCCACGTTGACGCTGCGCAGCCCCGAAGCACCCCATCTTGTCGCTCAAACCGTCGCTCGCGAATTTTCTGGGACGGGATTAAACAATCATTTGGCTGCCCGCTGGCTAAGTGAGTAGACTTTTTTGGAAATGCCGAGCACCCAACATATTTGCCTCAACAAAACCGCAGGTCACAGACTTGTGCTTTGTCGGTGTGGTTGGGGATTCGGTAAAAGTCTACTCACTTAGTCTTGCGTGATGCATATTGTCCGCAACAAGACCCCAGCCGGGGTAATTCCATCGCAAATTCCGGTGACCGGGGGCAGCTAATTAGGCTCCGTACGGGTTCCGGTCTCGCTCGATGCGCTGACGGATATGGGCGTATTCGACAATCAACAGCACCAGCAGTAGGGCCATGATAGCCAGGTAGCTCACGACGGCACCCATCAGGCCCAGCAGGTTGATCAGGATCACTGGGAGCACTACGCTCACGGCAAAGCAGATCAGGTAGATCTTGGTGACGTCTCCAGCGTGGCGCAGCACTGTGATGATGGCGTAGATAAAGTCGATGGCCGCGGTTACACCGCCAGCGACAACCATCAGCAGCGCCAATGTGCGGTAGCGCTCAAAGTTGAGGCCGTACATAAAGCTCATGAGGGGAATGCCGGGGCCGGCCATAAATACGGCGCACACGCCGGTGATGGCCACGATCAGTGCCATAACGGCGATAATAATCAAGTCAAAACGGCGGCGTTTACGCGGGTTCGCCCAAATGCTCGACAAACGCAAGAGCTGCGGTTTATAGATAAAACCAATGCTCAGCAAAATGGCCTGTGCCGGAAAGAACAGGGCATTAAAGTACAGCTGATATTTGTAAGCCAGCGCACCTTCCATAACAAACTTGGGCATGCTCTCAATAAGGTTGAACAAAAAGAGCGCGCCAAAGAGCGGGGCACACTGCGCAAAGAGGTGGCCGACTTCGCGCAGGCTCACGTGGCGCGATTTTTCGGTCTCGAGCAGGGCGAGCGGCGCGGTGACCAGCACGAGCGAGGCAATCGCGGTGACACCCATGGCCATGGCCGCGATGGGCATGCTGCGCGTAAGGAACAGCGCCACGCTAAAGACCGCGATGACGCCGACGGAGCGCAGCGTTTGGCTCATGCCGGCCAGGTAGAGTTTATCGGCCTGCTGCAGGCGGCCCTCGTACACGTCCGCCACGCCGTCGATCACCTTATACAGGTAGACGCCCAGGCCGATCGTCGCCATATGCGCGTCGTAGCCGCGGGCGCTGCTATATGCAAGGCCGCAGGCCAGCGCAAGCGCTCCGCAAAGCCAGCGATTGAGCTGGTAGGAGGCAAAGGAGGTCTTCTCGTCGATGTCCGAGACCTGAAAATTGCGCACGCCGTAGTTGCACGCGATCATGATGAGCGTGCCGGTGACAAAGGCGATGGAGAACTTACCGGCTTCCTCGGCGCCCACAAGCTGCGTGGACACGATAGTGAGCAGCGGAAACGCCATGCCCCACACGGCGGTGCCGAGAGTGTTCCAAAGATAGTCGCGACCGGTGGCGTGCTCCTCGTATTCGGCTTCCTGCATGGAGAAGCCGCCGCCGTAAACGGCGCCGAGTAGGCGGTTCCACCAGGCGTTGACCATGCGGTGGATGGGGCCGGGCTGGCGATCGCGCTCTCGGCGACGGCGCGTGGCTTGGCCGCTGTCGGGGCCGCCGGCGTTGCGCTGGCTCAGCTCCTGGATGCGTGCGAGCTCCTCGGCGGTGTGGGAGGCGGGGAAGAGACCGTTCTCGATGCGTCCGCCCTGGGCCTTTGCGGTGCCGCTGCTCGCTACGGCGGGATCGGCGACGCCATTGCGGCGGGCGATGGCGCGGCGGATGCTATCGAGGGGCGTGATACTCAAGGCGGAGTCCTTTCTATTGCTGCGCTCTAGTATAGACGCGGCGGTGTTTGCTCGTGTTTTTGAACGGATTGTTCAATATTTCGGCAGGCGGCAGAAAATTGTCGGTAAGCGTGCGGTATCCTGTTCAAGTTTTATGACACCCCCGATGCCGCCCTCGCGGTACCAAGGAGCTTTTACCCATGGATGTCGCTGCATTTTTGCTGGCTCTTGTGCCTATCATCTGGCTTGTCGTGATGCTGCTGTGCTTTAAATGGCCGGCCTGGAAAGCCGCGATTGGTTCGTTTGTTCTTTCGTGCGTGCTCGCCTTTGCGTGGTGGCATTTGCCGGTGGCGCAGATAGCCACGGCCTCGCTCGAGGGCTTTTTGATGGCGCTGTGGCCCATCGTGTTGGTGATTATCGCCGCCGTCTTTACGTATAACCTCTGCGTTCGCACGGGCGCCATGGACGTGATCGGCAGCATGATCACCTCCATCAGCAGCGATCGCCGTCTGCTGGCGCTGCTCGTGGCGTGGTGCTTCGGCGGCTTTATGGAGGGCATGGCTGGCTTTGGTACCGCTGTCGCCATTCCCGCCGGCATGCTCGCGGGCCTTGGTTTTGAGGCCGTGCCTGCCGTGCTGATCTGCCTGCTGGCCAACGGCGTGCCCACGCCCTACGGCTCCATCGGCATCCCCACGGTGTCCGTTGCCGACCTGGTGGGTCTGGATTCCCTGCACCTGGCGACCGTTCAGCTGGTGCAGCTCGCACCGTTCTTTGTGGTGATGCCGCTGCTCATCGTGTTGGTTGCGGGCCGCGTGACCGACGATCAAGGCGATGTTGCGAGCGTAGGCAAGCGCCTGCACGGCGTGGCCGGTATCGCGCTGCTCTCTGGCGCGTCCTTTGTCGGCGCTGCCCTGGTCGTCGCTATGTTTGTGGGCCCCGAGCTTGCCGTGGTCGTGGGCTCCATCGTGTCGCTCGCGCTGACCGCCGCGCTTGCCATGCGCGCCGAGAAGTCCGGTCACCTGGACGCGCGCTTTCACATGAATATCGAGGCCGGTGAGCAGCTCACCGCTAAGTCGGCGCTTTCTGCCTGGTCGTGTTTCATCCTGATTTTTGTACTGCTGTTGGGTACGTCCAACCTGGTGCCCGCCGTGCATGCCGCGCTTGCGCCCTTTGCGAGTCACGTGCAGGTGTATTGCGGCGAGAACCCCGGCACGCTCACGTTTTCGTGGATTAACACGCCGGGTGTTTGGATCTTCCTGGCCGCGTTTATCGGCGGCGCCATTCAGGGGGCTTCGCCGCGCATGATGGGCGAGGTGCTGGCCGCGACTGTGAAGCAGATGATGCCGACGGTAATCACGATGCTTTCGGTGCTGGGCTGTGCCAAGGTGATGGGCTATGCGGGCATGATCTCTTCGATCAGTGCGTTCTGCATTGCCGTCGCCGGTGGTCTGTACCCGATTCTGGCCCCGTGGATCGGTGCCGTCGGTGCGTTCGTGACCGGTTCGGGCACATCGTCGGGCATGCTGTTTGGTCCCATTCAGAGCCAGGCCGCTTCGGCGCTGGGTGTGAGCGACTACTGGATGGTTGCGTTGAACGCCCTGGGTGTCGCCGCCGGTAAGATGGTCTCGCCGCAGACGCTCGCGATTGGCCTCGCTGCCGTGCACGTGCGCGGTAAGGACGCCGAGCTCCTGGGCGCAGTGCTGCCCTACGCCGCCGGCATGCTGGTCCTCATGAGCGTCATCGCCATGCTCGGCCAAGGCCTGCCGCTGTAGTCGGCACTTTGGGAGCGTCCCTAAGTGCCGGCATCTGGGGACACTCCTTGGTTATTGCCTGTTCAAGAGCGTCCCCAATGACTAGGCCGCTTGCGTGCGATTTTTGACCGTTGGGCGGGCGCTTCGTCGTTGCCGCAAAAACGTTTTTGCATATCGGGTACAACGGGCTTTACGTGAGTAAAGTGCGCGCCGCGTCCACGTGCCGCGTTTTTAAAGGAGGCCCCATGCCTGGTGTTACCCCTGCAGAAGTTCTGTCCAACTTTGGTATTACGCTGGTCGAAGACCCCGCCGAGAATCAGCCCCGCCTGCTGGTTGACCTGCCGGTAGCCGAGCTCGTCGAGCATGCCATCCGCCGTAACGAAGGCCGCATGGCCTCCAACGGCGCACTGGTGATCGAGACGGGGGAGCGTACCGGACGTTCGCCCAACGACCGCTTTATCGCCGACACGCCCGACGTGCACGACAAGATCGCCTGGGGCGCCGTCAACCGCCCGCTTTCGATTGAGAGCTACGAGGCCATCAAGGCCGGCATCGTCGACTATCTCAACGAACGCGATGTGTTCGTCACCCGCGGCATGGCCGGCGCCGACCGCAACCACACGCGCCGACTACTCGTCGCCTGCGAGCGTGCCAGCCAGGCACTCTTCATTAAGCAGATGCTCGCCCGCCCGCTCGCCCGCGAAATCGCGCGCACCGGCGAGCCGGACTTCTGCGTACTCGCCGCGCCGGGCTACCAGTGCGATCCCGCCATCAAGGGCCTCAATTCCAGTGCCGCTGTGGTCATCAACTTCCAGGAGCGCGTGATTTTGGTCGCGGGTACCGGCTACTCCGGCGAGATTAAAAAGTCCATCTTCAGCGTCATGAATTACCTGCTGCCCGTCGAGGACGACGTGCTGCCCATGCATTGCTCGGCCAGCATGGATCCCGTCACGCACGAGACCGCGGTGTTCTTTGGCCTGTCGGGCACCGGCAAGACCACGCTTTCGGTCAACCCCACGCGCCTGCTGATCGGCGATGACGAGCACGGCTGGTCCGACATGGGCATCTTCAACATCGAGGGCGGCTGCTACGCCAAGTGCGAGGGCTTGGATGCGTTCCACGAACCCGAGATCTTCAACGCTGTCCGCTTTGGCGCGATCTGCGAAAACGTGGTGCTCGACGAGAACCGCAAGCCCAACTACGATGACATCTCGATTACGCACAACACGCGCGTGGCCTATCCCGTGGAGCACATTCCTAACGCGTGGACTAAGGGCATGGGCACCACTCCGAGTGTCGTGCTGTTCCTGACTTGCGACGCTTTTGGCGTGCTGCCGCCCATCTCGCGTCTGACGGCCGACGCCGCCATGTACCACTTTGTGACGGGCTTTACGGCTAAGATTCCCGGCACCGAGGTCGGCGTCACCGAGCCCACACCCACGTTCTCTTCGCTGTTCGGCGAGCCGTTTATGCCACTCGACCCCATGGTTTACGCCAAGATGCTCGGCGAGCGCATTGCCGACGGCCGCACGCGTGTGTACCTGGTCAACACCGGCTGGATCGGCGGCGGCTACGGCGTGGGCCATCGCATCGAGCTTGCCTACACGCGCTCGCTGGTCGCGCGCGCCCTCGACGGTACCATCGAGGACAGCGAGTTCGTGCACGACGACATCTTTAACGTCGACATTCCCACAACGTGCCACGGTGTGCCCGACGGCATCCTGGTGCCGCGCCAGTACTGGCAGAGCACCGCTCGTTACGACGAGGCTGCACACAACCTGGCCGTGATGTTCGAGGAGAACTTCGAGAAGAAGTACTCGCACCTGCCCGAGTCCGTCAAAGCCGCCGGCCCGCACGCCCAGGTGTCCGCCGAGGCCCGTCATCGCGGCCGTGGCCTGCTGGGGCTCCGCCACTAGCGTCGCCTCGAGTCCATATCCACCACAAAGGGGACAGGCACCTTTGTGGTGGTTTTGCTCGTGTGGATGACTCGGGTTACAATACGCCTGACATATCGTCCCCTTCTCCGGATGGGGACAGCGTAAGCGTTCTTGTGGCGGCACCGTAGGACTTTGAAGGTGGCCGTCGTGAGGGCGCTTTTTGTTTAGGCGCCCTCACTCGGGCGCGTACAATGAAGGGAGAGCGTATGAAGAGCTTTATTGCCGAGGATTCATTCTGGGAGCTGTTTCCGCAGGCAGCGGTCGGCGTTGTGGTCGTGGAGGGCATGAAGCCCACGGCTCAGATTCCTCAAGAGGACGTGGATGCGATTGCGGCGTTGCTCGACCGTGCCAATATCGATGCGGAGCGTCATCTGACCAGCGACACTATCAGCGAGAACGCACCGGTCAAGGCATGGCGCGAGGCCTATCGTCTGTTCAAGACCAAGAAAGGCGCGCGCTGCTCGATCGAGAACTTGCTCAAACGCGTGCTCAAAGGCAAGCCGGTGGGCCACATTACGCCCGCGGTGGATATTTACAACACGGTGTCGCTGACCTACGCGCTGCCCGTGGGAGGCGAGGATCTGCATGCGATCGAGGGAGACCTTCGCCTGAAGGTGACCGACGGTGGCGACGCGTTCTTGCCGCTTGGCGAGGAGGCGGACGATCCGACGCTGCCCGGCGAGCTCGCCTATATCGATGATGCGGGCGCCGTGTGCCGCTGCTGGAACTGGCGCGACGGCGTTCGAACGGCTCTGTCCGATGATTCGGCCGATGCGTTCCTGGCGATTGAGTGCGTGGAGCCCGAGCGAATGGAGGACTGCCAGGCCGCCATCGACCGTCTTGCCGATCTGCTCGAGCGGTATCTGGGAGCGACGGTTGTCGTTAAGACGCTTGTGACCCGTGACAATCCCCGTGTGGACCTGTAGCGGCGCCTAGAACCTATTGATGCTCAAAACCACCACAAAGGCGCCTGTCCTTTGTGGTGGTTTTTATGTTGATGGGTTAACAAATGGGGTGCGCAGGGCTGGCGGCCGATAAGTACGGTTAAGATGTTTACCCGTAAGCATTATGCAAGCGAAAGGCGGTCGTCTCCCATGCAGCAGAACGACGAGACACGTTTCGAGGACTTTGTCGGACTGATCAGCGGGCTCTACAAGGAGATTCAGCGCATTAAGACATCCGAGGGCGCAAGGCTGGGCCTCAAGGGCTCCGACGTTATGTGCCTTTACTATCTTGAGCGCAGCAAGGACGGCCTGACTGGCGCTGACCTGGCTCGCATGGCAGGCGTGACCCGCGCCGCCGTCTCGCGTACGCTCGCGCATCTGGAGGAGGGCGGCTACGTCGAGGTCGATGATTCGGGCGATGCCGCCGTTAAGTATCGTGCTCCGGTGCGCCTGACCGCTCTGGGCGGCGAGAGCATGAGCGAGGCGGACCGCATCATTCGCGAGGTGCTCGATACCACCGGTAAGGCTATGGGTGTGGAGCAGCGCGAGCAGATGTATGCGTCGCTGCGCACGATTCTCAACACCCTGCGCGAGCTGTAGGGCCGCCAAGGCTTTTGCTTCCAATTAACAACTGCATAGTCCTGTTTGAGCGCGTATACCGTGCCGGGGCCTTGCTGTCAAAATTCCCTGCGCGGGACCTGCGCAAGAAAGGATTCGCTATGTCCGTCCGCATTATTACCGATTCCGCAAGCGATATGTCGCCGGTCGAGCACCCAGCACTGGCCGTTTTGCCGCTGTCCGTCACCTTTGGCACCGATGTGTACATGGATGGCATCGACATCGATCACCAGCGCTTTTACGAGATGCTCGTGGAGCGCGATGAGCTGCCCAAGACCGGCCAGGTCAACCCGTACGCGTTTTCGCAGGCGATTGCC
>DBFOME010000067.1:0-24060 GCA_048430645.1 Collinsella sp. | reverse complement strand
GAACCGCAAGCTCGACGAGCGCGTTCGCGCGTTCCTCAACCGCGGCGTGACCGGCGACACCGACATCAACATCATCGACACCGCCGAGTTCGCGATCCCCGGCCTTGACGACGAGTTCCGCGTCATCGTGTCCCCGTGGATCCTCTCCTCGCTGATCACCGATCGCCTTGCCGCTTACTACGAGACGGTCACCAAGCACAACCTCAACTACCGTCGTTACTATCACCAGTTCGATTACTAAGAGCAAATAACGTTTGTGTAATTGGGCCCCGCTCCTATATGGAACGGGGCCCCGTTTGGGTTGGAGAGTAATTATGAGCTACCCCCAGCTTGCCGTTATGAATATCAGCCATCGCTACTTTGATCTTGAGGAGTTCTTTTCTTCGGCGTCGGCTTCGGGCTACACGTGTTGCGAGCTTTGGACCGGGGCGATGCATCTGTATGTCGATTGCCATGGATACGATTCGCTCGAGCGGGTACGGGAGCTGTCGCAGCGGTATGGGGTTCGGATTGTGGGACTTTGTCCCGAACAGAACAACCCCAAGCCGTGGAATATCGCGGCGCGCGGGAATGAGGCGCGTGCCCGCACGCTCGCGTACTTTAAGAACGTTGTAGATATCGCGGCGGAACTTGGAGCCGAGCAGGTCATGGTCTCGAGCGGCTGGGCATTTTTGAACGAGCCAATCGAGGACGCGTGGGGTCGAAGTGCCTCGATGCTGCGTGCGATTGCCGAACATGCGGGAGAGCGCGGCGTGCGACTGGTGCTCGAGGCCCTACAGCCGGTTGAGTCGATGATCGTGAACTCGGCGGCCGACACGAAGCGCATGATCGAGGCAGTTGATCATCCGGCACTTAAGGCGTGTCTGGATATAGGCGCTATGGCGGTGGCGGGGGATACCATCGACGATTATTTCGATCTGCTTGGCGATGATGTCGCCCACGTGCATTTTGTCGATGTTGCGGCAGATGGCACGACGCATCTTGCCTGGGGTGACGGCGACCGCGATATGCGCGCCGACCTGGATAGGCTGGTGGCGCGCGGCTATCGCGGAGTTGTTTCGGCCGAGACCTATGACTGGCGCTATTTTGCCGACCCCGCGGCAGCCGACGCTCAGGTTATGGCGGAGTACCGACGCGCAATTGGCGCCTAAGTGGGACAGGGCGCCGAGTTGGCGTTTGACGCTTTTTGAGAAACGGGACGTGCTTTCCGCTTGAGGCTTCTGGCGGAAAGCACATCCCAGAACAGGCGCTCAGAATGGGACGCACTTTCCGCTGAGGACTTCAACCGGAAACCGCATCCCAGTTTTTGGCTGGCGGGCGGGACGCGCTTTCCCCTATGTTTCCAAATGAATACGCTGTGAGCCGTGAAGGATGATTCTCCCCGCAAACACTCTAGTATGCTAAAGTACCCAGAAGACCGGCGGAGCTATGCCGGTCTTTCGTTCTACATGAAACACAGCATGAGGAGGCTCACCAGATGACGGCCACACCGTGGGGATTCCGGGACATATTGCCCGAGGAGGCTCAGGCGCGCGAGGAGATCGCATGTACGGTGAAGGGCTGCTTTAGGGAGCATCATTACCTTCCGGTCGAGACGCCGCTACTCGAGGACAAGGGCTCGCTCGAGGAGGGCGGCCGCATTGCGGATACGCCGTTTAAGCTCTTTGATGACGACGGTCGCCTGCTGGTGGTCCGTCCCGACAACACGCTGCCGATCGTGCGTCTGGTTTCGACCCGCATGCGCGCGGCCGACCTGCCCCTGCGCCTGCGCTATGAGGCGCCGGTGGTTCGCGAGTGCCAGCGCAATGCCGGCGGCTCGCGTCAGTTTACGCAGCTGGGCTTTGAGCTTATCGGCGCGGGCGATACCGCGGGCGATGTCGAGATCGTCTCGCTCGTGGCCGAGGCCGTGCGCAAGTTGGCGCTGCCCGATGCGCGCATTATCGCAGGTAGCGTGCGTCCGTTTAAGGAGCTGCTTGCGGCGTGCGAGGATCGCAAGCTGGCCGCCGAGGCCCTGCGCTGCGTGCACGCCAACGACTTTGTGGGCCTCGATGCCCGCGTGGCAGCAAGCGTCGAGTCCGATGCCGTCAAGGCCGCCATTAGCGAGCTGCCACGTCTGCACGGCGGTGCCGAGGTGCTCGACCGCGTGGACGCGCTGCTGGAGGCCGCCGGTATCGTCGTGCCGCTGACGCGCGAGCTGCGTGCCCTGGTCGAGGGCCTGGCACCCGAGGACGCCCAGGTGCTGTCGTTCGACTTCTCCATCATGAACTCTTTCGATTACTACACGGGTCTGGTCTTTAAGGCCTATGCCGGCGGCCTGCCCGATCCGGTCGGTTCGGGCGGACGCTACGACTCCATCTTTACCGGCGCATTTGGCGACGGCATCGAGGTACCGGCGGCGGGCTTTGCCTTTTCGCTCGAGCGTCTGGAGGCCGCGCGCACCTCGGCCGAGGACGCCGCTTCCGACGGCGATCACGCCGTGGGTCGCGGCGCCGAGGGTCCGCTGCGCATCGCCGTGCCCAAGGGCTCGCTCAAGGCCGACACGCTCGACGTGCTCGAGGCCGCGGGCTTGGACGTCTCTGAGCTGCGTGACCCCGGTCGTCACCTGATCGTGCGCGGTCGCGACACGCGTGCCGGCGAGGGCGCGGTCGGCGATATCGAGTTTGTCATCGTGCGTCCCAGCGATGCGCCTGCCTTTGTGGGTTGCGGCGGTGCCGATTGCGGCATCTGCGGCTGGGACTCGCTCATCGAGGCAGACCTCAACCTGCTGCAGCTGGTCGACCTGGGCTATGGCCTGTGCACCTTTATCGAGGCGGAGCCCGCACGGCGCGCCGGTCAGGCCGAGCGCAACTATGCTCGTCGCGGGTCGCTTCGCGTGGCCACCAAGTATCCGCGCATCGCGAGCGCCTGGTATGCCGAGCGAGGCGTGAACGCCGACATCGTTTCGCTGCACGGCAACATCGAGCTGGGCCCCATCGTCGGCATGACCGATCGCATCGTGGACATTACCGCCACGGGTGCCACGCTACGCGACAACGACCTGGTCATTACCGGTCGCATCATGGACTGCACGGCGCGATTCTTCGTCAACCCGGGTGCCGCGCGCCTGGACCCGCGCGTGCGCAACTTGGCCGATCGCCTGGCGGCGGCCGTGAAGGACAAGCATTTTGAGCCCGTTGCGGGCTCGGCACAATAGCGCGAGCACGCACGGGCGTCCCAACGTCTGGGCTGCGGGCCGATTGGCGCCGCCGCCCGGCCTCTCGTTTTTCGAACACAACCTCGACCGATAGGGGATACCGATATGAAGACCATCAAGCTTGCTCCCGGTGAGCGCCTCGTTACCAACCAGCTCAACCGCAAGGGTGTGCTGCCGCAAAACATCGTCGACGCCGCCCGCGATATCGTGGCCGACGTGCGCGCCAACGGCGATGCCGCGGTGCGCGATTACTGTCAGCGTTTTGACGGTGTTGAGCTGCAGAGCTTCCGCTTGCCGCAGGAGCAGATCGATGCCGCGCTCGAAGGCCTCGATCCCGCTTTTGTCGCGGCGCTCGAAAAGGCTGCACGCCAGATTCGTGAGTTCCACCAGCGCGAGGTCGAGCAGAGCTGGTTTACCACGCGTGCGGACGGCACGATGCTCGGCGTTAAGGTGACCCCGCTCGCGGCGGCCGGCATCTACGTGCCGGGCGGTCGCGCGCAGTATCCCTCCACGGTGCTCATGAATGCCATTCCCGCCAAGGTTGCCGGCGTCAAGCGCGTGGTCATGGTGACCCCGCCGCAGAAAGATGGCCTGATCAGCCCGTATACGCTCGCCGCGGCAAAGCTCGGCGGCGTGGACGAGATCTATATGGTGGGTGGCGCTCAGGCCGTGGCCGCGCTGGCGTACGGCACCGAGACTATTCCGCGCGTCGACAAGATCACCGGCCCGGGCAACGCCTTTGTCGCTGCGGCCAAGCAGATTGTCTCGGGCGACGTGGGTATCGACATGGTCGCTGGCCCCTCCGAAGTCTGCGTGCTGGCCGATGCCACGGCCAAGCCCATGGTGGTCGCGGCCGACCTGATGGCCCAGGCCGAGCACGATCCGCTGGCAGCCTGCTATCTGGTGACCTGCGACGAGCAGTTTGCGCGCGAGGTCGAGGCAGGCATCGATATCCTGGTGGCGCAGTCGCCGCGTGCCGAGATCACGCGTGCTTCGCTCGACAATGAGGGCACCATCGTGGTGGCCGCCGACATGGCTGCCGCCGTCGAGGCGGTGAATACCGTGGCGCCCGAGCACTTGGAGCTGCACTGCAAGGACGCGATGGGCCTGCTCGGCGGCATTCGCAACGCCGGCGCCATCTTTGTGGGCGCTTGGAGCTCCGAGCCGCTCGGCGATTATGTTGCCGGTCCCAACCACACGCTGCCAACCGGCGGCACGGCCATGTTCTCCAACCCGCTTTCGGTCGAAGAGTTCGTTAAGCGCTCGAGCGTCATTTGCTATACGCCCGAGGGCCTGCTCTCTGACGCTCCCGCCACACAGCGTCTAGCCGAGGCCGAGGGCCTGTGGGCGCACGCGCTTTCTGCTGCCCTGCGTCGTCGCGTGCTGGAGCAGGGCGAGGATGCCGTGAGTGCCGAGTCACTGGCTGCGGCCGACCTGACCAAGGTCGCCTGGCCGGGCGACGCCGTGGCGACGGTTGCTGAGGGCGTGGACCTGGCGGCGGCTGCGGGCGGTGCCGCTGGCGCGACCGGCGAGGAGGCCTAATATGGCCGAGCTGACGCCCCGCATGAAGGAGCTCGTCCAGCCCTACCTGGCCGGCATTGAGCCCTATGATCCCAACTTTACGCCCACGCGCATCAACCTTTCGGCCAACGAGAACACCTATCCCGTGCCGGCCGGCGTGCGCGAGGCGATTGATGCAGCCCTGGCTGCCACGCCGCTCAACCGTTATCCCGACCCCATGTCCAACGACCTGCGCGATGAGCTTGCCGCTTGGCATGGCGTGACGCGCGAGAATATCTGCGTGGGCAACGGCGGTGACGAGCTGCTCTATAACTACTTGCTGGCGTTTGGCGGCGCGGGGCGGACCCTGCTCAACTGCCCGCCGTGCTTTAGCGAGTATGCGTTCTTTGCGTCGCTGTGCCAGACCGAGGTGCGCGACGAGTGGCGCGACCCGGCGACCTTTGAGCTCGACCAGGCGGCGGTGCTTGCGGCGGCTCCCGAGTGCGATCTGGCGATCGTGACCTCGCCCAACAATCCCACGGGTGACGTGGCGCCGCTCGACTTTGTTGCGGCCCTGTGCGATGCGTGCCTCGGCATGGTCATGGTCGACGAGGCCTACGTTGAGTTTGCGGACGATTCGTTTGGCGCGGCCATCACGGCGCAGGGACTTATCGCCGAGCATCCCAACCTGGTGATTTTGCATACGCTGTCCAAGGCGTTTGGCGCCGCCGGCGCGCGCCTGGGCTATGTGATCGCGGCGCCCGAGGTGATCGATGTGTTTGCGGCGATTCGCCAGATCTACTCGGTTAACGTGCTGAGCCAGGCCGCCGCGCTTGCCTGCGTACGTGCCCGCGATGCGTACGCACCCGTGGTGGCGCAGGTTGCATCCGAGCGCGAGCGCGAACTGTGTACCCTGCACGCAATGGCTGCCGAGGGTCTGCCCGTGGAAGCGTGGCCGAGCGCGGCGAACTTTGTGCTTGTGCGCACGCCGCATGCCACGCGCGTGCGCGAGCGTCTGCGCGACGAGTATTCAATTTTGGTGCGCGACTTTAGTTACGCGCCGGGGCTCGCGGACTGTCTGCGCATTACCGTGGGCACCCCGCAGGAAAACGATGAGGTGCTGGCGGCGTTTGCCGCGCTGGTGAAGGAGGAGATGTAGATGGACCGCTATGCCGAGGTAACCCGCAAGACGGGCGAGACCGACATTGTCGTAAAGCTCGACCTGGACGGATCTGGCGTGTGCGATATCTCGACCGGCGTGCCGTTTTTCGACCACATGCTCAACGCCTTTGGCCGCCATGGTCTGTTCGACTTGACGGTGCACGCGGTGGGCGACGTCGAGGTCGATGCGCATCACACCGTCGAGGACACGGGTATTGTGCTGGGCGAGGCGTTTTGCCAGGCGCTGGGCGACAAGGCGGGCATTACGCGCTTTGCCGACGCGGCGATCGCCATGGACGAGACGCTTGTGATGGCTGCTGTTGATATTTCGGGCCGCGGGCAGGCCTACTGCGAGCTGCCCGTGCCGACCGAGCGCGTGGGCAGCTTCGATACCGAGCTGGCCGTCGAGTTCTTCTACGCCTTTGCGCGCGATGCCAAGCTCACGCTGCACGTGCGCGAGCTGGCGGGCGGCAACTCGCATCACATTATCGAGGCCGCCTTTAAGGCCGTGGGCCGCACGATGCGCCACGCCTGCGAGCTCGATCCCCGCGTGCAGGGCATCCCCAGCACCAAGGGCTCGCTGTAACCGCAACAAAGGCAAAAACCACTACGAAGGTGCCTGTCCCCTTTGTGGTGGTTTTGGACGATGAGATAAGGGAGGGGTCGCGTGGGCGAACCGAAGATCGTGGTGGTCGACTACCACAAGGGCAACTTGTCGAGCGTTGCGCGCGGGCTTGCGCGCGCCGGTGCCGCCGCCTGCACGTCGGACGATCCGGAGCAGATCCGCAACGCCGACGGCCTGGTCATCCCGGGCGTGGGCGCGTTTTACGACGCGGTCGCCTTTATGCGCGAGGGCGGCGAGGCGGACGCGGTGCTCGACGCCGTTGCCGCCGGAACTCCGTTGCTCGGCATCTGCCTGGGCCTTCAGTTGTTTTTTGAGCGCGGCAACGAGGGCGTTCCTGCGAGCGAGAGCGCGGTCGCCGACGGCAACGCCTCCGAGCGGGCCGGTGCCCTCTGGGTCGATGGCCTGGGTATTATGCGCGGTTCGTGCACGCGCCTGGAGTCGAGCCGCCTGAAGGTGCCGCACGTGGGCTGGGACCAGGTGCACATGACGCCCGCCGGCGCGGCCGATCCGTTGCTCGCCGGTTTTGCCGAGGGTGCCAACATGTATTTCACCCACAGCTACGCGGTGGCCGACGACGCCGATGCCGCCGATGTGCTGGCGCGCACGCACTATACGCGGAGCTTCCCGTGCATCGTGCGCCATGGCAACGTGTGGGGCTGCCAGTTCCATCCCGAGAAATCCTCCGCGCTGGGTCAGCGCATCCTTAAGAACTTCGTCAACATCGTCGAGGAGGCCGGCCGATGATCCTGTTTCCCGCAATCGATCTGATCGGCGGCAAGGTCGTGCGCCTGGAGCGTGGCGACCACGGCCGCTGCAAGGTATATTCCGACGACCCCGTGGCCGTTGCCCGCTCGTTTGCCGAGCAGGGCGCGAGCTGGGTGCACGTCGTCGACCTGTCCGCTGCCTTTGGCGAGGACGAGGATGCGTGTGCTGCCAACTCGGCAGCGATTAAGGCCATCTGCGGCGTCGACGGTCTGTCCGTGGACGTGGGCGGCGGCGTCCGCTCGCTCGCGCGCATCGACGAGTTGGCCGGCTACGGTGCGCGCCGCATCGCGCTGGGCACGGTGCTGGTGACCGAGCCGGGTTTTGCTGAGGTGGCAGCCCAAGGCTTTGGCGAGCTGCTCGTGGCCGACATCGCCGCTCGCGACGGCCAGGTCAAGGTGAACGGTTGGCGTGACGGCGCGGGCGTGGCGCTCGACGACGCCGTGGCGCAGCTTTCCGAGCTGGGCTTTAAGCATCTGGTGTATACCGACATCGCGCGTGATGGCATGCAGACGGGCATCGATGTGGCGGCGTATCGCCATGTGGCCGAGGTCGCGGGTTTTCCCGTCGTGGCTTCGGGCGGTATCTCGACGCTCGACGACATCCGTGCGCTTGCCGCGGTGGGCGGGGATGCCATCGAGGGTGCCATTACCGGTCGCGCGCTCTACGAGGGCAACTTTACGCTGGCCCAGGCGCTGGCCGCCGCCCGAGGGGAGGAGTAGCCTATGCTTACCAAACGCGTAATTCCCTGCCTGGACGTCAAGGACGGCCGTGTGGTCAAGGGCGTCAACTTTGTGAGCTTGCGCGATGCGGGCGATCCGGTGGAGCTGGCGCGCGCCTACGACCGCGAAGGTGCGGACGAGGTCGTATTTTTGGACATTACCGCGACGAGTGACAACCGTGTGACGACCATCGAGATGGCGGCGCACGCGGCCGAGGAGCTCGCTATTCCCTATACCGTGGGCGGCGGCTTTCGCGACTTGGCGGGCATGCGGACCATGGTTGCCGCCGGTGCCGACAAGGTGTCGCTCAACTCGGCGGCCGTGCGTGACCCGTCGCTGATTAGCCAGGCTGCCGCGGCTTTTGGCAGTCAGGCCGTGGTCGTGGCGATCGATGCCAAGCGCGTCGGTTTGCCCGGAGAGCCGGGTGCCGACAAGTGGGAGGTCTTTACCGCGGGAGGTCGCAACGCCACGGGTATCGACGCGGTGGCGTGGGCCGAGGAAGCGGCTCGTCGCGGCGCCGGCGAGATCTTGCTGACCAGTATGGATCGCGACGGCACCAAGGCCGGCTTTGACCTGGCGCTCACCCGTGCCGTGGCGCGCGCGGTGCCGATTCCGGTGATCGCAAGCGGCGGCGTGGGTACGCTCGAGCATTTTGCCGAGGGCGTGATCGAGGGCGAGGCCGACGCCGTGCTGGCGGCGAGCGTCTTTCACTTTGGGACGTTCAGCATTCGCCAGGTGAAGGAGTATATGGCCAGTCAAGGCATCCCCGTGAGATTGGATTTTTAAATGGAGCAAGTGACAACTGCGTCCGAGCTCAAATACGACGCCAAGGGGCTGATTCCTTGTGTTGTTCAGCAGTATGACACCGGCGAGGTGCTTATGGTTGCCTGGATGAACGAGGAGTCGGTGGGGCTGACGCTCAAGACCGGCACCACGTGGTTTTGGAGCCGCAGCCGCCAGGAGCTCTGGAACAAGGGCGCGACGAGCGGCAACATGCAGGCGGTCAAGGAGCTTTGGGCCGACTGCGATAGCGATACGCTGCTGGTCAAGGTCGACTCGCCGGGCCCGGCCTGCCATACCGGCAACCGTACCTGCTTCTTTAAGAAACTCGCGTAGGGCGGGCGCTCGATTAGACGCTCGGCCACCAGAAAGGATTGAACCATGGGTGTGCGCACCGCAAACGTTCAGGATGGAAATATCGGTGAGACGCTGACAGGTCTGGCCGAGGTGATTCACGGTCGTCGTGATGCATCGCCGCAGGAGAGCTATACCGCGCGTCTGCTGACCGACGTCGAGGACGAGCTGCTCAAGAAGCTTGCCGAGGAGGCAAGCGAGGTGATCATGGCCTGCAAGGATAACGATCACGATCATATCCGCTACGAGGCCGGCGACCTGGTCTACCACCTGCTCGTGACGCTCGAGCGCTACGGTATCACCCTCGACGAGTTGGCCGGCGAACTCAACGCCCGCCGCCACTAGTCATTGGGGACGTTCTTAAACGACTAGTCGTTTGGGACAGTCTTTGTTGGTGTAACGGGGTCATGGAAGTTGCGGTGAAATAGGGACTGTTTAAGCGCTTCATCAGGCAAAACAATCCCTATTCCACCGCAACTTATGAAGGGATGGCTAGTCGAGGGGTGTGGGTTCCCATTCGCCGGTGGGGTGGGGGATGTCGAAGGTTCGATAACCGCAGTCGTAGGCGTGGGCCTGGGCCTCGCGGATGCTCCAGCAGATATCGCAGGCGCGGTGCGCGTCCGAGCCAAAGGTGATCGGCACTTCGGCATGGGCAAAGCAGCGCAAAAGACCGGTTGCGGGGTAGTAGTCGTCCAAGCCCTTACGCGGTGCGGCCGTCGAGACCTCAACGCGGCGGCCCGTATCGTGCGCGCACTCGGCCATCTGCTGCCAAAACGGTGCGGGGTCAAAGTCGGGCGCAAAGCCTTCCTTCGAAAAGCGCATGACCAGGTCGGGGTGAGCCATTACATCAAAGTTGAGCGGGCTCTCGCAGGCGCGGCACCAGTCGTCGACGTAGCGCTCCCACACGCCGCGTACCCCCAGGTTTTCCCAAACGTGCAGGTTGGTGTCGTCGTCGATCCAACCGCAAAGGGAATCGGGTGTATCGGGACGAGCGACGTTTTCCGTTCCCGCCGTACCCGCGGCGCCGGCCATGATATCGCCTGGGTTGCCAATCCAATGCACGCTGCCCAGGCGCACGACGGCGCCCCGGGACCAGCGCTCAACCAAAGGCTCGCAGCCCTCGTACCAATCGCATTCAAAGCCATAGATAAGCTCGAGCTCCGACGCGATCTGCGCGGCAAGCTTGCGGGCATCCTCAAAAGCCAGACGATGTGCCGGCAGGTCGCCCTCAGTAACCTGCACTTCGCAGTTGGCATCCATGCTGGCGGGCAGTGTGAGATGGTCGGCCGAGACCATGACGCGGCAGCCGGCCGCAGCAGCGGCGCGAACGTTGTCTTCAAACGAGGCATGGCCGTCCGAGAACGAGGTGTGGGTATGGCAATCGACCAGCGGGCAGGCAGACATGGCGACTCCTTTGCATTTGGCGAATCCGCTCCATTGTAATGTTGCAGCTCTCAACACGCCGCGCGCCGGAGCTCGAAATCGATTGGAAAGGCTGCGCGGCGCGGCCTCGCTTGCTCCAATACATGTACATCAGCCTCCAAAAGCTGCAAATAATGACATGTTTGGAGGCTGATGTACATGTTTGGCCGGGGCGGTGGAGTGTCGGTTTCTTGTCGACAAGGAAAATCGCGCTCATCACGCGCCGTCACACTCGCGCAGCCTGCGATGTGCTAGCGTTTGGGTGAACAAAACGAGCCCGCGCGGAAAGGATCCAGACCGTATGCAATGCGATAGCACATCCCCGCTGTCTCGCGAGACTGATGCGCCCGAAACTATCGTCAAACTGGAGTGCGACATCGATGATGCGTCGCCCGAGGTGCTTGCCTACGCTGCCGATTGCCTGCGCAAGGCCGGCGCCCGCGAGGTGCATTGGTTGCCGCTTTACTGCAAAAAGGGCCGCCCCGGCTGGCAGCTGCAGGTAATCTGCTCGCACGATGATATCGAGCGCTTGCAGACGATTATCTTTTTGGAGACCACGACCAACGCCATTCGTCGCCAGGTGATGGAACGCGTTTGCCTGCCACGCCGCTTTGAGCGCGTAACGACGCCATGGGGCGAGGTATCCGTTAAGGTGGCGACCCTGCCCGACGGCAGCGAGCGCGCGGCTCCCGAGTACGAGGATTGCGCCCGTCTTGCCCGCGAACATGGCGTGCCGCTCCAACGCGTGATGCAGGCGGCTCAGAGCGCGGCACTGCGATTCGAGTAACACGGTAGATGGGCTCCGCATCCGCCGGATCCCGTATTCAGCCCCCATCAACCCCATTCGAAAGGATCTCCCCATGAAATACCTCATCGCTTCCGACATCCACGGCTCGGCATACTGGACCGAGCGCCTCTGCGCCGCCATTGAGTCCGAGCAGCCCGACCGCATCGTCCTGCTGGGCGACCTGCTTTATCACGGTCCGCGCAACGACCTGCCGCGCGACTATGCTCCCAAGCGCGTGATTCCGCTGCTCAACGCCCTAGCCGACCGCATCATCGCGGTGCGCGGCAACTGCGACGCTGAGGTCGACCAGATGGTCCTCGACTTCCCCGTCATGGCCGACTATGCCACGCTGTTTGACGAGACCGGCCGCGAGCTGTTCCTGACGCACGGCCATGTCTTTGGCGCCGGCATGCACAACAGCGTCGACCACGCGCCCGCGCTGCCCGAGGGCTCCGCGCTCGTCTACGGCCACACGCACATCAAGGTCAACGAGGAAAGCGCCGCGCACCCGGGCCTGTGGCTCTTCAACCCCGGCAGCGTGAGCATCCCCAAGGACGGCTCGCACAGCTACGGCATCTACGAGGGCGGCGCGTTCCGCCACGTGATCCTGGAGGAGGACTAACCATGGCGCAGCATATGGCTCAGCAAAATGCCGAGGGCTCGCGCGATCTGCCCACGCTGATAGACGCGTCGGCCGAGCTGCAGCATCTGGTGCAGACCATCTGGCGTCTGCGTCAGCCCGATGGCTGCCCGTGGGACCGCGAGCAGACGCACCGCAGCATCGGCAAGAACATGATCGAGGAGGCCTACGAGGCGCTCGACTGCATCGAGGCGGACGACGCGGTTCACCTGCGCGAGGAACTGGGTGACGTGCTCATGCAGGTCGTGCTGCATGCGCAGATTGCTGCCGACGCCGGCGAGTTTACGCTGGCCGACGTGGCGCGCGATATCGACGCCAAGCTCATTCGCCGCCACTCGCACGTGTTTGGCGATGCGGATGCCGAGAGCTCCGACGAGGTGCTCAAGATTTGGGACGAGGTCAAGCTTGCCGAGAAAGCCGCCAAGGACAAGGCCGTGGCGGCGGGCGAGGCCGCGCCCGAGGGTCTGCTCGATGGCGTGCCCACGCATCTGCCGGCGTTGATGCAGGCGCAGAAGGTGTCACGCAAGGCGGCCGCCGTAGGCTTTGAGTGGGAGACGGTCCAGGACGTGTGGGACGAGGTTGCCGAGGAGCGTGCCGAGTTTGAGGCCGAGGCCCCTGGCTCACCCGAGCGCGAAATGGAGTTTGGCGATCTGCTCTTTGCCCTGGTCAACGTCGCGCGCAAAGAGGGGATCGACGCCGAGAGCGCCCTGCGCGCCAGCACGGCAAAGTTCCGCCGTCGCTGGGCCGCGATGGAGCAGATGGCGTCCAACGCCCATGTGGATCTGGCTGAGCTTTCGACCCACGGTCTCAACGACCTGTGGGATGCCGCAAAGGCAGAGGAGTAAGACTGCGGGAACGACGGGCTGACACGCCTCATCGTTCCCGCTAAATTTTTCGAAAAACAAGTGTATCCCTCGGCTAACTTAGGGCATAATGCAAAAAGTGCGACATGGCTAACTTACGGAGGCACACCGACGGTGCATGGTCAGCCGGTCGCCAAGCATTCAACCCGTTTCCAAGTGAGAGGGAGACAACATGAGCGATATTTTGGATGTTTACGGTCGCGAGGTGCTCGACAGCCGCGGCAACCCCACCGTCGAGGTCGAGGTCGTGCTCGAGGACGGCAGCTTCGGCCGCGCGATGGTGCCTTCGGGCGCTTCGACCGGCGCCTTTGAGGCCTGCGAGCTGCGCGATGGCGACAAGGGCCGTTACCTGGGCAAGGGCGTCTCTCAGGCCGTCGAGCACGTCAACAACGAGTGCGCTAACGCCGTCGTGGGCCTCGATGTCTTCGATCAGCGCGCCGTCGATGCCGCGTTGATCGCTGCGGACGGTACACCCAACAAGACCAAGCTCGGCGCTAATGCCATTCTGGGCGTGTCGCTGGCCGTCGCCCGCGCCGCTGCCGAGTCGGCGGGCCTGTCGCTGTACCAGTACCTGGGCGGCGTCAACGCTCACCTGCTGCCCACACCTATGATGAACATCCTCAACGGCGGCGTGCATGCCGACAACAACGTTGACTTCCAGGAGTTCATGATCATGCCCGTGGGTGCTCCGAGCTTTGCCGAGGGCCTGCGCTGGTGCGCCGAGGTCTACCACACCCTCAAGGGCGTGCTGCACGAGGCCGGCCTGGGCGGCGGCGTGGGCGACGAGGGCGGCTTTGCGCCCAACCTCAAGACCAATGCCGAGCCGTTCGAGTACATTACCAAGGCCGTGGAGAAGGCCGGCTTTAAGCCCGGCGTCGACTTCATGTACGCCATGGACCCGGCGTCCACCGAGTTCTACAACGCCGAGACCGGTATGTACGAGCTCAAGGGCGAGGGCGTGGAGTACACGAGCGCCCAGATGGTTGATTACTGGGAGAAGCTCGTCGACACCTATCCCATCATCTCCATCGAGGACGGCATGGCCGAGGAGGACTGGGACGGCTGGGTTGAGCTCACCCGTCGCATTGGCAACAAGGTGCAGCTGGTGGGCGACGACCTGTTCGTCACCAACACCGAGCGCCTCAAGAAGGGCATCGAGCTGGGTGCCGCCAACGCGATTCTGGTCAAGGTCAACCAGATCGGCACGCTCACCGAGTCGCTCGAGGCCATCGAAACCGCCAAGGAGGCCGGCTACGCTTGCATCGTGAGCCACCGTTCTGGCGAGACCGAGGACTCCACGATCGCCGACCTGGTCGTGGGCGTCAACGCCGGCCAGATTAAGTCGGGCGCCCCGTGCCGCAGCGACCGCATTGCCAAGTACAACCAGCTCATCCGCATCGAGGACGAGCTCGAGGGCAGCGCGCGCTACGCCGGCAAGTCTGCGTTCTACAACATTCGCTAAACAAGTGGTGCTCGCGGGGGCGGGGTTGACTCGGATTCGCCTCGTTGCCGCCGGGCACTGTTGAGCACCATTGGGCGCTGGGCCATACGGCTCAGCGCCTTTTTTATGTCGAGCAAAGGCTGGCGAAGGCGGTGCGGGCGCTCGTGCTATAACTAAAGGACTTAGCGCAAACAAACCTCAACCGCACAAGGCGCACATGGATCAGATTTACGACAACAGGTACTATTCCGCCGGTTCGCGCGAACCGTCACCTCGCCGTGCACATTCGGTGCAGCTTGGCGGGTCTGGTTATGCTGGCGCCGATCGCTCCAGGTATAGCTCGCCGGCGACTTCGCATCCCAATGCTCAGCAAAATAGTTCCTCGGATAGTCCGGTGCGCCTATCGCGTTCCAAGCATGCGTCGCACCCTTCGACCCAGGCGTCCGACAAGCCGCACCGTCCCTTAAGCCGTCTTTCCGGCTCGGACTTTATGCACTACGCCAACGACAATGCAGTAGTCAAGGCAATTTATGACTTTACCCACGGTCCTCAGCGAGGGCTATTCATCGGCATTGTCGTTGCTCTGGTGCTCGTGAGCCTGTATTTCCCCGTGCGCGATCTGTACGTGGCAAAGCGTTCGAGCGATATCTTGGCCAAGCAGGTCGAGATTCGTCAGCAATACAATGATGAGCTGCAAAAAAGCGTCGACAAGCTGCTCTCGGAGGAGGGTATCAAGGACGCGGCATCCGAGGACTTGGGCCTGGTGATGCCCGGCGAGAAGAGGATTGAAGTGCAGGGCCTGGACGACGATTCGGATTCGTCTTCGAGCAAGAAGTCGTCGAACGCCAAGAAGGCCAGCGAAGTTGCCAGGGAAATCGAAGAAGTCGGTAAGGACGCCCCGTGGTACATCCAGGCGCTCGACATGCTGTTTGGGTTTAACGGTGTCGAGGGCCAGACGGTCGTGTCCAACGGCGAGTAGCGCCCGGAGGGGAGCTTGCAATGACGCATTGCGACAAACGATATAAGGTGGCGGCGATCGATCTGGGAACGGTGTCGTCGCGACTGGTGTTGGCCCAGGTCGAGGGCGGGGCGATCGTGGAATCGTCCAAGCATACCGAGATTACCGATCTGGGCGAGGGCGTGGACGCGACAGGTCGCTTTTGCGAGGCGGCGGTCGAGCGCGTGCTCGCTGCATGCCGCATGTTTGTGGACGAGGCGCGTGCCTTTGGGGCCGCGTGCATTTGCACCACATGCACGAGCGCCGCGCGCGATGCATCCAATGCCGCACTGCTGCTGGACGGTCTGCGTGAGCTGGGGCTCGAACCGCAGGTGATTCCGGGCGAGGTCGAGGCGCGCCTGACGTTTTTTGGCGTGGCGCACGACTTTGCCGGCGAGCGCATCATTGTTGCCGATTCGGGCGGCGGATCCACGGAGCTCGCGACGGGCGTCTATGCGCCGGAGCGTGGGGTCTTTGCGCTGGAGGGCACGCGTTCGCTGGACATCGGTTGTCGCCGTGTGACGGAGCGATTTTTCTCGGCACTGCCGCCCGCACGCGGCGAGCTTACTGCCGCTGCCGCGTGGGCGGGCGAGCAGTTCGCTGCCTATTTTGAGGGCCTGCCGAGCAATTTTGAGCGCGCCGAACGCTTGGTCGCAGTGGGTGGCACCGTCACCACACTCGTGGCGCTCGTTCATGAGCTGGAACCGTACGATTCGAGCTTTGTGCACCTGCGCGAGCTTTCGCTGGATCAGGTTTCGGCCGCTATCGAGCGCATGTCTGCGTTGGATGCGGACGGCATCGCCGCTCTACCGGGTGTACAGCCCAAACGCGCGGGCGTGATCTTGGCTGGTGCCGTGGTAATCCGCGAGCTTATGCGGGCTGGCGGTTACAAGACGCTCACCGTAAGCGAGAACAGCCTACTCGCCGGCATGGCCGCCACCATCAACGAAACTCTCGACGGCGCGACTCCCACTATCGCCTGGACCCCGAGTCTGAGTGCTCTTTAACCGTCTTCCTCTGAGTTGCGGTGAAATAGTTCCTAAATAAGCTGGTAAACGGTATAAACAGGATCTATTCCACCGCAACTTAGAGCTCCGCCAGCGTGTAAAAGAAACGAGCCCGCATCCCTGGGGGACACGAGCTCGTAAACAATACGTGGTAGGGGCGGTGGGACGTCTGCGTATTTGTTGCGCAAATACGCACCGGCTTCGGCCGCCTGTCGGCGCCCTCGCCGGCTCGCTACGGACGCTGCGCGTCCGCTTAACGCTCGCCCCCTCGCGGGTTCGAGTCCCGCCGGCATCTTAAAGAAACGAGCCCGCATCCCTGGGGAAGACGGGCTCGTAAGCACTACATGGTAGGGGCGGTGGGACTCGAACCCACAATCCTTGCGGCGAGAGATTTTAAGTCTCCTGCGTATGCCAATTCCGCCACGCCCCCGTGAGACTAGAAGTCTAGCACAAGCCGTCCGTTACGCGTTGACGGCCATCGAGTGTTGCCCCGACTTCTCCAGGAACTCCTGGAACTTGGCTTCGTCGCCCTTGTTCTTGTACTGCAGAGCCAACAGATACTCCAAGCGGCAGCTCTTGACCTTGTCGTCACCGGCCTCCTTGAGCATGCGCTCCAGCTCGGGAATGTCGTTGTGGCGCTTGAGGATCATCGTGTCGTACATCAGTTGGCATTCGTGTGCGACTGCCTCGGCCTGGCCGCCCTCAAAGCCTTTGATCTCGTGCAGCAGCTCCTTGGACTTTTTGCGGTCCTCCTGGCCAACGTAGTAGTTAAAGGCCTTAATCACCAGGTCGACGCGCTGCATCTTGGGCAGATTGAGTCCCAGCAGCAAATCGAACATCTCGTCGGCGCGCTTGTGGTCCTCGCGCAGCAGATAGGAGTTCAGGCGCAGGTAGTCGCGGTTATAGCGCGGGTACAGCATGCTGGTGAGTTTGCCATCGAGCAAACGATCGAACTCGTCCCACTGCTTGGCAGCCATAAGCTGTTGCAGGCGCTTAAACGTGGTGCGTTTTTTTACGCTAAAGAACACCGATATGGCGATACAAATAATGACGACGGCGGTCCAGAGGGTGCGGGAATCGGGCATTTTAGAGTCCTTAGTCGCTCGTAAAGCGAGCGGTATGACAACACGTGCTAGATGTATTATACGCGGCGTGCAAGCAAACTGGCATAAAAGCGCATCGAGGCCGAGCGCCATCGCTCGCTGCGGTACACTTACCTAAAGTAAACCATGAAGGGAGACATTACCTATGAAGAAGATTGTTTTGGCTTGCGGTGCTGGCGCTGCTACTTCCACGCTCGTTGCCCAGAAGGTCGCCACCATGCTCGACGCCAACGGTTACGCCGACAAGTACGAGATCGTGCAGTGCGCCATCTCCGAGGCCAAGGACGTTTGCGACGAGGGCGCCGATCTGCTGATCGCCACCACCGTTGCCCCCGAGGGCCTTACCTGCCCGTACGTGAGCGGCGTGCCCTTCATGACCGGCATGAACCGCGTCGCTGCCGAGAAGGCCGTTCTTGACGTCATGGCTCAGTAGGCGCTGACTGCATGAGTGAGCAGAACGCCAATCCGGTCGAGCTCTTTGGCATGCGCGTTGCCCATGTGGGCATTAACGCCACCGACCCGGCAGACGCCCTGGAGATCGCGGAGCTGTTCTCGACGATGATGGGTCTGCCCGTTATCGAGACCCCGGTTTCGTACTTTAACGATTCGCTGGTCGAGGTCATGAAGCAGAATGGTCGTGGCACCAAGGGCCACATCGGCTTTGCCGTCAACGACATTGATGCGGCCGAGAAGTGGTTTGCCGAGCGCGGGCTCGAGGTCAACGAAGAGTCGCGCGCGCTGCTGCCCGACGGTAGCACCAAACTCGTGTACTTTAAGCGCGAGTTCGCCGGTTTCGCCGTGCATCTGTGCCGCGAGTAGCGCACAAGCTGCCATAGCTAGCAAAAAGGGATAGGGCCGTGTGGCCCTATCCCTTTATTTATGCCGAGGGGCTTCCTAGCGCGGCAGGCGAATCGTAAAGCGGCTGCCGACGCCCTCGACTGAGGTCACGCCAATGACGCCGCCATGGCTATCGACGATCCACTTGGCAATGGCAAGCCCCAGACCCGAGCCCTGTGCGCCGGCATCGCGTGCATTGTCGGCGCGGTAGAACCGTTCAAACGCGTGAGCTGCGGATTCCTGGTTCATGCCGATGCCCTCGTCCTCAACGCTTATGTCGATCGTGCCCGCGCCCGCATCCGGCGCTACGCCAAATGTGACGGTCGTTCCCGCATCCGAGTACTTGGCGGCGTTTTGCACGATCACGCGCAGAGCCTGCTTCACGAGCACCACGTCGACGGGCGCGTCGCAGCGCGGGTCGCTGACAAGCGCAGCGTCAAAGGCCAGCCGATACGTGTGCTCGGTATCGATCATCTGCGATTCCTCGCATACCTCGTCGACCAGTGCGGCAAGGTTGGTATTTGCGCGCCGCAGGACCGTGCGCCCGGCATCGCCGCGCGCCAAAAACAGCAGCTGCTCCACGAGCTCTTGCATGTGCTCGCTTTCGGCCTTGAGGGACGCGATAGATTCTGCCAGCACGTCCGGGTCGTCTTTGCCCCAGCGATCGAGCATGTTTACGTAGCCCTGAATCACCGCGATGGGCGTGCGCAGCTCGTGGCTCGCATCGTTGACAAAGCGCATTTGCTGCAGTTTGGCCTCTTGCATCTGGCGCAGTAGGCGGTTGAGTGCAACCTCGATGCTTGCCAGGTCGGCGTCGCCGGTAGTGACGCTCGGCGAGTCGACGCTTGCGCGCTCGATGGCCTGCTCCAGTGTTTCCATCTTGCCGCCGGAGAGCTGCATACGGCCGAGCTCGTCCACGCGCAAGGCCAGGTCGTTGAGCGGTGCCATGGTGCGGCGCACGCGACGGACGCCGCCGAGCATGTCGAGCACGCTGATGACCTGCCAACCCACAACGACAAGGTAGAGAGGCCATAGCGCGACGAGGTCCTGCGCGAGGGGGAAAGTCTTGGTGGTACGCGCAAGCTCGACGGTATAGGTGAGCGTTGCCAGGTCCCAGCCGCGCGCAGGCGCCAGCGACATGCCGTGAACGGCGACGCCGGGGATCCATCCTGCGGTAAACGCGCCGTCGGGCAGCATCTGGTTGTATCCATAGACGAGGATCGCCGCCGCAATCACCATCAGCAGCAGATCGAGCCAGACGTAGCTCATCAAGCGGCGCCACATATAGCTCCAGTTGATGGCGCGGGCGATGGATGTGACGCGCTTGGCCTCGGCGTTACGCGCGGCAGACATAGCCCACCCCACGCACGGTCTGGATGATGCGGGCGCCGCCGGCGTCCTCGATCTTGGCGCGCAGGTGCGCGATGTGCACGTCGACGTTGTTGGTGTCGCCCACGTATTCGTAGCCCAGCGCCTCGTGCGCGATGCGCTCGCGCGTGAGCACGGTCTCGGCATGCGCCATAAGCAGGGCGAGGACGTCGAACTCGCGGGCCGTGAGCGCGATGGGCGAGCCGCCGACCGTGACTTCGCGGCGGTCGGGGTCGAGCGCAACCGAGCCCACGGCGAGCGTGGCGGGGGAGGGCGCGACGGAAACTTGGGTCGAGTCGCCGACCGGGGGTATCGTAGCGGCGTCGACGCCCGCGCCACCTGCCCCGGCGCCGCCAACGCCCGAAGCCGCCCGCACGGCCTCCGAGCGCTTCAACGCCACGCGGATCCGTGCGAACAGCTCCTCAATCGCAAACGGCTTGGTCAGGTAATCGTCGGCGCCGGCATCGAGCCCGGCCACCTTGTCCATCACGGCATCGCGCGCGGTGACCATGATTACCGGCACATCCTTGTGCTTGCGGACGCGTCGCAGCACCTCCATGCCGTTGAGCTGCGGCAACAGCACATCGAGCAGAATCAAATCGTAGTTGCGCTCCAGCGCCAGGTCCACGGCGGTGCGGCCGTCGGCGGCGTGCTCCACCTGGTAGCCCTCGTGCTCCAGCTCGAGCGTCACAAAGCGGGCGATTTTCTCCTCGTCCTCTACGATCAGGATCCGTGCCATGCGTGCCCCCGTCTGCGATTACTTGTCGTCGTTGAGATTTTGCTTGATGTCGTCCGCGGCGTCGGCGGCGTGATTCATAAGGTTGTTGATGCTGCCGGGCACGTCGCCGTCGCTATCGATGCGGTAGCGCATGCCAAAGAACAGGCCAATCAGCATCAGCCATATCGTGGCGCCCCAGGCAAACAGCGCGACGATGGGGATCAGGATGGGAATGTTGAGGATGATCGCGTCGCGGCGCGTGGCGATAAACTTGGTGTCCAGGCTCAGGCGGAAGAGCTTTTTGAGGTACTCCCACACGCTGTCCATCTTCTTGGAAAAGTCGGTCTTTTCGCTCGACTTCTCGTAGGCGGCCTGCGCGGCGACCATCTCGGCCGAGGGTTCATCGACCGGCTCGGACTCGGTGGCGGCATGCGCCGACGTGGTCTGCGTCTTGCCCTGCGACTCGAGCCAAATGATGGCATCCAAAACGTTGCCGTCGGCAGCGTCGAGCGCGGCCTTGGCATCGGTGTAGCTCACGTTGCACTTGGTGCGGATGGTTTCAACTTTTTCGAGGTCGTCCATGACCTGTCCTTTCGTTCGATGGGCGCGACGCCGGGCGATTTGCCCGGGCGCGAGCGTTGCGTTCGGCGACCTGCGTGGCGCCGCCCCGCCCTTGGTCGAACTCTATAGTGCAGGTTATAGATTAAGCGATTCTTGAGCCAAGATTAATGTTGGATGAGTTTTTGGGTAGCGGTGGGAAAAGTATTAGACCTCGATAGCGGGGGATGTGGTGCCGGTGCAAAACGGCGTCAAAGGTTGGTCGAGCAGGCGGTTTCTCCATTGATGTCCGCACAGCATGTGACACTTACCCTGCCGCCCCGCTCTGCCGCGGCGGCATGCGTCTGAACAACGACCCTCTAAGGAGTTCGATACCGATGAGTGACAACGCAAAGCATCTCGCAAAGAAGTGCGTAAAGGACGCGGGGCCGTGCCTCGCGCTGTGCGTAGCCGGCGCAGCGGTCGCGCTGCTGGCTGTTCTGGGGCCGTTCGACGTGCTCCGAAGTGCCAGCTTTCTGCATGTTTGCATGGCTCTTGCCGGCGCCACGATGACCGGCGGCGTGCTCGATCTGATCTTTTGGGTGTTTGACCCGTTTGGATGGAAGAGCGAGGGGTAGGTCCCAAAGGATGGAAGGGCTGGAACGGTTGACTTAGTGATCGTGCAGAATGTGGGCTAGCGACTTACAGGGAAGTGGTGATCCGATGACGGTCTATGTGACGGGCGATATTCACGGCGGCGTCGACATGCAAAAGCTTCGCGACTGGGATCTTGGGGATGGTCTGACAAGTGACGACTATCTCATCATCGCGGGCGACTTTGGCTTTCCGTGGGATTTCTCTGCCGAGGAATGTGCCGACATCGCCTGGCTGGAGTCGCGCCCCTATACCGTGCTGTTTGTCGACGGCAACCACGAGCGTTTCGATCACTGGTCGGAGCGCCCCATGGAGCTGTGGCACGGCGGCCTGACGCAGCGTCTGTCGGACACCTCGCCCATCCGACGCCTGACGCGCGGTGAGGTTTTTGAGCTCGACGGCTCAACGATCTTTACCATGGGCGGCGCCACGAGCGTGGATAAGGAATACCGCATTCCGTATTCCAGCTGGTGGCCGCAGGAGCTGCCGGACGAGCGCAACTTTGAGGAGGCGCGGGCAAAGCTCGACAGCGTGGGTTGGAAGGTCGACTATGCGATCACCCATACCTGCTCCACGCGCATGCTTTCGCCCACGCTTTACCCGGCACCTGGCTGGAATTATCCCGATGTCGATCGACTCACCACGTTTTTCGACGAGCTGGAGGACCACCTGGACTACAAGCGCTGGTACTACGGGCATTTTCATCGTGACGCCAACCCAGCCGAGTGCTACACCGTGCTCTACGACTGTATTGTCCGCCTGGGCGACGAACTCCAGCCCTGGGATGTCGCGTAGGGGCGGGGTGGCTGGCTACTCGACCGTTACAGTGATGTTTTCCCGATGCGTGCGGATAACATCCCAGCTAAAGTGCTCGACCAGCTGCTCGGCAGAGCGCGGTGTGGCGTCCGGCGCGATGCCTATTTGCCCGGCGAGCCAGCCCAGTAGTGCCTCGGGCGCGCCAAAGCGGGTGCGGAGCTCGCCCAGGTCCAGGTCGCGGTCGCGCTTGGAAAGGCGGCGGCCATCCGGCGACATGAGCAGCGGAATGTGCGCGTAGTGCGGCGTGGGAAGTTCCAGCAAATGCTGCAGGTAGATTTGGCGCGGCGTGGAGCCCAGCAGATCGCATCCGCGCACGACCTCGGTGACGCCCATGGCAGCGTCGTCGACCACCACGGCTAGCTGGTAGGCAAAAACGCCGTCGCTGCGGCGCACCAAAAAGTCGCCGCATTCGGTGGCGAGTGCTTCGCATTGGGCTCCATACGTGCGGTCCACGAATTCGATCACATCGTTTGCGAGGTCGTCGACGGCGGGTACGCGCAGGCGCGTGGCCGGAGCGCGCAGGGCGCTGCGGCGGGCAACCTCCTCGGCAGAAAGGTCTCGGCAGGCGGCGCGGTAGATGGGCGTGCCGTCGCTCGCGTGCGGCGCGCTCGCGGCGTGGAGTTCGGCACGCGTGCAAAAACAGGGATAGGTGAGGCCGGCGTCTTGCAGCTGACGCAGGGCGTCCTCGTACAGATCCAGGCGATCGTGCTGGTAGTAGGGGCCTTCGTCCCACTCCAGTCCCAGCCAGGCCAGGTCGTCAATCAATTGAGTGGCAAGTTCCGGGCGCTTGCAGCGATCGTCCAGGTCCTCGATGCGCAGCACGATGCTGCCGCCTTGGCTGCGGGCCGAAAGCCACGAGCACAGGCAGCTGAACACGTTGCCCAAGTGCATGCGGCCCGAGGGCGACGGGGCAAAGCGGCCCACGACGGGGGTGGGCGCTGCCGTTGCTGGTGCGTCCGCGGCGTGTGTTGCTATGTTGCGTGCGTTGATATCCATGCGGACGAGTATAGCGCGGGGCTTGGCAGGGAAGGCGTTGCTGCGCTCACAAGTTGGCGGCGGTACGCATTGCGCACGGTGGGTTTGCGGCTCAAGGTCTCGATCGCTGCGTACCGACTTAGCCTCACAAACGACAGAAACCCCGGCAGCTCTTCGCAACTGCCGGGGTTTCCGCGGAAAAGGGGGACATGATCCTCGAGCGAACGGCAAAGGGGCAAACCGTTTTCGCTCAACTGCTTTATGCCCCTCGGCTGGCGGCTCAATCAGCGCGTGCCGCGCCCACACAAAGCCGCTACACCTGTGACGGAGCTGTGAAGTGGTATCTATTGCCGGGGCGGGCTATGCCAAGGGTGTCCCTAATGACTAGTCATTTAAGAACGTCCATTACAGTCGAAATTGTCAGCCCGGGACCGTCTCGGGCTACGATTGAGGCGCGCCCAGAACGGGCCGCCGACCGGGCGCCCGCGCACGGCCGAACGTCCCTGCCCCCGAGAGGGCCAATTGGGTGCTGCCGGCGCGGGACGCGCCGCCCCCGACGGCTGATAGGAAAGTGCCGGGCAGGTGCCGCGGCTGGTAATGTGAGTGCCGAGGGGGAGGCCATCCGGTCGAACGACTACCGGAAGGATACCACCGTGATGTGTTTCGTCAAGAGGATTTGAGCAAAAAGAGCATCGGAAATTGAGCAGCCTGAGCATCGGAAGCGCGCACGCTTTTTGAGCGGCTAGCCCTCCTGCATGAGGGCATGGCGGACGCGGTAGGACTCGCCGCGGAACTGGA
>DBFOME010000066.1:0-16024 GCA_048430645.1 Collinsella sp. | reverse complement strand
ACCTGCGGATACTTGAACGATTGGGAGTTTGCCCGAGTGGTTAATGGGGACGGGCTGTAAACCCGTTGGCTCTGCCTACATAGGTTCGAATCCTATAGCTCCCACCCGTCAAGTGCCTGTATAGCTCAGTCGGTAGAGCACTTCGTTGGTAACGAAGAGGTCACCAGTTCAAGTCTGGTTGCAGGCTCCATCCGGCGGTGTAGCTCAGTTGGTTAGAGCACACGGTTCATACCCGTGGCGTCACTGGTTCGAATCCAGTCACCGCTACCATAGGTAACACGGTGGCTTCTCAATAGTATGTTGAGAGGCCACTATGGTATAAAGGCAAAGTCCCGTCCGGGGACGACCTGTTAAGAGGAGGGCTTTATGGCCAAAGAGAAGTTTGAGCGCACTAAGCCGCATGTTAACATCGGCACCATTGGTCACGTCGACCACGGCAAGACCACGCTGACCGCTGCCATCACCAAGGTTCTCTCCGAGACCGAGGGCTGCAAGGCTGACTTCACTGCGTTCGAGAACATCGACAAGGCTCCCGAGGAGCGCGAGCGCGGCATTACGATTTCCGTCTCCCACGTTGAGTACGAGACCGCTGCCCGTCACTACGCTCACGTTGACTGCCCGGGCCACGCTGACTACGTCAAGAACATGATCTCCGGCGCTGCTCAGATGGACGGCGCTATCCTGGTCATCGCTGCTACCGACGGCCCCATGGCTCAGACCCGCGAGCACATCCTGCTCGCCCGTCAGGTCGGCGTTCCCTACATCGTCGTCTTCCTGAACAAGTGCGACATGGTCGACGATGACGAGCTCATCGACCTCGTCGAGATGGAGACCCGTGAGCTCCTCTCCGAGTACGATTTCCCCGGCGACGACATCCCCGTCATCCGTGGCTCCGCTCTGGGCGCTCTCGAGGGCGACGCCAAGTGGATGGACGCCATTCGCGAGCTCATGAAGGCCGTCGACGAGTACATCCCGACGCCTGCTCGTAACAACGACCTCCCGTTCCTGATGGCCGTTGAGGACGTTATGACCATCTCCGGCCGTGGTACCGTTGCTACTGGCCGTGTCGAGCGCGGTGAGCTCAAGCTCAACGAGCCCGTCGAGATCGTCGGCATCAAGGATACCCAGAACACCGTCGTTACCGGTATCGAGATGTTCCGTAAGTCCATGGACTTCTGCGAGGCTGGCGACAACGTCGGTCTGCTGCTCCGCGGCATCAAGCGTGAGGACATCGAGCGCGGCCAGGTTCTCTGCAAGCCCGGTTCGGTTACCCCGCACACCAAGTTCACCGGCGAGATCTACGTTCTGACCAAGGAGGAGGGCGGCCGTCACACCCCATTCTTCGATGGTTATCGTCCTCAGTTCTACTTCCGTACCACCGACGTTACCGGTACGGTCAAGCTCCCCGAGGGCACCGAGATGGCTATGCCTGGTGACCACATCACCATCGAGGGCGACCTCATCCACCCGATCGCCATGGAGGAGGGCCTGCGCTTCGCTATCCGCGAGGGTGGCCACACCGTCGGTTCTGGCATCGTCTCCACGATCATTGAGTAAATTAGCTCTTTGATATAGCTGACTTAGAGAACCCGGCACTTATATGGGTGCCGGGTTCTTTTCTGCAATGGATATTGAGCCGTTGCTGGTGTCGAGAGGATCGATAATGGTCCTGGATGCACCGTCGATTAGCTCTCGATGGCTTCATTGATGTGTTCCAAATATGAATGGATCCACCGAGAACCAATTGACTCGAGGTTTTCATTGACAGCACTTACGTGGAGCTGATAAAGTAACAACTCGTGCCCGTACGGGGCGGAAATGAAAGGTTCAGGATACATGCGTACTCTAGTTACTCTTGCGTGCACTGAGTGCAAGCGCCGCAACTATACGACCACCAAGAACAAGTCGACCATGCCTGATCGTATGGAGATCAAGAAGTATTGCCCCTGGTGCCGTCACCACACGCTGCACAAAGAGACTCGCTAGTCTCTAGTCACATACGCCAGTAGTTCAATTGGTAGAGCATCGGTCTCCAAAACCGAGTGTTGAGGGTTCGAGTCCTTCCTGGCGTGCCAGTCATTATTCCGTAAGCTCCCACTTGGGGGCTTACGGTTTACTCATGTATAAGCGCATTGCGCGGAGGTAACCCAAATGGCCAACAAGAAGAACAAGAAGAAGGCTCAGCAGCCGGCACCTGCCAACAAAGCTGCCGCCAACTCCAAGGTTGAGGCCAAGAAGGCCGTTGCCAAGAAGAACGAGAAGGCTGCGAAGTCCAAGAAGAACGAGAAGCCTGGTTTCTTCGCCCGCACCAAGAAGTATTTCGCTTCGGTCAAGTCCGAGATGAAGCGTGTCACGTGGCCCGATAAGAAGGAGCTCGTGAACTACTCGATTGTTGTTTGCGCTTCTCTGATCGTCGTCGGCGTCGTCATCGCTCTGCTCGATGCTGGCTTTGGCGAGGCTCTTGCTCTGTTCTCTGGATTGAGGGGCTAAACCATGTCTAAGCGTTGGTACGTCGTTCACACTTACTCTGGATACGAGAACCGCGTTAAGTCCGATCTCGAGCATCGCATCGAGACTATGGGCATGCAGGACCGTATCTTTGATATCGAGATTCCTATGGAGCGCGTCACCGAGATTAAAGAGGGTGGCAAGCGTGAGACCAAGGATTCCAAGATCTTCCCGGGTTATGTCCTGGTCCGCATGGAGATGGATGACGATGCTTGGACGTGTGTTCGTAACACGCCTGGCGTCACCGGTTTCCTAGGCGGCAACGGCAAGCCCGCTCCGCTTTCCCGCGACGAGTACAACAAGATGACTCGTCGTCCCGGTAAGGGCGATTCGCCCAAGCGCACCTCGGTTGATATTGAGGTCGGTACGTCCGTCCGCGTCACCGATGGCCCGCTTACCGACTTTGATGGCAAGGTCTCCGAGGTTAACACCGAGGCTGGCAAGCTCAAGGTCACGCTGATGATCTTTGGCCGCGAGACGCCGGTCGAGCTCGACTTTAACCAGGTCGCTGTCATCGCTTAAGTTTTCGTCCGTTCGCGCGAGCGTGCTTCTTCTGTGACTGCTCATCTCAGGAGTGCTTCTAACACGTGCGTGCTTACGATATAGCAAGTACTTCACACTCGTGATTCGAAAGGAATGACCATGGCTGAGAAGAAGGTTGCCAACGTCATTAAGCTCCAGATTCCTGCTGGTGCAGCAAACCCCGCTCCTCCAGTCGGCCCCGCCCTGGGCGCTGCTGGCGTGAACATCATGCAGTTCTGCCAGGCCTTTAACGCCGAGACGCAGGACAAGAAGGGTGACATCATCCCCGTTGAGATCTCTGTCTACGAGGACAAGTCCTTCTCCTTCATCACCAAGACCCCGCCGGCGGCTCACCTTATCAAGAAGGAGCTGAACCTCAAGTCTGGTTCCGCTAAGCCCCAGGCTGACAAGGTTGGTCAGCTCTCCCAGGAGCAGCTCACCAAGATCGCCGAGATCAAGATGCCGGACCTCAATGCCAACGACATTGACGCCGCCAAGAAGATCATCGCCGGTACCGCCCGTTCCATGGGCGTCACCATCGCTGAGTAGCGATTTCTTATGGTAACGGCGGGTGCTCCGACCGGGGCGCCCGTTAAATGTGTGCAATAGGGCACACGATACGATGTGGGAGGGCTCACGCCCGTTTAACCACAGGAGGTAATGCACATGGCTAAGCATGGTAAGAGCTATAACGCCGCTGCCGAGAAGATCGACCGCGCCACGCTCTACACCCCCCTTCAGGCTGCCAAGCTCATCAAGGAGCTCGACACCGCCAAGTTCGACGAGACCGTCGAGGCTCACTTCCGTCTGGGCATCGATACTCGTAAGGCTGACCAGAACATCCGTGGTTCCATCTCCCTGCCCCACGGCACCGGCAAGACCGTTCGTGTTGCCGTCTTCGCCGAGGGCGAGAAGGCCCGTGAGGCTGAGGCTGCCGGCGCCGACATCATCGGTTCCGACGAGCTCGTCGCCCAGATTCAGAAGGGCGAGATCAACTTCGACGCCGCTATCGCTACGCCGAACATGATGGCCAAGGTTGGCCGCATCGGTAAGATCCTTGGTCCCCGTGGCCTCATGCCGAACCCCAAGCTCGGCACCGTGACCATGGACGTCGCCAAGATGGTCTCTGAGCTCAAGGCTGGCCGTGTTGAGTACCGCGCCGACCGCTACGGCATCTGCCACGTGCCCCTGGGCAAGAAGTCCTTCTCTGAGCAGCAGCTCGTCGAGAACTACGCTGCCCTGTACACCGAGATCCTGCGCGTCAAGCCCTCTTCTGCTAAGGGCAAGTACGTCAAGTCCATCTCCGTGTCTTCCACCATGGGCCCTGGCGTCAAGGTCGATCCCGCTGTCCAGCGTGACTTCCTGGCTGAGTAACTGCTAGTTACTGCCTGAGCAAAGCAAGCATTGCTAAAGAAACCCGGTTCTGCCTTGTGCAGGACCGGGTTTCTTGCTATCGCATCAAAACCACCTCAAAGGGGACAGCGTCCCCTTTGAGGTGGTTACCAGGGTGTTCTAGCGGTTGAGGACTCGATTGCCTCGTGGCGTTTGAGCTCCCGGCGCATGGTTTGCGAATTGAGCCAGGCTGCCTGCCAGCCACGGATGGGGTAGCGCGTCTGGTCGAGCTCAAACTGTGTATAGCCGCAGGCGTTGATGATCGTCGTTCCACACACATGCTGACGCTCGCGCTGAAAATCGCAACCGTAGCTTTGGTGCACATGCCCGTGCACCATGTAGTCGGGATTCCAGGATTCGAGTGCTGTGTTAAAGCACTCGAACCCTCGATGCGGCAGATCGTCCAGATCACCCATACCGGCGGCGGGTGCATGGGTAAGCAGAATGTCGCACCCGCCGACCATCCTAACCTTACGCGACAGCTTACGCATGCGCTTGGACATCTCGCGTTCGGTGTACATGTTGGCGCCGTCGCGATAACGCATGGACCCGCCAAGGCCCGCAATGCGAATCCCTCGGTACGTGTACACGCTGTCTTCTACGCAGATACATCCGCCCGGTGCATGACGTGCGTAGCGGTCATCGTGATTGCCGCGCACGTAGATGAGCGGTTTGTTGATGACCGTGACCAAAAACTCAAGATAGTCCGGGTCCAGATCGCCAGCGGACAAAATCAGGTCGACTCCCTCAAAGCGTTCCTTGCGAAAGCACTCCCAAAGGCATCGTTCTTCGGTATCGGCTATGGCAAGGATTTTCATAGGGCAGGGACTTTCGGCTCATCGTTGGGCTGCGGAATGGTGCCCACCACGTTGTCGGCCAACCAGTCCATCTCGACGATTTGAGTGCTCGGCAGTGGGGGAAAGCCCTCGATCTGCACCACGCCGTCTTGGCTATGGAGCTCGCCGCCAAATGGATTGATGGAGCCCTCGACGATGCCATTGCGGAGTAGCTGAACAAGCTTGCGCGTCTGATAGGGCAGGCCCGGAGCGTAGCGAATATCGATAACGCCCGAGCTCATGCCATACCAGTAGTTGACGGCGCGGACCCGGCTGTCGTCACTGGTCTCGTCCCAGGTGCCATGCAGCAGACTTCGCACGATAAGCTCGTAATATCGGCCCCAGTTCCACACCGGCATGGCAATGCCGGCAACCTTGCCATCGATCAGGCGGTGAAGTCCGTAGGCCGTGGGATCTTCGAGCGACTTTGACATGTCGGCGCCGGTCATGACGCTCACGCCTTCGCGGCACATGGCCTCGGCAAGGCCACCGGCAGGCACATCGCCCCAGGTCAGGATAATTTGCGCACGGGGGTCGAGCAGCGAGGCGCCAATCGCAAAGGCATTGATTTCGCTGAGTGCGCCCGAGGCAAAGACCGACGCGTGGTAACCGATGCGGTGGTTGTCCGCCATGCTGGCGGCAAGGGCGCCCAGGAGGAACTTGGCCTCGTACATCTTGCCAAAGTACGAACGGACGCTTTGATGGGGAAGACCGATAGAGCAGTTGAGGAACCGAACCCGGGGATACTCAACGGCAGCCCTGAGCGTGTATTCCATCAGGCGGTGCGAGGTCGAGAAGATGACGTTTGCTCCATGTTTGACAGCCGTTTCCACGGCGGCGTAGAACGCGTCCGGATCATGGCAGTCCTCGAACGCCTCGGTGCGCACGATACCGCCAAAGTGCTCATCGAGATACTGACGCCCTTGGTCGTGCAGGCTGTCCCAGCTCGACGTCGCACAGGGGAACTCATGGATAAAGGCGATGCGCAGGGGGTTGGCCGCCGAATAGACGGTCTTGCCCATAAAGAAGCTGAGCACGCCGGAGGTGGACTTGGCGGGCGACTCCTCCTCATCGACGCTCGGTGCTTCGACAAGATCTACCTTGTCCTCGTTATTTTTGCCGGCAATGACCAGCTCGCGCCAGATCTTGCACAGGCGGTTTACGACGATATCCGTCGGTGTATCCAGCAGGCGGTCCTGGTTGTACACATTGAGGTAGACGAGCATGGCGTCGGCGGGCGTAATGTCCAGGTGGTCGCCGCCCGCGCGAAGGTAGGCGCGCTTAAAGAGTAAGAAGGTGTGGCGCAGGTAGTCGACCTTTTTCTGCGGCCATTTTTCGATAAGGTCCTGACCGAGCATCTTGGCGAGCGTCTCGTAGCTTCCCTCGCGTGAGAACTCGATCTCGTATAGGGGGCAGACGCGCCAAAACGCGCAGAACTCACCGTACAGGCGGCTTTCGACGGAATCCCATGTGCCGGGGTAGAGACGGGTGACCTTGGCCGAAACCGTCGGGGCGTCCAGGAATTTGAGGACACTGACGCGCTTGTTGCCCTCTTGGACGTAAAACCGATGCATGAACTCGGTGACGATGACGGGATCGCGATAGCCCTCGGTCACCTGGATGTCGTAGAGGTTGGACCACTTGCGGGCGAACTCGGTGCTAAACGGCAGCAAGGGCATAAAGTTGCATGAAAAGGCGGACTGACGGCCTTTAGTAACCGTACCGACGACCATTTCGAGCGGAATGTCCCTTAGGCCGACGCTCTCTCGCTGACCTAAGGGGAGCTGGGCGACCAAGCTATCGAGGTCCGTGAGGTACGGATGCTCGCTTTGACTAATGGCGCGTCGACGTCCTTGCTCGCCGCGCTTGCGTGCTTGACGATAGGCCTCTTCCATGGTGTCTACTCCCTTAGTCGTTTAAACAACGATATGAACCATGGTACCACGCTGCGAAACCACCACAAAGGTGCCCGTCCCCTTTGTGGTGGTTTAGGCGATGATGGGGGCGATGGCGCGGATGCAGGCGTCGGCTGCCGTGAAAGTAGTGCTGTCGTCGCTGACGATAAAGATGATCTTGCCCTTAATGCCAAAGTCGCCGATCTCGCTAAAGAGCACATACGGCTCCTTGTCAAAACCCGAGATGGGCGAGACGGCCGTTTTAGTGGCGCTGGTCAGCTCGTCTGCCAGTGCGTCGAGCGAAGCCCATTTTGAGGGGTCTTTCACCGCGACGGGGACGGCTACGCGCCCAAAGGGCATCAAATGCACGAGCGTGTTCTTGGAGATGTTGGAGTTGGGGACGATGATAGTCTGCCCGCAGGCATCTTCGATGGTCGTGTGGCGCCAGTTGATGTCCTGGACCACGCCTGATACATCACCGACCTCGATGTTGTCGCCAGGCTTGATGATGCCCATAAAGGTCACCTGCATGCCGCCGATAAGGTTTGAGAGCGTGTCCTGAAAGCCCAGGGAGATGGCGATGCCGCCGACGCCAAGAGCGGCGACGAGCGCGTTTGCGTTAATGCCAAAGCAGTTGTCGAGGATAAAGCTGCCGCCGATCATCCAGATGACGGCGCGAGCGATGTTGATGAAGATGCTCGATGCTGGAAGCGGGTTATCGTCGCGGTTGAGTAGGTGGCGCAGCGTCTTGGAAACGACTTTGGTGGCGATTGCCGTGCCTATTGCCAAGATGCCGGCCCAGATGATGTTGTGGACCCACCGTTGCTCAAAGAAATGAAGAATCGGCTCAAACAATTCCATGTAGGGAAAACCTCCTAATGATCATTCAACCATGATACCCACCAAAAAGCCCGTCCGATCACATCGGACGGGCCGATAACTTGAGATGGGGCGGTCGCGGTGGCGTAAGCTGGGGCGCCGGCGAGCACGCCGGTAAGGAGTGCGGCGGTCAAGCAAGACGGGGAAGAGGTCTTTTCATGGCAGTTTCCTTAGTCCTTAGCCAGAATGTCTGGTTGAATATCGGATTATCGACATAATATGCGAAAACCGCCGCAAGGGCGCTTGTCCCTTAGCGGCGGTTTTGACGTTTGCGCAGATAAAACCTGCCAAAATAAACCTGTCCCTTTTTGGTAGGTTTAGCTTAGCAGCATGCGGTCGTTGGCGAGCTCGCCGCCCGAGACCTCCTCGAATTTCTGCAGCAGGTCGGCCACGGTGAGCGACTTCTTCTCATCGCCCGCCACGTCGTAGATCACATGGCCCTCGTGCATCATGATCAGACGGTTGCCCAGACGGATGGCGTCGTTCATGTTGTGCGTGACCATGAGCGTGGTCAGGTGGTTCTCGTCGACGATCTCCTCGGTCAGGTTGAGCACCTTAGAGGCCGTCTTGGGGTCGAGGGCCGCAGTGTGCTCGTCGAGCAGCAGCAGGCGCGGCCTGGTGAGCGTGGCCATCAGCAGGGTGAGTGCCTGGCGCTGGCCGCCCGAGAGCAGGCCGACCTTGGCGTTGAGGCGTGTGTCCAGACCAAGGTCCAGGCGCTTGAGCAGCTCAACGTACTCGTCCTTCTCGGCCTTGGTAACGCCCCACGAAAGGCCGCGACGCTGGCCGCGACGCTTGGCGAGGGCCAGGTTCTCGGCGATCTGCATGTCGGCAGCGGTACCGCGCATGGGGTCCTGAAACACGCGGCCCAGGTACTTGGCGCGCTGCGACTCGCTCAGGCGCGAGATATCGGTGCCGTCGAGCTCAATAACGCCCGAATCGAGCGGGTACACGCCGGCGATCATGTTGAGCAGCGTGGACTTGCCGGCGCCATTGCCGCCGATCACGGTTACAAAGTCGCCGTCATTCAGGGTGAGGTCGACGCCGGTGAGCGCGCGCTTCTCGGTGACGGTGCCCTTGTTAAAGGTCTTCTTGACGTGCGAGAGCTTAAGCATCTGCCTCATCCCCCTTCGTGTAGGAGCTGCGGAGCTTATAGCGCTCCCAAACCACGGGCACGCACAGGGCCACGGCGACGATCACGGCGGAGAGCAGCTTCATGTCGTTGGCGTCCATGCCCAACTGCAGCACGATGGCGCGGATAAGGAAGTACACCACGGAGCCAAAGACGGCGGAGGCAAGACGGACGCTAAACTGCGTGAGGCCGCCGGGAAGCAGACGGCCGAGCACCTCGCCGATAACAATGGCGGCAAGACCGATAACGATGGCACCGGTGCCCATACCAATGTCGGCATACTTTTGGCTCTGGCAGATGAGCGCGCCCGAAAGGCCGATGAGGGCGTTGGAGAGCACGAGGGCGATCATCTTGGTGGAGTTGGTGTTGACGCCCAGAGCGCGGATCATGTACTCGTTGTTGCCGGTGGCTCGCAGCGCCGAGCCGATCTCGGTGCCAAAGAACCAATACAGGATGGCAACGATAGCCACGGCGAGCAGGATGCCCAAGATGATGGCAACGGTGGACTGCGGCAGACCGGTCATATTGCTGACGGCCGAGAACACGGTGCCTTTGGCAAGAATGGGCGTATTGGACTTGCCCATGATGCGCAGGTTGATGGACCACAGGCTGATCTGGGTGAGGATTCCGGCGAGGATCGCAGGAATCTCAAAGACGGTGGTCAAAATGCCCGTGACGGCGCCCGCGATGGCGCCGGCGCACATACCGGCCAGCACGGCGAACAGCGGGTCGACGTTGTTATTGACGATGAGCACAGCGCAGACGCAGCCGCCGAGGGCAAAGCTGCCGTCGCAGGTCATATCGGGAATGTCGAGCAGGCGGAACGTGATAAACACGCCAAGCACCATAATGCCCCAGAGGACGCCCTGCGAAACGGCGCCCTGCAATGCAATGAGCATGCTTCATACCTCCTAGGATAGGGTGGACACGTGATTCACCATAATAGCGGTAACAATGCATAGAAGAGTTACGGACAGACGTTTTGTTTTACCTGAAACAAGCAGGGCGGACGCCGGTCTACAGCGCCCGCCCCTGTGGCTCAGATATTGAATAACGCGGCTAAAGCGCGAGCACGGGCTCTAGACGCATGCCGCGTATGGCATTACGCGTCCAGGGCGGAAAGGTCGATGCCCAGGGCCTCGGCCATTTCGTCGTTCTTGACGACGACCAGGTCCTTGCTCGAGAGGTGCTTGATCGGCATATCCTCGGGCTTGGCCTCGCCCTTCAGGATCTTAACGGCCATCTCGCCCGCGGCGTAGCCCAGGTCCTCATAGTTGATGGAGAGGGTAAACAGGCCGCCGGCCATGCACATACCCTCCTCGCCAGTCACGAAGGGAAGCTTGTTTTCCTTGCAGATCTGGCCGACCTGCGAGGCACCCGCGGCGATGGTGTTGTCGGTGGGGGAGTACAGCGCGTCGACCTTGCCCACGGCAGACTCGACGACGGACTGAATCTCGTTGGAGCTCGAGACGGTGAAGTCAGTGTACTCGAGGCCCAGCTTGTCGAGCTCCTTCTTGGCGGCCTTGATCTGGACGTCGGAGTTGGACTCGGCGGTGCAGTAGAGCAGGCCGACCTTTTTAACGTCGGGCAGGACCTTCTGCATCATCTCGAGCTGCTCGGCGACCGGGGTGAGGTCGGAAGCGCCCGTGACGTTGGTGCCGGGCTTGTCGTTGTCCTGGACCAGGCCGGAGGCGGCGTAGTCGGTGATGGCGCAGCCCACGATGGGGATATCGGCCGTGGCGCCGGCGGCAGCCTGCGCGGCGGGCGTGGCGATGGCATAAATCAGGTTGACGTTGTCGCCCACAAACTTGTCGGCAATGGACTTACACGTGGACTGGTCGTTCTGGGCGTTCTTCTGGTCGATCTTGACCTTAAGGCCGCTCTCCTTGATGGCCTTGACAAAGCCGTCGTTGGCGGCATCGAGTGCGGAGTGCTCGGTGAGCTGCAGAACGCCGATGGTGTAGTCGGAACCGGCGGCAGCAGAGCCGGAGCCAGAGTTGCCGCCGCATCCGGCGAGCGGGGCGAGCGCGAGCAGGCCGGCGGAGACCAGAAGGCTCCTGCGGCTGATGGTGATGTCCTTCATATCATTACCCCCAGTATAAAAATGGCTGGAAACACTGCACTGGGACAAAGTGCAAGTGGAACTATAGTAGCGCTGATGTCCATTTTTACAACAGCCTGGCGGGTTTTTTAATACAGAATCGGATGGGCGGTACGGGTAGTCGAATGGGCGGCGGAGGGTCTTATGCGGCGGAGGAGGCGTCGTCCTCGTCTAGGGCGGCGAAGAGCTTCTTGCCGTCGAGGAGACGTGTGGTGACGTTTCTCATTCGGCCAATCTCTACGGTACGCAACGTGTCATCGGCGCCTCGGGCGTCGTAGACCGTTCCCAGCAGATACGAGATGCCATCGCGCTGCCTGATGGCAAAGGGACGGAGTGTCATCCGTGCTGCTTCGGTTTCGCCACGCGTCGTGACGCTCGAAATATCAAAACTCACCGTGGTTCCGTGGTCGATGGCCTGCTCGACGAGCTCGCACGTGTCGATGCGCTTGATGGGCGTGCGTGTTGCCTTGGTAGCCTTGCTGCCTGCGCTTGGAGCAGGTTCGGGTGTATCGAGATAGCCGCGAACGTCGGCACTCGCCATGGCAACTAAGTGCTGCGCCATGCTCTTGCGGATGGCGATAGGCGTGGAGCGGTTGCGCATGACCATACCGTGGAGCCGGATGATCTCCTCGTCGGTGAGTGGACGGGTCAAGAGCCGATACCCCACGCCGCGCTTGTATTCAATCTCATATCCGGCATGGCGAAGCGCGGAGATGGCGGTGTAGATGCTGCGCCGCGCCGCCGAGATGGGCATGCGGGCGGGGTCGTCGGGATGGGCGAGGCGCCGGATCAACTCATCGGAAAGCATGGCCTTGTCCTCGCCGGTGTTTTCGCTTAATAGTTGCAGGATGCGAACGGCGCGATAGGCTGCCATCGAGGCGGCGCCCCTCGTCGTGGTGTCGTAGGTTTCAACAGCGGCTTCGGTCATCGTGCCCACGTCCTTTCCGTTTTGGGTGGCGACGGTATGGAGCCTAGGACGTGGGGCTTTCCCAGGGGCGCAGGGCGCTCTGGGCGGTCGGTAGTCGTCGGCAAACGGTGGGTCGAGTTTTCAACAGCCCTGCTCAACTGACCAAAAACTTGCCAAAAGCTTGACGGATGCTGTTGAAAAAAAAGCGTCTCTCGACCGATGTCGAGAGACGCTTATGCGATGAGCGTTGGCGTGTGGCGACGCGAGCTAGCGTCCGACGATTAGAAGTCGGCGTTGCCCACGGTGCGCGGGTGCGGCAGGACGTCGCGGATGTTGCCCACGCCGGTCAGATACATGACCAAGCGCTCGAAGCCCAGACCGTAGCCGGCGTGCTTGCAGGAACCGTAGCGGCGCAGGTCAAGGTAGTACTTGTACTGCTCGGGATTCATGCCCAGGTCCTTGATGCGGGCCTCGAGCAGATCCAGGCGCTCCTCGCGCTGGGAGCCGCCGATAATCTCGCCGATACCGGGAACCAGGCAGTCGGCGGCGGCGACGGTCTTGCCGTCCTCGTTCATGCGCATGTAGAACGCCTTGATCTCGGCCGGGTAGTCGGTCACGAAGGTCGGGCGCTTAAAGTGCTCCTCGGTCAGGAAGCGCTCGTGCTCGGTCTGCAAGTCGATGCCCCAGCTGACGGGGTAATCAAACTGGTGGCCAGCAGCGACTGCCTGCTCCAGGATCTCGACGGCCTCGGTGTAGGTAACGCGGGCAAAGTCGGAGCTGGCGACATGGTCCAGGCGCTCGAGCAGACCCTTGTCCACAAACTTGTTGAGCATATTGAGCTCGTCGGGGCAGGTTGCCATGACGTCCTTGAGGACATACTTGAGCATGGCCTCGGCGTTATCCATGTAGTCGTTAAGGTCGGCAAAGGCCATCTCAGGTTCGATCATCCAAAACTCGGCGGCGTGGCGCGTGGTGTTGGAGTTCTCGGCACGGAAAGTGGGGCCAAAGGTGTACACGTCGCCAAAGGCCATGGCAAAGTTCTCGGCATTGAGCTGGCCGGACACGGTGAGGCTCGCATGCTTGCCAAAGAAGTCCTGGCTCCAGTCGACCTCGCCGGACTCGGTGAGGGGCGGATTTTTGGGGTCGAGTGTGGTCACGCGGAACATCTCGCCGGCGCCCTCGCAGTCACTCGTGGTGATGATGGGGGTGTTGACGTAGACAAAACCCTGCTCCTGGAAGAAGCGGTGGATGGCGGCAGCCGCGACAGAGCGGATGCGGAACACGGCGCGGAACAGGTTGGTGCGCGGGCGCAGGTGCTGCTGGGTGCGCAGGAACTCGACGGTTGCGCGCTTCTTCTGCAGCGGGTAATCCGGGGCGCTCGTGCCCTCGACCTCGATGGAAGTGGCAGAAAGCTCGAAAGGCTGGGGTGCATCGGGGGTCAGTTTGACGGTGCCGGTGCAAATGAGTGCGGCCGAGACGTTTTGATGGGCGATCTCGTCGTAGTTGTCGAGTGCCTCGCGGTTCATGACGACCTGCAGGTCGCGGAAGCAGCTGCCGTCGTTGAGCGTAACAAAGCCAAAGTTCTTCATGTCGCGGACGGACTTAACCCAGCCGGCGACGGTGACAGTCTGGCCGCCGAGCGACTCGGCATCGGCATAGAGCTGCGCGATTTTGGTGCGGTTCACGTATCCTCCCATAACGGTTGAATGATAGTTATCCATACAGTTCAATATTCTAGCAGCTCGGCTCATTTGGGCTATACAGATAAAGCATTGGCGGGATGGTTTTTCAAACGAAAAGCGCCCGCGGCCAAATGGTCGCGGGCGCTTGACGAGGTGCCTTTTGGCTGTGTGGCGCGGGGCCTGGCTACTTGGTCTTGGCAACCAGCAGCGGGTCGCCAAGCTTGACGAGCGGGTTGCCGCCGATAAGCGTTCCAGACTCGCCGACATGGTCGATGCTCTTAAGACGATCGAGCTCGGAGACGATGACGGTCACGATGCCCTCGTGACCAGCGGCCTTAATGGCCTCGCGGTCGAAGCTGATGAGCGGCTGGCCTGCCTTGACCACATCGCCCATCTCGACAAAGCGGGCAAAACCCTTGCCGTTCATTTCCACGGTGCCCAGGCCAACATGGATGAACACGCGCAGGCCGTCCTCGGTAATCATGCCGATGGAGTGGTTGGTGACGGTGGTGGCGCCGATGCGGCCGTTGGCGGGCGCATAGATGGTGCCGGTAATGGGCTCGATGCCATAGCCCTGGCCAAGCATGCCCGAGGCGATCGTCTCGTCGGGAACCTCGTTCAGGTTGACGAGCACGCCGTTGACGGGGGCATAGATGACGCCTTCGCGGGTGGCGAAGCTTGCTGCGGGCGGAACGGACGCCTCGCCGGTCGAGGTGAAGGTGGACTTAAGCGAATCGAGCAGACCCATAGTTGCCTCCAACTTAAATAGGCGCATATCGCGCGTTTGGTTTGCCGGAAACGTTTCATATGTGTTTCGCGGCTTGGTCAACGCCCCCTATTCTACGCTGCTCAACGATACCTCTGAACTGGGATTATGTGATATATCAGTTGAAGGGAAACTTATTGCCGGAGTGTTTCTGCGCCACGGGTTCAAGTGGGGTACGCTTGAAGGCGAAAAACAAGGGCGCATAATTTGCGCGAAGGGAGCACATATGATTGTCGAGAACCATGCGCTGTGGGGCGAGGAGCCGACCGAGGATTATCCGGCGACGTTTACGTATTTGGGTGCCGAGCCGCTGCCCGATAAACCGAATGGCCGCCGCCCCGCGGTGATCATCTGCGGCGGAGGCGGGTTTACACATATCGCTCCGCACGAGCAGGACCCGGTGGCGTTTGCATTTTTGGATCACGGTTACCAGGCCTTTGTGCTCAACTATGTCACGAGCTCTACGGGTGACGTGAGCTTTCCGCACCCCCAGGCAGATCTTGCCAAGATGGTCGCCACGGTGCGCGCCAACGCCGACGAGTGGCATGTCGATCCTAAGCGCGTGTGCGTCGTGGGATTCTCGGCGGGCGGCATGATCTGTGCCTCGCTGGCAACGCAGTGGAAGACCGGCCCCTTCGCGGCACTTGCCGGGGCACGTCCGGACGACATTCGTCCCGATGCCGTGGTGCTGGGCTATCCGCTGCTCGACTTTGCCTATGTGCGCGACATGCAGACGCGCGATCCGCGCATTGACTTGCGCGTGCCCAAGACGGGCGGCAAGACGGGGCGCGATTTGCTCAACGACTACCTGTCGATGGTGACGGGTGGCGAGGCAACTGACGAGCATTTGGCCGATATCTGCCCCACCACGCATGTTTCGCGTCAGATGCCGCCGACCTTTGTGTGGGGCGTGTCCGACGACAAGACGGCGCCGATCGCGCAGGTCTACCCGTTTGCGCAGCGCATGGCCGAGGAGGGCGTTGCATGCGAGATGCACGTCTTCGACCAGGGTGGTCACGGCCTTTCGCTCGGCAACGCCAACACCGCGGTCGACAACGAGGACAAGCAGGTGGCGGTCCGTCCCTGGATCCGCCTAGCCTTCCGCTTCCTGGAGCGCCACGGGTTTTAGTTACGGCGTTTTACCAAACGCCGTAACCACTTGACGCTGCAAGCCCGCCAGGGCGGCAATCTGCCTTTCAACTTCGGCGGCATGACCAGAAGGTCAATGCCGCCTCGTTTCAGGGCACCTTGCTCGCCCTGGCGGGCTTTCGCTCATATGACCCAATCCGCTGTCAAGAGCCACAATGGCCCCGCCGACCGCTTGCAATCGGTCGGCGGGGCCTGCCGTTGAACCCGTCCCGGTCCGCCCCCGGCATGTCGTCGACGCCTTCGGCTCAGTCTCATATC
>DBFOME010000065.1:0-28284 GCA_048430645.1 Collinsella sp. | reverse complement strand
AAGGTTGGGGTCGCGGGTTCGAGCCCCGTTGTCCGCTCCATTTGGGCGTTTAGCTCAGGGGGAGAGCGCTTCCCTGACACGGAAGAGGTCAGAAGTTCAAATCTTCTAACGCCCACCAAATGTTCGCAGCTCAGAGGCTATGCCCTCTGGGCTGTTTTGTTTTATGTCGCCAAATCCGCTGGCAGCTCCAACCGCCCAACTGGCCAAAAGCCGACCATCTACTTGCCGATCTATCCATCGGTATAACCAATCAGTCCGCACCGCAACTTCTCAGTAAAACGCCGCGATGTCTGCGCCCTGCGGTATCCTTGAGCCACTTGCACCTGCAGCACCAAGGAGCCGCCATGCGCACCGAGCTCGATGTCCCCTTTTCGCACAAAGAAGAAGCCAAGGCGCTGGGCGCCAAATGGGACCGGACCAAGAAGATCTGGTATGTACCCAGCGGCGTCAACCCCGAGCCCTTTGCCGAGTGGCTGCCCGGTGTTGACCGATCCGACCCCTCAGTGCCGTATATATATCTAGTACTGGGCAAGCGCGAGTGCTGGAAGTGTCACAAAGAGACCTCGGTCGCGGCCTTCGGCATTCCCTATCGAACCGATAACGACGAGAGCATCACCATCGCGCACGCGCCCAACGAAGCCGGGCACATTGCCATCGACACGGCCAACGCCAACGCACTCGCCATCGTGCCCGCTCTTGGCTGCGTGCCGGGCGAGATCCGCGACTACCTTCATAAGCGCTGCGGCTACAAGCCCGTAGGCGCGCGAGCCTCCAAAGCCCCGTCGCTCGGCAACACGTGCACCAGTTGCGACGCGCTGCAAGGCAGCCGCTATCTGTTCGAGGAGCCCTCGTCCCCGTTTGCCCTCACTGCTATCAACAAGCTGCCGGCACTGGAGTTTGTGCGCGTCGAAGTTGCCGGCGTCTTTGGCGTCCCGACCACGCGCACCGACTTTGACCAGGCGCTCTTTACCTGGGCACGCGACCATCACGCCGAGTTCCACAAGCAACTCGGTGAGGGGATTTATTTGTAGAGGCAAAAGACACTCACAGCCAACTCCTCCGCATCACCTATCCCTCGTCGCCGGCGTCGTACACGATATCGAGGCCACAAACAGGGCATTTCTCCGGATACACCGGCATATGAACGCCCGTACGTTTCCTCACTTCGTCGCTGAACCTGTCACGTGCATCGATGAACCGAATGTCGAGACACGGTATTTGCGAGCCGCAGCAAGGGCAGGCGACGACAAACGACCCGCAATCAACTTCTACGCCCGGAAACATATTGTTGTCGATAAGGGCACACGGCAGTTTTCCGTACTTCCCCATCGCAATATCGCCTCGCCAGCTCATACATGCCCCTTCTCGCTATACAAATCAGGAAGAGCATGCACCGGCGGGCGGGCGCGAGATTGCATCGCCACGCGATCCGATCAAACAACACGATCGTCAAAGAATGCCAAAGCCAAATACGCTAATACGGCAGAAGCCCCGCCTTTTCACGCTTCTTTTCCGAGCGATCGAACTCAATGCGATGGGCCTCAAGAAACACCGTATCGGGTCGCCACTGACGCTCATTCGGCTGCCTTAGCGTCGCACCCGCAAAGGAAGCGTAGTCGGTCTTACCCAGCAGGTACGATCCGCACAGCCGATATTCGCCGCAAACAGGCTCAAACGAAATCAGGTGAGCATCAAATAGGGAATGAAGATCGCGCCGAAGCAGAATGCCGTTGCTGGCAACCTGCGATTTGGGTCCCGAGTAATTCTCGATATGTGCAGCCTCCAGAGCTTCGCTGACGCCGCAGTCCGACACCGCGCAACGGCCATCATAGGCGGCAACGAGCTGTTTGCGGAACCATTGCTGCCCCAATCGCTCGCGCCTTAACGCATAGCGGACCTTTTCGTCGTCGGTCGTACCCTGTCCGGTAAACTCAATATCGACGGGCATGTGCTTCAGATAACTCATGTCGGGTGCAAAACGAGGGTCCGGTCCGCCTTTATGAACAGGACCGTGCAGAACAAACCATCCGTTTTCGGGCTCGAACCGCTCAACAAACGCAAGGCCGAGCACCTTGTAGCCCACCTCGGTTGCAAATATGACTCCGACTGGAACGCCACATTCCATGCAGTTGAGCATTTTACGGTTGTAATTCTGGTCTCGAAAACCAACGGTACCCGGCGCTTGAACCGAGTACTTAATGACCCACGTACCATCGTCCAAATAGAGCGGAGGCACATCGGTGTAGAAGCTCTTTTTAGAGTTATGGACCGAAAGCGCAAAGATCTTATTGGGATCTTGCTTCACCCGATCCTGGCCCGGCCAGAAGATCCCTGAATCCCGCGTTACGGGAAAGAAGTCCGAGCCAATTCTCAAACGATACTGATACTGAGGGCTATCTTCCTTGGTGTGGTGCGGAAGGCTGGTCCAAACGCCGCCGCGCTGTTCCTCACCCAGAAACCACTCCCATGCCTCAACGTATTCGGAAGGCACGAGACTGCAGGCACGGTCATAGCTTGGTCCATCCATCAACGGAACAGCAAGGTCAATGTCGTTCATCGCCAGCACCTACAACCATACGAACGCGAGTCATGCCCCTCAATAATATGGCCGAGAGTCAATTATTACGAGATCTCATTCCGCGATCGGCACGTCGTTGATGCTCTCGGTTTGCCGTTGGCGCGCTTGTACCCCGCTACCCCACTCCCCTGTATACTGATGTAGCACGTGTTTCATCCGGGCTTGTTGGGCCGGATCGTTCATGGGAGGGCCTTATGGCTGCTTCGAATCCGCCTAAGGGGAGCGTTTCTTCTTCGTCCATCAAGCCGGTTACGCGCAAGGCCGTGCGCTGCCAGCGCGAGGTCGCCTGGCTTATCACGCAGGCAGCGGGCAGGCTTGTGGCGACCACCCAGGACGTCAATGCGCCTACGCCGAGCTTTGTGCTGGCAGCGGCGCTGAATCGAGTACGCCAGCTGGAACTCGTCGCACAAGAAGACGGCAACCATCTTGGCTACCAGGACGCTATAGCGCCCGACCTGTTGACCTTTTGTCGCATGACCAAATTGCCCGCCGCGCCCAATACGCTTTCGGACGCAGGCTACATGTTTACGCTCTCGGGCGCGGACCTTATCCGCGACATCTATGCATACTGCAGCGAGCTCGCCGAGCGCCACGTCTTTGACGCGGCAGAAGTCAAACCGGGAAATGTCATCAAGCTGGTTCTTAGGCTGTTCTTGATGGACGGGTTCGGGGCCATGCCGGCGTAAGCCGAGTCTTTAGCATCACCGTCGACTGAGCAACAACCGCTTTACCTTAGTGGACGCCAATTGAGGGTCGATTATTGGGTCGCCTCGTCCACTAACGCATTTATTCCACGCGCTCTGACAGTCGATACTTGCGGTTGCGGCTCGTCGCCGGCGCCGTGGGCTCAAGCTCGCCTTGAGCAATGAGCGCGTTGACGCGCGACCTAACCTGGGAAATTGTAAGCCCCGTGCGTTCTGCCAGCTCACGCGTCCCCAGCTCGCCGTAGTGTTTGAGTGCCGCCACAATTAAGCCCCCGCCATGATCGACCGGCTCGATCTTTGAACGGTAAAGTACGACCTTGAACCGATCGAACCCCGGGCAGAACAGGGGCTCGGCCAGACCATGCGCGCGCATGGCATCGATCATCATCGGGATGCCCGAGCCATTGCCCTCAGCCGGCGAACCTGCGCCATCCGGCAGCGGGACAATCGACATGAGTTTCACGAGCGTCGCGTTACGGCATCGGGAGCTGCCGTCAAACAAGTTCTCGCGAGTCTTTCCCCCGTAAAGGCCGCCAGGATTCGTCACCTCGACACGATCGTCAAAGACGTCGACGGCAATCGATTGTCCACAGAACCGATCCCCGTATTCTCGATGGATTACGGCGTTGGCGATTGCCTCGCGCAGAACCTCCTCGGGAATCTCAAGCGAGTCGACACGCGAGACACCTTGGACGGTCGAGGTTCGCCGCAAATTCTTGGCGACGGCTGCGACGGCATCCGAGATCATCTCGCCCAACGTTCCCTCACAGATTGTGCGGTCCATGAATCTCAGCGACCCCGCCATGCCCTTCTGAGTTCCCGCATGGACAGCCACGTCAATGAAGAGCTTGGGATAGAACTGCTGAGGGTAGGTGCCCACAACTAGGAGTCCAGCCTTGGTGACATTGCCCTGGGAATCAAGGATATTTAGGCGCTCCAGCTTCGTTTGTTTGTCCGGCGCGCCGCGCATTGCCCGGGGCGTCAACGAGAAAGCCCGATCTATCGTACGGTCGACCAGCGTCTCGTCGAGATTGTCCGCGCCCGCACCCGCCACCGCGTCGCGATCGCTCGGAGTCGCTCGACCGTATGACGCCAATGCGAGCACCTCGGTCGATGAAAGCGGCACATCTTTGTCATCGATGCGCTTGTAGCTGCCGCCCTGGGCGCCCCGCTCTATGACATAACAAGGCTTGCTCGACGGGTCGAGCTCCTCAATCGTGATGACCAGAACCACGGTGCCCTGGAGCTCCACGCGCTCAATGGTGTATTTGGGCGGATTGGCCAGCTTTCCGCGACCGCCGGCATCGCCCATGCCCGCCACGAATTGGTTGAGCACTTTCTCGGTCTCGAAGTTCTCAACCGGGACAAAACCTGCGCGCTCACTCACTCCGAGCACGATGGTTCCGCCGGCAGTGTTCGCGAATGCGCTCACCGTTTCCCACACGTCGCGGGAAAGCGTCGTGGCGCTCTCCTTCGCTTCGACGTTAAGATCATCCGAGCCCATACGCCTTAAAGACTCAAGCAGACCGGTCAGCTCGTTTTCGTTCATCTGCACGTCCTTTCGCTCGGTCCTGCAGAGAATGCCGCGGATAGATTTCCCTCGTCTCTCAGTTATCTCTCGTAATTATCTCTCATTTATCTCTCTATCTCTCGGCTTAGAGATAAGAGATAGATAGAGATGGAATGTCTACCATTTGCTTCATCTATACATATTTTTGCTGGTAGAACAATCGGTATTGAGACAATACCATGATTGCCTGTCTCTTTGCTGCTCAGTTATCTCTCATATTTTTCTCTCATCTTCCTGTCATCTTTCATATTAGAGACGAATGAGAGACGAGAGATACGCAAGTGATGGACGAGCGAGGATTTTCGGACGGTCGGATATCGAGAGTGGATATTTGGACGGTTTTTGGGGCTTTTGCGGCAAATTCCGTCCAAATATCCACTCTCGTTCGATAGGTATCCGGAAATCCTCGCTCGTCCGTCCGAATATCCGCTCTCGTTTGGCGAGTGTCCAATTTTCCACGCTCGTGCGGCGGGCACGCGGGACCTATGCCCAATCCGGCTGCATCGTCTCCAGTTCGCCGCAGGGTCGCGGCCCCATATGGGTATACTCTCGAGGATTCGACTCGATTCGCTCCCGCTGGGGCGTCAAAGGAGACTGCATATGCCCACCACCTCAACCGACCCGCGCGCCGCAGCCGCTACACTGCTGGTGCCCGGCACTACCTGCCACGGCTTTGCCGTCGAGCGCCGCGAGACCGTGCCCGAGCTCGACTCGGACGCTTACGTGCTGCGACACACTGCCTCGGGCGCTCGCCTGCTGTACCTGGCATGCGACGACGAAAACAAGGCCTTTGCCATTGGCTTTAAGACGCCGCCGGCCGATTCCACCGGCGTGTTCCATATTCTTGAGCACTCGGTGCTGTGCGGATCGGCTAAGTTCCCCGTCAAGGAGCCGTTTGTCGATCTGATCAAGAGCTCCATGCAGACGTTTCTCAACGCCATGACCTACCCCGACAAGACCATCTACCCCGTTGCCACCACCAACGAGCAGGATCTGTACAACCTGATGGACGTGTACCTGGACGCGGTGTTCAACCCGGCCATCTATACCAAGCCCACCATTTTTGAGCAGGAGGGCTGGCACTACGAGCTGGACCTGCCGGAGAGCGTCGAGGGCGAGGGCGACGGCGGCTCCGCGAGCCTGCGCGAGGGCACGCTGCGCTATAACGGCGTGGTGTTCAACGAGATGAAGGGTGCGCTGTCCGACCCCATGAGTGTGCTGGACGACGCCGTCAACGCCGCGCTCTACCCCGACACCGCCTATGCACACGAGAGCGGTGGCGACCCGCGCGCGATTCCCGCGCTCACCTACGAGCAGTTCCTGGACACGCACGCGCGCCACTACAATCCTTCCAACTCTTATATAACGCTCTACGGCGACCTGGACGTGGACCGCGCCCTGGCCTTTTTGGACGAGCGCTATCTGTCGCAGCCGAGCGCCGCGAGCCGCCGCATGGACGCTGCCGTCGCCGCCGGCGAGGACCCGTCCACGATGGCGCCCAATCCGCTGGGCGTGCAGGCGCCCGTGACCTGCGAGTACAAGCGCGTCGAGATGGCCACCACACCCGAGAACGCCCTGGTGGGCCTGGGCCTGGTGCTGGGCAACGCGCTCGACCGCAAACGCACGATCGCGGCGGATATCCTGTTTGAAGCACTGCTGGGCTCCAACGAAGCGCCGGTTAAGAAGGCCATTCTGTCCGCCGGCCTGGGCGGCAACGTGGTGAGCTACACGGCGGCCGAGAGCCTGCAGCCCTACGAGCTCATCATGCTGCAAAACGCGCAGCCCGGCGTGGCGCGCGAGCTGCGCCGCGTGTTCCAGGACGCCTGCCGCGACCTATGCGAGCATGGCGTTCCGCGCGAGCGCCTGGAAGCCATCATCAGCAGCAACGAATACGACCTGCGCCAGCGCGACTACGGTATCGCCGACGGCGTGGCCATTGCGTGCGACGCGCTGAGCACGTGGCTCTACGATGACGACGCCGCGACGCTGGCGCTCAAGTACGGCCCAGTGTACGAGGAGCTGCGTAGCGAGCTGGACGGCAGCTATTTTGAGGATCTGCTGCGCGAGCTGGTGCTGCAGAACGATCACATGGCACTGGTCGAGCTGGTGCCGGTGGACGCCACCGAGGGTTCGGAGGGTGCCGAGGCCGCCGAGCTGGCAGCCAAGCGCGATGCCATGACCGATGCCGAGCTGGCCGACGTGGTCGAGCGCACGGCCGCGCTGCGTGCCGCGCAGGAGGCCGAAGACACGCCCGAGGCCAAGGCCACGCTGCCGCGCCTGCGCGTGTCCGACATTGGCGAGGCGCGCCCCGAGCCGCCGCTGGTCGTAGACACGACCACGCCCATCCCCTGCCTGCGCCACGGCATCCCCACCAACCGCCTGGCCTACGCCATGCAGTATTTCGACCTGAGCTGCGTCGCGTTTGAAGACCTGCCCTATGTGACGCTGCTCTGCCGCCTGCTCAAACAGCTGCCCACGAGCGAGCACTCGGCCGAGGAACTCGACAACTTGCTCGCCGGCAAGCTGGGCTTTTTGGGCTTTACGACCGAGGTCATGACGCAGCCCGACGTGGACGGCGTGCGCCCCTACCTGCTGGTGAGCGCCGGCGCCCTGTCCGAAAAGATCGATGCGCTGGCGAGCCTGCCGCGCGAGGTGTGGTCGAGCACGCTTTTGCTCGATGCCGACGCCGACCGCGTGCGCGATGTGCTCACGCAGATTCGCATTGGGCTTGAGCAGGGCTTTATCAACAACGGCCACTCGGCGGCGCTCGGCCGCGCGATGAGCTACAGCTCGCCTTCGGCCGTGGTGCGCGAACAGCTTTCGGGCGTGGATTTCTACCTGTTCCTGCGCGATCTGCTCGAGCACTTTGACGAGCGACTGGACGACCTGCGTGCCAAGCTTGCCGAGCTGGCGGAGCGCATCTTTGTGGCCGACGGCTGCCTGGCAAGCTTTACCGGCAGCGATGAGGACTTTAACGCATACTGGGCCGCCGCGGGCGACCTGGGACTGGGCGCTGGCGGCGGCGCCGATGCCGGCCGCAACGCGCTCGTGGTGCCGTCGCCGTGCGACCGCCACGAGGCCTTTGTCATCCCCAGCGACATCTGCTTTGCGGCAAGCGCGTGCGACCCGCGTCGCCTGGGCATTGACGTGACGGGCGCCTGGGCGGTTGCCGCCAACGCGCTCTCCTACGACTATCTGTGGAACGAGATCCGCGTTAAGGGCGGTGCGTACGGCTGCGGATTCCGCGCGGCCGGTGAGCGTCAGACGGCGTTCTACACCTACCGCGACCCGGCAATCGACCCCTCGATTGAGCGCGTGGCGCGCGCAGGCGAATGGCTCGGCAGCTTTGAGCCCGACGAGGCCGCCTTTGAGGGCTTTATCGTGAGCTGCGTGAGCGGCATGGACGCGCCGGTGAAGCCGTACGCGCTCACCAAGCGCCGCAACACGACCTACCTGGCCGGGCTCGATCCGCACGCACGCGAGGAGCGCCGCGCCCAGATGCTCGCCGCCACGCCCGGTGAGCTTCGCTCGCTCGGCGCCGACGTGACGCGCATCGCAGCCGAGTCGCCCACCTGCGTCTTTGGCGGACGCGACGTCATCGCCAAGAGCAACGCCGGCTTCAACGTAGTCGACCTGCTGGGCTAAGGCACGGCAATCAAAACCACCACAAAGGAGACAGTGAACTGCCTCCCATTTCTTGGACATCGGGAAATGGGAGGTTTTCCATGAGTATAGACCTCAGGGTGAAGCACGACCTGGAGTCCAGGAGGCGGGCCGTCGAGCTCTTCGACGCCGGCGTCGGCTGCAAGCCGGCGGCCGAGGCCCTGTCCGTCCCCCGCGAGACCGTGAGAGAATGGCAGTGGGTATACCGGGCGTTCGGAAGCGAGGCGCTGCTGTCCATGGGCGGGAAACAATCCAGGTACACATTCGAGCAGAGGGTCGCCGCGGCGTCGGCCGTGGTCGACGGCGGGATGGCGAAGACCGACGCCATGGCCGAGTTCGGGATCAGGTCGAAGTCCCCGCTGGAGCGCTGGTGCAGGCTCTACCGCGAGGGCGGCGCCGAGGCGCTGCGGCCCGGACCGAAGGGCAGGCCGAGGGGGTCGAGGTCGAAGCCCCGGGCCCGCACCCGCGAGCAGGAGCTCGAGGAGCGCTGCCGCAGGCTCGAGGCCGAGGTCGCCTACCTAAAAAAATTGCGCGCCCTGGTCGAGCGGGACGGGCTCTGACCAGGGCGGCGGCCGAGGCGGTGAGGGCGCTGAGGGCGGAGGGGCACTCCCTGCGCCACCTGCTGGAGTGCTCGGGGCTCAGGAGGTCGACCTACTACTACGCGCTGGCGCACCCGCGGAGGCCGACCAGGCCCGAACTGCGCGACGCCGCGGCCGAGATATTCTCGCGCACCGCCAACGGCTGCGGGCACCGGCAGATAGCCATGTGCCTGCGTGCCGAGCTGGGCGCGGTCGTGGCCGACAAGACCGTGCTCAAGATGATGCGCGAGATGGGCATCCGGTGCGGGATACGCCGCCGGGGCTCCCGCCGCCGGTACAGCTCCTACAGGGGGCTCGTGGGGAGCACGTTCGAGAACGTCATCGCGAGGGACTTCGGCGCCGAGGGGCCGTGGCAGAAGCTCGGCACCGACGTCACCGAGTTCAAGGTCGCCGGCGCCAAGGCCTACTGGGCCCCGGTGCTCGACTTCTGCACGAAGGAGATCGTGGCGAGCGACATATCGACCTCGCCGGACCTCGCCCAGCAGCACAGGATGCTCGACCGGCTCCTCGAGGCCCTGCCCGGCGGGGCGGCGCCGACCATGCACTCGGACATGGGCTGGCAGTACCAGCACGAGTCCTACACCTCCAGGCTGGAGGGGGCGGGCATCACCCAGAGCATGTCGCGCAAGGGGAACTGCATCGACAACGCCGCCACCGAGCAGCTCTTCGGCCACGTGAAGGACGAGTTCTACCGCGGCAGGGAGTGGGGCAGCTTCGAGGACTTCAAGCGCGACCTGGAGGAGTACATAGCCCATTGGAACACGCGGCGCAGGCAGGTAAAATTGAAGGGCCTGACGCCGGAGGAGTTCCGGAACCGGGCCCTTGCGGCGTATGGAGTGGGTATGATGAATTGGACACCTAGTTAAGAGCGAAAGGTGTTCAAGATGACCCAAAGAAGAAAGCGATACGACAGGCAGTTCAAGGTCTCGGCGGCAAAGGTGGTCCTGTCCGGGGAAATGACGGTCAAAGGCCTATCGGAGGAACTCGGCATAAAGGATTCGACGCTGAGAAGATGGGCCCGCGAATACGAGGAGATGGGAGACGGCGCGTTCCCCGGAAACGGCTCCCCGAAGATCAACAAGGACTACGAGATCGTGAAGCTCAAGAAGAAGGTCGAGGAGCTCGAGCGCGAGAACGAGATACTAAAAAATTTCCGGGCCTTCTTGAGTCAAGACCATGCGTGAGGTTCGAGTTCCTCAAAGAGCATAGGGGCGAGATCGGCCCCATCAAGAAGGCATGCGGGCTGATGAAAGTCTCGAAATCCGGTTTCTACGAGTATCTCGGCCGGAAGAAGTCCGACGCCCAGATAGAGCGGGAGGCGATCGAAGGTTTCGTCGTCGAGGCCTTCGAGCGGCACAAGGGCCGTTACGGCTACCGGCGCATCAACCGCGAACTGCGAAAAAGCGGCATCGTCGTGAGCGAGAAGCGCGTGCTCCGCATCATGCAGAAGCTCGGACTTGCCGGAAAGGGCGCGACCCGAAAACACCGCATCCAGAAGAAGGTCGAGCCGGGAGACCCTCGGTTGAACCTGGTAGAGCGCGCTTTCACCGTGGGCGAGCGCAACAGGCTTTGGGTGGGCGACATCACCTACATACCCACAAGAGAAGGGTGGCTCTATCTCGCAGCCGTGATAGACGCCTTCTCCCGCAAGGTCGTGGGCTGGTCAATGTCCGAGCGCATCACCGAGAAGGTCGCGATCGACGCGATGGAGCAGGCGGTCGGCAGGGAGGGTCCGCCAGATGACGGCAGCCTCGTCTTCCATGACGATCGGGGCGCGCAGTACACCTCCCGTTCCTTCCGGCGGTGTCTGGACTCGCATGGCATAGTCCAGTCGGTATCAAGGCCCGGCACGCCGCTGGACAACGCGGTGGCCGAGTCGTTCTTCAAGACGCTGAAAAGGGAATTGGTGAAAGAGAGGAGCTATGGGACGAGGGACGAGGCCAAGCAGGACATCTTCAAGTACATAGAGCTCTATTACAATAGGGTGCGCATGCATTCCACCCTGGGCTACATGTCTCCAGTGGAATACGAGCGGCAATACGCTTGAGGATCCTTAAAAGAAAGTCCAGTTTATCCTTCCCACTCCAGTAGTCGCTATTTATTCAGTCCAAGTTTCGGGGCGCAGTTCAACAGCACCTTCGTGGTGGTTTTGCCGTCTTTATCGCGTTTGCCCAGATAAAGCCTGCCAAAATAAACCTGTCCCTTTTTGGTAGGTTTGGGAGAGAGGGCCGGGATGGACAAGGCTGAGTTGCGGCGGGCGGTGATTGCTCGGCGCGATGCTCTTGATTTGGACTTGCAGGCGGCGAAGTCTGCTGATATCTGTGCGCGGCTGGTTGAGCTGCTGGGCCGCTCGGATGCCGCGGCGCCGCGCACCGTTGCCGTCTACGCCGCGATGGGTTCCGAGGCAGACCCTGCCGCGTTTGCCGCTGCGGCCGCCGTGCGCGGCCGGCGCGTAGCCTATCCGTGCATGCTCTCGGCAATTGATGCCGCAGCTTGTGGCCAGCGCATGTGCATGCGGGCAGTTGCCGCCGACGATGCGTCCGCGGCTCCGTTTATCGCCCACCCCACGCGGGCCTTCGCGGCCACGGACATCGACAGCGACCGCTTCCCCATCGTGCCTGCCAAAGCTCTCGACATGATCGTCGTACCGCTCGTGGCCTTCGACCAAACCGGCGCGCGCCTGGGCTACGGCGGCGGTTGTTACGATCGCTACCTGCCTATGCTCTCGCCCGCATGCCAAATTATCGGCATCGCCTTTGACGAGCAGCGTGTCGACCACGTTCCCACCGACGCCCACGACCTGCCGCTACCCCACATCATCAGCGCCTAACGGCTGGTGCACCTCCCGGCGGCCTAGTGCTCCTCGCCGGCGCGGGCCAGGTCGTAGGGCGTGGTCTGGTAGACGTAGTAGTTGAGCCAGTTGGTGTAGAGCAGCTGAGCCTGGCTGCGCCAGACGTTGCGCGGCTCGGCGGAGGGGTCGTCACCTGGGAAGTAATGCGCCGGCACCTGGGGGTTGAGCCCGCGCTTCACGTCGCGCTCGTACTCCAAGCGCAACGTGTCGGTATCGTACTCGGGATGGCCAAAGACAAAGAAGCGGCGGCTGTCGGTCGACTTGACGATGTACAAGCCCACCTCGTCGGACACGGCCACGACCTCAAGCTGCGGCTCGGCCTCCACGTCCTCGCGGCGCACATCGGTGTTGCGCGAATGCACGGCATAGAAACGGTCGTCGAAGCCGCGGACCAGCGGGCTTTGCGGCTTCACCAGATAATGCTCGAACACACCGCTCGCCTTTGCCGGCAGGTCGTACTTCTGGATACCGTAATGATGGTACAGGCCAGCCTGCGCGCCCCAACAAATGTGCAGCGTAGAGTGCACGTGCGTGGTGGACCAATCCATGATCTGGCAGAGCTCGGGCCAGTAGTCGACCTCTTCGAACGGCATCTGCTCCACCGGCGCGCCCGTGATGATCAGGCCGTCGTAGTGGATGTCGCGGATGTCGTCGAACGTGCGGTAGAACGTCTCCAAGTGGCCGGCGCTCACGTGCGTGGCCTCGTGCGTCTTGGTGCGCAGCAGGTCCACCTCCACCTGCAGCGGCGTGTTGGAGAGCTTGCGCATGATCTGCGTCTCGGTGGCAATCTTGGTGGGCATGAGGTTGAGAATGAGCACGCGCAGTGGACGGATGTCCTGGTGCAGCGCGCGGTACTCGGTCATGACAAAGATGTTCTCGCTCTCGAGCTGCGCGGCGGCAGGGAGGGCGTCGGGGATGCGAATGGGCATGGATGCTCCTTACGAGTCAGTTGCAGCTATGGTACAACGACCGGCCCCATCCGCGCGAGCACATCGCCCAGCGATGCCGTCAGCGGCCCAAATCACTCCAAAAGTAGAGATTAAGGCATGTCCAAAAATCTACGGCGCTTTAGCCTAGCAAAGTGGCAGCAGGACGCTACAATGGTTCGACGCGAAAAACTCGGCCGAAAGGATACGTATATGTACCAGACGCGTAAGATCGGTGTGGTCGGCCAGGGCCACGTAGGAGCACATGTCGCCAACAGCCTGCTCATGCAGGGCATTGCCGATGAGCTGTACCTGTGCGATATCAACGAGGCCAAAGTGACGTCCGAGGTCCAGGACCTGCGCGACTCCCTTTCGTTTGTCCCGTACAACACCAAGATCGTCAACTGCTACGACCACTACGAGGAGCTTGCCTGCTGCGACGTCATCGTCAACGCTGCCGGCAAGGTCGCGCTGGCCGCCGGCAACCGCGACGGCGAGCTGTTCTTTACCACCGACGCCGCCCGCTCCTTTGCCAAGCGCATCGTCGACGCCGGCTTTGACGGCATCTTCGTGAGCATCTCCAACCCCTGCGACGTCGTGTGCACCGAGCTGTGGCACCTGACCGGCTACGATCCCAAGAAGATCATCGGCTCGGGCTGCGGTCTGGACTCCGCCCGCTTGCGCACCGAGATCTCCAAGAAGGTCGGCGTGAGCCCCAAGTCCATCGACGCCTACATGATCGGCGAGCACGGCTTTAGCCAGCTTGCTGCCTTTAAGGCCGCAACCATCGCTGGCAAAAACCTCAACGAGCTTCAGGCCGAGAACCCCGACAAGTACGCCTTCGACCACATGGAGGTCGAGGAGCTTGCACGCAAGGGCGGCTATGTGACCTACCAGGGCAAGCAGTGCACCGAGTACGCCGTTGCCAACTCCGCCGCGCGCGTCTGCGCCGCCGTGCTGCACAACGAGCACGCCGTGCTTTCGGCCTCTACGCTTATGACCGGCCAGTATGGCGAGGAGGGTATCTTTACCTCCCTGCCGTGCGTGATCGGTGCCGAGGGCGTCGAGGAGGTCTACACACTCGACCTTTCCGAGCACGAGCTCGAGGGCTTCCACAAGAGCTGCCAGCACATCCGCGACAACATCGCCCAGCTCGACTGGTGGGATACCGAGGCCTACGACGCCAAGTAAGCCGCTGGCTGCCGCAACCTTGCGAATCTATGCGCGATACTAAGCGGGCCGCGCCGGAAACCCACCGGCGCGGCCCGCTTTTTACGCACGCTGTTCGCTTGCGAATCGAAGGTGAATGCTTTTCCCGTTACCTAGTACTGCTCGATGCCCATGTAGCGACGAATCTCAGGGCTGTGGTCGAACACCTTTCCGCGGGCGGCGCGCAGCTCGCAGCTCATGTTGTAGAAGAATATCGGCTCCAGGTACGAACGCACGCTGGCGGGCACCTCGCCCACGCCGTACTCGAGTGCATCGAGCACCATAACCGTATCGGTGTGCGTGTTGAGGAACGCCAGCGCGCGCTCCTCCATGGGGCGGCACTCGCCCGATCCGAGCTGCACAAAGTAGAACACGCCGGGCTCGGTAGCCTCGAAGGGACCGTGGAAATACTCGCCGGAGTGGATGTAGCAGCAGTGCTGCCACTGCATCTCCATAAGCGAGCAAATCGCCATGGCGTAGGTCTGGCTAAAGTTGGGGCCGGAACCCAGGATATAGAAGAACTTATGCTGCTGGCAGAGCTCGGCAAAGCGATCGCCCAGCTCGGCGTTGACCTTCTCACGGGCAGCGGGCAACAGCGCATCCATCTGCTTAAGGCCGGCGTACATGTCGGCGAGTGCCTCGTAACCCTCCTGCTGGTCGAGCAGCTCGGCAGCCATCAGGACGCCGATGCCTTGCGGAACCTCGGCCTGCGGCACGCCTTCGCCCCACGGATAGACCCAGGTGGTCCACTTGCCGTTATCAATCTTGGAGCCCTCGCAGTCGGTCATGGCCACGACCTCGGCGCCGGCTGCCAGCGCCATCTCGCAACCGTCGACGACCTCCTGCGTATTGCCGCTGTGGCTGCAGGCGATGACGAGTGATTTCTCGCCAAGACTCTTGGGAGCCATCAGGCAAAACTCGCGCGCCGTGTAGACCGTCGAGGCAAACGTGGTGGCCTCGCGCTTGAGCAGCTCGTTGGCCGGCATCAGGTCGATCATCGAACCGCCGCAGGCGATCCAAAAGACGTTCTCAATCTTGCCCTTGCGCTCGATAATTTCCTGAACCAGATCGCGTGCGTTCACGGTGATGCTCCTCCTTGTGTGGCGGTTTTGAACGACGACAGCTCGTACCTGCGGTCGTTCTATGTTATCCTATTTATAGCACGCACGACGACGCTCGTGAAGTCATTTCACCAAACTTATTCTATGTTGTTCTATCTATGGACGTTAGATGTCGAACACGTAGCGCGAGCCCACGATCTTTTGGCGTCCGAGCAGCAAGGGCCGCTCGTCCGCATCGGTAAAGTACGCCTCCATATAGAAGAGCGGCTCGCCGACCGGCACCTCCAACAGCGGGGCCGCCTGAGCATCGGCAAGCGCAATCTCCACGGTGCAAGGGTCGGACTTGAGCGGCGCGCGGCCCGAATGCTCGGCAACGAGCGCAAAGATCGAGTTATCGGTGAGGTCCTTATCGGCAAGTGTCTGCAGATAGGGATGGTCAGCCAGCACAAAGGCGTTGTTCTCGAGCATGACGGGGATGCCGTCGGCCGTGCGCACGCGCTCGACCACGATAAGCTCGCAGCCGGGCTCTACGCCAAAGAACGCCGCGTCCTCGCGCGTCGCCGCAACCACCGTGCGCGATACCAGGCGCGCACCCGGCACCATGTCGTTGGCAGCGCAACCCTCGGAAAAGCTCTGAACATCACCCTTCTGGACAATCTTGCGCTTGAGCTTGGGCGCGCACACGAACGTGCCCCTCCCCTGCTGGCGGTTGAGATACCCCGCGCGCGACAGCTCCTCGATGGCGCGGCGCACGGTGATGCGTCCCACGCCGTAGTACTTCGCGAGCTCCATCTCGGAAGGAATGCGCGAGCCGGATGCGTACACGCCACGCGCGATCTCGCCCTTTAGGTCGTCCATAACCTGCTGGTACAGCGGCACAGCGGACACCTCAGTGCGCTCGGTTTTATCATCGGATGCCATCGTTATGCTCCATTCCGTGCATGCTCGGACTCAAACTCTTCAATCGCCGCCATAAACTGCTCGCCAAAGGCGTCGGCCTTTTTCTCGCCGATGCCGTTGACCTGGATAAGCTCGTCGCGCGTCTGTGGGCGTAGGCGGCACAGGCCGCGCAGGGCCTTGTCGGAAAAGACCATGTACGGCGCCATCTCCAGCTCCGTCGAGATCTCCTTGCGGAGGGCACGCAGGCGCTCGAACAGCTCGGCATCGTCGCCAACACGCGGGCGCTGATCCAGCTCGGCCTCCTCGCGCAGCAGATCGACGGCGCGGCGGGCGCGGGCCGAGGCCTTGCGCTTGGACGCACGACGCTTAACGGTAAAGGCGAACGCCTCATCCTCGACCTCGACGGCACGCGGACCCAGCCCCACGACCGGGTACTGCCCCTGCGAGGTGGCCAGATAACCGCGGCCGCACAGCTGGCCGATGATGTCCTTGATGCGCCCGACCGATTCGCTCGACAGCTCACCGTAGCCGCGGTCCTCGTCCAGATGCATCTGGCGAATGCGCTCGGTGTTGCCGCCGTGGAGCACATCGGCGATGAGCGACTTGCCAAAGCGCATGGGACGCGTGGCCACGTAGCGCACGGCGGCGCGGGCCATATCGGTGACGTCCTCGACCTCGAACTGCGTGAGGCAGTTGCTGCAGTTGCCGCAGCTCTCGACGTCGTCCGTGGCGGTGCCGCCCGTACTGGCCGCGGCATGCTCGGCCGCGGCCTCGTCGCCAAAGTAGCGCAGCATGTATTCGCGCAGGCAGCCGGTGGTATTGCAGTAGCCCTCCATCTGGCTGAGCAGACGATATCGATTCTGGAGCGCCCACGCGCGCTGCTCGTCGTCGAGCGCCTCATCGGCAGCATCGCCGCGGTCGATCAGAAAGCGGCGCATGCGAAAATCGTTGCCGTTCCACAGCAAGTAGCAGCTGGCCGGGTCGCCATCGCGGCCGGCGCGGCCCGCCTCCTGGTAGTAGGCTTCGATGCTCTCGGGCACGTTGTTGTGGATCACGTAGCGCACGTTGGGCTTGTCGATGCCCATGCCAAAGGCGTTGGTGGCAGCCATCACCTGGATATCGTCGTCGATAAAGGCGCGCTGGCTTTGGCGACGGGCGTCGTTGCCCATGCCGGCATGGTAGCGGCCAACGCGAATGCCGCTGGGGCCCAGCGCCTCGGCAAGCTCGCCCGCCAGCGCATCGACCGTCTTGCGGGTCGAGCAATACACGATACCGCTCTCGCTCGAATGCGCGATCACATAGTCGCGCACCCAGGCAGTCTTGGCCTTGTCGCCCATCTCCTCGCAACCAAAGTAGAGATTCTTGCGATCGAAGCCCGTCACCACCGTCGCAGGGTTTTGCAGGCCGAGCATCTGCTGAATATCCGCACGCACGCGTTCGGTCGCCGTGGCGGTAAACGCCGCCACGATGGGGCGCTGCGGCAGGGAATCGATGAACTCACGAATCTGCAGATAGGCGGGGCGGAAATCCTGACCCCATTGGCTTACGCAGTGGGCCTCGTCAATGGCCACGAGCGGCACGCCAATGCCGGCGGAACCCGCAGCCTCCTGCGCAAAGGCCAAAAAACGCGGCTCGAGCAAGCGCTCGGGCGCCACGTACATAAGCTGGTAGCGGCCCTCGCGCGCCCGCTTGAGCACGGTGTTTTGCTGGGCCGGAGTAAGGCTGGAGTTGAGATAGCTGGGTCGCGCACCCGCCGCGAGCAACGCACGGGTCTGGTCCTCCATAAGCGACAGCAGCGGACTCACCACAAAGGTGATGCCGGGCAGCATGAGCGCGGGCACCTGGTAGCAAATGGACTTGCCGGCACCCGTGGGCATAACACCCAGCGCATCGCGACCGGCAAGGATCGCATCGACCATGCGGTCCTGTCCCGGGCGAAACGAGGTGTAGCCAAAATAGGCGCCGAGCGTGTCGAGCGCCATCTGCTGCATGCTATCGGTCATGGTTTCCTAACGTCCAAGTCATCTGCCGCCGATTATACGCCGCCACGCGGACAGCAGCACACGGCCGCCGCCCAGACTAGTCGTTTAAGAGCGTCCCCAATGACTAAGGAGTGTCCCCAGGTGCCGACAGAAAAGGAACGTCCCCAAGTGCCGGCCCGGCAACGTCGATGTTCTGGCAATGTCAGCGAAAGCCCGCCAGAGCGAGCAAGGTGCCTTGAAACAAGGCGGCATTGACCTTCTGGTCATGCCGCCGAAGTTGAAAGGCAGATTGCCGCTTAGGGGCGTTTGCAGCGTCGACCGGTCCGCCGTTCGTTAGAACGGCGGAACCAAAGGCGCAGCGTCGAGCCGTTACGCGGTTTGGTAAAACCGCGTAACTTACATGACCATAACGTAGCGCGATCCCACGTAGTACTGCTTACCCATCAAAACCGGCTCGTCATCGGGACCGGTAAAGCCGGCACGCAGGTTGAGCAGCGGATCGTGCGGAGCAATGCCCAGCTCGGCCGCCTGCTCGGCGTTAGCTCGAACGGCCTCGACCGTACGGTAGCCAACCGAGACAATCGGCGTTCCGCCAACACGCTCGACCTCGGCAAAAATCGACTTGTCCTCAAGATCGGCCGTCAAAAGCTCACGGTAGGCGTCAAACGGCACAAAGATGTTCTCCTCAAAGATTGGCTCGCCGTCGGCCGTACGCACGCGCTTGATATGCAGCAGCAGCGCATCCTTCTGCAGGCCAAAGAACTCCATCTCGTTTTGACGCGCCGGCACAATCTGGCGATCGACCACATGTGCACCGGCCTTCATGCCGTTGTTGGCACACAGCGCGGTAAACGTCTGCAGCGTCGAGGCGTGGAACTGGCGATTGATGTGCGGCGTGGAAACAAAGGTGCCGCGGCCCTGCTGCTTAACCAGGTAGCCATCGGAGCACAGCTCCTCGACGGCGCGGCGCACCGTGATGCGGCTCACCTCGTACTGCTCGGCTAGCTCAAGCTCGGACGGAATACGCTCCTTGGGTGCATAAACACCTTTCTCGATCGCATCCTTGATTTCGTCGTAAATCTGCTGGTAAAGCGGTGCATTTTTGGGCGTAGGCATATCTAATCACTCTTATCGAAATATTGAAATAACTAATACGTATATAACGTCTAGTTTCATGTTACCTCATATTGATAAAACGATACACCCTCCCTACCAAAAAGCGACAGCTTCATTTTGGTAGGTTTTATCTGGGCAAACGAGAGCCTCCCGAAAGCAGCGAGGCTTTCGGGAGGCTCAAGCGAACAGGATTGCGCCAGGCCGGCAAAATGCCAAAACCCTACTTGCCGTCGTCCTGCTGCAGGCTGTCCTGCTCGCTGAGGCGCGCCTGTCTGCTGGCCATGCGTGCGGGCTTGTCGGGATCGGGAACGGCCGTGGGCATGGGCTCGTCGACATGACCGCCCCACCAGCCGCCCACAAAGTTGAGCGTGTGGAACACATTGATCACAGCGCCGGGATCAATGTCGCACACCAGCTTGATAATGTCCTGACTCTCGTAGGTCGAAACAACGGCGTGCAGCAGATACATCTTCTCGCGGCTGTATCCGCCAATGACCTCGGCGCAGCTAATGCCATGCTGAAAATGGTCAACATAGGCGGTCATGACCTCGTCCGCCTTGCGCGTCGTGATCTGCAGCGTCACGCGGTCGTAGCGACGATAGAAGCTGTCGATGGTCTTGGTCGAAATAAACTGGAACACGATGGAGTACGCCGCCTTGTCCCAGCCAAACATAAAGCCAAAGATCGCCAGGATAAAGCAGTTGAAACCAAAGATGACGCCCCAGATGGTCTTGCCCGTGTGGTTGGAAACCCACAGCGCGATAAAGTCGGTACCGCCAGTGGATGCGCCGGACTTAAGCGCGATGGCAGCGCCCAGACCCGAGACCACGCCGCCAAAAATGATGAGCATGATCTTGTCGCCTAAAAACGGCGCGAAGTGAAAGACGTTGAGGAACAGCGACGAGAGCACGACCTGCATCATCGAGAAGATGACGAAGCGCTTGCTAATGCCGCTCCAGCATAGGAGCGCCACGGGGATGTTGAGCGCGAGCATACCGAGCGAGATATCGATGTGAACACCGCCGAGCGAGGTAACGCGATCGAGCAGGACCGCGACGCCGGTAAGACCGCTCGGAAGCAGGTCGGCGGGCTGAATGAACGCCTGGATCAGAAATGTCTGGAGAACGGCGGAAATGGTGACCGCCACGGCGGTAATAGCGCGGCGGACGATGGTGAGACGGCCGAGCACGAGCACTCGGTCCGTGAGCTGATCGATGGCGTTCGCCACGTAGGCTCCCTTCGAAGGCAGATGTGGTTGTGGGGCATGCCCGCGATTGTAGCATGGAGCGTGCGGGGGCGCTTCAATTCACCCTCCCTCGACAACCAAAACGGGACCAGCAACCCCCACGACCAAAGGCCCAAATTACAAGTGAGTAGACTTTTTACGATCTGCCAAGCACACCCAAAACAGACACCTCTGTGACCTGCGGTTTTACAAAGGAAGATATGCATTGTGCTCGGCCTGCGCCAAAAAGTCTACTCACTTAGTCCGAATCGAAGCCAAACGGATCAAAATCGAAACCAAATTGAGCCAGTCCACCGCAAAAACGTTTGAACTCGTGCTTCTCGCGGTGGATTGACGTTACAGAGCGGCCAAAATGTCGGACAGGTTGTCGATGACGACGTCGGCGGCGGACTGGTCCAGGTTGACGCCCTCGTGCGGACGCAGCGCCAGGACTCGAGCGCCGGAGCGCTTGCCGGCCTCGATGCCTAAAGGCGAATCCTCGATAACCAGGCACTCGGCAGGCTCCACCCCCAGCGCTTCCATGGCGCGCAGGTAGATCTCGGGGTCGGGCTTAAACGCACTGCACTCGTGGCCGCTGATGGTGTAATCCAGCACATCGGCAATGCCAGCGATCTCCACCAGCTCGTCAATCAACTCACGATAGGACGAGCTCGCAATGGCACACTTCACGCCGTGCTCGTGCAGCTCGCGCATCACCGGCTCCGTCTGCTCGTTGAGCAGCTCGGCATACGGAACGGGGTGATCCGGGCTATAGACCTGCTTGTACTCCACGCGCAGACGCTCGCGCAGCTCAACATCGTCGGGCACCAGCGACTTCCAAATGGCAGGCTCGTTAGACCCCGAAAGATCGGGAATCTCGTCAAAATGGAACCCCTTCTCTTCCATAAACGCCACGCGACGACGGTTGTAGAACCACTCGGTATCGACCAGCACGCCGTCCATGTCAAACAGCACTGCCTTGATCATACGCATCTCCTCCCACCTGCCAAAAAGGGACAGGTTTATTTTGGTAGGTTTTATCTGGGATTTGCGACGCAACAGACACGCCCTCCCCAGAGCAAAAAAGGGGACGGGGCGCAAACCCCATCCCCTCTCAATCAACCCGTAAGGTCTACTTACTTGTGATTAGTAGGAAAGCTTCCACATGTAGCGACGCATGGTCAGCGGGTGCTGACGGGCCTCGGCGATCTGGTTGCCGTACTCGCGCATAACGGCGAGGTGCAGCAGCGGGTTGAAGTAGGTGACGACGCTCGCGGGCACGGCGTCAGCCAGGCCGTAGTCCTTGGAGTCGATCAGAGCGACCTTGGCGCCCATGCGCTCAAGGAAGGTGAGGGCGCGGGCGTCCATCGGACGGGTAGCGCCATCGGACATGAAGAAGACGTAGGGCTTACCCTCGGTGGAAACCTCGAACGGGCCGTGGAAGTACTCGCCGGTGTTGTAGGCGGCGGCGTCGATCCACTGCATCTCGGTGAACAGGAAGGCGGCGTGAGAGTAAGCCATCTTCTCGGAGGCGCCGGAAGCCATGAAGTAGATCATCTTGTCGTCCTTGAAGTCCTCGGCGAACTTCTTGGCGAGCTTCTTGCAGTGCTGAGCGGCGTTCTCGCAGAGCTCGAAGACGTTGGTGAGGCCGGTGATCATGTCCTCGTAGTGGTCATAGCCCTCGGTCTGCTGAAGGATCTCGACAGCAAGAGCGATGGCGTAGCCGGGCTTCTCGCACTTGGCAGCGAAGTTGGCGTGGAAGCCGTGAACGATGACGTAGTCAGCGTCGACGGTCAGAGCGGAGCCAGCCTTGTTGGTGAGGGAGACGACCGGGCAGTTGTGCTTCTTGGCGGTCTTGTTGGCCTCGACGGTCTCGGGCGTGGAGCCACCGAGGGAGCAGGTGATCACGAAGGTGTGCTCGTTGACCCAGGAAGGCGTGTCGTAGTTGAACTCGTTAGCGGTGAAGATCTGAACGTTCAGCTTGTCCGTGTTGTTGGCCAGGAAGTACTTGGCGGGGTAAAGGTCGGACATGGAAGCGCCGCAGCCGACGAAGGCGACGCTGTGGATCTCGTGGTTGGACAGGACGTCAGCGACGATCTGCTTAGGGAGGTTAAGGTCGATCTCGTACATCTGACACATTCCTTTCGATTTTTGCGGCGCCACATTGCCGGGCGCTCGCAGGGTTACCGTGATTTGGACCGAGTCGCCGGCCCGTTGAGGATGTGACAAAGGAACTGTCCCTTTGACACATTTAGGGATGGAAGCCTGCCTGGGGTATGGGATGCCAGGCAGGCCCCCGGGGGAAAGCGATTAGGCGCTTGGTCGCGACTAGGCCAGGATGCCGGCCGCGGAGAGGGCGATGCCGCCCACGATGGCGATCACGAGAAGCCAACCGGTGTTGACGTTCTTCTTGATGAGCCAGTACATAAGGCCAGTGAGGCCAAGGGAGATCATCTGGGGCATCATACCGTCCAGGATGTCCTGGATCACGACGGTACCCTCAGCGAACTGCAGCGGGGTGGTGGCGCCGATCAGCGTAGCGATCATGCCGCCCACGGACATAAGACCCACGATGCCGCAGACATACATGAGCTTCTCCATGAGGTCGCCGCCCTGAAGCTTGCTCAGGTACTCGTGGCCGCCCTGATAGCCCATCTTGGCTGCGAACCAAGTGATCAGCACAGAGGGGACGATGGAGATGAGCATGGCCAGGATCGGGCCCATGATGGAGCCCTGCTGAGCCAGCTGAACGCCCAGGCCAAAGGCGATAACGCGGATGGTGCCCTGGAAGAAGGAGTCACCGATGCCGGAAAGCGGACCCATGAGGGAGGTCTTGACCGCGTTGATCGAATCGGGATCGAAGTTCTCGGGATCCTTGGCGTACTCCTCCTCCATGGAGGCGGCGAGGCCCAGGATGAAAGCGCTCGTCTGCGGGGTGCAGTTGTAGAACGCCATGTGACGGTGGTAAGCCTCTTTCTTAGCAGCGAGCTGCTTGGGGTCGGACTCATCCGGATAGAGGCGATCGAGCGTGGGAACCATGCCGTAGAGGAAGCCCATGTTCATCTGACGCTCGTAGTTCCAAGAGGCCTGGATGGCCCAGGAGCGCCAGAAGAACTGGCTGACCTTCTTGTTCAGGGACACGTCCTTGGTTGCGGTTGCCATAGTGTGTTCCTCCTTAGTCTTCGTCGTCTTCGAGCGGATCGTAGTCGGAATCGACACCGGCGGCTGCATGGGAACCGTTGAACTTGAAGCCCATGAAGACGACAGCCAGGCACACACCGATCAGAGCGACCGCGATGACGGACAGGTTGAGGTAAGCGGCGAGCAGGAAACCGATGAACAGGAACGGAGTCATACCCTTCTTGATCATCATGGTGAGCAGCAGGGCCAAGCCGTAGGCGGTCATGATCTTGGTCGAAACGTTAAGACCAGTGGACAGCCACTCGGGAACCATGTTGACGATGGCCTGGACCAGGTCGGTGCCAACAAAGACGGCGAGGAAGATCGGCAGGAAGTACATGACGGCGTACAGACCGGAGCCGGCGCAGATGTGCATACGGTAGGCGGTCTTGAACTTTCCGTTATCGATCGCGCTATCTGCCACATGGGTGAGGGCGGCGATGATGGAACGGAACACGATGCCGAGGAGCTGACCCAGGACGGCGACCGGGATGGCGATCGTCATGGCGGTCTCGGCGGAAGCATCGGTCAGGCACGCAAAGGCAGCGGCCACGATGCCGCCCAGGACCATATCGGGCGGAACGGCGGCGCCGACCTGCACCAGGCCCATGGACACGAGCTCGACGGCGGCACCGACGGCAAGGCCGGTGGGCACATCGCCCAGCAGCAGACCGACGAGCGTAGCGCCAACGAGGGGCTGCTCGAAGTTAAGACGACCGAGCAGGCGGGAGTCCCACATGCAGAACACGCCGACGAGGCCGACGAGCACCGCACTGATGAACGTATTCATACCCTTCTCCTTTCAGTCAGGCAAAAGCCTGGTTGATTACAGCTTGGCGTCGATGTCGACGCTCTGATACGTAGGGGTCTGCTGGACATAGAGCTTGATGCCCATGTCGAGCAGCTGGTTGACGTCGGCCTTCTGGGTGGCGTCGAGGAAGACGGAGCTGTCCTTGCCGCCGACCTGATCGGCACCGTCGTGGTTGGCGGTGGCGCCCAGGTTGATGGCGTCGAGCTTGTAGCCCTGGCAGAACTGCAGCATCTCGGCAGTGTTGCCAAAGACGAACATGACGCGCTCGCCGAGGGTGTTGAGCTTGTCCATCTTGGCGAGGGCACGCTCGACGGTGAAGACGTTCAGGCGCACGCCCTGGGGCTTAGCCAGCTTAAGAGCGCCCTTCTTGATGTCATCGTTGGCGGCAGCGTTGTCAACGACGATGATGCGCTCGGCCTGAACCTTGGTGGTCCAGGTAAAGACGACCTGGCCGTGCAGCAGACGGTAGTCAAGACGTGCGAGGACGATCTTGGCGGGACCGGAGCTGTGACGGGACGCCTTGGCCTTCTTGGCGGGAGCCGCGGCGGCCTCGACCGGTGCGTTGGGGTTGGTCAGACCGGTGCGGGCCTCGTTGATGAGGGCCGCGAGCTCGGCGCCCTTGACGGGGACGGGGCTCATAGCGAGCGTGAGCGCCAGCGGAATGTTGAAACCGCTGACAACCGTGAACTTCGTGCCGTTCTTGGAAAGCTCGACCATGTTGTTGTTGACCGAGCTGCCGAGCATATCGGTCAGCACATAGACGGTGTCGTCCGCGTTGAACGTGGCGATCATGGCGTCCACCTTATTGGTGATGGGCTCCTTGTCGTCACGAGCAAGCGACACGACGTGGACGTTCGACACGTCGCCGAGAACCATCTCGAGCGTGTCTTTGGCGCCTGCGGCCAGGCCGCCATGAGATGCGAGAATGATCTGATTCATCTTGCCTCCTCCTTTTCGTTATGGTCATTATAACGTCTTATACGTTACGGATATTGCTAATTAGTATAAAGACCGTTCGCGGGTGAAAAACGACCGTTGACGGGTTTAACGTACTCGTAACGTTGGCGCAGGGAAGGCCGGCGCTGGCCAGGCGGTGCCCGATCAGACGCCGCGCCAATCCCCTATCGCACGAAGTACCAGGGGCTTTCCTGCACGGTGGGCTCCAGCGCGATGCCGGTGCGCTCCTTAAACAGATCCATGTCCTGCGATTTTTCGGTCCACCACGCATTGGGCTTAAAGGTCATGCTCTCAATGACATGACCGACAAACACACTGTTGCGCAGCTTGGAGAAGTCGGTGTTCATAATCAGGATGGACGCGAGCACCAGCACGATGCCCAGGACTTTGATCGCGCCGGCGGGCTCGGCATAGACACCAATGCCCACCAGTACGGTGACGACCGTCTCGAATGACATTACGACGGGAACTTTCGACGTCTCGAGCCCCATGGATAGACCCTGCATATATAAGATATAAGCCACGGCCGTGGGGATGAGTCCAAAGCCAAGGAACAGCAGCAGCAGCTGTGGCGACATTGCCGCGGCGACATCCGGCCACGGAGCCGCGATAGCTGCCATAACCGCACCGCCAAAAACAAAACCCCAAAACGTGACAGCCAGCGGGTGGACCGTCTTGGTTGCTATTCGGCTAAACACCGCGAGCGACGCGCCACAAAGGCCTGCAATCACGCCCGACGTGACGCCCCAAACCGAAAAATGAAAACCGGAAAGGTCGCCATTGGTCACTGCAAGCACGCAGCCAACGATGTTAAAGACAATGGCAACGAGCTTGTTGGGGGTCACGTCCTCGCGATAAAGCACGCGGCCGAGCATGACGCCAAACACCGGCGAGGTGTAGAGCAGCACCGAGGCCGTGGACATGCCCACCTCGCCCATGCACTCGTAATAGCAGGTGTTGGCGGCGGCCAAACCGACGATACCGACAAGCGCGCAGGGAACAAGCTCTTTAGGGCTCGCCTTGAACAGGACCAGCGGACCCTGAGCCACAGTAGACCCCTCACCCGGACGGCAGCCCATAAACATCAGGACCGGCGCCAAGATAAGCGCTCCGACCAACAAGCGAAAGGCCGCCATGCTCTGGGACGAAACGCCCATGGCCGAGATGCCGTTTACAAAGATTCCGATGCTGCCCCACATAAGCGCGGCGACCAGCACCAGCACATAGCCCAGATTGCTTTTCTTCAACGCAGCCTCCTCGGTATTGTTTCCAATATGTTTCACACTACGTTATAGTCGTTATATACATTTTTCAAGACACAAATCGGCGAACGAGGAAATGATTCCCAGGAGTGTCCCCAAGTGCCGGCACAAAAGGAACGTCCCCAAGTGCCAATCACGGCAACGCCGACGTTTTGGCAATGTCAGACACTATGACCCAATCCGAGGGCACGGAAACGACAGGAGCCCCCGCTCGTGACCGCGGGTCGGGGCTGCGACAATGTTGTTGAAGTGCCAGAGGCGCAGCCGCGCCGCAACGAGGTTGGGAGGCTCCCGTGCCTAGATATTCTACCGCCTTCGGAATGGACGTACACCTCAGGTCCACCACCGTCTGCGCGCTCGACGCGGAGACGGGCGAGGCCGTGACGAGGAGGTTCCGCGGCAACCCCTGGGGCGAGGTCGCGGAGTGGATGTCGGGCTTCCCCGGCCCGTCGCTCGCCGCCTACGAGAGCGGCTACCTCGGCTTCGCCCCGCAGCGGGAGCTCGCCGGGCTCGGCGTCGAGTGCGTCGTCGCCGCGGTCTCGAAGATCCCCAGGTCGGCCGCCGACTCGGCCTCCAAGAACGACCGCAACGACGCGGCCAGGATGGCCAAGGCGATACTGTCGCACGACGTCACCCCGGTATGGGTGCCGTCCCCCGAGATCGAGGGGCTCAGGGACCTCGCCGCCGCCCACGACGCCGCGACTGCGAGGCTCGCGGCGGCGAAGCAGCGGCTCCTGGCGTTCCTGGCCCGCCGTGGCTACGCCTACGGCGGCACGACGCCGGCCGGCAACCCCCGGAAGTACTGGACGTACGGCTTCCTCAGGTGGCTCGACGGCATACACCCCGCCGACGACGGCGGCATCCGGGCGCTCGCGGCGCTGAGGAACGAGGTCGAGGCGGCCGACGAGACGAGGGAGGCCATCCTCGCCGAGTACAGGGCCGCCGTCGCGGCGGGCCCCCTCTCGGCGGAGGTCGAGGCGCTCCAGTCGATCAAGGGGTGCGGGTTCGCGCTCGCCGCCGCCTTCGCGTCCGAGGTCGGCGACTTCTCGAGGTTCCGCTCCGGCAGGCAGGTGACGTCCTACTTCGGCCTCGCCCCGAAGCAGAGGTCGAGCGCGGACTCCGTGCGCCTCGGCGGGATCAGCGGGGCCGGCAACGCGCTCGTCAGGAGGTTGGCAGTCGAGGGGTCCTGGAGCTACGTCCAAGCGAGCCACCAACCGAAGCTGATGCCCAAGGGCAGCGGCGTCCCGCTCGAGGTAAGGATGCACGGGAGGAAGGGTTCCGAGCGCCTGCTCCGGCGCCGCGAGGAGATGCTCGCCAGGGGCATGCCCCAGGCGAAGGCGAACGCCGCCACCGCCGCCGAGCTCGTGAGGTGGCTGTGGGCCCTCGGCGCGATGTGCCGGGAGGCAACCGAATAGACATAGCCCCCGTCCCGGCGAGCCGGGCAGCCTTCGGGGATACCCCCGCTTTCGCTGGGCGCGCGGCAGCGGCCGCATGCGCGTAGTCAGACTTGGGGAGCCCCGCCGAAGGAGAGGATTGCGGGCCGCCGGAGCGGTATCCGCGGATATGAGACTGAGCCGAAGGCGTCGACGACATGCCGGGGGCGGACCGGGACGGGTTCAACGGCAGGCCCCGCCGACCGATTGCAAGCGGTCGGCGGGGCCATTGTGGCTCTTGACAGCGGATTGGGTCA